>NZ_REFZ01000001.1 GCF_003841465.1 Natrarchaeobius oligotrophus
TCGCCGCCACCGCTGCTCGACCGGTTGATCGACGACGCACAGAAGATCCACCAGCAACGGCCAGTGTTACAAGAGACGCTCGCTACCGCTACGCAACCGAGGTGTGAGTCTTAGCTAAAGACGAATATCGTCATGACTAGGGTCGACGACGTACAGCGCGGTGACGGAAGCGTCCGGGAACGACGCGAGACTGTACTCGAGGCCGGCGGTGGAGTGTTCGGTCCCGTCGGTCGGAACGAGAACGTGTGATGGCATTGTCTAATCCTCCGTTGTGGTGCGGGAACGCCGACCCCGACGTCCGGTTGCGGGAGCGGCGGCCGCGACGTCCGATACTGCGTTCTACGATGAAGGCAATAAAACGGAACCCCGCCGTACCGGTCACGTTCAGGCACGGGTCGTCTCGAACGGGGTCCAAACGGTCCTCGCTCAGCACGTAACTCGAGTCAACGGCCGAATTTCCGACTCCGCGGGGGTTCTGTCGTGCTCGGTGCCGATTTCGGGAACGCCCTATATGTGCCTTTTCGTCGTACGTCCACGCATGTCGATGCCCGATAACACCGATGAACTCGCATCGGAACTGGTCAGCGTCTGTCGAACCGCTATCGGCGACGAACTGCGCAGTATCACGTACTTCACCGCTGACGACTACGAGCAGCTGTACCTCCGGGACGATCTGGAACAGGACGCCGACCTCGATCGGTTCGTCGCGAACGAGCGACTCGGGTTCACTTCCCAGCAGACCTACGGTGGCTCCGAACTCGGCGAGTACGAGTTCACGATTCGCGTCTTCGAGTGGGGATACGTCACCCGGCTCATCGCGGACGAACGTGGGGTGTTCGTGACGACTGATCCGCTCAACATGAACGGATTCCACGAAGTGGCGACGGCCGTCAAAGCAGTCCTTGAGGAGAGAGACACCATGAATTATAGGCGCAATCGCCGTTCCTCACGGTATGCTAGACGGGAAGATCGCGATTATCACGGGTGGTTCGGCAGGCATTGGGAAGGCAATTGCAGCTGAGTACGTCGAGAAAGGAGCCGAGGTAGTAATCGCTAGCCGAGGTGAAGAGCGAGGGGTAGAAGTTGCCGAGGAGATCGGCTGCGAGTTCCGACAGTGTGACGTTTCAGAGTACGACCAGGTCGAGACGCTCGTCGAGGGCGTCGTCGACGAGTACGGTGGACTCGATATCGTGGTGAACAGTGCCGGTATCGGTAGCGAGGCGGCACTCGGAGAGATGTCCCTCGAAGAGTGGCGCAAAGTCATCGACGTCAACCTCGACGGCGTGATGCACACCTCGAAAGCAGCGTTGCCTCACCTCCTCGAATCCGAGGGGTGTATAATCAATATCGAATCGATTTACGGACTCCGGGGCGGGAAGGGCGCAGCCGCGTACTCCGCATCGAAAGGCGGTATCGTCAATTTCACACAGCAGGTCGCCGTCGATTACGCCACGGAGGGCGTCCGAGTCAACGGCATCTGTCCCGGGTTCGTCCGAACGCCGATGACCGAGGACCTGCTCGAAGACGAGCGGTTCTACGAATTCGTCCGGACGAGGACGCCAATGGATCGGGCCGCCGAACCGGAGGAGATCGCCCCGCTCGCGGCGTTTCTCGCCTCCGACGGAGCCTCGTACATCACCGGAGCGAACATTCCGGTCGACGGCGGGTGGACCGCTTTCTGAGTTCGTCACTCTTCAGTCGCGTCGATTAGCGCGAAGAGGGAGTCGTAGTCCTCCGGGAGCGCATTGCGAACCTTTCTACGGGGTATCGCCCACGGGTAATCCCGAGGCGGACCTGAAGTCCCACGTACACTTATTAGTCGGCCACCGTTCTATGAGCGCGAGGCGACTGTAGCGGCTCCCAAGGCGGTCTCCAGTGTCGAAGTATGTGTGCGCAAATCGAAGAACCCGCGATTTAATCGGACCAAGAACCGGCGGTTCTCAAGCTCGAGGACCTGACCAAACGGTACGGGGAGACCGTCGCGAACGACGACGTCAGCTTCGCGGTCGAGACCGGCGAGATTTTCGGCTACCTCGGCCCTAACGGGGCGGGAAAGACGACGACCATTCGACTGTTGCTCGGACTCATCAAGCCGACGTCGGGAACGGCGGAAGTACTCGGTGCTGACATCCGCGACCGGAGAGCGCTCACCGAAGTGAAGGCCGATATCGGATACCTTCCGGACACGCTCGGATTCGACGACCGACTAACCGGGAACGAGGCGCTCGATCACTTCGCCCGAATGCGCGGCGACGAGCGCCGGGAGGAGCTGCTGGAGCTGTTTCATCCGCCCCTCGAGAAGCCGATCGAGACCTACTCCTCCGGGAACAGACGGATGCTGGGAATCGTCCAGGCGTTCATGCACGATCCGGACCTCGTGATCATGGACGAGCCGACGTCGGGTCTGGACCCGCTCAAGCAGGACCGACTCCACAAGTTCCTCGAGGAGGAACGCGACGCGGGAACGACCGTGTTCTTCTCGTCGCACGTCCTCAGCGAAGTCCAGCGCGTCTGTGACCGCGTCGGCATCATACGGGACGGAGAACTCGTCGCCCTGGAGGATATCGAGTCGCTGCTCGAACGTAGCGGCAAGCAGGTGTGGGTCCACCTCGCGGAGCCTGTCGACGAAGCGGAGTTCCTCACCGACCAGATGATCGACGTCGAGGTCGTCGACAATTCGGTCCAGTTCACCTACACCGGCGACTACAACGCGCTGCTTGAACACCTCGTCCGGTACGACGTCCAGAACCTCGACATCGCCAACCCGCAACTGGACGACGTCTTCAAGCACTACTACGGCGAGGGCTGATCCGATCGATGACGGCCATCCTCCGACTCGAGTCGGCGAAGCACCTTCGCGGCGCGGTTGCCCTCACCGGCGCGTTCGCGCTGCTCGCCGCCTTCCTCCTCTCCGTGTTTCCCTCTCTGGCGGACGAGGCCGAGCTGCTCGAGGAGGCGTATCCGGAACTGATGGTGGTGATGTTCGGCTTCGAGGCGATCCACACGCTCGAGGGATTCCTGGCCTCGTACGTTTACGCCGTCCTGTGGGAGGTGTTCGTCGGAATCTACTTCGCGTACCTCGGGGCGGGAACGATCGCGAGAGACGTTCGCGAGCGCCGGATGGACCTCACGCTCTCGAACCCCGTCTCGCGGGAGTCAGTCGTCCTCCAGAAGATCGCCGCGCTCTGGGTCCCCCTCGTCGTCTTGAGCGTCGGGCTCTTCGCCGTCCTGTATGCCGGTTCGGTCGTTCTCGACGAGACGATTGACCCCCTCGTCCTGACGATGGCCCACGTGCTCTCGACCCCCTACCTGCTCGTCTGTGCCGGTATCGGGGTCGTGCTGTCGGTAGCGCTCGATCGACCCGAGAGCGCACAGACCGGCGCGATCGGCGCCGTCTTCCTCCTCTGGCTGGTGGACGGGCTCGCCGAGATGAACGAGGACCTCGAGTGGGTCGGCGCGCTGACCCCGAGTCGATACTTCGATCCGACGGCGATCTTCGTCCACGAGGAGTATACGCTCGTGGACGCGACGATCCTCCTGGTCACGTTCCTCGCCCTTCTCGCCGTCGCGACGATCGCGTTCGTTCGCAGGGGCATCTAACCATGATCGGAACAAACGACACCTCGAAGACGGCCATCCTGCGACTGGAGTCTCGAAAACTGGTCCGGAGCTCCCTCGTCCTGACGGGGGCGTTCGCCCTGCTGTCGGCATTTTACTACTCGATCTTCCCCGGATTCGCCGAGGACGCGGAGGAACTCGTGGAGGCGTTCCCGGAGTACATGTTCGAGTTCTTCGGGCTCGACGAACTGCACACGATCGAGGGGTTCATCGCCGCCGAAATCTACGCCTTCTTCTGGGTCGTCCTCCTTGGCGTCTACTTCGCGTACCTCGGGGCTGGAACGATCGCGAAGGACGTTCGCGAGCGCCGGATGGACCTCACACTTTCCAACCCGATCTCGCGCGAATCGGTGTTGCTCCAGAAGGTCGCCGCACTCTGGGTCCCCCTCGTCGTGCTGAACGTCGCCATTCCGGTGATCGTCTTCGTCGGTTCGGTTGCGATCGACGAGACGATGAATCCCGTCGCGATCACGATGGTACACGTCCTCTCGATCCCGTACTTGCTGGTCTGTGCCGGCATCGGGCTACTGTGTTCCGTCCTGCTCGATCGCGCACGGACCGCCAGACTCCTCGCGCTGGGCGCGGTCATCTTCCTCTGGCTGGTCGACAGTTTTTCCAGACTGGACGAGGATGTCGAGTGGATCGGCGCGCTGACTCCGAGTCGGTACTTCGACGAGACGGCGATCCTCGTCCATGAGGAGTACGCGTTCCTCGACGCCGGGGTTCTGCTGGCGGCCTTTATCGCTCTGGTGGCCGTCGCCACCGTCGTCTTCGTCCGCAGAGATATCTGAACGCCCGTCGCGGAATTAGACGGTCTGAACGGAGGCCGGCGGTTTTCGGGTCGGGACCCCCGGAAACCCAGTTATCGGACGATCGTCACCGAGACGGGCGACCGACGGGTCACCGTCTCCGCGACGCTTCCGAGAAGCACCCGACTCGCCCCGGACCGGCCGTGACTGTCCATCACGATGTGGTCGACGTCGAGGTCCTCGGCGTACACGACGATCGAGTTGGCGACCTGCCCGATGGTAACGTCCGTGTCGATCTCGACTCCCTGCTCCCCGGCCGCCTCCCGGGGCCGGGGGTGCGCTCTCGAAACAATCGAGGTTAACGACCATGCTTATGATTATACGCACATACCTTTATTCTTGGAATTAGTTGATTAGTATATGTCAGAACCAGCCACACTCCGGTTACACGATCGTCGAGCGTTCCGCCGCGCTCTCACTCGATTAGAGTTAGAACATGACGAACTTTGGGAAGCCCGTATGACCGATATCCATACGGCTATTATCCGGGTTGCGATTGAGAACCCGAATCTATTGCTCCAGAAGGTCGAGGAAGTGCAGCGGGAACAAGTTACTAGCTAACCACGGCGGGCACAGGATCTCTCTATTTGCCGTGCTCTCATCTGCGCCATCGTGGAGCACCCGGAGTTGCTGGTCAACGCGTACACGACACTGAGATCAGGTTATATAGAGTTACTTGTACATGGGTAGGACGACGTCTGTTGCCCATTCCTCGTCGGTTAATCCCCGCGCAATGTCGGTCTCTAATCTGATTGAGTCTTCATACATCGCGTTTTCTATCTCTTCTCGAACGGATTCCGGTAGCATGTCATAGTCGTCGTATATCAGGTGCGGTTGTTCTCGCAGATGGTGGATGATTGGGTCATCCGGCCCGAGTATTTCGATGCTGTATTCTAACCAGTGGGGTTCCCTGTAGAATTTTAGTTGGGCTTGACACCGGGGGCATTGCGACCATTGGAGCCAGTCGTCGATGGTGTAGTTGCACCGGGGACAGTTGTCTAACATTGGTTCGCGGAGTTCGGTATCCTCGACGTCGAGTCCCATTTTCTTCGCCATCTCCGCGTGCCGGTCTTCGTCGTCAGTGTGGTCGTAGATATCAAACTGCTCGCTGTTCGGCCCCCAGTTCATATGGTCTGCGATCTGCCGGTCGGAGTAGCCTTCGAGGCGCATCTGCGTGACGCGCGAGTGTCTGAAGTTGTGTGGGTTTGCTTTCTCCTCCGGGATGTTGCTGTCCGCGACGAGGCGTTTCAATCGGCGTCGGAAGAACGAAGGGATGAGGGAATTGTCGCCTCCCGCTTGGTAGTGGTCTCGCGTCACGCAGAAGAATGGTGCGTCGGGGTTTTCGGGGTCGGGATGCTCCCGGTTGATGTAATTCTCCAGAAACACCTCTGAGGGTTTGACGATGACTTCGTGATCGTGCGCACCTTTCAGCCCTTTCGCTTCTTCGTTGAATTTGATGAGTGTTGAACCGCCCGGCCCCTCACCGAATCGGACGTCTTTCACACGGAGTGATAGCACCGCACTGAGTCGGGCACCCGTCTCGTACAACAGGTATATCATCGCGCGGTCACGGTCCATCCGTGCGCATTCGGTGAGCAGTTCCTTGATTTCCTCGGCACTCAGGGTATCTTCCTTTTTGATTTTCTTCTGGTCCACTTTGGTGAATTCGATTTCGTCCGCGTCATTGTTGCGTCCGGAATGTCTGTAGAACTGCCGGACCGATTTCTCGTAATTTCGCTGGGTCCCATCGGACCATCCACGTTCATTTGAGATGTCGATAATGAGTTCGTCCATCTCGATTCCGTTATGTTCGAGGAGTGATTTCTCGGCGTGTTCCGATAGTATCCGGAGGCAGGATATGTGGTTGATGAGCGTGGAGGTTTGCTTGTTCTTCACCCGCTTAATGTAGTCTTCTATCGCGTCTATGTCGTCATTGCAGTCGAGTTCCTTCACCTTTTTACGCTGATTCCGGAGTTGGGCCTTGAAGTTCTGAGGGTCGTCGATTGGCATTTTCGTTGTCTGAAGTCCGCTCTAAAGTTTGGCGACTTACAATAGCGCCTTCACATATTCAGGATTCGATACCACTCACGTCAAATGGGATTCGATACTTGTGATATCTCATCCGCCCGGGACTATTCTGCGACGAACAGCTCCGTGAGTGCGAAATATGTTCTGCGGCGAACAGCTCCGTGAGTCCCAAATATCGTCACGGATCGACCTCTCTCCTCTCTGGAAGCTCCTCGAGTCGGCGGTGGTATTCCGCTCTCATCACCTGGACGGTGAGTAGTGCCGGGAAAAGCAGTAGCGGCCACGTCCAGGCGGGCATCGCGTACACGAGCAGCGTACACTGAACGGCAAAGAGCATGAGGAGAACGTCCTTGTCTCTCTCAGAACTCGCGGACATATTGCTGCCTTTTCACACGTACGCTATATAATTGTAGTATCTGAGTCAATACAGTACGGAAGGTACACACATTGCCGGACCCTCCGGCCGTGTGGGTCTGGTCGCCGGGAGGGGCAGTGTCGAACGCGACTCGCTGGACCGCACCAGTTCGACCGGGGGCAGTCGAAACTCGAGGGAGCGGACGCTGGATGACGGCTCGGTCGCGCGACATCCGCAATCGTCCCGTATTTCCCACTCGAGCACATCCGGAAAGGAGACAATATTGCCGAATCCTCGGACGTGGTTCGATAGTCGACGGGACGACGGGTCGCCGGTCACGACGATCCGAAGGCGACGAGAAGGACCGCGAGCGACAGCGAGCTAACCACGAGCAACGCGACCAACACGACGAGAGCGGGCGTGACGCCGGTTCGTCGCAGCTGGCCGAGTCGAATTTCGGTCCCGAGACCGACGAACGCGATTAGAAACAGCCAGTCGTAAGCGCTCTCGATCGAGGCCTGCTGCGCCGTCGAAAACGCGCCGAGACTCGACAGTCCGGCGAGCGCGAGGAAGCCGAGAACGAACTTCGGAAACTCGTTCCACAGCGTTCGAACGGTCGCACGCGCGCCGTCGACGGACGGGGCGTTCCGTCCGCCGTCTCCGCGATTCGCGTCGCGGGCGTAGTAGCCCGCGTACGCGAGGACGACGGCGCCGATCAGCGCGTTGCGCGCGAGTTTCGTGACCGTCGCCCACTGGCCCGCCGCGTCGGAGTGGGCGAAGCCGACTGCGACGACGGGTCCCGTCGAAAACATGCTGATTCCGGCCCAGATGCCGAACACCCGTCCCGGGAGACCGAGCAGTTCGCCGATTATCGGGTAGACGACGATCGTCAGCGCGTCGAACAGCAACACCGTCGCCGCGGCGTAGGCGACCTGTTCCTCTCGGGCGCGAATCGCGCCGGCGACGGCGACGACGGCCGAGACGCCGCAGATGCTACTTCCCGCCGCGAGCAACGAGCCGAGTCGATCGGCCAATCCGAAGACGAATCGCGAGAGGAGTTCGACCAGGAGCGCCGTCGTTCCGACCGCGACGAGGATCGCGAGTAGAACGACCGCGCCAGCCTCGCGGATCGCCTCGAGCGAGATCGACGCGCCCATGAGGACGATTCCGGCACCGAGCCAGAGGCCGTACGTCGAAACACCCGGCTCGAGTCGCGCCGGAACGCCGATCCCGTTGGCCAGAACGAACCCGAGGGCGATCGCCAGGAGCAGGTGGTTGAAACCGACGACCGGAGCGACGGCCCGTGCGAAAAACGCACCGAGACACAGCAGAGCGAGCCCCGGAAGCATCCGACGGACGACCATTCGTCACCAGGGAATCTGCAGTTCGAGCGCCCCGGTCGTGGCGACGATCGCCGTGGCGACGACCACGCTCTGCCAGTCGCGCTCGAGCCCCGCCCAGCGGGCTCGAACAGCGGCGACGCCTGACTTCCACCGATCGAGCGACATTCGTTCGGTGTCACCGGATCGGCGGACTTAACGCTTGGCAATCTCGTCGTCGATTCCGGTTACTATTGCGGCTTCCTGTGACGCGAGCGTGTCGGATGGGACGATTCGTGCCGATACCGGTTCGTTCGGAAGCCGTTTCCGCGCTTCGACCGCAAGATGGTCGAGACGAGTAAGCGCCGCGTCACGCTCACGCTCGCCCCGTTCTGGCTCGAGCGACGCGCCGAACCGGTGGGTCGAATCGCGGTCGCTGGAGTAATAGAGTCTTAACTCCGGCGCGACGGGGCCGAAAGCGATGGATTAGCGGTTCGTAAATGCCCTCTTGGTCGATGCAAATCTCGAGTCGGTGGACGGGCGTTCGCGTCGGTAGGTGGTCGTTTTCGACGCGACGGCTGGAACGGTCACGGCGCTTTTTGACCGGTCTCGGCGGACGCTCGAGTGGCGATCATCTATGAGCGAATCAACGACGACCGATCCGGAACGGACCGGAGACGCACAGACGCAAGGCCAGGGCGAACCGGGGGGACAGAAGTGGCTCAGCGGAATCGTCTCCCTGATCGGCCTGTGGATCGCCGTCTCTCCGTTCGTCTACGAGGCGGCGGCCGAACTGACCTGGAACAACGTGGTCGTCGGCGGGGCGATCTTCCTGCTCGCAGGGTACAACTACTATCGCATCGTGACGGCTCACCCGACCAGCACCGGCGTGATGTCGCTCGTCGCACTGCTCGCGCTGTGGACGCTCGTCGCTCCCTTCGCACTCGAGGGCCAGTTCGCGATGGAGGGACTCGAGATCGCCGCACAAGGGTTGATCTGGAGTAACGTCGTCACGGGAATCGTCGCCGCGTTGTTGGCCGCCTACATCGCCTACGCCGCCGGACGCGGCGTCCGAACTGGAACCCCGGCAGGGGCCCGGTGAGCCCGGCGTCGGACTCGACCACGACGCTCGACGGCGTCGGTCCGGGCTCCCAACGGTTGCGGTCCCGAGTACTCGCACTCGAGTCGCGCTCGAGAGCCGATCAGCCGCCGAACGGGCCGGCGTCGTCGGGGGGACCCTCCCCGGGGAGGTCGACGTCGTCTGGCGGACCGACGTCGTCTGGCGGACCGACGTCGATCGGCGGACCGTTCGATTCGGCTTCGTCCAGCGGTCCGTCCGTTTGCCCGAAGACGGAATCGTCGAACGTCCACGTGTCTCCGTCGGGGTCGGCCGCTTCATCGCCGGAACCGGCGTCGTCGGTCTGGACGGTGTCGTCCTCTGCGGTCGAGTCGGTTTCGCCGGAGGACGCGTCAGCACCGTCGGCCGGGTCGTCGCTCGGTGGATCGATTTCGTCGGCGAGCTCGTCGCTCGACTGGTCGGACTCCTCGTCCGAGGTGTCGGCTCCGTCTCCGGCTACGCCGTCGGGTTCGGCGTCTTCGTCGCCGCCGTCGTCGACGGGCTGGCTTTCCGCGTCGGTCTCGGCGGGATCGTCCTCCGTTGCGCCGATCGCGTCGTCGGTCGAGACGACGGACTCCGAGTCGTCGTCGGACACGGTCCCGTCGACTCCCTGGGACGATCCGTCGTCCGTCGTCCGTTCGCGATCGGCGGCCGGATCGTCGTCTTCGTCGACCGCCGTCGCGCCGTTCGACGCGACGTCGGGACCGACCGCGACGGCCACCGCGCCGAATGCGAGCAGAACGACCAGCGTCAACACGAGGATCATCCCGATCGAATCGGTCGGCTCCTCGAGGTGTGTGGACATCGAGTTCGACCACTCGATCCGTCGCCTTTGTTAATCTCGGCCCACAGCGGGATCGGGACCGCGTCTGATCGCGACTGGCGACCCGGATCGACGACTGGGCGCGTTTCGATTCAGCGGTCTCGCGACTCCGGAAGCGGCCGAACAATGATATAGCCGGCACGCCCAGTGGTGGACAACGGAGTCCCAATGTCGAGTCATTACGATCACGCGCAGGTGCAGGAGTTCTGGCAGTATGTCTGGGAACGCGACGACGTTTACGAACTGTCCGCGGACGCGTCGAACCCGACGTACGTCCTCGGAATGTTTCCGTACACCTCCGGGACGCTTCACATGGGACACGTCCGTAACTACGCGATCTCCGACGCGTACGCCCGCTACAGACGGATGCAAGGCGACGACGTCCTCCACCCGATGGGGTGGGACGCGTTCGGCCTCCCCGCGGAGAACGCCGCCCACGAGCGCGCGAGCGATCCGGAGTCCTGGACGCAGGCGTGCATCCGGCGCATGCGCGAGGAGCTCGAGACGATGGGGTTCGGCTACGACTGGTCGCGCGAGATCACGACCTGCGAGCCCGACTACTACCGCTGGAACCAGTGGCTGTTCAAGCGCCTCTACGAGGCCGGACTCGTCGAGTACGAGGCGGCGACCGTCAACTGGTGTCCCGACTGTGAGACGGTGCTCGCGGACGCGCAGGTCGAAGAACGCGAGGACTCCGAGTCCTCTGACCAGGTGGCCGGCGAAGCCGGGAGCCGCGACGGCGACCGCGTCTGCTGGCGCTGCGAGACGCCCGTCGGGCGACGAGAGCTCGACCAGTGGTTCTTCACGATCACTGACTACGCCGAGGAGCTGTACGACGGGCTCGACGACCTCGAGGGGTGGCCCGACGGCGTCCGGGAGATACAGCGCAACTGGATCGGCCGTCAGGAGGGTGCGCGAATCGAGTTCACGGTGTCGCTTCCGGAGACGGGTTCGGATCGATCCGACGGCGAGACGTCCGTGGCTGTCTTCAGCACCCGTCCCGAGACGATCTACGGGGCGACGTACCTCGCGGTTTCGCCGGGTCACGACCTGGCCCGATCGCTCGCCGACGCGGACGACGACGTGGCGGCCTACGTCGAGCGGGTCCGCGATCGAGGACCCGACGAGGTCGGCTTCTCGGGCGTCGAAACCGACGCGACGGCGACCCACCCGCTCACGGGTGAGGAGCTCCCGGTGTACGTCGCCGGCTACGTACTCGAGGACGTGGGAACGGGGGCGGTGATGGGCGTCCCGGCGCACAACGAGCGCGATCACGGCTTCGCCCTCGAGCACGATCTGCCGATCGAGGGCGTCGTCGCGCCGAAAGACGAGCCGGTCGACGTCGATCTCGAGGAAACGCCCTACACGAGTGGGGGAATCCTCGAGAGAAGCGGCGAATACGACGGCCTCGAGAGCGAGACGGCCCGACGGCGGCTGCTCGAAGAGAGCACAGCCATCGAGGAGGACGTCACCTACCGCCTCCGGGACTGGCTCATCTCCCGACAGCGCTACTGGGGGACGCCGATCCCCGTCGTCCACTGCGACGACTGCGGCCACGTCCTCGTCCCCGACGAGGAGCTCCCGGTGGAGCTGCCGGAGTTCGTCCGGACCACGGGGAACCCGCTCGAGGAGCACGACTCGTTTCGCCACACCGACTGTCCGGAGTGCGGTCGGCCGGCCAGACGCGAGACCGACACGATGGACACGTTCGTCGACTCGTCGTGGTATTTCCTGCGGTTTCTCTCGCCCGACCTCGCGGACGCTCCGTTCGACCGCGAGCGGGCGAACGAGTGGTTGCCGATCGACGTCTACGTCGGCGGCGACGAACACGCCATCCTACACCTGCTGTACATCAGGTTCATGACGCGGGCGCTTGCGGATCTCGGGTTGCTCGATCACCGCGAGCCGGTCGAGGAACTCGTCAGCCAGGGGACGGTGCTCTACGACGGCGAGAAGATGTCGACCTCCAAGGGCAACGTCGTCTCGCCGGACGAATACGGCGCTGAGACGACCAGACTGTTCGTCCTCTCTGCGGCACACCCCGAACAGGACTTCGAGTGGACGGCGAACAACGTCCGCGGTGCCTACGACCTCCAGCAGACGCTCTATCGGATGGCGACCGACTTCGTCGACGAGACGAACACCCGCGTCGAGGTCCGCAGTCACGACGAGTACCTGACGCGCGAGATCGATCGGACGATCGCCGTCGTCACCGAGGAGTACGACCGGTTCCGGTTCCACCGCGCCGCGACCGAGATCCGAGAGCTGGCGCGTCTCCTCCGACGGTACCGCGAGTACGACGCACCCCACGGCGAGATCTATCGTCGCGGGCTCCTGTCACTCGCGGCCATGATCTCGCCGATGGCACCCCACCTCGGCGAGGAACTGTGGAACAAGCTTCGGGGGGAGGGGCTGGTCGTCGAAGCCGACTGGCCCGTCCCCGAAACTGACGTCTCCGGGCGCGCCTTCGAGCGGAGACTCGTCGAGACGACGCTCGAGGACGTTCGCGACATCGTCGACGTCGCGGCGATCGACGAACCCGACCGGATCAAACTCGTCGTCGCCAGCGAGTGGAAGTACCGCCTGCGCGAGGTTCTCGACGAGTCGGGTGCCGACGGAGTATCCGCTGCGGTCGATCGGCTACTCGAGGCGTCCGTCGAGACGCCGGATCGGGAGACGGTGACGGCGTTCGCCGGCGAACTGCTCGAACGGAGCCGGCGAAACGGCATCGATCGCGCACTCACGGTCGACGAGGAGTACGCGCTGCTCGAGCGCGCACGGTGGCTCGTCGTCGACGAGTTCGACACCGACGTCGTCGTCCGGCGCGCATCCAGGGACGGAGCGCTTGCGACGAAAGCGCGGCCCGGAAAGCCGGCGATACGAATCGAGTAGACCTTCGATACCGAAGGTTTCGGCGGACGTCGCCGCTGAGGCGTCGGTTCGGAAGGACAGCTTTATTCGACCCGGTCCGAAACTGGAGAGATACGATGGAGGGTGGCGGCAATAGCGTTGACGAGACGGTCCAGAGATCACCGAGCAGAGCGGTCGTCGAGAGCGTCGCTCGCGCCGAAGGAGTACCGCCCGAGGAGTTGCGACCTCCCGAATACGAGCCGTTGCACGCGGTCGTCGATCCGGACGCGCTCGACTCGCTGTTCGGGACGCGCCCCGACGGGCGTCGACGATCCGGCGGCTCCGTCTCGTTTATCTACTGCGGATACGACGTCACGATCGAGGCGAACGGGTCGGTGACGCTCGAGTCCGACGGCGGTGTCGATCCGCTCGACGGGTAACCGTTCGAATCGCTCGACGAGTCGGGTGCGAATCGCTCGACTGCGGAGACCTGACGGTCGAGCGCTCGAGTCGAACAGCAAGACAGATACGGCCCCCGTTCGAACGTTCGCCAATGGCAACAGCGGGCGCGAGGCGGCGGCTTCGGGATCGACCGATCGGCGTGACGATCCTGCTGACGATCGTCGGCTACGCGCTGGTAATCGGGACGTTCGTCCTCGAGTTACCGATCTATCCGGATCTCACGAACGCCCAGATCAACGCGTTGACCCACGCTATCGCGGTGATTAACTCGGCGACCCTGGTACTGCTCGTTCTCGGCTGGCGCTGGATTCGGGCCGGCGAAATCGAGAAACACCGGCTCGCGATGACGGGTGCGTTCGCGCTGATCCTCCTGTTTCTGGTCGTCTATCTCGTCAGGGTCGGCGGCGGCGGCGAGAAACTGTTCGACGGCCCGGATCCGGTGTACTACGCGTACCTCGTCATGCTCGCGATCCACATCGTGCTCTCGATCGTCGCCGTCCCCGTCGTCCTCTACGCGCTGATCCTCGGGCTAACCCACACGCCGACCGAACTTCAGCACACTTCACACGCACGCGTCGGCCGAATCGCCGCCGGTTCGTGGATCCTCAGTCTCGTCCTCGGCATCGTCACCTACCTGCTGCTCAATCACGTCTACGACTACGAGTTCGCCGCGGCGCTCGCGTTCTGACACGGGTTGTTGTACGTCGTTACCGTGCAATCGCGATCGCCCTGTGGTTGTCCCGACGAATCGTTACAACGAACAGTACGAGGATGTCCCGGAACGCGTAGTTTTACTGTTATCCGAGCGAAGGGACGGGTATGACCTACCGGAAGGTGAACTACGAAGACGTCGACCAGGTCTCGAGCGCGATGCACTTTCTGAGCGATCCGCTCGAGACCGAACAGGTCGGCGTGACGGTGGCCCGGTGCGATCCGGGCTGGAAGAGCCGCCCGCACGACCACAGCGACAACGACCACGAGGAGGTGTACGTTCTCATCGAGGGCAGCGCGACCGTCGTCGTCGACGACGATCCCGTCGAGATGGAGACCGGCGACGCCCTCTGGATTCCGCCGGAGTCGACCCGACAGATCCGCAACGGGAACGACGAGAGCGCGTTCGTCCTCGTCAGCGCGCCGAGTATCGGCGACGACGACAGCGACAACGGCGAGTGGCTGTTGACCGGCTTCGCCGGGTGAGCGAGTTCGCCGTCCGCCGCGCTTCGATCCTCGAGCGGGCGTCGGCGGGACGGTTTTGTGCCTGGCACCTGTCCGTGAACGCAGAACCGTCAGATGCACTCGAAACACCACGCGCTCGTTTCGCTCGTCGTCGCCGCCGCGCTCGTCGTCGTTCTTCCGGCGGCGTCCGTCGCCGGTCGATCCGCTCCGGCCGCGGCCGTCGTCGCCTACGGGATCGCGCTGGGCGTCTTCGTCGACCTCGATCACTTCGTCATCGCGCGGTACAGAACGGGGAGCTGGGACGCGGTTCGATTCTGTCTCTCGAACCCGACCGCCGCCGTCGTCGATCAGACGCGCATCTTCGAGACGGGCGACGTCGGCGTGCTGTCGCGGCTGTTGAGCCACCTCGCGATACTCGGCGTCCTCGTTCCCCTCGTCGCAGTCGTCGACGTCACGCTCGCGATCGTAACCGGCGTCGTCCTCTACGCGCACGTCGTCAGCGACGTCGCCTGGGACATCCGTCGCCTTCCGCGCGACGTCGAGGGTGCGACCGACGACGTCCTCCGGGCGATCCGATAGGTGCGAGACGAGTCCGACGCTCACCGTTCACCGCCTCGAGCGACGGTCCGTCGCGACGGGGAGCGATTCGGCGCGCGCACTCGGCACCTTTCGGCACTCGAGGGCACTCGGGTGCGATTCAACGGGAGGGACGTTCGTACCCTCGTTTCGACGATCCGAAAGGTCAACGTTTACGTATCGACCGACGCATCGGATCGTATGGACGTTCGAACGGCGTTTTTCGTGCTACTGCTCGTCGTTCTCGGCGCGGTCGCGTCCCTGCTGATCGCGCCGCTCTTGCAGTACCTGATGGCCGCCGCGTTTCTCGCGTTCGTCCTCTACCCGGCGTACGAACGCCTCGAACCGCGACTCGGGTCGCAGCTCGCGGCGCTTTCGCTCACAGCGCTCGCGATCGTCGGCGTCGTCGTTCCGCTCTTGCTCGTCTCGCTGGTGGTTTTCCAGACCGTCGCCTCCTTTCTCGCGGCCGTCGACGGCGCGAGCCTCGTCGATCGGCTCCGGGAGATCGCGCGGACGGATCTCGGGCTCGCCGACGAACAGATCCGATCGATCGAAACCGCTCTCCTCACGGAGATCGACTCGGCGCTCTCGAACGCCCTCGAGCTCGCCGTGCTCGAGCTGGCCGGACTCGTCAACAGCAGCATCGAGATGGGGCTCGGATTGATCGTCTTCGTCTTCGTGCTGTACTACCTGCTCGCCGACGGGGAGACGTTTCTCGCGTGGCTTCGCGAGGTCGTTCCGCTCGAGGACGACGTCCGGACGGAACTGTTCGCGGAGATCGACGCCGTCACGTGGGCCGTGATCAAGAGCCACGTGCTCGTCGCCGTGATCGAGGGCGTGCTCGGCGGAATCGGCCTCTACCTCCTCGGCGTACCGAACGTCGCGTTCTGGACCGTCGTCATGATCGTCGTCGCCTTTCTCCCGGCGGTCGGCGTCTGGATCGTCTGGGCGCCCTCGGTCGGCTATCTCGTCCTCGAAAGCGGCCCGTTGCCCGCCGTCGCGTTGTTCCTGTACGGTATCACCGTCCTCTCGCTGGTGGACAACTACCTGCGGGCGTACTTCGTCGACCGGGACTCCGGCCTTCACCCGGCGGTCGTCATCGTGGGCGTCATCGGTGGCATCTACCTGCTGGGGATTATGGGACTGTTTCTCGGGCCCGTCCTCCTGGCGATGTTCAAAGCCGGTCTGAACGTCTTCACCAGGACGACGACCGTCACCGGCCCCGAGCACGGGGTGACGACCGCCGCGTCGGCGTCGCCGGAGCCGCCGCTCGAGGAGCTGCCGCCGGACGAGGCCTGAATTACCCGCCGCGAAAATCGTCGGCGTGCACTCACGCCAAGTCCGCATACGCGACTCGCATCGACGGCGCGCTACCGCTCGTCCGTCTCCGCCTCGAGGATCTCTCCGTCTTCGGCCTCGAGGGCCTCCCCGTCTTCGGCCTGGAGGACCTCCCCGTCTTCGGCCTGGAGGACCTCCCCGTCTTCGGCCTCGAGTTCCTCGAGGTAGCGCTCGGCGTCGTGTCGAACGTAGCCGGTGTAGAGGAAGATGATCGAAAACAGGATCAACGGGACGCCGAACAGCATGAACAGCGCGGCGAGCAGGGTGACGACGTCGCCGGGGAGTGCCATACGCCCGTTCGGGCGCGCGCGTACAAAAGCGATTCCCCCGCGATTTCGACCGCGCGTCACCGATCACGTCAGTCGATCGCCGAAGGATCAACGGCGGGGTGGGACGATCTGCGGTCGCACCGGTACACGGCGACGGCGGCCCGTCCGAATCACGACCGTCGCGAGCCGGCGAATGCGTCCAGGCTCGACTGCAATCCGGCGGCGAGTTCGGATTTGCGTTTGAGGCGCTCGAGCGAGACGGGGAGCCGGGTCGCGACCGTCGCCACAGCCTCGTGGAACGTCTCGGCCGCGCCGTACTCGCCGACCATCCCCTCCCCGCCGCCGGGCGGCGCGTCGAAGGCGTTGCGAACGCTCTCGCGGACCTGCCAGACGCCGACCGGAGCCCAGTAGTCGTCGGAGACCTCCCGGAGGACGAGACACTTCGCCTGGCGGCCGATCGACTCGAGGTACTCGAGGACGCCCAACCTGGCGGCGTAGTACGCGCCCGCGGTCTCCTCGACGTACCCCGAGCGGCCCTCGTAGCCCTCCGAGGCGCTCGCCATCCAGACGTCGTCGTGGGGGTCCGGATTCCAGATGCTGCCCGGCGCTTTCATCTCGACGAGTTCGAACTCCCAGCGGCCGGGCGCGAGGACGACCCAGTACCGGTTGCCGACGTACTCGTTCGACCACACCTGCACCTCGTCGACGCTCGGCGCGTTCCGGATGCGCCCGCGCAGGTACTGGCCGACGGTGTCGTCGACCGCGGTGATCGACCAGCGGGTCGGCACGAGCCGGCGCTGTTTCGCCTCCCCCAGCGCGCCGGCCGAGAGGATCGAGTTGATGTCGTAGACGTCGAACCCGCGCCGGTAGAGGTAGGTCATCGCGCCCTGGGCCTGCCAGTCGTCGTCCTCGAGGGTCTTTTTCACCGGTCGCGGAACGTACGGGTTCTCCCGGAGTTCCGCGCTGCGAGCGGTCGCGCGCGGGCCCCGCGGGGTTGCGACGTCGGTTCCGGCCTCCAGGCCGAGATCCGGCGTCCCGTCGAGACCGATCTCGAGGTCGACCGGCCTGCCGGCGATGGCGACTTCGCGCTGGACGCCGACGAAGCCGTCCCACGCGTCGTGGACCGAGGGTGCCAGTCTGCTCGCGACGCTCGGCGAGTCGACGTTCGCGCGCTTGCTCGAGTTCAACAGCCCGGTCCGCCGCTGTAACACGTCGTCGATGGCGTACCCCTGGCGGTACCAGTCGCCATCGGTGACGTACTCCGCTGCCGCGTCCTCGTCTCCGACGGGCGAGAGCACCCCGATCGGAATGTCGGGGTAGTTCGAGCGCCCGACGAAGATCGACGGCGAAGTCGAGCCGACGAGGGTGTCGCCCGAGAGCGCGTCGTCGAACCGACGCTCGAACTCCTCGATGTGGTCGGTGATCGCGTAGGACTTTTCCTTCGCGAGGCGACGTCGCTCGGCCTCCTCGTCGGGCTCGAGTTCCTCGATGTACTCGTCGAGGCGCATTCACCGGAGGTAGGGACGGGATCCGTTTGAATGTTGAGTTCCGCGCGCTCGAGTCGGCCATCACGACCGACGCTCGACGATCCGAGAGAACGAAGCCGTCGCCGTAACCCCGTTCGAGCGCGACGACGGAATCCCCCGCCGCGCGAGCGCAGGTCGTGACGGAGCCCGGCACTCGCCGGCGTGGAGGGACTGAAGTGTCAGAGGCACGGCCCTACCGGCGATCGAGTAGTGTTTCGATGCGGAAGGCCGCAATCGGTTCTTTCGCTGCAGTACGTATATAGTGTGAAGAGCGTTTTCTGACCCAGAAAACACCCTCGATCGGTGGTCTCGACGACCCTCGAGAACGCGTTCCGCCGACGGTCGGTCGGGGACGCGCGAGGTCGCGGACACGAGTCGACCGCGTCGGCCGCCGTGAGCCCGAATCGGCCGCCGGATCGGCGTCGCGTTCCGATCCAGCACCGAGCCGTCGAAAGACAACCGTTAAAAACGGCGGGCGGGAAAGAAGGGGTATGAGTACGACGGACGAACGTCGAACGCGGTCCTGCGTCTCCTGTGGGATCAACATTGCGGGAACGAACGCCGCCGCGTTCAAGTGTCCCGACTGCGGAGCCCAGATCTACCGCTGTGCCAAGTGTCGCAAACAGAGCAACCTCTATGAGTGTCCCGACTGCGGGTTCACCGGCCCCTGATTACTGCCATGGGAAAAGTCGCCGCCAAAATCAAAGTGATGCCGAACAGCCCCGAAATCGACCTCGACGCGCTCCAGGAGCGCCTCGAGAGCTCCCTCCCCGAGGGCGCGAAGATCAACGGCGTCGAGCGCGAGGAAGTCGCGTTCGGCCTCGTCGCGCTGTACCCGACCGTGATCGTTCCTGACGGCTCGGGCGGGACGGAGACCGTCGAGGAGAACTTCACCGAGGTCGACGGCGTCGAGAGCGTCGGCGTCGAGAACGTCGGTCGCATCTAGCGCGAAGCCGTTTTTCAACCGGTTCGACGTCGAATTCGTGAGCGACGGCGCTCGGTCGCCCTCGATTTCGTCGTCGCCGACCTCGTACGGCCCCGCGTAACGATTTACCGGTGCAACCGCGACCGTCCTGCGGTTGACCGATATTGACGGACAACCGTCCGTCTCACTCCACCGTCCGCTTCGAGTTCGGATCCACCGCCGTCAGGTACTGCTCGAGCAGGTCCGGAAACTCCCGACCGCGAATGTAGCGCAGGCCGAAGTCCTCCGTCCAGTCGATGATCCCGCCGTCTTCGGTGACGACGCCCGCCTCGAGTTCGCGCGCGAGGATCAGCAGGTCGAAGTCCTCGCGCGAGTCGAGGACGCCCCGTCGCATCGCGTCGCGGTACTTCTCGCGGAGGTCGGAGATCACCGCGTCCGTCTGGGTCATGTGCTCGTGGTCCTCGAGCGGTTCGCCGGCGGCGGCTTCGGCCCGACGGACGGCCTTCTCCGAGACGCGCAGTCCGCGGTCGACCCGACCGCTCATCTCGTCGACGAAGCTGTAAACGACGTTCGCGGGAATCGCCACCCCGTAGCGGTCGGGGTGTTTGCGGATCACCCACGTGTTCAGCTTCGAGTAGACCTCGTCGTCGACCTCCCTCGCCTCGAGCATCGTCGTCAGCTCGTCGTGAATCGTCGGCGGCACGTAACACGAGATCCCCAGGTTGAGCCTTGCGTTGGCGATCGACTCGAGCAGCCGGAGGATCGCGTCCTCGAGCGACTCGTCGTCGCGGCGGATCTCCTCGGTGAGAAACACCGACGTGTCGAGGACGAACCGCTGTTTGAACGCCTCGCTTGACATACGTCGCCTTGGTTCCGAACGACCAAATATGCTGGCGGAGCCTCGACGAACCCGCCCGCTCTCCCCGGCGGCGGTCTAGGGCTGTCGATCGCGATTCGCACCGAGGTTCGCCTGCGAGACGATCCGTGCACCGGGATCGGACAGCTCGACGGTGACGTCCTCGTGGACCGCCTTGCTGATCTCGTCGACGTTGCCCGCGAGCACCGTCAGGATGTCGTCGGGACTCGCGTACAGCAGCATGTTTCCGTCCTGGCCCTCGGCGACGAGTTGCGTGTCGTTGAGGACGATCTGGTCGTTCTGAATCGTGGCCGCCACGACCGGCAGCGCTTCGGGCTTGCCCGGTTCGTCGTCGCGAACCTTTCGGATGTGGACCGCATCGAGGTCGAGGACGTCCTTGTACTCCTCGATCCGTTCCGCGCAGTTGACCATATCTCGGAGGAGCGCCGTCTTCTCGTGGCCCGCGTGGTCGCCGTCGAGACAGTGTTGACAGACGCGGAGTTCGATTCGCATGGGACGACGGTTGTCGCTCGAGACCGATGAGAATTCCGCTTCGGGCGTCGGGTCCGAACGACGTGCGCCCCGAGACGACGGTGGCGACGTCGGGGACGAACGTCGGTACTTCGGACGCGAACGATCGCGGACGACGCCGGGTGCGAGTGACGGACGGACGACGTCGGACCGCGGGTACGCCTTCTTGCCGCTCGTCCCCGTAGCGTCCCTTCATGGGTGACACCGAGTACCACAGACTGCTCGGCATCGGCCGATCCGCGTTCCAGGGTCTCGAGGACCACCTCGAGCGCCGCGACTACGACGGGCTCGAGTACCGGCACGTGTCGGAGTACCGTCGCGGCGTCGAGCGCGGGACCGCCCTGATCGACGGGGACGTGGTTCGCGGCTTCCCGAAGGTCCCCCGAACGCTCGTCCTCGAGTCGGGGATTCCGACGGCGTTCGACGACGAGTTCGTCGTCGAGGAGAAGGTAAACGGCTACAATATCCGCGCCGTCCGGGTCGGCGGCGAGATCCTCGCGCTCTCGCGAAGCGGGATGATCTGTCCGTTCACGACGCGGATGCTCGAGCGGCTGGTCGACCTCGAGGCGCTGTTCGAGCGCCACCCGAGCGCGATGGTCTGCGGGGAGGTAATCGGTCCGGAGAACCCCTACACGGCCCACGACTATCCGGACGTCGACTCGCTCGCGTTTCGGGCGTTCGACTGGCGAGACCGACGATCCGGCGATCCCCTCGCCGTCCGCGAACGCCGATCCCGCTACGAGCGGTTCGACGTCCCGCAAACGCCGTCGTTCGGATTCTACGGGATCGACGAGGCGGACGCGGTTCGGACGATCGTCGACAGACTGGACGCCGACGGTCGCGAGGGGATCGTGATGCAGTCGTCCGACGGGACGATGCAACTGAAGTACACCACGGCCGCTTCCAACCGGGACGATCTCGCGTACGCCTTCTCGCTCCCGTTCGACTACGGTCAGCCGTTCATGTTCCGCCGCCTTATCCGCGAGGCGTTTCAGTCGGTCGAGTGGGCGGAGTCCGAGTCGGTCGCACGCGAGCGCGCTCACGACCTGGGTGAGGCCATCCTGTTGTCGATGCGGGAGTCTATTCTGACCGTCGAGGCGGGAGAGACGGTCGGCGAGCGACACACCGTCCGGGCGAGTCCCGAGGCGGTCGACGTCCTGTTCGAACACCTCCGCGGACAGGGTCTCCACCTCGAGATCGAAACGGACCGACGCGAGGACGACGACCGGGTCGTCACCTTCTGCAAGCAAACGCAGGCGACGAACGACAGGATCGGGAACTATCTCGCGGGACGGGTCGTCGAGGAGTGAGCCGGCCTGCCGTCCGCCGGTCCCGGTGGATCCGCCGGGCGGTCGCGATCGCCCCGATACGTCGGTTCGACAGGCGGTCCGAGCCGTCTTTCGGAAGGGGTCGGGAGGAGAACGCGCCTCGAGGAACCGGAGATCGCGATCAGGA
Source organism: Natrarchaeobius oligotrophus (assembly GCF_003841465.1). Taxonomy (GTDB): domain Archaea; phylum Halobacteriota; class Halobacteria; order Halobacteriales; family Natrialbaceae; genus Natrarchaeobius; species Natrarchaeobius oligotrophus. The sequence continues at coordinate 22,034 of NZ_REFZ01000001.1, forward strand.
AAGCGCCGCGTCGATCGCCCGCTCGAGGTCGCCGGTGAGGTCGTCGACGTGCTCGATGCCGACGGAGACGCGAATCAGGCCGTCGGTGAGGCCGGCCTCGAGGCGTTCATCGCGGGGGATCGCGGCGTGGGTCATCGGCGCCGGCTGTTCGATCAGACTCTCGACGCCGCCGAGGCTCTCCGCGAGGGTGAACACCTCCGTGTTCGAGACGACGGCGCTCGCCTCCTCGAGCGTGGCGTCGAGTTCGAAACTCAGCATGCCGCCGAAGTCGTCCATCTGCCGGCGCGCGATCTCGTGGCCGGGGTGGGACTCGAGTCCGGGGTAGTAGACGCGGTCGACGTCCGGGTGATCCTGCAGCCACGACGCGAGCGCGCGGGCGTTCTCACAGTGGCGGTCCATTCGGACGGGGAGGGTCTTGGTACCCCGGAGGACGAGAAAGCACTCGAAGGGGCCGGGCGTCGCGCCGACGGCGTTCTGGTGGAAGCCGAAGCGCTCGTCGAGCGTCTCGTCGTTGGTCACCAGCGCGCCCCCGACGACGTCGGAGTGGCCGCCGAGGTACTTCGTCAGCGAGTGGGAGACGACGTCCGCGCCGTGATCGAGCGGGCGCTGGAGGTACGGCGTCGCGAACGTGTTGTCGATCGCACAGAGCGCGTCGTTCGCGTGCGCGATTTCGGCCGCCCCCTCCACGTCGACGATGGACATGAGCGGGTTCGTCGGCGTCTCGAGCCACAGCAGCTCCGTTTCCGAACGAAACGCCGCCTCGATCGCCTCGGGATCTGTCATATCGACGAACGAGAACTCGAGGTCGTACTCCTCGTACACCTGCGTGAAGAGGCGGTGGGTGCCGCCGTAGACGTCGTTGCCCGTCACGACGTGGTCGCCGGCCGAGAGCAGATTCAAGACGGTGTTGATCGAGGCCATCCCGCTCGAGAACGCCCGTCCGTACTCGGCGTTTTCGAGGCTCGCGAGGTTCGCCTCGAGGTCGGTTCGAGTCGGGTTGCCGGTCCGGGAGTACTCGTAGCCGCGGTGCTCGCCCGGCGCGTCCTGTTCGTAGGTCGAGTTGGCGTGAATGGGCGTCATCAGCGCGCCGGTCTCCTCGTCGGGGTCCTGTCCGGCGTGAATCGAGCGCGTCTCGAACCGATACCCGTCGTCGTCGTCCGGGTCGTCCATACGCCGACGACGGCACCGACGCACGTTACGTTTGTCCCTCCGGCCGTCCGGTGATAGCAATCGGCCGGCCGATTCCGGCGAACCCGGAACGTGCGTTTTATAACCGTCACCAAGTAAGAGGGTCGTACGACTATGCCCAACTCCAGTGGACCTCGTCAGGGAACCCGGAAGAAGCTGTCGAACGATCCGCGAGATCGGGGATCCTCCCCGCCCCAGCGCGCGATCCAGCAGTACGAGAACGGCGAAAAAGTACACCTGAAGATCGACCCCAGCGTTCACAAGGGTCGGTTCCATCCCCGATTCGACGGTCGAACCGGCGAAGTCGTCGGGAAACAGGGGAAGGCGTTCAAAGTACAGATCAAAGACGGCGGCAAGGAGAAGACGCTGATCGTGACGGCCGCCCACCTGCGCGCACAGGACCGCTCCGAAGACCGCGTCTGAGACGGAGACTGGTATGACGATCTTCAAAGAGATCGTCGACGAGGAGTTTCTGACGGTTTCGGAAACCAAGGAACTCCTCGCCGACATCGAAGCCGAGCGCGCACTGGACGAGGATCGCGAGTTGCCGTACGAACTCGCGCGGGCGATCGAGCACGTCAACCGCTTTACGACCCTCGAGCCCGAGGAAGCACAGAGCCTCGTCGACGACCTTCGAGAACTCGAGAAGGTCGACGAGGCGACCGCGTACAAGATCGCGAACCTCATTCCCCGAAACCGGGACGAGCTCCGATCGGTGTACGCACAGCAGCGGTACTCGCTGTCCGGAGACGAACTCGACGAGATACTCAACGTCGTCGCACAGTACGCCTGAAAGCGGGCCGACTCTTTAAGTAGGCCGTCGCCGTATCGAGTGACAATGAGCGAAGCCGACAGCGACGGGACGGACGTTCGCCGCGCGGTCGTGTTGGATTACCTCGCACACGGGTTGTCGGACGACGGACGACCGCAGTACGAAAAGTCCCCCGCAGGGTACGCACTCGAGATCGACGACTTCCAGCTCTACCAGGTCGCCTTCGACGAAGACGAACGGCTCACGATCGGCAGCGAAGTCGTCGTCGAGCCGGCCGACGAGCGCGACGTCGTCACCGAGTGCAGCCGCGTCGAGTACGAGGACCTCTCTTCGGGTGCGAAATCGGAACTCGAGTACGTCGTCGCCGACGTCGTCGAGGAGAACGAAGAGCGGTTCGTCGACTTCTACAACGACGCCCAGCCGATCACCCTGCGTCTACATCAGCTGAATCTCCTGCCGGGAATCGGGAAGAAGCTCCGAAACGGCATCCTCGACGAGCGAAAGCGAAAGCCGTTCGAGAGCTTCGAGGAGCTGTCGGAGCGCGTCTCCGGGCTGCACGATCCCGACGACATTCTCGTCGAACGCATCCTGGAGGAACTGCGCGACGACGACCTGAAGTACCAGACGTTCGTCGGCCGCCACGAAGAGCAGGGTCGAACGCAGTGAAGTAGCCGACCGGAGTCGAGTTCTCCGACCGAGCCATCCGGTAGCACATTCCGTAGCGGTGTAATCTATTTCCGCCGTCGGTCTCCACGTCGTGGTATGGACGTTCGACTGCTTTCGACCGACGCCGACCGGGAGGCGGCGGTCCCGATCATGCAACAGCTCTGGAGCGACGCCGACGCCGAGGAGATCCTCGAGTGGACGGGCGAGGACGACTACCGGCTGTTCGGCCGGTTCGACGACGGCGAGCTCGTCGGCGTCGCGGGCGTTCTCGTCCGAGACGTGCTCCACCACGCTCGCCACGCCTGGCTCTACGACCTCGTCGTCGCCGAGTCCCGTCGGGGCGAGGGCCACGGGAGCGCACTCGTCTCGTTCGTCGAGAGCTGGGCCGACGAACACGACTGCGAACACGTCGCGCTCGCGTCGCCGCTCGAGAAGACCGACGTACACCGCTACTACGAGGATCGAGGCTACGAGCGGTGGGGGTACGTGATCGAGAAATCGCTGTAAGCGATGCGAGAGCGACGGTGACCGGGCATCGGTGCAGCGACGGTCGAGCGGACGCGAGCGCGGAGCCGACGTCGAACGGGCGTGAGAGCGGGGCCGACGTCGAACGAGAAACGGCGTGATCGACCGTCGAACGGACGGATCGCCGCGGTCGTCCGCGAGACGGTGCGTTTACACGCGGCGCACTCGAACCACCGACGATGAACCCGAGAGATCCCGACGCGCTGATCGCCCGTGCCGGCGTTCGCGGCGATCCGGATCGCGACCAGCACTTTCTCGTCGACGATCGGGTGCTGGACCGGCTCCCGACCTACCTCGAGGAGATCGACGCCGACGCCTCGCACGTCCTCGAGATCGGCGGCGGGACGGGGGCGCTGACCGATCGGCTGCTCTCGATGGGACGCGACGCAGGTACCGACGCCGGCGACGGCGCAGCTGCCGAGACGAACGGCGGCCACGTGACCGTCGTCGAGCGCGATCGCGAGCTGGCCGCGTTCCTTCGCGAGGAGTTCGCACGCGAGATCGAGGCCGATCGCTTGTCGGTGATAGAGGGGGACGCACTCTCCGTCGACCTGCCGGCGTTTACCGCCTCCGTCTCGAACCTCCCCTACGGCGTCTCGAGCGAGATCGCGTTCCGGTTGCTCCCCGAGGGGCGGCCGCTCGTGTTGATGTTCCAACGGGAGTTCGCCGAACGGATGGTCGCCGGGCCGGGAACGTCCGAGTACGGCAGGCTCTCGGTGTCCACCCAGCACTACGCGGACGTGGAGATCGTCGAATCGGTGCCGAAAGAAGCGTTCTCGCCGCCGCCGGCGGTCCAGAGCGCGGTGATTCGCGCGGTTCCCCGCGAGCCCGACTACGAAGTCGACGACGAGGAGTTCTTCCTGCGATTCGTCAAGGCGCTGTTCACCCAGCGACGAAAGACGATCCGCAACGCGATCAGAAACACGGCTCACATCTCCGGGCTGTCGGAGCCCGACGCGGTCGTCGACGCCGCCGACGCCGACGTCCTGCGAAAGCGAGCCGACGCGATGTCGCCCGCGGCGTTCGCGGAACTCGCACAGCTCGCACTCGAGGTCGGCGCGCCGGACCGCGAGTGACCGGTCGTCGCTCGGTGTCGACGGGACGTCCGTGAGATCCCGGTGAGCGACCGACTCGAGGTGCGAACGCGACCCTCGCGGCGGTCGACCGGGGATCGACGCCGACCGACGAATACTCAAAGCTGCGCGGACGAGGGGCCGAGAGACGAAGCGATATGTCCGAACTCCTGGCGGGACTCGACTGGCTTGCGGAGTCCGTCCAGCGGACGGAACTCCGGATCGCGGTGACGGTGGCCGCGGCCGGATTGTTGATCGCCGTGCTCCTCTCGTATCGGTCGGTTCAGGCGCGGGTGGGCGAGCGCACCAAGCCGCTGTACGGGGACGTCCTCTCCACGGTGCTTCTCACCGGGACGTTCGTGTTCACGCTCGCCGTCGTCGTCGGCGTCTGGGAACAGACCGACACGATCCGGCAGGGGTACGACGAACTCGACGTCGGCGGCGAGATCGTCGCCCGTGCGATCGTCACGTTCGTCCTCGTCGTGGGGACGCTGATCTTCCGACGGTTCGTCAAGCGGCTGCTCGACGAACTGCTGGGCTCGTCGTCGGCCGTGACGGATCACCAGCGCGAAATCACACACCGCGTGACGCAGGTCGTCATCTGGTCGGTCGCGCTCGTCGTCGTTCTGGGCGTCTGGATCGACGATCTCAGCGGACTGCTCGTCGGGGCCGGCTTCCTCGGCATCGTCGTCGGCATGGCCGCCAGACAGACGCTCGGAACGGTGCTGGCGGGATTCGTCCTGATGTTCGATCGGCCGTTCGAGATCGGCGACTGGATCGAAGTCGAAGGCGAGGAGGGGATCGTCACCGACATCTCGATCGTCAACACGCGGATCCGGTCGTTCGACGGCGAGTACGTCATGGTGCCGAACGACCTCGTCTCGGCGAGCATGGTGACCAACCGATCGAAACGCGGCCGGCTCCGCATCGAGATCGAGGTCGGCGTCGACTACGACAGCGACGTCGAACGGGCAGCCGAGCTCGCGGCCGAGACGGTCTCCGACCTCGAGCACTCGCTGTCGGCACCCGGCGCCCAGGTCGTCACCAAGCGCTTCGACGATTCGGCCGTCGTCCTCGGCGTCCGCTTCTGGATCGACAGACCGAGTTCGAAGCGCCGGTGGGAGGCTCGAACCGCCGCGATCAACGCGATCAAACGGCGGTTCCGGGACGAGGGGATCGCCATCCCGTTCCCGCAGCGACAGCTCTCGAGTCGCGCTGGAACGGACGTTCGACTCGAAAGCGGCGTCGACGCCGACGGTCCCGACGAGGACGAACCGACCGGCCGCGAGTACCGGATGACCCAGCCGGAGGACAATGACTGATCTCGCGACGCGACGCGGCCTCGAAACCGACGTCTACCAGCCGGCGGAGGATTCGGAACTGCTCGCACGGGTCGCCTGCGAGCGGCTGTCCCACCGAGACGGAGAGAGGGACGAACTCGAAGACGACCGCGGACGCGGTCCCGCTGCGGACGACGGACCGACCGTTCTCGAGGTCGGTACCGGCTCCGGCTACGTCGCCGCCCGCGTCGCAGACGGGACGGACGCGCGCGTGATCGCGTCCGATCTCAACCCCCACGCGGTTCGACAGGCGAGCGCGAAGGGGCTCGAGGCGGTGCGGGCGGACCTCGTGTCGCCGTTCGTCGACGGCGCGTTCGACGCCGTCCTGTTCAATCCGCCGTACCTGCCGACCGACCCCGACGCGGAGTGGGACGACTGGATGGAGCGGGCGCTGTCGGGCGGCGAGGACGGCCGGGCCGTCATCGACCCGTTTCTCGAGACCGTCGGTCGGGTGCTCGCGCCGGGCGGCGTCGTCTACCTACTCGTCAGCAGCCTCACCGGCGTCGAAAGCGTGGTCGAACGCGCCGGCCGGGAGGGATTTAGCGCCGCCGCGGTCGCCGACGAGTCGTTCCCCTTCGAGACGCTGACGGTGCTCGAGTTGTTCCGGTGACCGGTCGCTCGTTCGGTGACGGACGCCGTCCCCCCGTCCGGAACGCTCCGACGTTCGCGCCGGGAGGCTGTCAGAGGGTGTAGTCGTGATCGCCGGTTTCGGTCTCCAGAACCGCCTCGAGTAAGTCGATCGTCGCCGCCACGTCGTCGACGTGGGCGGTTTCGGTCACGGTGTGGAGATAGCGCGTCGGTACCGAGATCGCGCCGACCGGTTTCGCGCCCGCGGCGTGCTGGAAGCCGGCCGTATCGGTGCCGCCGGCGGGCAACACCTCGAGCTGGTAGTCGATGCCTTCCTCCTCGGCGACGGCTTTCATTCGGCGGTGGACCTTCGGGTTCGTGATGACGCTCGAGTCCTTGAGCTTGATCGCCGTCCCCTCGCCGAGGTCGGTGACGTGCTCGCCGCTTTTGAAGCCGGGAACGTCGTTGGCGACGGTGACGTCGAGGGCGATCGCGAGGTCGGGGTCGACGTCGACGCCGAGTGCCCGAGCGCCCCGCAGACCGACTTCCTCCTGGACCGTCGCACAGAAGTGGATCGTCACCGCGGGATCGTCGATCCGACGGGCCGCCTCGAGCATCGCGAACAGGCAGATCCGATCGTCGAGGGCCTTGCCGGTGATCGTCTCGCCGACGCGCTCGGTCGTCTGGTCCATCGTGACGAGGTCACCCGGCGAAACGCGCTCTTCGAGTTCCGCGTAGGGGAGGCCGGGGTCGACGAAGACGTCCTCGACGTCGGGTGTCTTCTCGCGCTCGTCTTCGTCCAGGGTGTGTGGCGGCGGCGAGCCGATGACGCCGGGGACGTCGCCGTCTTCGGCGTGGATCGTCACGCGCTGGGCTTTCAGGACGCGGGCGTCCCACCCGCCCAGCGCGTCGAGTTCGACGAAGCCGAAGCCGTCCTCGTCGCCGCGGACGTGACGAACCATGAAACCGATCTCGTCCATGTGGGCCGCGACGGCGACCGAGTAGTCGGAGTCGCCTTCGATCGTCCCCACGACGTTTCCCATCGCGTCGGTTCGAACGTCGTCGACGGTTCCCTCGAACTCCCGGACGACGATCTCGCGGATGCGATCCTCGTAGCCGGGGACGCCGCTCGTCTCCGTCAGCTCCCCGAGAAGGTCGAAGTCGATGGCGGACGCTGTCATGTACGAACGTCTCACGGCCTCGAGCAAAGATTGTGTCGGTGGACCCGAGAACGGCCCCTACAGCGTCGCGAAGACGAGCCAGGGGACGATAAACAGCGCGACCGTCAGCAGCGCGAGGATCAGGAGGTAGCCGACGATCGTCCCCGCTGCGGTGGTCCACGACGGATGCTCGAACGTAGCGAGATCGACTGCCATACGTGGTCGTTCGTCAGCGACCGCATAAACGTACCGGAGCCGGCGACCCGGTTTGCCGTCACCGCCGATCGGGCGGTTTTTACCGGATCGATGGCTAGAGGCCGCCAATGACGAAGATCGTCGTGGTCGACAACCACGGGCAGTTCACGCATCTCGAGCGGCGAGCGCTCCGGGATCTCGGCGTCGAGACGGAGTTGATCGACAACGAGACGCCGCCGTCGGAGGTCGACGCCGACGGCGTCGTTCTCTCGGGCGGCCCCGACATGGACCGGATCGGCAACTCCCCAGATTACCTCGAGGCCGACGTCCCCGTCCTCGGCATCTGTCTCGGGATGCAACTGATCGCGCGCGAACTCGGCGGCAGCGTCGGGGGCGGCGAGTACGGCGGCTACGCCGACGTCACCGTCGACGTCGTCGACGAGGACGACCCCCTCACCGGATCGCTTCACCCACAGACCAGGGTCTGGGCGAGCCACGCCGACGAGGTCAAGACGCTCCCGGACGGATTCGAGTTGACCGCGAAAAGCGACGTCTGCGACGTCGAGGCCATGAGCGACACCGATCGGGACATCTACGGCGTCCAGTGGCACCCCGAGGTCGCCCACACGGAGGAGGGTGACGAGATCTTCGAGAACTTCCTCGCGATCTGCGAGTCGCGCTGAGTCGCCGACGCTCGATCGCTCTCCCGCTCGAGCCGGTCGATTTGTTTCGTCGTTTATGAACCTGCCCGCCGAGAGACGGGACGGTCCGTTCGATTCTGCAATTTTCGCGACCGGCTTTGTGCGCCGACGTGTCCACGTCGAAAGCGTCTCCACGCGACGGATTCTCGCGGCCGGCACCTGCAAACGGCACACTCACTGCAACCGGTCCGCGACGACCGGTAACACCGACGTTAGGTGGTGTCGTCGCCGTCGCCGAGCGACTTTATAGTTCGATAACGAACCAGGTAACGTAATGAAACCAGCTGACGACGCCAGTCCGATCGACGCCAGCTCGCGCGACGACTCGTCCCCGAACACCGCCCCGTCCGTCGAGGGGGTGAACTGACGTGACGACGAGCGTCCTCGTCACCGGCGCGACCGGCAACCAGGGCGGTAGCGTCGTCGATCACCTGCTCGCGGCGGAGACCGAGTTCGACGTCTACGGTCTCACGCGCGACGCCTCGAGCGAGGCGGCCGAATCACTCGCCGACCGCGGGGTGACGATGGTCGAGGGCGACCTGAACGACAGGGATTCGCTCTCGCCGCACGTCGCCGACGTCGACGCCGTCTTCGCGGTCACCAACTTCTGGACGCATGGGTACGACGCGCAGGTAGAACAGGGCAAAACCATCGCGGCGGTCGCGAGCGAGGAGGGCGTCGAGCAGTTCGTCTTCAGCGGCGTCGGCAGCCACGAGCGCGACACCGGCGTCCCGCACTTCGACTCCGCGTGGGAGATCGACCGGTACGCCCAGGAGCTCGATCTGCCGCTGACCGTCCTCCAGCCCGTCTTCTTCTTCCAGAACTTCGAGGCGTTCGCCGAGGACGTCGTCGAGGAGGGCACGCTCGCGCTGCCCCTCGAGGAGGGCGTTCCCCTGCAGATGATCGACACGGACGACCTCGGGCGGGCCGCGGCCGTCGCCTTCGAACGGCCCGAGGAGTTCGTCGGCGAGCGGATCGAACTCGCCGGCGACGAGAAGACGCTCGCGGAGACGGCGGACGTCCTCTCGGACGTGACCGGCGTCGACGTCGATCCCGTCCACGTCCCGATCGAGGACGCCTACGACTCCTTCGGCGAGGAGTTCACCGTCATGTGCGAGTGGTTCAACGACGTCGGCTACAGCGCCGACGTCGACGCACTCGAGGCGCAGTTCGGCTTCGAGTGTACTGATCTCGAGGCGTACCTCCGCGGGCACGGCTGGGAGGACAAAGAGGGAATGGCGTCCGTTCCGGGGTGGGTCAAAGCGCTCTGAGAGGATTTGGGCTACAACAGTAATGGAACGTAAGCGAACATATATGTTCGATAATCACTATGATCGCACGGAACAAATAATTGACACCAGAACGATTTAATCCCGAGAGAATACCGGATGGCTCGTGCAAGCGCCGGTATCCGGCCGCTCCCGATCGAGAATTGCACTACGATTCGGACTCGAGGAGATCGGTGTGAACCACGGCGCGGTACTGGTCGTCCGACACCTCGTCGAGTCGGGCGAGCAGGGCGGCCGCGTCCGGAAACGACTCCGGCAGCTCGAACGGATCGTCGGTGTCCTCGTCGCGTCGCTTGCAGCGTTTGACGAACGCGAGTAGCGACGGATACGTGCCCGGACGGGCGTAGACGACGCCGAGGTCTCCCGAGAGCCGTTCGTCCCAGTGTTGGATCACGGGTTCGGTCTCGAGGCGCGGCTTTCGTCCGCGTTCGGCGAGCTCCTCGGCGTCGACCGCGTCGTCGTCGAGGACGGTGTCGAGCGCGTCCTGGAGTTCGTCGACGTTCTCCTCGAACGACGGCGCGTCGGCTTCGGCCTCGAGCAACCGGACGAACGCGTCGATCTCCTCGCGTCTGACCGCGACGGGGTAGACGAAGTCGTGGGTCTCCTTCGGCAGCGTGTACGACCGTCCCTCGACGCCCTGCTCGCCGGGTCCCGACTTCCCTAGCATCAGCTCGAGTATCCCCATGGGTAACACAGGTCGGCTGAGCGGAATAAGTGTTCCGCGGAGCCGGTCGGCCTGAGAACCCGATCGCGTCTCCGGATCGATCCGTCGGTCGAGGACGGAGACCCGAGCGGCAGTCGGTCACCAGCGCTCTCCGAGCGCCGACTTCGCGCCGCCGTAGCCGCTTGCGGTCGTCCACGTCCGGCCGCTTTCGGCGTGTTCGACCTCGTAGCGGTCGCCACAGGAGCCACACCGGTACCGCTCCGGCGACTTCACCGGCCTCGAGGCGCGGTGGCGCGTTGCGCTCCAGTCGCAGCCGTCCGCGAGACACCGGAGCACGTACCGCGGTTCGGAGAACCGCCGACAGTGTCGCGGCGCGTCGAGTTCGGCCGCCCGTTCGAGAAACCTCCTCCCGTGCCCGGAGGTTCCGAACTGCTGGTACTCCCAGGCGTGGACGAGCTCGTGTCTGACGACGCTCGCGAACTCCGGCCACCTGTAGCGTTCGTACGCCTTTCGCGCGAGGACGATGGTCGCCACTTCACGGCGCGCGTTCCACCGACAGACCCCCGCCCGCCGCCTGGCGCGGGCCGACGTCTCCCACTCGAGCGCGCCCAGGTCGACCGGGAGGTCGTACTCGTCGACGACCTCGCGGGCGTGGATCCGCGCCCGGGCGACGATCTCGTCGTCGATCGTGAGCGACTCGCCGTCCGTCACGGGCGTTCCGACGGAGGGGGAGGCGGAAATTCTTTCGATCGCGGCGACCACGACTCCGACGTGACAGACGACGATCCGCTCGCGGACATCGATCCGGGCCCGCCCGAACCGGACGATCCCGTTCGACCGGCCGCGCTCGTGCTGCCCGCCGTCTCGGAGCCGCCGCTGAACGAGCTCGGCCCCTGGCTCGAGCGCGCCGAGGTCGTCGACGCCGTCGCGGTCCCCGGCACCGACGCGCCGCTGGCGCTGACCGCCGACGGACGCGCGATCACGACGACCGGAATCGGCAAGAGCGACGCCGCGACGACCGTCGCCGCACTCCTCGCGACTCCCGGCGTCGACCTCGAGTCGGCGTACGTCGTCTCGTGTGGGATCGCGGGTTCGTCGCCGGAGACGGCCCCGCTCGGGTCGGTCGTGGTGGCCGACGCGGTCGTCGACTGGGATCGAAAGCACCGATGGGACCGAAGCGAAGAGCGCGACGAAGGGTTCGATCGGGACGAACCCGATGGACGAGGCGATTCGAGCGCTCGAGGCCGGAGCGGCGACCGGGCCGGCCCGAGCGCTCGAGGTCGACCGGACGATCCGGATCGAGCGATCGACCTCCTCGCGTACCGGCCGCGGGACTACGTCCACCGGCTCGAGGAGCGCGTCGTCGAGACGGCGCTCGAGGCTGCCCACCGGGTCGACCTCGACGCCGATTCCGACGCGATCGCGTACCAGAAGCGGTATCCGGACGCGCCCGAGGACGGGCCGACCGTCGAGACTGGGACGACCGTCTGCGGCGACGAGTTCTGGCACGGCCCGCGGTACGCCCGCGAGGTCGAGCACCTCTGTGCGCGCTACGGCGTCGGCCCGTACGCGACGACGCAGATGGAAGACGCGGCGACGGCGAGGGCGCTCGAGCGCTTCGGCCGACGCGATCGGTACCTGAGCGTCCGCGCGGTGGCGAACTACGATCGATCCGCGCCGGGCGAGAGCGTCGAGGAGAGCTTCGACGGAACCGACGCGAGCCTCGCGCTCGCGATCGAGAACGCCGCCCGGGTGGGGTCGGCGGTCGTCGACGAACTGGTGGCGGTCGATCCGCTCGGCCTTCGACGCGACTGAGAGCGCCCCGTCTCGCCGTCGAGACGGGTATCACGATCGTCCGGAGAAGTCACACCGCCGACCGGCGATCCGGAACGCCGCGGCCGCGTCGCTGTGTGCGTCTTCGAGAAGGGAGATAGAGCCGCTCAGACTTCGAGTGCGAGTCCGGCCGTCTCGAGGGCTTCGTCTGCCGCGAGGTCGTCGTGAACGACGCCGGAGACGGCTCGCGCGATCGCCTCGGGGTCGTCGTGCTGGAAGATCGATCGCCCCATCGAGACGCCCGCGCCGCCGGCGTCCATGACGCCGCGGACCATCTCGACCGTCTCGCGGTCGGTTCCCTTCGAGCCGCCGGCAATGACCACCGGCAGGCGGGTCGACTCGACGACGTGCTGAAAGCTGTCGGCGTCGCCGCTGTAGCCGGTCTTGACGACGTCGGCCCCGAGTTCCTCCGCGAGGCGGACGGCGTGGCCGAGCGCCTCTGGGTCCGTGGAGTCGACGCCGGGGCCGCGTGCGTACGCCATCGCGAGGACGGGCATACCGAACCGGTCGGCCTCCTCGGTCACCTCGGCGAGCTGGGTGAGCTGGTTCGGTTCGTGATCGGAGCCGACGTTGATGTGAAAGGAGACGGCGTCGGCTCCCGCGCGGATCGCTTCCTCGACGGTGCCGGTGAGGCGCTTGTCGTTCTCGTCGGGCCCGATCGTCGTCGAACCGTTGAGGTGGACGATGTACCCCTGACCGTTTTTGTTGTCGTGGACGCGCGGGGCGATCCCCTTCTGCGTGAGGACGGCGTCCGCGCCGCCGCGGGTGACGCCGTCGATCGTCGATTCGATGTCTTTCAGTCCCCGGACGGCACCCATCGTGATGCCGTGATCCATCGGGACGATCACGTACGATCCGTCTGTACCGATTCGCTCGAGTCGTGCCTGTGTTCCAGTGGTCGTCATTTGCGGGAGAGTAGCAAGCTTGCGGTTATGGGTGTTCTGGTTCGGGCGCTCGGTCGCCGTCCGCGTCGCCGCGGACCGCGCCGTCTTTCAGTTCGCGGGCTTTCGCCTCGAGAGCGTCCGCCGCGGGAGCGTCGCCGTCCGCGCCGTGCTCGGCGACGATGTCGACGAGCGCGCTGCCGACGATGACGCCGTCCGCGCCGGCCTCGACGATCTCTGCGGCGTGATCGCCCTCGCTGACGCCGAATCCGACCGCTCTGGGTATGTCGTCGTACGCCGCGAGGCGGGCGAGGCCGTCGTGGGTCGCACTCGAGACGTCGGCGCGCGCGCCGGTCGTGCCGAGGCGAGCCTGGACGTAGACGAAGCCCGACGCCTGGCTCATGATCGCCTCGAGGCGGTCGCCTTCGGTCGTCGGCGCGACGATGAAGACGAGATCGAGCCCGTGCGCGTCGCAGGCGTCGCGCAGCGGATCGGCCTCCTCGGCGGGCAGGTCGGGGACGATGATCCCCGAGAGGCCGACCTCGGCGGCGCGTTCGACGAACGGCCTGACGTCCGCTGCCGGACCGTACTGGAGAACCATGTTGTAGTAGGTCATCACCAGCAGCGGCGCATCGGTCTCGAGGCGATCGACCAACTCGAAAAAGCCCTCGGGCGTCGTCCCGGCAGCCAGCGCGCGGTTGATCGAAGCCTGAATCGTCGGTCCCTCCGCGATGGGTTCCGAGAAGGGGAGACCGAGTTCGATCAGATCGGCGCCGCCGCGGTCGAGCGCTTCGACGTACTCCTTCGTGGCCTCGAGCGACGGATCGCCCGCGCAGACGTAGGTGATGAGCGCGGGGTGGTTCTCGCGGATGGCCGCCTCGACGTCGCTGTCCGTGGACCCGCGCTCGTCGCCATTGCCGTCGGCGCGCACGGATCGCTCCCGACCGTCGCTCCCCGTTTGGGGTTCTCGAGGCTCTCCTCCCTTCGGTCGTCGATCCTCGCCACTCACGGATCGCTTCCGATCGTCGCTCCCCGTTTGGGGTTCTCGAGGCTCTCCTCCCTTCGGTCGTCGATCCTCGCCACTCACGGATCGCTTCCGATCGTCGCTCCCCGTTTGGGGTTCTCGAGGCTCTCCTCCCTTCGGTCGTCGATCCTCGCCACTCACGGATCGCTTCCGATCGTCGCTCCCCGTTTGGGGTTCTCGAGGCTCTCCTCCCTTCGGTCGTCGATCCTCGCCACTCACGAGTCGAACACCTCCACGTCCGGCGCGGCCTCGAGGTCGCGCGTTTCGGTCTCCTCGAGCACCGTCTCGAGGTCCTTGTCGCCTCGACCGGAGACGTTGACGACGACGAGGTCGCCAAGTTCCTCGTGCGCCCGCTCCAGATACCCCAGCGCGTGTGAGGACTCGAGCGCCGGGATGATCCCCTCGAGTCGCGAGAGCCGGTGGAACGCCTCGAGGGCGTCCTCGTCGTCGACGGTGACGGGCGTCACGCGGCCGGTTTCGACGAGGTGGGCGAGTTCGGGACCGACGCCGGCGTAGTCGAGTCCCGCGCTGACGCTGTGAGATTCCATGATCTGGCCGTCCTCGCTCTGGAGCAGCTTCGTCATCGCGCCGTGGAGGACGCCGTCGGTCCCCGTCGACAGCGTCGCGGAGTTGGGCGCGACGCCCGCCTCGACGTCGATCTCGAGGCTCGAGCCGCCCGCTTCGACGGCCACGAGGTCGACCGAGTCGTCCGGAACGAACGCGTGAAACGCGCCCATCGTGTTCGAGCCGCCGCCGGCGCAGGCGACGACGGCGTCCGGCAGTCGTCCGGCCTGCGATCGAATCTGCTCGCGGGCTTCCTCGCTGATGACCGCCTGGAAGTCCCTGACCATCTTCGGGAACGGGTGAGGGCCGACGATCGAACCGATCACGTAGTGGGTCGTCTCGACGGTCGTCGCCCAGTCGCGCATCGTCTCGTTGATCGCTTCCTTCAGCGTTCCGCGGCCGGCTTCGACCGGGTTCACCTCGGCGCCGTTCATCCGCATCCGGTAGACGTTCGGTCGCTGGCGGTTGACGTCGGTCCGGCCCATGTAGATCTCACACGGCATCTCGAGGTGGGCGGCGGCCATCGCGGTCGCGGTGCCGTGCTGGCCGGCGCCGGTCTCCGCGATTATCCGCTCTTTGCCCATGTACTTCGCGAGCAACACCTGGCCGAGCGCGTTGTTCAGTTTGTGCGCGCCGCCGTGGACGAGATCCTCGCGCTTGAGGTAGATATCGCGGTCGTAGCGTTCGCTCAGTCGATCCGCGCGCTGAAGCGGCGTCGGCCGCCCGCCGAACTCGCGCAGACGCTCGCGAAACTCGTCCACGAAGCCGTCCTCGTTCTCCAGAACGTAGCGTTCGTAGGCGTCCTCGAGTTCGAGCACCGCGGGCATCAGCGCCTCCGGGACGTACTGCCCGCCGTACTCGCCGAACGTCCGTTCCTCGTCGATCGATTTCTCCGCCTCGTCCGTTTGCTCGCTCGTACTCATGAGTCGTCCTCGTTGGTGGTCGTCTCCGGCCGCCGGCTGGCGTCTCCGTCGTCGGCTCGCGTCAGCCGACGCGTGTTCTCGGTCACGTTCGTTTCGCGCTCGCCGTGGTCCATGATGGCGCTGCCGACCAGCAGGGCGTCCGCGCCGGCCTGGCGCATGCGCCGGACGTCCGCGGGCGTCGAGATGCCGCTTTCGGCGATCAGCGTGACGTCCTCCGGTACCGCGGGCGCGACGGACTCGAACGTTTCGAGGTCGACCTCGAGTCGCGCCAGATCGCGGTTGTTCACGCCGACGATCGTCGCGCCGGCATCGATCGCCGTCTCGAGTTCGTGGCGGTCGTGTACCTCGACGAGCGGCTGGAAGCCGCGGTCCCGGGCCGCCTCGACGAGCGACTCGAGGTCGTCGACGAACCTGACGATCAACAGTAAGAGATCCGCCTCGACGAGGTCCATGCCGGCCTCCTCGAGTACGAAGTCCTTGCGGAGGACGGGAACGTCGACGGCCTCCCGGACGCGCGCCAGCGCCTCTGGCGAGCCGCCGAAGTGCGTCGGCTCGGTCAGGACGGAAATCGCCGCCGCCCCGCCCTCGACCATTCGTTTCGCCAGTTCGACCGGGTCGTCGTCCCGCGTGCCGTCGGCCGTCGGGCTCGTCGGTTTGACCTCCGCGATCAGCGGAACGCGACCGTTCACCGTTGCTCGCTCGACAGCGTCCGAAAACGAACGCGCGTCGACGGAGATCGGATCGTCACCGCTCGCCTCGGCCGACCGCTCCCGCGTCGCCGCGAGTATCGACTCGACCGCGGGAGCGAGGTCGGTTTCAGAGTTCATTGTTGTACATCGACGTACTCATATGTACAAAAGTCTTGCGCCATCGCGGCACTTCGCACGCCCGACCGGCGAATATTCAAGTCGCGTGCGCCTAGGTACTACCCATGGAGGACGTGACGGACGCCGGCATCTACACGCGGGAATCGTCGTACCTCGGACGATACGTACAGCTCGGTGCGGCCAGCGGCCGCGTCATCAGCGTCTCGTTCCCGGAGCTTCCCGACGAGGACGCCGAGGAGGACCACCCCGCTCTCGACCGGATCTTCGAGTACCTCGACGGGATCGAGCCGGTCTCGTTCGACGACGTGCAGGTCGCGCTGACGGTACCGACGGATCAACGAGCCGTCCTCGAACAGGTTCGCGGGGTCCCGTACGGCGATCAGGTCGACGTCGAGACGCTCGCCCGGATGACGCCGGACCTCGATCCGGAGGACGACGACGACGTCATCCTGGTCCGAACCGCCCTCGACGAGAACCCCGCGCCGCTTTTGATCCCCGATCATCGGGTCCGCGACGGCCCGAGCGCGGCTCCGCCGGCCGTCGAGCAGAAGCTCCGCTCGATCGAAGAGCTGTAACGTGGCGCGTAGCACCGTTCGGAACACCCGCGGCTGGAGACTCGAAACGCTGGTGGCACGAGAATCGGAGCACGGCGAGCCGCGACGACGGCCTGGGGGATACCGAACAGAGCCAGGAGTGGGATTTGAACCCACGAAGTCTCGATTACAAGTCGAGTGCATGCACCGCCCATGCTCTCCTGGCGCTATCGGTCGATTAGCGACCCTCCTTTGAGTGTGTGTCGTTTTCCGACCGGTTCTCGAGGTCGCGGTGCATCGCGACGCGAAACGTCTCGTACCCCCGTCGCCGGTAAAATCGTCGAGCCGCGTCGTTGTCGGCCATCACCTCGAGCGTCAGGACGTCGATCCCGCGGCCCGCGAGCGATTCCTCGACGGCCTCGAGCAGGGTCGCGCCGATCCCCCGATCCCTGTACGACGGTTCGACGTACAGATTCGAGAGCGTCGCGCGCGTCCCGTCGAGTTCGAGCGCGCCGCGTTCGACCGAAAACGAGGCGAACCCCGCGATCGAACCGTCGGCGCGCGCGACGAGGAGGCCGTCCTCGAGTCGGTACGCCGCGAGGGTCTCGCGCATCGTCGCCCGGTTTTCCTCGGCGAGGACGTAGGAGTCGTAGGCGCGCTGGTCTCGAGCGAGCCGGACCCACAGCCGTGCGACCGCGTCGACGTCGTCGGCCGTGGCGCGTTCGATCGTCACCTCGGAGTCCATCGGAATCGTTCGCCGCCAACTCGCGCGTGGCGTCCGAAAGCTCTTTTCATCGGTCCCTCAGACCGTTCGACAATCCGAACAGACCAGCTGTCCGTTGGCGTCCCACAGCGAGTCCGCGAGCGATCCGCAGGCCTCACAGACGCCCTGCGTGGAGAACTCGTCGCCGCCGTTGGGGAGCGCGCGATCGTCGGTCGTCTCGCTGACCGACTGGGCGATCGGCTCGTCATCACCGGGGGATCGCTCGATCGTCTCGGCTCCGGGGCTCGCACGCGGAGGTGTCGCGGTCGCCTGGAACGATCCCGCCGCGGTGATGACGTCGCGCTGGGTGACCAGACCCAGCACCTCCTCGTCGTCCTCGACGACGACGTTGCGGATGTTCTCGCGTCCCATCGTGGTCGCCGCGTCCGCGAGCGACCGGTCCGGCGGGAGCGAGATGACCGGCGTGGTCATCACGTCGCCGACGATCGTCTCGGCCGGCTCGGCCTCGTCGGCGACGACGCCGAGTACGTCCCACTCCGTGACGATGCCGACGGGGTCCGAGCCGCGGACGACGAGCACGCAGGAAGCGCGCTCCTCGCGCATGAGCTGGACCACGCCGAGGACGGTGTCTGACTCGCTGACACCGACGTATTCGGTCGTCAGGACGTCCCTGACAGACAGTTCCGATTCCATATGCGAACAATACCCTCGGGCGGGCTAAAAGCTACTCCCGCCACACTTAAGCGCTCATACGGCGAATGTCAAGGGTTATCAAAACTCACCACTCGAGTTCGACGCGCGTTCCGTCGGCACGGCAGGTCTCGAGCGCGTGTTTCGCGGCGTACCCCGCATCGTGGGCACTCGCTCCCCTGCCGACGCCGACCTGAAGTTCGACGTCGACGGCCTCTTCGACGTGTCCGATCGCCTCCTCGTACTCGGCGACCCCGAGGTCCGGACAGACGACGATGACGTTGTCGCCGCCGACGAAAAACGAGAGGCTGTCGTGGACGTATCGCATGTGTCGCATTAGCTCCGCGTACCCCTGTTCGATGTGGATGAAACTGTCGAAGGCGTTGAGTTCGTCCGTGTACTGGCCGGTGGCGTCGACGACGTCGAAGTGTGCGATCTGGACGTCCTCGCCGGTCCGGTGGACGTCGTCGATCGTCCGTCCCTCGAGGCACTCGCGACGGTTTTTATCCTGTGCGCTGCCGGCGTCCTGGACGAGTGCCGTCGCGTCGGAGAGCGCCTGCACGGGAGTGGTGCCGGTCGCGACGCCGAGACTGAGCGTCACGGGGTACCGGTTGCCGACCGACTCCTGGAGGAGTTCGTGATCGGCCATCGTCAGGCCGTTCGTGACGGCGATCATGTTGTCGAAGCGGGTGAAAAAGACGTACCCCTCGCGGTTGCCGACGAACTGCGAGATGTCGGCGTAGAGTCGAGATTGCAGGGTCTGGAGGTCGGCTTCCCGCCTCGGCTCGGGCGTGACGGTCCACGGGCCGTAGTTGTCGATCTGAACGAGCGTAACCTGCGTATTAGTCACGGTAGACGCCCCTTCCGAGCGCCGTCGTATAAGTGATACGTAATCCAGATTCGTGATGCAAACGCCTCGCGAGAACCCGCGCCGTCGACGCCGGTGCGGACGGCCTGGCGTGACTGCAACCCGGTGCAATGCAACCGCAGCCGTTCGCGGTTGATCGGAATCGGCGGAAAGCAGCCCTTATTAGGCGTGTTTCTTCTCGGGGTCCGCACCCTGCGGGTGGTAGTCCCAGAAGTTCCCCTCGCGCATCGCCGCGCCGACGGCCTTGTGCATGTCGGTGATCGTCTCGAACTCCTCGGGTTCGACGTACTCGAAGATATCGGCCATTGAGACGACCGTCTCGTAGTTGATCCGGATCGGATCGTCGCCGTGGGCGTCGACGAACTCATCGCGCTCGAGGGGGAAGTCCTCCTCCTCGTCGACCTTCTTGGCGATGATCGCCATGTCGTACTTGCGCATTCCCTCGCTGCCCTCCTCGCCGTCGGGATCGTGCGGCCAGTTGCTCATACCCGGACGTGTGCAGGGGTCCCGCAAAAGGGTTACTCTCCGTCGTCGAACCGTGACGATGGACGACGTCGACTCTCACTCGTCCGTTCCGTCTGGCTCGGGATCGAACAGGTCCGCGATGCGGCAATCGAAGTGGTCGGCCAGCTTGAACGCGAGCTCGAGCGACGGATCGTAGCGCTCGCGCTCGATCGCGTTGATCGTCTGGCGCGAGACTCCCACGGTCGCGGCGAGGTCCGCCTGGCTGAGATTCTCGGCCTCCCGATACGTACGGACGTCGTTTTTCATGAGTGGGTGTGCTGGACGTAGGTGTAAGCGACGCCGAAGACGGCGAACAGCCCGAGGTAGGCAACGAGCGCGTGCCTGATCGGACTCGGCACCGTGTACGTGCCCGTCACCGACAGCGCGACCATCGCCGGTACGCCGAAGACGACGACGTAGGCGAACGCGCCGATGGTCAATCCGCACGCTTTCAGTTCGATCTCCGTCTCGCGTTCGTCGAACAGCGGCGTCGACGTCGCCTTCCGGACGCCGACGTAGCCCAGAAATCCGAGCCAGTAGACGACGACCCCGGCGAAGACGACGATCGATTCCGGAACGACGGTCCAGAGCGCCGTGGCGAGAACCAGCCCAACCATTCCGATCGCCAGCGAGTAGTTCATCAGCCGCCGGTAGCGCTTGCGTTTCTCCTGTCGCTGCCGTCCGGCGGATATCGCGTCTGTCATGGTCGGTTTCGAGAGGTCGTAAAGTTTCCTTTACAGTAAAGCGTACTTTACACACCCACTTAATTCTGCCGCAGCAGGCGGCTCGAGGGACCGCCGCGGGCGTTCAACCGATCCTGACGAGACGATCGCTCCAGCATTCCTCGCACGCGCTCTCGGTCGAATCGTACGTACAGCCACAGACCGGACACTGAAAAATGCGGTCCTCGTCCGAACTCGAGTCAGAATTGTTTAGGAATTGTACCATTGATATCACGTTTATTGATAGCTTGCTAGCTACGAGAGCTAAGAACAACTGATCCACTATAAAAATTCTGTTACTTCTTATCTCACAGACAGTACGTCGAACGGGAGAGTCGACGCAACGACGCACGCGTTCCCTCGGTCGGTCTCTGCGGTTGACGGTTCGCCAGCATCTCGAGCGGAGTGGTTCGCTGTCGAGTAACTGGAACCGGTGGCGGTCGTCGCCGACGATCGGCTGCTCGTTCGCGCCGTCGGTCGAAAGATCCGACAGTCATTCTCTGCCGTGGTGTTGCTCAAGTAGCTCGATCCCTTCCTTTCACTCGAGATGGTCAGCCTCGAGCAGATGCCGACGGTCGCCGGAGCCTGTGACGAGTGCGGAAACAGATGTACGGTCCGCGTCTGGCCGGACGACGAACTGCGCGCGGTGGATACGGGAGGTGCGTGCGTCTGCGGGAGTCTCTCGTTCCATCACCTGGAGTGATCGTCGACGCTGCGACGAACGCGATCTCGATCGTCGAGACCGCACGCGAGGTACTGGCCGCCACGATCGACGACTCGAGGGCCGGCATCGCCGGTACTGATGGGGGAGCGATCTCTCTTCTCGAGGCGAAAGAACCCCGCCGTTCGCGGCGAGGAGGTCACACCGTTCGCCCAGCCTGTGCAGAATGTGACGTCGATACAACGCGTGATTTGACCCACGAGTCGGAGGCGATCGATAGGAGGAGTGGGCGCTCAGTATAGCGCGGGCAGTGTACGCTCACCGCGAGTGAACGAAGTGAGCGAGCGGACCGACGACCGACCCGGAGGGGAGGGAGGAGTGCTTTTCATCAACGTTTTGCCGAGTGCGGTCGCTCTGCGACCGCACGCAGAGCAAAAGGTTGGTCCCTGTCGTTGCCACGCTGGTCGCTCGCCAGGAGGCGAATCCAGCCAACGAGCGTACGCGACAGGCGCGCACGTGCCGCCGAACGTTCCACCAGTTGCAGGAGACGCGCTCGCTGGAGTGCGATGAAACAGGACGCGCGTGCAACAGGGTCGGTTTCACCCTCCAGACGAAACCGTCTGGTTCGAAGAGAGCGGACTACCCGGCAGTGCAAATAGTTATCACTCCCCATACCGTACGAGATCCGAGCGTTCTTCGGTACCGGTCGGTAGGCACGCGCGTGCCGTGTCGACGAATTCTCACCACCGGAGACAACCAGCTATGGCAGAAGCAACGACGCGAGACGTAGAACGGCTCATGAACGACTACTTCGCCCTGCGGCGTGGAGACTATTCGAAACTGGACGTGCTCGCCGAATCGTTCACATTCCACTGGCCACCGACGAGATTCACGGACCGGACGGACTCGTCGCGCTGCAAGAAGAGATCGACGTGGCGTTTCCGGATGGCAATCTGGACGTCCACGATATGCTCGTCGGCGACGACGTCGCGTTCTGGGAATGGACGATGACGGGCACCCACGAAGGGGAGTACAACGGCATCGAACCAACCGGACGTACCGTTGACCTCCCCGGCGTATCGAAAACGGTGATCGCGGACGGGAAAATCACGGAAAACTGGGCGTATTTCGACTCACAGGATCTACTCGCCCAGCTCGGGGGTACCGAGTAGGGTTCGTTCCCCCGAACGCGTTCGCCACCCCATCCGAATCGGTACATTCGCCCTCGAGTCGTCTCCCGATTGCCGAGTACTCACGCGGTGTCGATCACCCGACGAATTCGAGCAGCGAGGCGACGACCTCGAGGTATCCGATCGTTGCGAGGACGACGAAGGCGAGGGCGAGCACGAACGGAACGAGGACCCGAACGCGCTCACGAAGCCGACCGATCGTTCGACCCCCGACCGGCTGGAGCAGTCGAAAAATCGCCACCACGATCGGTATTCCGATCGTCATCGACGTCGTCATCGCGTCGTCCTCCGCGCGTTCGTCACACGCTGCTGGTGTGGCTGTCGTTTGCGATCACGAGCGGACGCTTCGAGTACCATACCGACGACGGCCACCCCGATACCCGTAAATCTCAGTCAGACACTCGTCAGCTGAAACTCCGTCAGACGTCCGTCTAACGCCCGTCAGCCGCCGATCCTTCGAACGCCAGGCTGGTGGAATTCCCGCCGTCGCTGTCCTCCCGGCCGCATCTCGGTCCCGAACTGCCGGTCGAAGACGTCGGCTGTGATTCCACCGGTTCCCACCGCGGACGCTGAAAACGACTCGAGCCCGACTTCTCGAGTCCGTAGCGATGCGACGATCGAAGCGCACTCGCGTCGCCGTCCAGCGCCGCCGTTCCCTCGCGACCCACCTAATTCCCGACGACAATCAGTAGTTATAAGTCGATACAGCCAGACAATTAATCTGGAAGCTGGGCTCCCAGGGGGCACGAAACGCCCCGGGTGTAGGAGCACCCGAGGCCGGCTTCCAACCCCTTCGGGTTGTCAGCATGATTCCAAAGATACTCGCGAGATATAAACCCCTCGCAAGCCGATCGAATCGTTCGCCGCGGCCAGCCACGGCTGCGGACGCGAGAGTTAGCACCAGAGCGCGGACGCGCCGCGAGCACGAGCGCTGGCGGAACCGCCAGCACGCCCACGTGCGTCAGGCGACGCTCTGACTCCCCGCCCGTGTTCGTTTCTCGGTGTTCGATCGGACGCGACGCCACGACGTTCCGATCGGCCGCCTAGACTGGAGGGCCCGTCCTCGAGTGACGGCGGTTTGCCGACGGCTCGACCGGCCGACAGTCCTGTCCCCCAAACTCGGAACCACCCACGCCGGTCGGGCCGTCGGCCCGCAGACGGGACTCGAGGGCGTCGCGCTTCGATCGATCGTGCGGTCGATTTCTTCGGCGACGGTTCGCGACTCAGCGCCGCCGCTCGAGATACTCGAGGCCGCCCCGGTAGACGAGGAGATACGAGACCAGCGCCGCGGCCACCACCAGGGGAACGACGGCGAGAACCAGCGTGTACGGGTCGGGCGGGAGGACCGTGGCGGCGACCGTGATCGCGAGGCCGCTCAGGATCAGGAACGCCCCGACGAACCGCCCGGATGACGAACTCATGTTCCGTTAGTCGTCGCTTGAACGTTTTCGTCCGGATCGGCTACGCACTCGTCGAGAACGGACCCGAGCGCGAGATTCGAGGTCGAGTGCGAACGATCCGGCGGTCTCAGCTGGCTCATGGTGTGCATCATCTCGAATCGTCAGGGCAAGAAACCTCTGGTAGGGAGGATCGACTGAACGAGGGCTCCGAGACGGGATTACGCGGACGCTGTCTTCAGTCACGGACCGATCGCGTCCAGTTCGGTGGTCGACGGAACACAGTGCCAGCAGATCGTCTCATACGGATTGCTGTAACGATGTACCGGCGCACCCGCCGCCCGGGTCGCAGGTGCGCCGGTAATGACTTACAGTAAACCGTCTCAGTCGTCGGCCGCGGTCTCCGCCCGCTCGCCCAGCACCTCCTCGCGGTGTTCGTCGAGCAGCGGCGCGCGACCGCGGGGGTCGGGCGGCGTCTCGGTCATCTTGATCGGATTGCCCGCGATTTCGACGTCGGCGTCGGCACCGGGCTGGTCGACGGCAACCAGCATTCCTCGTGTGTGAACGTGAGGATCGTCGAAGATGTCGTCGGTCGTCTGGACCGGGGCGGCCGGGACGCGACCTTCGAGCGCGTCGACCAGTTCCTCGGTCGTCCGGCGTGCGGCCCAGTCGGCGATCTCGGCGCGAAGGGGCTCGCGGTGCTCGAGGCGGTCCGCGGCGGTGGGGTAATCGGCGGCGAGGTCGTCGCGGTCCATCGCAGCGCAGAGTTCGGTCCAGTGGTTGGTCCCGAAGGCGGCGATCACGGCGTGGCCGTCGGCGGTCTCGAACGCGTCGTAGGGAAACAGCGTCGGGTGGGCGTTGCCGCGACGAGTCGGGGCCTCGCCGGTGTAGGAGTGCTGGTAGATCGCCCGCTCGGTGAGGCTGATCATCGCGTCGTACATGCCGGTGTCGACGTACTGTCCCTCGCCCGTCCGCTCGCGGTGGTTGATCGCCGCGAGGATGCCGACGCAGTTCAGCGTGGCCGTAAAGAGGTCGCCGATGCCGGGGCCGACCTTCGTCGGCGGGCCGTCCGCCTGGCCGGTGATCTCCATGACGCCGCCGAGCGCCTGCGCGATGAGGTCGAACGACGGCTGGCCCTGTCGGTGCGTCTCGCCCGTGCGCGGGTCGCCGAAGCCGCGGATCGACGAGTAGACGAGCGCCGGATTGCGCTCGGCGAGCGTCTCGTAGCCGAGGTCGTACTTCTCCATCGTCCCCGCGCGGTAGTTCTCGACGACGACGTCGGCGGTCTCGACGAGCGAGAGGAAGTCTTCGCGGTCGTCCTCGTCGCCGAAGTCGAGCTCGAGGCTTCGCTTGCCCCGGTTGACGCTCTGGAAGTAGCCCCCGTAGGCTTCGGCCTCGGCGTCGTCGACGAACGGCGGGTTCGATCGGATGAGGTCGCCGCCCGGGCGCTCGACCTTTACCACGTCCGCGCCCATGTCCGCGAGCAACATCGTACAGTACGGTCCGGCGAGCACCTGCGTCAGATCCAGCACGCGCAGGTTCGACAGCGCACCCATGCGCCGACCAATCCGGTACAGTCGCAAAAACCTTTGCTAATAATCATTATGTTTGTGGTCGTATGTCACACGCACTGTCTAACCCTCATTAAGGAATATTATCATGGAAGATCATTAACTTTATCACCCGGTTCCTCATGGTTCTGCATGCATGACGCAAACGGTCGTTCTCGGCGTGATCGGATCCGACGCCCACGTCGTCGGAATCACGATCCTCGAGCAGGCGTTCAGTGCAGCCGGATTCGACGTGATCAACCTCGGTGTGCAGACCTCCCAGGAGGAGTTCGCCGAGGCGGCGGTAGCACACGACGCCGAAGCCGTACTGGTCTCGTCGCTGTACGGCCACGCCGAGCAGGACTGTCGGGGGTTCCACGACGTCCTCGAGTCGGCGGGCGTCGACGCGCTGACGTACATCGGCGGCAACCTCGCCGTCGGACAGGACGACTGGGAGCGAACCCGGGAGACCTTTCGGGAGCTCGGCTTCGACCGCGTCTTCGACTCCGAGACCGACCCGGAGGACGCGATCGCCGCCCTCCGACAGGACCTCCAGATCACTCCGACCGAAGCGGAACGGCTCACCATCAGTTCGTAGATGATACGCGACGAGCGAATTCCGTCCGACGAGCTACGGCGTATCGACGAGGCGGTCCGGGACGACTGGCCGACGGGCGACGACGTCGACTTCGAGGAGGCCGTCGCCTACCACGAGTCGCTGCCGGCGCACAAGCGCTTCGCCGACGTCCTCGAGTCGGCCGACGCCCCGCTCTTGCAGCCGCGAGCGGGCGTCCCGCGCCTCGAGGACCAGATCGAACTCCTCGCGTACCTCCACGAGGCTGGCGAGGCCGACCTCCTGCCGACGACGATCGACTCTTACACGCGCGACAACGCCTACGAGAAGGCCCGCGAGGGACTCGAGACGGCCCGCGAGACCGGTGAAGACGCGCTCAACGGCTTCCCCGCCGTCAACCACGGCGTCTCGGGCTGTCGCGAACTGATCGAGGCGGTCGACGCCCCGGTCGAGGTGCGCCACGGCACGCCCGACGCCCGACTGCTCGCGGCGATCACCTTCGCCGGTGGATTCCAGAGCTTCGAGGGCGGGCCGATCTCCTACAACATCCCCTACACGAACCGCCACGGTCTCGCGGAGACGATCGAGAACTGGCAGTTCGTCGATCGGCTGGCCGGCGCGTACACCGAACGGGGCGTACGGATCAACCGCGAGCCGTTCGGTCCTCTCACCGGAACCCTCGTGCCGCCGTCGATCGCGATCGCGGTCATGCTGATCGAGGGGCTGCTCGCGGCGACCCAGGGCGTGCGCTCGCTCACGCTCGGTTACGGCCAGGTCGGCAACGTCGTCCAGGACGTCGCCGCCCTGCGGGCGCTGCGGGAACTCGGCGAGGAGTACCTCCCCGACGAGGTCGTCGTCACGACCGTCTTTCACGAGTGGATGGGCGGCTTTCCGCCGGACGAGGCCCGCGCGAACGGCGTCATCGGTCTCGGCGGGATGACCGCCGCCATCGCCCGGCCGGACAAGGTCATTACCAAATCGCCCCAGGAGTTCCAGGGCGTGCCGACCCGGGAAGCCAACGCCGCCGGACTTCGGACGACGCGCCAGGTCATCGACATGGCGATCGAGCAGGCGATCGACATCGACGGCGTCGAGGAGGAACGCGAACTGATCGAGCGCGAGACCCGATGTCTGATGGACGCCGTCTTCGACCGCGGCGACGGCGACGTCGTCCGGGGAACGCTCGAGGCGTTCGACGCGGGCGCACTCGACGTTCCGTTCTCGCCGAGCGACAGCGCCGAAGGTGCCGTCCTGCCGGCGCGCGACGACGACGGCAGGGTGCGCATCCTCGAGTGGGGCGACCTCGCGATGGACGACGAGATCAAGGAGATCCACGGGGCGCGACTCTCCCAGCGGGCGGACGCCGAGGGTCGCGATCAGTCGTTCCGGATGGTCGCCGACGACGTCGACGCGATCAGCGAGGGAAAGCTCATCGGCCGACCGCGTGACCGGGGTGACGCGTAGATGGAGATCGAATCGGTCCACGCGACGCCGGGCTACGCCGGCTTCTTCTTCGACGACCAGCGCGCGATCAAACGCGGAGCCGGTCGGGACGGGTTCGGCTACGAGGGCGAGCCGGTCACCGACGGCTTCGACGAGATCAGACAGGCCGGCGAGTCGCTCGTCGTCGACCTCGAGCTGGCGGACGGAACCGTCGTCAGGGGCGACTGCGCCGCCGTCCAGTACTCGGGTGCCGGCGGGCGCGACCCCCTGTTCCGCGCCGGGGAGTACGCCCCCGTCGTCGAGGGTCCTGTCGCCGCGGAACTCGTCGGCCGCGACGCGACCGACTTCCTCGAGAACGCGGCCGCGCTCGAGGAGCTCCGTCTCGACGGCGATCGCCTTCACACCGCGATCCGGTACGGCGTCTCCCAGGCGCTGCTCGCGGCGGCCGCGGCCGCCCGACGGACGACGCGGACGGACGTGCTGGCCGATGCCCTCGGCACCGAGCCGGCGACGGAGCCGATTCCCGTCTTCGGCCAGTCGGGTGACGACCGGTACGTAAACGCCGAGAAGATGCTGATCAAGGGGGTTCCGGTGCTTCCACACGCGCTGATCAACAGCCCCGAGAAACTCGGCGACGACGGCGAGCGATTGCTCGAGTACCTCGAGTGGCTCGCCGACAGGGCGCGGGAACTCGGCCGCGACGGCTACGAGCCGCGCTTTCACGTCGACGTCTACGGGACGATCGGCGAGCGCTTCGGTCCGCCGTACGACCGGACCGCGGTCGTCGACTACTTCGACGCGCTCGCGGACGCCGCCGATCCGTTCGCGCTGCAGATCGAGGGACCGATGGACGAAGGCGGACGCGCGGCCCAGATCGAGGCGATGGCGGAGTTGCGCGACGGGCTCGCGGACGCCGGCGTCGCCGTCGACGTCGTCGCCGACGAGTGGTGCAACACCCTCGAGGACGTCCGCGCGTTCGTCGACGCGGAGGCGGCGGACCTCGTCCAGATCAAGACGCCCGACCTGGGCGGCCTCCAGCGCAGCGCCCGCGCGGTGGGCTACTGTGAGGGAACCGACGCGCGGGCGTATCTCGGCGGGACGTGCAACGAGACGGCGACGTCAGCCCGCGCCTGCGCCCACGTCGCGCTCGCGACGAACGCCGCGCAGGTGCTCGCGAAACCGGGAATGGGATTCGATGAAGGATTCATGATCGTCGAAAACGAACAGCGACGAACGATCGCACGGCGCAACCGAACGACGGGACGAACCGAGACCGAACCGACGGACGTGATCTCGCATGACTGACGGACCGAACTGGACCGAGCCGGAGACGTTCGCTCGCGCGCTCGAGCGCGCTGACACGATGGCCAAGGGCAACTGTTTCGAGGACTTCGCGGCGGGCGACGTCATCGAGCACGACCCCGGCCTCACGCTCACGCGGTGGGGTAACGAGGCCTGGATGAGCCAGACCCTGAACCACGACCCCGCGTACTGGCGGACCGACGCGGCCCGCGAGCGCGGCTTCGACGGGCCGCCGATCCACCCCGATTACCTCACGGCGGCCACCCTCGGGATCACCGTCGAGGACCTGAGCGAGAAGGGCGGCTACTTCCTCGGCCGCACCGACGTCCGCTTTCCCGGCGCGCCCGTCTCCCCGGGGACCGAACTCCGCGTCGAGAGCGAGGTCGTCGACGCGACGGCCTCGAACTCCCGGCCGCAGTACGGAATCGTGACCTGGCGCACGCGCGGGAGGGACGCCGAAACCGACGAGGTGCTGTGTTCCTACGAGCGGACGAACATGATTCCGCGCCGCGAGTCGCCCGAGACCGACGGCGGCGAAGCCGGGACCCGCGAGGACGGCGAAGCCGGAATGGACGGGAACGCCGGAGCGGGGACGGACGGAGAGCGATCGGACGACGACACCCCGGCGCTTCCCGAGGAGTTCGTCTCGCCGGACGGCGGCTACTTCGAGGACTTCGTCGCCGCGCTCGAGGCGGCCGAGGGCCGCGACGCCGCCGTCGCCTACCGCCACGAGCGCGGTCGAACGCAGGACGACGTCACCGTCGCCTCGCTCCCGCTTTCGACGCTCAACACGGCGAAACAGCACCACAACGCAGACGCGATGGCCGACTCCCCCTCCGGCGGAATCGTCGCCTACGGCGACGTCACCCGGTCGACGGCGCTCGGCCACGCCAGATCCGACGAACGGACCTGGCGCGAACTCGGCTTCGACGACGAGCGGTTCCACGCCTTCGTCGGTCCCGGCGACACCGTCTACGCCTTCACGCGCGTTCTCGAGGCCGACGCCGACGGTACGACTTTGCTCGAGAGCGACGCTCGCCTGCCAGCGAACGTGGCCGATCGACTCTCGAGCGAGAACGCGGGGCTCGTCCGATTCGAGCACGTCGCGTTCAACCAGCGCGACGAACCCGTTTACTCGGGCACCAGAACCGCAGCGATCCGAACGCGACCCCGAGAAGACGACGCGACGACACGACACCGATGACATCACCGACCGATACACGACTCTGTCGAACGTTCCAGACCGCACCGGCCGCCGTTCCGAAGGAGGATTCGGCGAAGTACCTCGTCTCCGGCCTCGAGGCCGAGGGGTTCGAAGCCCCCGACTGGCTCGTCCCCGACCTCGAAGACGGCACCGCACCCGACATGAAAGCCGAGGGCCTCGAGAACGCGATCGACCGGATTCCGAAGGCGGCGTTCCCCGGCGAGATCTGGCCGCGCGTCGAGTGGAGCTACGAGGACGAGCGCGCCCGCGAGCGGGGCCGGTCCCAGATCGAGCGCCTCGTCGGCGAGATCGGCGACGAGATCGACGGCGTCGTCGTCCCGAAGGTCGGCAGGCTCGAGGACGTCGAGCGAGCCGCTGCCGTCGTCGCGGCGGCCGAATCGTCGTACGGCTACGACGACGGCTCGATCGGCCTCGCCGTGATCGTCGAGACGGGACGCGCGCGCTCCGACCTGCGCGAGATCGCGCGGTTCGGCGAGCGGTCTCGCCTCGCCGCGCTCGTGTTCGGCCCCGTCGACTACACGGCCGAACTCGGCGGTCGCGACCTCGGCGACGGCCGGCCCCGGTGGGACGGACTGCTCGAGGCGCTCTCGAACGAGGCGAGCGCGGCCGGGCTGCTCGCGATCGGCGGGCCGTTCGACGATCTGTTCAAAGAGCGCGCCGGCCTCACCTACTACAACGCCGACGAGTACGCGGACCAGATCGAACGCGAGGCCAGGGTCGGCCTCGACGGCTCCTGGTCGCTGTACCCCAAGCAGACGATCCAGGCCAACACCGTCCACATGCCCACCCCGGACGAACTCGAGCGCGACGTCGAGAAGATCGAGCGGTTCAACGAGGCCAAGCGCGCCGGCACCGGCGCGGTCACCATCGACGGCCAGATGGTCGACGAGGCCACGTTCAAGAACTTCCGGAACACGGTCGAAACCGTGCGCGCGATCCACGACACCCGCCGGGAGCAGACCGCGGCGTACTACGACGAAGAGCTGCTCGAGCGCGCGCTGACGCTCGAGGTGTCCTACGAGTAGCGTTCGGCCCTCGGGAGCGGTCGGATGGAACGAGAATCGTTCCAGCGCGTACACTTTTGCCCGACTCCCTCGAACCGTTCGGTATGTACCCCGAACGCCTCGAGACGGACGCGCTCGTCCTCGAGCAGTTCTGCGAGGAACGGGTCGACGTCTTCGAACTGTACGCCCGCTTCGCCCGAGGCGGCGAGGGGGTCGACGACGTGTTCGAGTACGTCCCGCAGGAGCCGTACGCGTCGGTCAAGGAGGCCCGCGACCAGCTCGTCGAGGCGCAAGCGTCGTGGGACGAGGCCGAATCCGCACAGTATGTGGTCTACACGGCCGACGGTTCGCTTGCGGGGTACACGGGGCTATTCCCGGAGTGGGACCGCCGGGCGGCGCGGATCGGTTTCACCCTCGGCACGGAGTACTGGGGCAACGGCTACGCCGGCGAGTGCGCGACGGCGCTGGCCGACCTCGCATTCGGTCGCCTCGATCTCGAGGTGGTGGCGCTCGACCACGCGGACGGGAACGAACGGTCGAAACGGGCCATCGAGACGGTCGTCGATACCGCGGGCGGGCAGTACGACGGCCGCTTGCGAAACTGGCGACCGATCGGCGACGAGGTCGCGGACCACCACCGTTACACGATCACGCGGGAGCAATACCGCCAGAGCCGACGCGACGCGTGAACCGCCTCGGGGTTGGGTGGGTCGAGAATCGAAGCGCCTCGCCGTCCCGCGAAGCCGACGGTTTCGCGTCTCTCGTGGGGGCCTGCCGGACGACGTTCCGCTGACCTCCGGGAATGTCGTCCCGGTTCACCTCGCCTGTTCGGTCGTGGAAGACGCCGTCGTCCGGACGACCTGGAGGCGCTCATCCCGGAGGACGCGTTCCGAGGCAGCGCCGGAACGTATCGGAACGCTACTCGACCGACTTCGCCCGATTCTGGAAGTCGCCGCCACACTCCTCGCACTCGCCGGGGTTCGTCTCGGCTCTGACTATTCGTCCGCACTGGAGACACTCGTACTCGGACGACAGTTCGGAGGTGTCGTCTTCGACGTCTTGTCCGTGTGGCATACGATGGTATTCGAGTTCGGGACGGAAATAGAAACCGCACGGTGTCTCCGACGGGATGACGACGCAATCCGACTCGAGGGCGGTGCGTGTCGCGTTTCGCCGGTGTTCGTCCGGTCTCGCGCGACGAATTCCCGGCGAAGCCGCGCCCGATCGTCGTTTCGCCGCAATACCGTACAGTCGAAATGGACGAAACAAAACCGCGATCGGACGCCGAGCCCCGCCAACCGGCGTCGTTCGCGGCCGAACGCCGAGTCGACTCGAGTCGGGTTTCGGACGAGCCGGACCGCGCTCGACGGACCCGACCACCGATAGAAGCATACGACGCGACTGCGTGGCTAGCTAGCATGAAGCAGGT
Organism: Natrarchaeobius oligotrophus; assembly: GCF_003841465.1. Lineage (GTDB taxonomy): Archaea > Halobacteriota > Halobacteria > Halobacteriales > Natrialbaceae > Natrarchaeobius > Natrarchaeobius oligotrophus. The sequence continues at coordinate 54,042 of NZ_REFZ01000001.1, forward strand.
CGAGGTGTTCGAAGAGATCGACGCGCCGCCGGACGTCGTCTGGGACGTCCTCCTCGAGTTCGAGAGCTACCCGGAGTGGAACCCGTTCGTCCGGGCGATCGAGGGGATTCCGGCCGAGGGCGAGCAGCTCCGGGTTCGAATCGATCCCCCCGAGTCGCGAGAGCTGACGTTCACGCCGGAGGTCGTCGCCGTCGAGGAGAACAGACGGCTGGCCTGGCTCGGCCGGCTGGCGGTTCCGTTCGCCCTCGACGGCTACCACGAGTTCCACCTCGTGCCGATCGACGACGGCGAGCGAACCAGACTGCTCCACCGGGAGACGTTCCGTGGCGCGCTGGTCTCACTGCTAGTCGACGAAGAGCGGATCGAGCGCGGGTTCGAGGCGATGAACCGGGCCGTCAAAGCGCGCGCCGAGCGGCGAATCGAAGCGCCGGAGTGAGCGGTATCGCGCCGTCGCTACCCGCCGACCGCAATCGACTCGACGCCCCCCGGCGCTCGCAACCGATCGACCGGTGACCGTCACACGAGCGGACGAATCTCCTCGAGCGAGTCGATCTCGTACGTCGGTTCCGGATCGGTCGGCGGCTCGGACTCGAGGCGGTGATCCCGGCGGACGAACGCGGCGTCGACCCCCGCCGCGTCGGCGGCAATCACGTCGACGGGACTGTCCCCGACGTACAGCGGGTTCGTCGCGCCGAGGTCGTCGATCGCGCGCTCGAGGTAGTACGGTTCGGGCTTCTTGCGTGCGATCCCCTCGAGCGACGGCTCGCGCCCGTACCAGACGTCGAACTCCGCGAGATCGCACTGCTCGAGGACGTTCGCGATCGTCTCGTGCTGGTTGTTGCTCACGACCCCCGTCGGAACCTCGAGCTCCTCGAGGATCGCAATGTCCTCGTACGGTCGCTTCCGGCCGGCAACGAGTTCCTCGAACTGGGCCGTCACTGCCGCGCGCTCGCGCGCTTCCCAGAGGGCTTCGGCGTCGACGCCGTGGTCCCGGGCGATTCGCCGGACGGAGTCGACGTCCGGACCGAGAAGCGTCCGAACCTGTTCGGCGGGCGGCTCCGCGACGCCGACCTCGCGGAAGGCATCGGTGATCGCCTCGAGTAGCACCTCGCGATCCGTCAGCGTCGTCAGCACGCCGTCGTTGTCGAAGACGACCGCGTCGTAGGTCGCACTCATTCGCGCTCGTCTCCGTCTCCGAACTCGAGCGATTTCGCCGTTTCGATCGACGGCGGAGAATCGGCATCCGATCGGGGACGGGGGCGACGCGCAATCGACAGAGACCCGGCCACCGCGCAATCCCAGCGCGGACGCCGGGCTGTCCATCGAACCCGGATGCGGAGGTTCAAGTACCGACGGGCGGCCAGAGCACGCGATGGACGACGATCCGTCCGGTCGCCGCTCGAGCACAGTCAGCCGGAGTTCGCCGCGGGGTGACGCCGATGGGCCATAGAGCGCTCGTCGCCTACCGGCGACCCGATCACCTCTACGACCTGCGCTACAGCCACTGGGGCGGCGAGAATCTCGCGCTCGCGACGGCGATCACCGCCGCCGACCCGCTCGCAGACGGCGCGGTCGATCCCGGCCTGCTGGCGGACTCGGTCTCGCGGGATCGGATTCTGACGGACTTTCTCGATCCGTGCGTTCACGAGGCGCTGTATCTCGTCCGGCCGCCAGCCGAGTACGCAGTGACCGCCTATCGCGTCTGCTGGCTGGAGTGGGGGGACGGCCGCGACGGTGGTCGCGGCGCGATCGTCGAGTGCCGTCCGGACGACGATCGAGACGTCGAAACGTGGTTTCGGGCGATCAAGACCACCCTCGGCGACGCGATCGAGATGGGCGTCCTCTCTCGACGGGCGGCCCGGGCCTACCTCGAGTCGCGGATCTGTGAGGACGGCGACGGGATCGTCTACACGTACGGCGACGCCTCCGGACGCGGATCGGCGTCCGCGCCGCGGCCGGACGCGTGGCTCGGGGACGACGACAGGTGAAATCCCCCTCGCCGAATCGCGCCGAACGAGCGGTCTCGTTCGACCTCAGGGGAACGGATCGCCGTCACTCGCTCCAACGCGCGTCCGCGAGCGTCCGCTGGACGACGTCGTTGCCGACCGCCTCAGCGAGCGTCTCGAAGCCGACGCGCTCGCTCCGATCGGTCGCGTTCGCGACCAGTCGCGAGACGATGAACTCCGGCGTCGATCGGCCGACGGTGTCGAACCGCGGCTGGTAGTCGACGAGCAACTCCAGGTCCGGGTTCAACCCCTCCGCGAAGATGCCGTCGACGCGCGCCTCCGGCGGCAGCGGCTCGAGGTCGTCCGCCAGGTGGGTGACGAACACCCCGAGCGCGTCGCGGTCGACCGAGAGGGTGACGAGTCCGTGCAGCAGGTCGGCCGCACTTCCCGGCTCCGTGATCGCCTCGAACTCGTCGACGAGCATCAGCGTCCGGCCGCCCGACGACAGCGGCGGCACGATCGACCGGAGCGTCGACTCGAGAACGCCGGCGTTGAAACTCGCGTGCCGGCGATGGAACACGAGCGAGTCGACCGGTGTCACCGCCGCGCGCTCGGCGGGCACCGGAAGCCCCATCGACGCGAGCAACACCACCTGACAGAGCGTCTCGAGCAGCGTCGTCTTGCCGCCGCTGTTGGCCCCGGTCAGCACGGCGACTCGCTCGTCGCCCGGGATCTCTACCTCGAGTCCTCCGTCGTCGGCCTCCACCTCGCTCGAGCCGTCGGCGGCCAGTTCGTGATCGCCGAGGGCGTACGTGATCGCCTGAACGGACTCGCTCTCGCGGGCGACGAGCGTGAGGTTCCGCGCGCCGACGACCGAGACGACCGCCGAATCGCCCTCGACGAACGTCGGGCGGGTGCAGTCGTACGACAGCGCAAACCGCGCGAGCGAGAGGTGTAACGCGGCGGCGTCGACCGCCTCGACGGCCCGATCGACGGTATCGCTCGACTCCTCGAGCGTCTCCTCGAGGTCGCGCGCGACCGTCTCTTCGCGTTCGTCGACCGCGGCCGTCAGATCGCTCCGCAGTCCCCGAAGGGTCCCGCCGACGAAGTCGGTCGCGTCCGCGGCGTCGGTCGGCATCGCGTCACGAACCTGATCGACCGTCACGGCCGTCTCCGAGAGCAGGCGATCCTCGAACGCCTCGCGGAACTGCCCGACGTCGCGAACGCCGTCGGAACGCAACTCCTCGATCAGCTCGAGGGCGTTCGCGTCCATGTCCTCGACGGCACCCAGGGCGTCCCGCAGCCGATCGAGTTCGTCGTCCGCCCCCTCGCGGACGCGGCCTCGGCCGTCGTCGAGGGCCGCGAGCGCCGTCGCCGCCCGCTCGAGTCGATCCCGCTCGAGGTCGGCGATCGCCGCGAACGGGCCGGTATCGACGCCGGCGTCGAGGAGTGCGATCGCGGTCTCGACGGCGGCGTGTTCGCTCTCGTCGCGCTCGTCGTAGCGGTCGTAGGCCTCGAGAACCGTCGTCCGATCGGGCTCGGAGAGGTCGCTCCAGGCGTCACGGGCGGCGAGAACGTCGTCGAGGCGATCTTCCATCGCCTCGCGCTCGGTGAGCGGCGTCAGGACGCGAATTCGGTCGGCCGCGCGCCGCGTCACCGCGTGCTCGACCGCCAGATCGAGCAGTTCCTTGTAGGCGGCCCGCGCGTCGCTCGTCGCGAGCGTCTCCATCCCGCCGTCGCCGGTCGCCCGCCGCAGAATCCGGGTCGCCCGGCCGCGCGGGAGTCCGGCGTCCGAAAGCGTCCGGACGTCGCCGCTCTCGATCGCCCGGATCGCTCGCTCCCGTCCCAGCTCCTCGACCAGCGCCTCCCGCGTCTTCGGGCCGACTCCCCAGTACTCCTCGAGTCGCATACCGTACGGTACGAGTCAACACTCTTGAACGCTGTGTCATCGCCACCGATCCGGCGCGTCGACGGCGTCGTCTCGTGGACGCCGCCACCGCGGCCGCCGGTCGGAGCCGGTATCGGCGCGGTCCGTGCTGGTATGCACGATCGTGGATAACGATCAACCTTCCTGACGGAGTTGAGAGCACAAACACGGGGATTTTTATCGACCGGGGGCCCTACGGACGACCATGACTGATGGGCGGGGCGAGACTCCCCGGCGAACAGGAATGACCGAAAAGTGCGGCGTCGTCGGCGTCTCACTGGCCGGTCGGGACGCGGCACGACCGTTGTACTACGCGCTCTACGCACTCCAGCACCGCGGCCAGGAGTCCGCGGGCATCGTCACCCACGACGGCTTCCAGCAACACGCCCACGTCGAGATGGGGCTCGTGGGCGAAATCTTCGACGAAGGTGATCTCGACGTGCTCAACGGCTCCGCCGGAATCGGCCACGTCCGCTATCCGACCGCCGGATCGGTCGACTCGAGCTGCGCCCAGCCGTTTTCCGTCTCGTTCAAGAGCGGATCGCTCGGCCTCAGCCACAACGGCAACCTCGTCAACGCAGACGAGATCCGCGACGAACTCGCAGCCGTGGGTCACGCCTTCACCAGCGACGGGGACACGGAAGTCATCGCCCACGACCTCGCGCGAAACCTCCTCGAGGAGGACCTCGTCCGCGCGGTCAAGCACACGATGACGCGGATCCACGGCTCGTACGCGCTGACGATCAGCCACGACGAGACCGTCCTCGGCGTCCGCGATCCCCAGGGAAATCGGCCGCTCTGTATCGGAACACTCGAGGACGGCTACATCCTCGCCTCGGAGTCGTCGGCGATCGACACGCTCGACGGCGAACTCGTCCGCGACGTCAGACCCGGCGAACTGGTCGTCCTCCGGAAAGACGGCCAGGGGTTCGACTCCTACCAGCTGATCGACCGCGAGCACACGGCACACTGCTTTTTCGAGCACGTCTACTTCGCCCGGCCCGACAGCGTGATCGACGGAACGCTCGTATACGAGGCCCGCAGGAACCTCGGCCGGAAGCTCTGGGCCGAAAGCGGCGTCGAAACCGACGTCGTGATGCCGGTCCCCGACTCCGGACGGGCGTTCGCCTCCGGCTACGCCGACGCGGCGACCGAGACGACCGCCGACGGCGAAACGCGGCCGGAGGCGGACGACGGCGTCGAGTTCGCGGAGGGGTTGATGAAAAACCGATACGTCGGTCGGACGTTCATCATGCCCACGCAGGACGAACGCGAGCGCGCGGTCCGGCTGAAGCTCAACCCGATCAAATCGACCGTCGAGGGGAAAACCGTCACCCTCATCGACGACTCGATCGTCCGGGGGACGACTTCGACACAGCTCGTCCAGCTGCTCAAAGACTGCGGCGCGACGGAGGTCCACATGCGAATCGGCGCACCGGAGATCGTCGCCCCCTGTTACATGGGGATCGACATGGCCACCCGCGAGGAGTTGATCGCCTCCGACAAGACCGTCGACGAGATTCGGGACGCCATCGACGCAGATAGCCTCGCATACCTCTCGACCGACTCCGTCGCCGACGTTCTCGGGAAAGAGCGCATCGACCTCTGTCTCGGCTGCGTCACCGGCCAGTATCCGTACGACATCGAGGGGGAAGAAAGCGACCGCGACGTCACCCGTCCCGACCTCGACGGTCGACAGTTGTACGCCGACGACTGAGACGGACCGCCTTCCGTCAGTTCCGGTGAGACCGCGGATGTCCGGCTGTCCCGGCGGAACGTCCGGACAGCAACCCGCACGATCGGCAGCTGTCCGACATCGAACGATCTGATCGTGTGGACGGCCGACGAGCCCGACGGCCCGATCCTCGGATCGTCTCGAGAGTCGGTGCCCTCGCGTCGCCGTCCCGGCCGTCCGACGCGACGTCATTTCGTGACCGGTTCGGATGCACGAAGTTAAGTAACAGGCACACTCAGGAGTAGTCATGAGTCTGGGACAGCGTGTCTCGAGCGACCACCAGCTCGCTCGACTCCTCCAGATCGGCGTCGTCCTCGAGGAGGTCGTCGAGTCACGCGCCGCCCACCACCTCGAGTCCCTTCCCGAGGACGAGCGGGAAGCCGTCGACGACGAGGTCAGAGCGTTGCTCGTCGAGGCGGCCGAGGAGTCGGCCGACCACCGCGAGCGACTGGAGGCGCTGATCGACGATCTCGACGCCGAGACCGTCGCCTACGAGGAGATCAACGCGTTAGTCGACGCACAGTACGGCCCCCCGGAGGACACCGACGGCGTCCTCTACGATCAGCTGTGTAACGAAGAGACCGCCTACAAATTCTACGACGATCTGATCGACGCGATCGAGGCCTCCGACGTCGAGTTCGCGCTCGAGCGCGATCGACTGCTCGAGACCCTGTACGACATCCGCGAGGAGGAAAAGGAGGGTGTCGAGGAGGTCACCGAAATCATGGAGGAACGGGCATGACCGGAGCACGGACGATCGAGCCCGACAGTCCCGGAGGATCCCGATGAATACGGCAGACCAGTATCTGAAGGCGATCTACCTCGCCCAGCGAATGGAGGAGGGGCCCGCGTCGACGGGAACGCTCGCGGAGCTTCTCGAGGTGAGCCCGGCGAGCGTCAACGAGATGATCGGAAAACTCGAGGGCCGGGGGCTCGTCGAACACGAGAAGTACAAAGGTGCGAGCCTCACCGACGAAGGTCTCGAGCGAGCCCACGACGCCCTCCAAACTTACTGCATCATCGAGCGGTTTCTCGCCAACGTCCTCGAGGTCGAGGAGTTTCGCGACGAGGCCCGAACCCTCGAGAGCGTCATCGACGACACGGTCGCAGACCGCCTGGATACCATCATCGACCGACCCGCCGAGTGTCCGGACTGCTTCGATCCCGAGCGCGATTGCTGCGAACGACTCGAGGTCTGCGGGCCGGCGAACTGAGGCGGTCCGTCGGAACGACTTACAACAGTTCGTCCGGAATCGCGTCGAGACGCCGGCATCCGGACGACGACGGGCGACGACTCCAGCGGTCGCCGCGGGCGTGGTCGCGGGCCGTCGGGCGTGGCGGGTTCTACTCCGCGAACGCGTCGGGAGACCAACGCGGAGAGACCGCGCTAGGGTGGCGGTCGATTCGGTGGGTGATCGCCGAACCGGACGTATCGACGGCCGACGAGCGCTGCGGCGAGTAACGCGGCGACGACGGCGACGCTCAGTTCGATCGGCAGCGTCCACGCGTCGCCGCGCCAGTCCGCTTCGAAGACCTCGGCGTAGTACTCGCCGGCCGCGTCGCCGTGGAGGACGATCAGCACCTCGCGGTTGTTCTCGAACGCGTTGTCGTTCCAGTTCGCGCTCCCGACGACGGCGACTTCCCGGTCGATCACCACGCCCTTCGCGTGGATCTTCTCGAACCGGTCGGTGTCGTCGACCAGCTTCGCCTCGAGCGGGAGCCCCTCGGCGGCCGCGGCGGCCTCGAGTTCGGCGGCGAGCGCCGCGTTGTCGTCCTCGTGGTACCAGGTCGAATCGAGCAGGATCCGAACGTCGACGCCGCGTCGGGCCGCTGCGACGCTCTCTTCGAGAACTCCGACGTCCGCGTCGACGCTGGCTTGCTTGACGAGAATCTCGTTTTCTGCCCGAGCGAGGAGATCCTCGAGTCGACGGTCCGCGTTGTCGGGCGCGACCAGCAGTTCGGCGGCGTCGACCGAAACCGTCCGGGGCGCGTGGTTCGTCTCGAACTCGGCTTCTCGCGGCCGGTCGGGTCCACCCTCGTCGACGAACGTCGCGTTCTCGCGAAACGCCGCGGACGGTTGCGTATCCCACCCCTCGAAGTCGGCACGGAAGACCGTCGCGAGTTCGGCCGCGAGCGCGGTGTCGTCGATCCGCACGCCCCATCCCCTGCTCGATTCGCCGCCGGTCCCCGAGGGTTTCCAGTTTTCGCTCGTCACCACGATGCGGTCGTCGGCGACGGCGTACTTCGCGTGGTGAAACCGGTAGCGCGCCCCCTCGCCGCCGATGGCGCGAACGTCGACGCCACCCGACTCGAGGGTCTCGAGTACGGGCTCGGTCGATTCGGAGGTGCCGCCGACGGGGCCGGATTCGAACAGCACCGCGACGTCGACGCCGCGATCGGCCGCCTCGACGAGCGCCGCGGCGACGGCGTCGGACGTGACGGTGTATCCCGCGAGCAGGAGGCGATCGTCCGCGCGCTCGATCGTCTCGAGGGGAATCTCGGGCGAGTCGGGCAGGACGAACGCCGTCGCGTCCCCGACGCCGGATCGGGTCGGCGGAAAGCACGTCCCGTCGCGGGGAACCCACGCGCCTCGGTCGCCCCCCGGTTCGTCGTCGGTTCGGTGCCATCGTTCGGCGACCGGCGCGCGATCGTAGGCGACGGCGTCGACGGTCCGACTGCCGTTTCTGAGCGAGAGTTCGTCTCCGTCGACGGCGAGCCGGACCGTTCCGTCGAGTTCGAGGACGGGATGGTCGGTTAGATCGGCGGCGACGTCGGGATCGGCGCTGACCGCGATGCGGCCGGAGACCGTTTCGTTCGGAAGCGCCGCGGTCGTGTGACCGTCGGTGATCGTCCAGTTCTCGAGGCTCGTCCCGTCCGGAACCGCGACGACGACGTACTCGCCGACGTTTCCGTGCGTCGTGGGGTTCGGATAGAGTTCGACGATTCGGGGCGATTCGCGTTCGTCCCCCGCGTTCCTCCCGTCGTCGGGGACGCAATCGGGTCCCGTAACGACGTCTCGGCTCGAGGATTGGTGATCGCTCGAGAACTGCTGTTCGACGCCGTCCCTCGGGTCGGAGTCGGGTCCGGAGGCCGCGGTGGCCCCCGCTCCGGCGACCAGGAGCGAAACCGCGAGCGCGACGACGAGTGCGATTCGGCCGGTGGCCATCGCTCCGTCTGGTCGCCCCACAGTACTTAAACGAACGGACCGCCGGAGCAGGGTCGAGGCCGTGGATCGCACGTCCCCTGCGTCGGCCGTGTTGCTGGCGTCGTCGAGTCGGCCGGGAGTTCGCGACGTCAGGTCAGCCCCTCGACCGCCGTCGATGACGGTCGATCGTCGCGACGTAGATTCCCGCGAGGACGACCAGACCGCCGACGACGGTGACGGCGTCGGGAACCTCGGCCAGCAGGACGAGCGCGAGGACGGTCGCGCCGACGGGTTCGCCGAGCCAGGAGACGCTGACGACGACCGACTCGAGGTGTTTCAGGACCCAGTTGACGACGGTGTGACCGAAGACGCCGGGACCGACGGCCATGGCGAGAAAGAGCAGCCACTCGCGGGCGGGGTAGGCGACGTACGCGTGGCCCTGCGCGCCGACGAGGACGAACAGCGACGCCGTACACGCGGCGTAGACGACGGTCACGTACGGAAACAGCGAAACGCGCTGACGAATCGAGCGGCCGGCGAGGACGTAGCCGGCGACGGTGACGGCTCCGAGCACGGCGAGTGCGTTGCCGTACGTCGTCGCGTCGGAAATCGGTGCCTGACCGGCGTCGCCCAGCGACATCGCGGCGGCGCCGGCGATCGCGATCGCGATGCCGACGACGGTCGCACGCGAGACGCGCTCCCCGAGGACGAGCGCGGCGCCGATCGCGACGAAGATCGGCTGGGTCTGGACCAGCGTGACGCTCGCGGCGACGCTCGTGTGATTCAAACTCTCGAACCACGCCGCGAAGTGGGCGGCCAGCGCGACGCCGGCGACGATCGCGAAGCCGAGATCGGTTCGCGAGAGGTGAGTGAACTCCTCCCGGTAGCGAAATAGAGCGATCGGAGCGACGATCGCGGTGGTGAACAGCACGCGGTAGAAGGCCGCGACGGAACTGGGAGCGTGGCTAAACCGAACGAGCACGGCGCTGGTGCTCGCGGCGAAGATGGCGAAGGCGAGCGCGACGTACGGAGTCGGAACCTCGAGATCCCACGCGTTCACGCCGTGGTCAACTCACTCGGGGGAGGAAACGCTTTCCGAACCGGTCGATCGGACGGACTCCTGTGAGTCGTCGCTGGCGGGACCGCGATCCGTCCGCGATCCCGCCGGTACATCGTCGCAATAGCCGTCTCACTCGTCGGGGAGCCGGTTCCCGCGGTAGATCGCGGCGACCTCGCGGTCGACGTCCTCGAGCGAGACGACGTCCTCTTCGGTTAGCTCCTCGGCTTCCCACTCGTCGAGGTAGGCGACGGCGTCGTCCCGATCCGCGAACGGACGGGGGTTGAGCCCCATCACCTCGCCGGTGACGGCGTCTTCGTCCGTAACGACCACGAAGTGCGCCTCGAACGCGTCGACGAGCGCTTCGGTTTCGAAGTCGGTCACCCAGGCGGCGGCGACCGGCGCATCCGTGGGCGGGACGGCGTAGTACGCGAACAGACAGCCCGGCGTGTCGAACGCCGCGCCCGTTCCGTCGTCGTGTGCGAGCTGGCACTGCCACTGCGGATAGTCGGCCGGCGTCATGTTACAGACGGGGCAGTGCTGGTCGTCCGTGAACTCGATCGGCTCGTCGCCGGGGTGTTCGAGCGACGTGGCGTACTGGTGTTCGCCGTCGTTTCCGTCGCCGGCGTGATCGTCGCCGCCGTCTTCACTCTCGGCACCCCCGTTTCCGAGACACCCCGCGACACCGACGCCGGTTCCCGCCGCGAGCGCGCCGAGAAACCTCCGCCGCGCGAACGGCTCCCGCTCGAGCCTGGTCATACGGGACGATACCGGTCCGACGACCAAAACGCCCGTGGTTCGGTCGTCGAACGGACCCGAACCCCCAGTCGTGGAACGCCCTCGACGCGGCGGCTCTCGGCCCGATCCGAATCACTCGAGGGCCGCCTTCGTCGCCCGGTGGCGCTCTCGGAACGTGACCTCGAAGCCGATTCGAGAGAACGGCGCGCTCGCGGGAGCCAGCGGTCCGAGCGGAAGGTCGTACTCGACGTGGTCGCGCAGAATCGTCCGGTCGCCGTCGGCGTAGAAGAGGTGCGTGTGCACCCAGCGATCGAACGGGCCGTGGATCATCTCGTCGCGAAAGTAAGCGCGTCCGTCCTCGCGCACGCGATCGGTGATCTCGGAGGTCCAGTACTGGCGCGGTCCGAGACCGAACGGTCGGGTCGACAGCGACAGTTCCGATCCGGTTTCGAGGACGTCCGGGTCCGTTCGCCCGTCGGGCCCTATCACCGATTCGACGCGAAGCCCCAGCCAGTCGGGCGTCAGCGTCTCGAGTCCGGAGACCCGAGAGTGAAACTGCCAGAGCTCCTCGAGCGGCGCGTCGACTGTCGTTCGGCGGTCGTACGACGGCATACGAGTTCGGACGACGGCCAGCGTGAAAATCCCGGCGTCCGCGTCCGTTTCGGGTCGGACGCCGAGGCGAGCGACGGAAGCGGGCGGACGAAGGTTACTTCAGCCGTTCCTGGAGGAACGACGGGTGTGCTGCGGTGACGCCGTCGATCTCGAGCAGTTCCTCGGAGATGAACTCGCCGAGGGCGTCCCCGTCGACCGCGCGAGCTTCGGCCATCAGCATGTGGTCGCCGCTGGAGCTGTACAGCGCCTCGATCTCCTCGAGTTCCTTCAACGCCTTCGTCGCTTCGACGTACCGTTCGCTCGCGACGTCGAGACCGACGAGCGCGATGGTCTGACTCGAGAGCTTCTTCGGATCGACGTCGGCCGAGTAGCCGACGATGACGCCGTCCTCCTCGAGCTGTTTGATGTACTTTCTGACCGTCGGCTTCGAGACGTTCGCCCGATCCGCGATCTCGGCGTACGAGGCCTGTGCGTCCTCTTCGAGAACCTCGAGAATGCGATCTTCCGTCGCCTGGGTACTCATGCGTGTTCGTTTTGCTCCGACGGGAAAATATCTTTTGTATACGAAAAGCTCGGAATCGTCACTCGAAACGACGTCTCGATCGGCGGACTTATTCGCCGGGTCGTCCCAGTTTCGGTGGAGATGGTCGATCCAAACCACGTCAGCGGCGCGGTCTGGTTTCTCTGTGGCGTTGCGATTCTCGGTCTGGGGTACCTGATCGGCGTTCGTGGCCGGGCCGACCTCCACGCGGAGTACGACGAGTCGGTCGACGAGGCGTACGCCTCCCGCTGGATCGGCGCGACTGCGCTGTTGATGGGCGTTCTGGTGATCGCGTACGCGATTCGCGAGATGGTGTACGGATTTCACCCGTACGCCCTCGGCGCGCTAGTCGTCACCCTGCTCGTCCTGAGCTACGTGACGAAGCTGTTCGCTCGCGGCGTCGGCTACCGGGGGTAGCACGCAGCCTGCGACCGATCGACGTACGAGCAGTCCGGCGATCGCGATCTCGAGCGGTACCGCTGCCCGACGGTCGCGGTCGTCGTCCGGAGTCGGCCGTTCGTTGCCGAACGATTCAGTCAAATATATATCATTACTCGGCCGTTACTCGTCAGTATGCCCCCACGCGCCGCCCGACGGTTCACCCTCCCCCTTCTCGTCGTCGCCATCGCCCTGCTCGTCGCCGGCTGCGTCGCGCTTCCCGGCGACGACGTCTCGAGCGACGACCTCGAGGATCGGTTCGAAACCGACGCGCCGCCGAGCGAGATTGCGGCGACGCTCGAGGTTCGCGAGGAGATAAACGGAGAATCGATCCAGCGCGAGGAGGCCGTCTGGCTCCGCGACGACGGCGCGAGTCGGATCGAGACGTCGGACGGAGCGGTCGTCGTCACCGACGGCGAGACCCGGTGGCAGTACGATCCCGAAACCGACGCCGTCCGAACGATCGAACTCGCGTCCGATCGACCGTCGTTTCTCGAGGGGCTGTACGCCCAGCAACGGCAGTACCTCGCCGACGATCGCTACGCCGTGACGGAACTCGAGGAAACGGCCCTCGACGGGCGGGACGTCTACCGGCTCGCGTTCGATCCGCCGGCAAACGAGACGGTCGACCGGTCGCTCGACGTCCTCGTCGGAGACACCGAGTACGTCGTTCCGCTCGAGACCACCGACCGAGAGGTCGACGATCGCGGAGTCGATCGCGTCGAGGTGTGGCTCGACCGGGAGACGCTGTTTCCGATCCGCCACGCCGTCGTCGGCGACGACCTCGAACTGGAGACCACGTACCGAAACCTCTCGGTCGAACCGGATCTCGACGACGAGCTGTTCGAGATCGATTCGGCCGTCGACGAGCACGCGGGGAACGAAAGCAGTGGCGGCGACGCCGGTGACGGAGGCGTCGGTGAGGACGCCCAGCAGGAGGGGGAGGGCGACGAAACGGGTACCGACGACGAATCCGGCGGTGAAGACGACCACGAGACCGAAGCGATCGTCCTCCCGACGATCGAACGCCACGAGACGGTCGACTCGGCGGCCGAACTCGTTCCGTTCGCGGTCGCAGAACCCGATCCTGACTCGCTCCCCGACGGCGTCGAACCTGACGGAATCAGCAGTTACGAGTTCCCAGACGAGAACCGGTCGCAGGTCTCGCTGTTCTACCGGAGCGACGAGGGGACGGTGTCGGTGACGACGAGCGACGGTTCGCGCGAGTTCGCGACCGACGGCGAACCCGTCGACGTCGGGGACGCCACCGGAACGATCGCGGAGACCGACGAGGGAACGGAACTCGAGTGGTCGTGCGACGGCCTGTACTACTCGATCTTCGTCGGCGATTCGTTCGCGGACGAAACGGCGATCGAGATCGCAGAGGGGCTCGTCGACGGCTGTCCGTAGGGCGATGCCGGCGCGAGAACGCGTCTAGTCCCGTTCGCTCTCCGAATCGTCGGACGCCTTCGCATCGTCTCCGGCGTCCGCGCCGGCATCTTCAGCGCCCTCCTCGTCCGCGTCGGGGCCTTCCGCCCCGTCGCCGTCGCCGGCTCGATCGGACGGCTCCGCGTCGTCGGGTTCGACGCGCAGGTGCGAAGCGTCCTCCGCCGGCTCCTCTTCCGGCTCGATCGCGTCGGTCTGTGCGGGCTGGGCCTGTTCGGGGTCGGGTCCCGTCGCCTCGCTCGCCTCGTCGGCGGTCGCCGTCTCGGAGACGTCGATCGAGACGGCGTCGTCGTCGGTGTTCCGCCGGGGATCCTGTGCGTCGTCGTCCTCCATTCCGGGTTTCGACCGCGGCTCCGACTCCTCCGTCGCCTCGGTGAACTCGGTTCGCGGCGCGCCCTCCGCGTTTGCTGACTCGTGGCGGTCTGACCGTTGTGCCGACGAGCGACTCGAGCGCCGTCGTCGCCGGCCGTACTCGATCAGCGCGCCGCCGGCGATGGCGGTTGGAATCGCCCGCCACCGTCCGCGAACCAGCGATCGGATCGCCGACAGGATCAACGCGCCGCCGACCGCGAGCGCCACCGTTCCGTCCGCCAGTTTCTCCGTCACCGTCTCCGGCGACAGCGACGCGTCGAACTCGTCAGTCGATTCGCTCTCCTCGAACGGAGACGCCGATCGGTCGTCGTACTCGTAGTGGTCTGTCATGGGATGTCCTCGAGCGATCGCACTCGGTGTCGATACGGCGGCCGGACTGTTGAAGCTTCGACCGGCACGTGAACACCCGGTCGCGTCGTTCGGTGACCGTCCGGTCGCTCGGCGACCATCGAACCCCGTCGGACGAATTGCGCTCCGTCGGATCCGGTGTAGCCGCGACGGTTCGCGCTGTCCCGATAGATCGGTCCGGCAATCCCCCTCAGTAGACCGCGTGCAACAGCAGGTAGACGACGATTCCGAGCGAGAACGAGACCAGCCACAGGGCGGCCGCGATCCGGCCGAGGCGAGCGTGGTTCGTCCGGGGCAGTTCGTCGACGGAGTAGGCCGCCGCGAGCAACAGCGCGTAGTAGAGCACGGGGATACAGACGACCGCGAGGAGAACGTGAACGACGAGCACCGGGATGTAGACGAACTGATACACCGGATCCGGGCCGGGAAACGGCTGCGGGCCGCCGGTCGCGACGAGCCGATAGAGGTACAACACGAGAAAGGTGGCGAACAGCCCGAACGACGCGAGCATCGCGATTCGGTGGCGACCGACGGCTCCGCGACGGATCGCCCGCCAGCCGACCGCGATGGTTCCGATCGCCGTCGCGCTGATGACGACGTTGACGTGCGGGATCAGCGCCAGCACCCACTCCGGGGCGGCCGGCACCGTCGACGGCGGAATTCGTCCGCCCGCGGCGGCGAACACCACCGCGAGCGAGACGACGCTCAGGACGGCGGCGAGCGGTCGAACGCGCTCTCGGGGAACGAACTCCATGGTACGTGGTTCGCTCGAGGCCGGAAAGCGGTTACTGTCCGCGACGGTGCCGTCGCTAGGGGAACGTGAGTACCGTCGAGAGCGGGAAACAGCGCCGTCGCTCCGGACTGTGGTTTCCGAAGGATTATGCGTGGGTGATGTCCACGAAGGGAAATCACCTGCATCGTGTGTTCGCGGACGGTGCCGCGTATGCGATGCGTGGGACCGGATTCGAACCGGCGGACCCCTACGGGACAGCGCCCTCAACGCTGCGCCGTTGGCCTGGCTTGGCTACCCACGCCCGCTCTGGCTTTCTGCACTCGAACGTACCCAGCGCGGTTATAAAAGCCCTTTCCTTTGTGCTTGCGCCTGCGCCGAGGTCACACGCAACCGATCGAGCGGAGATTTGAAATGCGACAGTTGCCAAAAGATACCATGGCCAAGTATTCGACGGGTTCGTCCACCGGCGGCGGCGGGACGAACTGTGAACTCTGCGGTGCCGAGAGTGATTCGCTCAGACGCGCCACCGTCGCCGGTGCGGAACTCGAGGTCTGTCCCGACTGTGCGCCCCACGACGACGCACAGAAGCGGAGTCGGGATCGACGCGACTCGTCCGGCACCTCGACGAGCGACGACGAGCCCAGCCGCAAGAAGAAAGCCGCACAGAACGTGGCGAAGGCGAACCCCGTCTGGGACGGCGACTCCGAACACTGGGAGCGAGAGGGGACCAACTACGACGACGATCCGCTGCCGTACCTCGTCACAAACTACGGAGAGGCTCTCGTCGAGGCTCGCCAGGAAGCCGGCCTCCAGCGCGAGGAGCTGGCCGACGAACTCGGCGCTCGGGAGCAGGATCTCCTCGCGATCGAGCAGGGACGGGCGACGCAGGCGGGCGTCGGCGGCGGCCTGATCGACGCGCTCGAGGAGCGCCTCGACGTCTCGCTCTCGGAGTAGCCGTCCGAACGGCGAGCAGACTTTTAGCACCTGGCGACGGAGTGAGACCGATGAGTGGGCAACTGGCGGCGGCGGAACCGTACGCCACGCGATTCGAAAGCGAAGTGACGGCGATCGACGGGCGGCGCGTCTGGCTCGAGCGGAGTTACTTCTACGGCGAGAGCGGCGGCCAGCCCGCCGACCGCGGCACCGTCGGCGACGTCGACGTCGAGGACGTCCAGCTCGTCGACGGCGAGCCGGTTCACGTGCTGGCCGAGGAGCCCTCGTTCAAAAGCGGTCACCGTGTTCTCTGTTCGGTCGACTGGTCGTTCCGGATGTACTGCATGCGAGCCCACACCGCGAGTCACGTTCTCTACGGAGCGGCCCGGCGGCTACTCGACGACCTCGGATACGGGGGATTCGACATCGGCGAGTCGAAGGTCCGCGTCGACCTCGAGACGTCGACCGCGGTCGACGACGAGGTGCTGATCGAGCTGAACGAGCTGGTGAACCGCTCCGTCTGGGAGTCGCGTCCCGTCTCCTGGGACGACGTTCCGGTCGCCGAAGCGCGCGAGCGCGACGAGATCGCCTTCAACGACGCCACCGAAGACGCCGCGTTCGAGAGCGGACGGGTCCGGATCGTGACGGTCGGTGCCGAAGACGACGGCGACAGCGCAACGACGATTCGTCGGTTCGCGGACGGCGGCACCGTGAGTACCCCCTGGGACGTCGCGGCCTGTGGCGGGACGCACGTTCGAAACACCCGGGAGATCGGCCCGGTGACGGTTCTCGGGCGGTCGAACCCCGGCGAGGGATCGACCCGGATCGAGCTCGCGGTGGGTCCGCAAGCGATCGATCGTCGGACGGCCGAAAAGCGCGCCGTCTTCGACGCGAAGCGAACGCTCGGAGCCCCGATCGAAGACGTCCCGGGGGAACTCGAGCGCCTCGCCGCCGACCGCGACGACCTCGAGGATCGACTTCGGGCGAGCGAGCGCGCGCTCGTCGACGCACAGCTCGCGAGCGCCGATTCGTTCGACAGGGGCGGAACGCGGTGGCTGGTGGCGACGGTCGACGACGTCGATACCGAGGTGATCGGCGACGCGGTCGGCGGTCGCCTCACCGACGCCGGGGACGATCGAGGTTCGAACTCGTCCGCCGACGTCGTCGTCGCGGTCGGCGGCGACGAGTCGACGTTCGCAGTCGTGGGCTCGGCGGGCTCGCCGCCGGCGACGGACGTCCTCGACGAACTGACGTCCGCGTTCGGCGGCGGCGGCGGCGGATCGGACCGGTTGGCTCGAGGCGGTGGCTTCGACGCCGAGCCGGCGGAACTGCGGGCGGCGCTCGAGTGAGGCCCACTCGGGCGGCGCTCGCCGGCCGCTTCACACGGCGCTCGTGTCCTCGAGCCTGAAAAATGGAGTCGGGAGTGAAACAGGCATGACCCCGACGACAGTCACCGGTAGCGTTCGGAAATTACTAAGTCTTTCCGTCGGTCGTCACCGATCGTCGACGTCCGACGCGTTCGCCCGTCGGAACAGCGCCTGTACGTTCTCCGGCTGGAAGTCGGCGGAGTCGACGTCCCCTTCGGTCTCGAGCGTCCGGGTGAGGTAGGTCACGCTGTTTATCAGCCCGAGGTGGGAGAACGCCTGCGGGAAGTTTCCGAGCAGCTGGCCGGTTTCGGGATCGACTTTCTCCGTGTAGAGGCCGAGCGGGCTCGCGTACTCGAGGACGTTCTCGAAGTACTCGCGGGCTCGCTCGACGCGGTTCGAGAGGACGAGCGCGTCGACCAGCCAGAACGAACAGAGCAGAAACGCCTTCTGCTCGTCGCGGCGGACGTCGGTGTCGACGAACCGAACGACGAGCCCGTCGTCGGTCGTCAGCCGGTCGATGACCGCGTCGATCGTCGACTGCACCCGGTCGTCGTCCGGCGGGAGGAACTCGTAAATCGGGAGCAACAGCGCGGTCGCATCGAGCGCGTCGTCGCCGTCGAAGTACTGGACGAAGCAGTCGGCGGACTCGCTGTAGCCGCGCGTTTCGATCGCGTCCCGGACCGCCGACCGGCTCTCCTTCCAGCGCGCGAGCGGCGCGCGGAGGTCGCCGGTTTCCGCGAGTTCGATCCCTCGATCGAGCGCGACCCAGCACAGCAGCTTGGAGTAGAGGAAGTGGCGATGTTCTCCTCGAAACTCCCAGATGCCGGCGTCACGTTCGTCCCAGTGATCGCAGACGTAGTCGACGATGGCACAGATCGACTGCCAGGTCTCGTCGTCCACGTCGACGTCCTCGCCGAACCGGATCGTCTCGTAGATCGCCTGAACGATCGTGCCGTAGACGTCCAGTTGCTTCTGCGTCGCAGCGCCGTTGCCGATTCTGACCGGACCGGTGCCGCGGTATCCTTCGAGGTGATCGAGAACGCGCTCGGTGATCTCGTCGCCGGCGTCGCCGTGGAGGCCGTACAGCGGCGTGATCTGCTCGGGATCGGTTTTGGCGACGTCGACGAACCAGTCGAAGTACTCCCGGCCCTCGCGCTCGTGGCCCGTGCTGTGAAGCGCCTGGACGGTGAACTTCGCATCGCGGATCCAGTTGTACCGGTAGTCCCAGGTTCGGTCCGAGCCGATCGCCTCGGGCATGGACGTGGTCGCGGCCGCCGGAATCGCCCCGGTGTCGTGGTGGATCAGCAGCTTCAGGACGAGCTCCGACCGGACGACCATCTCGTGCCAGCGTTCGGGAATCGACTCCGGACACTCCCTGCGACCACCCACCCACTCCCGCCAGTACCGTTTCGTCTCGTCGAGGACGCGGTCGTG
This sequence comes from Natrarchaeobius oligotrophus, assembly GCF_003841465.1. Classification (GTDB taxonomy): domain Archaea; phylum Halobacteriota; class Halobacteria; order Halobacteriales; family Natrialbaceae; genus Natrarchaeobius; species Natrarchaeobius oligotrophus. Next base: position 72,814 of record NZ_REFZ01000001.1, read on the forward strand.
ATCGACCGACGGCGGCGTCGGATCGCCGTAGCTCGCGCGAATCCACCGTTGCTCGCCGGCCTCGATCGGAGCCGTCGCGGTGACGGTGGAGTCGGTTCGGTCGATCGAGAACTCGCAGTCGCCCGAAAGCACCAGCAGGTCGTCGATTCCGTCGGTTCGCTCGTCGTCCCGGCGGGCGAGGATTCCCTCGTCGGTTCGCTCGAACGTCGGCCGGATCCGGGCGTAATCGAACCGCGGCTCGAACGCGACGTCCAGTTCGACGCGACCCCTGTCGCACTCGAGTTTGCGATAGATCGCTCGCTGGAAGCGGCCGGCCTCGTCGTCGGGGGTCATCGGCATCAGATCGGTCACCGTCGCCTGGCCGCGAGCGGTCTCGAAGGTGGTCTCGAGGACGTTCGTGCGATCGACGTACCGGTGGCTCGACTCGTGGTCGGCCGCGGGCGAGACGGCGAAGCGACCGCCGCGGTTTGCGTCGAGGATCGCGGCGAAAACGCTCGGCGACTCGAGGTGGGGGAAACAACACCAGTCGATCGATCCCTGTCGGCTGACGAGCGCACAGCGGTCGTCGTTGCCGATGATGCCGTAGTCGCTGAGTGGCGGGTAGTCCATGCGTGTGAATCGACGGTCGAGCGATCCGCAACTGTCGATGGACCGGACGGTTCGTGCGGAACGGACAAGAAGCGTCGGCCGGCAGCGGCCGGGCGTCGCAGAGCGACTCGCGAACGCGACGATAGCACGCGGGTGTTTTATTGTGCTCGTCGGGGTGGGAACCCGCATGTCACCAGGTCCGAGACGGTTCTCCCGGCGGGAGTTCGCTTCCGTCGGCGTCGGCCTCCTCGCAGGTATCGCGAGCGCGCGACCGTCGACCGCGACCGGCGGGCAACGAACGGTCGAGGGCGTCGGCTCGAGCGACCAGGGCGACGCGTTCGAAGACCGCCCGTACGCGGACGTCTACGACGACACCATCGACGACGTGGTGCTCGTCACGGTGGGGGGAATCGACGACGCGCCCGGCGGGATCGGATCGGGGTTCGTCGTCGACGACTACGTCGTCACCAACGACCACGTGGTCGGCGACGCGGATCGCGTGGAGTGTCAGTTCAGGGACGAACAGTGGCGCACCGGGACGGTCGTGGGCACGGACGCCCACAGCGACCTCGCGGCGATCGAAATCGAGGACCTCCCCGAGATGGCGTCCGGTCTCTCGTTCGCGCGGGCGGAGCCGGAGATCGGCCAGGAGGTGCTCGCGCTCGGTAATCCCCTCGGACTCGACGCCTCGCTCAGCCAGGGGATCGTCAGCGGCACCGATCGATCGCTGCCGAGCCCGACCGGGTTCTCGATTCCCGCGGCGATTCAGACCGACGCGCCGGTCAATCCGGGAAACAGCGGCGGACCGCTGGTCACGCTCGAGGGCGAGGTCCTCGGCATCGTCTTCGCCGGGGCCGGTCAGACGATCGGCTTCGCCATCTCCGCGCTGCTCGCCGACCGCGTCGTTCCGGCGCTGATCGAAGACGGCGAGTACGACCACTCGTACGTCGGGGTGAGCGTCGATCCGGTCGGACCGCTGATCGCGGCGGCGAACGACCTCGAGGAGGCTCGCGGCGTCCTGATCACCGAGATCGTCCCCGGCTCGCCGGCCGACGGCGTCCTCGAGCCGGCGACGGCGACGACGACGATCGACGGGACGGACGTCGAGACCGGGGGCGACGTGCTCGTCGCCATCGACGGCCACGACATTCCCAACCAGGATCTGCTCTCGTCGACGCTCGCGCTCGAGACCTCCCCCGGCGAGACGATCGACGTCGACGTGATCCGCGACGGCGAGCGCGGAACGGTCGAACTGACGCTCGACGAACGGCCGGCCGTCGACGCCCCCTGAGCGGCGACGCGACCTCCGTCCGTGGATCGAGCGGTTCGAACCGTCCGCCCGCTCGCTTCGTCTCACCCCTCGTCAGTTTCCTCGGGCTCGAGTCAGTCCTCGTCGGTCTCTTCGGGCTCGAGGTCCGTCCCGTCCTGCCGGGGTGCGTTCTGGGTGCCGAGATCACCGTCGCCGTCGTCGACCTCGTCCGGATCGCGATCGACCCGCTCGAGTTCGTCCTCGATCTCGGCTTCACGTTCCGCCTCGCGCTCGTTTTCTCTGTCGCGGTCGTCTTCGGCCATAACGGGCGAAGTTCGCGCTCGAGGGGCTTGGCCGGCGGGCCGTCGAGTGCAACGTCGCGAGCGGCCGAGGGATTACTGGCACGTATGTTTCGTCCGCGCGCCGGCCGGACACGAAAGACAGATAAAAGACGCCGGGCTGTGAATAGACAGATATGGACGTTCCGTACGACCTCACCTCGTACGTGCGGGTGTTGAAAATGGCAACGACACCCACCACCGAGGAGTTCCTCCAGGTGTCGAAGATCGCCGGTGCAGGCATCCTGCTCGTCGGGTTCATCGGATTCATCATCGGCGGGATCATGCTGTTACTGACCGGTGGTTTCTGATGGGTATCTTCGCCGTCAAGACGACCGCCAGCCAGGAACAGACAGTCGCCGACATGATCATCAACCGCGAGGAGCCCGAGATCCACGCCGCGCTCGCGCCCGACTCGCTGACGTCGTACGTGATGGTCGAAGCCGAGGGGGACGCCGCCATCGAGCGCGTGCTCGAGGACATCCCCCACGCCCGCAGCATCGTTCCCGGCGAGTCAGACATCTCGGAGGTCGAACACTTCCTCTCGCCGAAGCCGGACGTCGAGGGCATCGCGGAGGGCGACATCGTCGAGCTCATCGCCGGACCGTTCAAAGGGGAGAAGGCCCAGGTCCAGCGCATCGACGAGGGCAAAGACCAGGTGACCGTCGAACTGTACGAGGCGACGGTTCCGATTCCGGTGACGGTGCGGGGCGACCAGATTCGCGTGCTTGACAGCGACGAGCGGTAATCGCGATCCGCGGACGGGCGCGTCGGCGACTACTTCGTCAACTCGTTTGCGATCAATTCCATGTCGGCGACCGACTCGATCTCCTCGATCAGTTCTTCGCGCTCGCGGACGTCCTCCGAATCAGCGCCGTAAGCGCGGACGTACTCCGCGCGGCTGTGTTCGTTGAACGCGTGGCGAATCGCCAGATATCCGTCGGGAACGATCGTCCCGCAGACTTTGCACTCGGGACGTTCGTGCTCGGTCGCCTGATGGATGACGGCCGATTCGACGTCTTCGAACACGGAGCCGCAGCCGTCGATTCCACATTCCCAGGCCATTTGTTGGTGGAATCGACCGGCCGACCTCTTGGTCTTTTCGCAGTACAGCAGAATTATTGACACGATTCGACCGTCGAGCTCGCGTCCGGTCCGCCCGCTAACTCGAGCCGGACAGTCCGGGAACGGCTCCGACCGACGAATCAGAATGCATAACTCGACCGTCTCGAAAGACGGTGTCGTGAGCGACGGAGGAGTCTCCCGGGTCGACTGTCACGTGAAGGTCCTCGACGACTCGGTCGTCGACAGGGCCCGGAGCGCAGGGTTCGACGCGATCGTCTACGCGCCCCACTTCACCCGGCTCCCGGACGTCCGTCGACGGGCCGAAGCCTACTCGAGCGACGAGCTGCTGGTCGTGCCGGCGCGAGAGGTGTTTACCGGCCCCTGGCACGATCGCAAGCACGTCCTCGCGCTCGGTCTCGAGGAGCCGGTTCCCGATTTCATCACGCTCGAGGCGGCGATGGCCGAGTTCGAGCGCCAGGACGCGGCCGTGCTCGTCCCCCATCCCGAGTTCGCGAGCGTGAGCCTCTCGGCGGACGACGTCCGGCAGTACGCCGAGTCGATCGACGCCCTCGAGATCTTCAACCCGAAACACCTCCCGTCGCACAACCGTCGAGCGCGCGAACTCGCGGACGAACTCGAGGTACCGCCGTTTGCCTCGTCGTACGCCCACCTCCCGCGGACCGTCGGCATCTCCCACACCGAGTTCGACGCCGACGTCGAAACCGAGGCCGACCTCCTCGAGGCGCTCAAAAACGGCGCTTCGCGGCGAGTCGTCCACCGGAACGGCCTCGAGCGCGCGATGACGACGGCGCTCGAACTGGCTCACCTCGGATACGAAAACACCTGGAAGAAAGCGGACCGACTCTTTCTGTCGGGTACCGAGCCGACCCACCCCCGACACATCGCCTACGACGGACGATTCGACGACGTCTCCGTCTACTGACGCGGGTTCTCGCTCCGTCGCCGACCCGCTACCGCTGGCCGCCGTCGAGCGGATCGTCGCTGTCCCGATCGAGACGCGAGAGCGTCCGCGACACCCGGTCCCAGTGAGTTCCGCGCCAGAAGTGCTGTCGGCAGTCCCGGCACCGATACACCTCGGTTTCGGCGGGATCCGGCGCGTACTCGGGCGTCGGTTCCGCGCCGTCGACGCCCTCGAGCCGACCGTTGCACCGCCCGCAGAACCGGGGACGGTCGGCGAGCGAGAGGTCGACGCCCGCGTCCGAAAGCTCCGCGAGCTGATCGACGGTCTCGCGGGACTCGAGCAGGATCGCGTCGGTGGCGCGGGTGGCGCGGGCGGCGAGGGCGACGTCGCGCGTGACGAGCGTTCGGCTTTCCGCGCGGGCGACCGCCAGCAGGTCGTCGTCGGCCTCGAGTCCACGGTCGCCGGCGTAGGCCGCGTCGTGGTTGCACATTCGCAGGTACGAGACGATCCCACCGCACATGAGGTCGACGAGCAGTCGCATCGATCTCCGTTACCGGCGGCGATCAGTGCAGGAACGCCCGGAGTTCGGTCAGTTCCCAGGTGTTGATCACGTCGTCGGCCTCGGCCCAGCCGCGGCGGGCCGTGTGAACGCCCCAGCGGACGTACTCGAGCGTCGACGGCTGGTGGGCGTCCGTGTTGACGGCGATCGGCGCGCCTTCCTCGAGTGCGGCCTGAACGGCGCTCCCCCAGAGGTCGAGTCGTCTCGGGTTGCTGTTTACCTCGAGTGCGGTGTCGTGTTCGGCCGCCGCTCGTCCGAGCGCCGACGCGTCGAACTCGAGGCCGGATCGTTCGTTCAGCAGTCGACCGCTCGGGTGGCCGAGGACGTCGACCGCCGGGTTCTCGATCGCACGGATCAGACGATCGGTGGCGGTTTCGGCGTCCTGATCGAGCGCGCTGTGCGTCGAGGCGACGATCACGTCGAGCGCGTCGATCACCTCGTCTCCCAGGTCGATCTCGCCTTCGGCGTCGACGTTGGCCTCGATGCCGGCGAACACGTCGATCCCGCTGGCCGCGTCGACCTCGCGGATCGCCTCGACCTGCTCCAGAATCTCGGTGTCCGAAAGTCCCATCCCGCCGACGATGCCGGGACCCTCGGCGTGGTCGGCGATCCCGAAGTAGTCGTATCCCCGGTCTTCGGCCGCCTCGACCATGGCCTCGATCGACGCGTTTCCGTCCGACCACTCGGTGTGACTGTGGAGGTCGCCCCGGACGTCCTCGCGCTCGAGCAGGTCGGGTAACTCGCCGGCTTCGGCGGCGGCGATCTCGCCGCGGTCCTCCCGGAGTTCCGGCGGGATCCACGACAGTCCGAGCGCATCGTACATGCTGGCTTCGGTGTCACCGGCGACTCGCTCGCCGACGCGCCGTCCGCCGTCGCCTGCGTCCTCGTCGGACCCCGAGGCACGCTGGGTCTCGCTTACGTCGAACGCGCCGTACTCGTTGAGCTTCATGTCGCGGTCGATGGCGTAGTTCCGCAGGCGGACGTTGTGGTCTTTGCTTCCAGTGAAGTACTGCAGGGCGGAGCCGAACTCGGCCGGTTGGACCACCCGAAGGTCGACGCGAATCTCGCCGACCCGAACGCTCGCTTTCTCCGGTCCCGACTCGATCTCGCCGTCGACGGAGTCCCACGCGACGAACGAGGAGACGACCGCTTCGGGATCGGCGGCGGCGACGAGGACGTCGACGTCCCCGATCGTGGCCCGAAAGCGCCGGATCGAACCAGCCACTTCACAGCGGTCGACGGCCTCGAGGGAGGCGAGAAACGCCAGGACGTCGTCGGCGAGCGGACGGGCTTCTCCGAGCAACTGCCGCTGGCCCACCTGTCGCGCGAACTCGACGTTGTCGAGGATGTTCTCCTCGGTTTTCGGGCCGAATCCCTTGATCTCCTGGATCTCGCCGGTTTCGGCCGCACGTTCGAGGTCGTCGAGCGTCCGGACGTCGAGTTCGCGGTAGAGCGTGCCGGCCGTCTTGGGGCCGACGCCTTCGACGCGGGTGATGTCCGCGATGTCGATCGGGAGGTCGGCGCGCAGTTCCGCCAGTTCTTCGATCTCGCCGGTTTCGACGTACTCGACGATCTTCGAGGAGATGGCGTCCCCGACGCCGTCGATCTCCTCGAGCACCTCGCGGTCGCCCTCGGCGACGCGGTCCGCGATCGGGGACGGGTGCGCGCGGATGTTGTCGGCCGCCCGGCGGTACGCCCGGGGTTTGTACTCGACGTCGTCGGCCTCGAGCAGGTCCGCGAACTCCTCGAAGCGAGCGGCGATCTCGGCGTTCGTCGCCATCAGCGACCCCTCCGCGTACTCGCGTCGTCGGCGCGGCCGAGCGCCTTCTTGAGAAACGACATCCAGCGCTTCGTGTCTGCGGCCTGCTGGGCCTGCTGTTCGCGCTCGAGGTCGGTCGGTCCGAGACCCTCCAGGGCGTTGAGCGCGCGATCGATCCCGATGATGCTCCGTGCGAGCTCTTCGCCCTCCTCGCGCGTGATCTCGCCCGTTTCGATTCGCTCGAGGCGATCGGTGCGCTCGCGGCGCAGGTTCCGTTTCGCCCGCTCGACGCGGTCGCGCTCGCCGGCCGGAACGGTCTCGCGGCGCTTGATCTCGAAGACGAACGTCCGGAGGTCGATCTCCTCGTCCTGGACGGTGATCGTCTCCGGGATGTCCGCGCCGACGGTGGCCCCCTCGCGTTCGACGCGCTCGAGCAGCTGTTTGCGCTCGTACTCTTGCACGTCTCCCCGTTCGGGACTGTCGGGCAAAAATGTAGTCACGATCGGACGATCGTCGATCGGTTCGCCGGACCGAGTTCGAGCGTGTCGCCGATCGGGAGAATCATCGAAACGAGTACTATCAACGCGTCTTCCGGTTCGTTGAAGCATTATATGGATCGCCATGGCCGATACTGGCAGATGACCGATCCGACCGCCGTCGTCCTCGCCGCCGGGGAGGGAAAACGACTCCGTCCGCTCACTCGCCATCGGCCCAAGCCCATGCTCTCGGCCGGCACGTGCCCGATCGTGGAGCACGCACTCGACGCCGTCATCGACGCCGGAATCACGTCGATCGTCGTCGTCGTGGGCTACAAGCGAACCGACGTTCAGTCGCATCTCGGCCCGACCTACCGCGACGTCCCGCTGACCTACGCCGTCCAGGAGAAACAGTTGGGGACGGGACACGCCGTGTTGGCCGCGCAGTCCCACGTCGACGGGCCGTTTCTCGTGGTCAACGGCGACCAGGTCATCGACCACCGGATCGTCCGCGACGTCCTCGAGGCGCACGCCTCGAGCGACGCCGTCGCGACGCTCGGATTGCTTCGCAGAGCCGACGTGAGCGACTACGGGGGCGTCCTGGTCGACGACGGGACCGTTACCGAGATCGTCGAGGGGCCCCGGGACGACCGCGACTACCGACTCAACGCCGGCGTGTACGCGTTCGAGACGGACGTTTTCGATGCGATCCGCCGGGCGAGGCCGCGGGCGGGTGAACAGCTGATCGTCGACGCGATCGAGCTCCTGATCGACGAGCGCGACGGGGTTCGCGGCGTCGAATCCGACGGATTCTGGGCGGATGCGACCTATCCCTGGGATCTCCTCGACGTGGCCGAGACGATCGTCGAGAACGGCGGACGAACGGATCGACCGGGAGACGAGCCGTCGATCTCGGTCCACGACTCCGCGGTGGTCAGGCCGCCGATCGTCGCGGCGACCGACTGCGAGGTCGGTCCGAACGCGGTCGTCGGACCGAACGTCACGCTCGGGACGAACGCGACGATCGGCTCGAACGCCGTCGTCGAGCGCTGCGTCGTCGATACGGACGTCCGCGTCGGCGCGAACGCGACGTTGATCGACTGCGTGATCGGGCGGGGCGTTCGAATCGGAGCCGGCACGGTCGTCCCCGGCGGGCCGGGCGACGTTCGGGTCGACGATCGAATCCACGAGGATCGACGGCTCGGCGCGCTCTTCGGCGACCGCGTCGAGGACCGCGGCGGAGTGCGGTACGTTCCGGGTGCGATCGTCGACGCGGACGCCGTCGTGCGTGCGGGCTCGGTCGTCAGCGGACGGAACACGTACGTACGGACGGTGGGTCGCTGATGTGCGGGATCATCGGGTACGCCAGTCCGGACGCCGAACCGGCCGGGGACGTGCTGCTCGACGGTCTCGAGCGCCTCGAGTACCGGGGCTACGACTCGGCCGGGCTGGCGGTCGCGAACTCGACGATCGAGGTGTACAAACGCGCCGGCGAACTGGCCTCGCTCGAGTCGACCCTCGACGGGACGGACCTCGTCGGCTCGGTCGGCATCGGTCACACGCGCTGGAGCACGCACGGGCCGCCGACCGACGAGAACGCACACCCCCACACCGACTGCGAAGGACGGGTGGCGGTGGTCCACAACGGAATCGTCACGAACGCCGAAGCGCTTCGCGCAGAACTCGTCGAAGCCGGCCACGTCTTCGAGAGCGACACCGACACCGAGGTCGTTCCCCACCTGCTCGAGGAGTTCCTCGATCGGGACCTGAGTCCGGAGGAAGCGTTCGAATGCACGCTCGAGCGGATCGAGGGCAGTTACGCGATCGCGGCGGTCGTCGCGGGCGCGGACGCCATCTACGCGACGCGGCGACACTCCCCGCTGGTGCTCGGCCTCGACGGAGAGACGACCTACCTCGCGAGCGACGTCCCCGCGTTCCTCGAACAGACCGACCGGGTGATCTACCTCGAGGACGAGCAGATCGTCCGGCTCGCACCGTCCGAGCTCGTCGTCAGGGACGGCGAGGGATCGGTCGTCGAACCGCCCGTCGAGACGATCGACTGGGACCCGGAGGACGTCGGCAAGAGCGGCTACGACCACTTCATGCTGAAGGAGATCTACGAGCAACCCCAGGCCGTCCGTCAGGCCACCCGAGGACGGGTGTCGGAGTTGGATGGCACGATCGAACTCACCGCGTTCCCGACGGCGATGCGAAACGAACTCGATCGCGTCCAGTTCGTCGGCTGCGGGACGTCGTACTACGCGACCCGGTACGGCGCGGCGCTGCTTCGCGAGCGCGGCGTTCCGGCGCAGGCGTTCGTCGCGAGCGAGTACGGGACGGAGCGGGTGCCGACGGAGGACGGGACCGTCGTCGTCGGGGTCACCCAGAGCGGCGAGACCGCCGACACGCTCGCCGCGCTCAGGGACGCAAACGGCGCAGGCGCGACGACGCTCGCGGTGACGAACGTCGTCGGTAGCTCCGCGGCTCGCGAGTGTGACGCCGCCGTCTACGTCCGCGCGGGGCCGGAGATCAGCGTCGCCGCCACGAAATCGTTCGCCAGCCAGCAGGTGACGCTCGCGACGATCGCGAGCGCGCTCGCGGACGGAACGGACCGGCCGTTTCTCGAGTCGATCCGGGATCTCCCCGCGCAGGTCCAGCGCGTGCTCGATCGCTCGAACGCGCGGGACGTCGCCGAGGAGCTCGTCGGCGCGGACGCCTACTTCTTCATCGGCCGCGGATACCAGCATCCGGTCGCCCTCGAGGGCGCGTTGAAGATGAAAGAGATCACCTACGAGCACGCCGAGGGGTTCCCCGCCGGCGAGTTGAAACACGGCCCGCTCGCGCTGGTGACCGATCGAACGCCGGTCGTCGCGCTGGTGACCGGCGGCGACGATCTCGTCGAGAAAACCCTCAGCAACGTCAGGGAGGTCGAAGCCAGGGGCGCGCCGGTCGTCGCCGTCACCGACGACCCCGACGGCGTCGACGGCGTCGCGGACCACGTCCTCGAGGTGCCGGAAACGCACCGATACCTGGTACCCGTCCTGACTAACGTCCAGCTCCAGTTGCTCGCGTACTGGACGGCGAACCTGCTCGATCGCCCGATCGACAAACCGCGAAATCTCGCGAAGAGCGTCACCGTCGAGTGATCGGATTTCGGACTCGAGGAAAACCGAGCGGCGATCGCGCTCTCGGCGGCCGGACGCTCCCCTCGTGGAGAGAACCCCAAACCCCTTAGCGACGCCGCACATACCCCCGGCCAATGGCCAAGTGCGACGCGTGTGGGAAAGACGAAAGCATGCCGTACAACTGCCGGCACTGCGGCGGGACCTACTGTGCCGAGCACCGGCTGCCGGAGAACCACGGCTGCTCGGGACTGAAGGACTGGGACGACCCGAACGGCGTCTTCGACAGCGGTTTCGACGACAGCGTCCAGACCGGCGGACGGTCCTCTTCCGGCGGATTGCTCGCGAAGCTCCCGATCGACACGGGGCCGGGCGGGCCGCTCGCGTACTTCCGCGGGAATATGACGTACACGATTTTGCTCATCATCTGGGTGACGTGGGCCGCCCAGATTCTCGCCTTGCTCGTCGGCGGCGGGGCGCTCCACCGATCGCTGTTCGTCCTGACGCCACAGAATCCGGAGTACGTCTGGACGTGGTTCACCTCGATCTTCGCTCACGCGCCGCCGCCGAATCTGTTTCACATCGTCTTCAACAGCATCGTGATATTCTTCTTCGGCCCGCTCGTCGAGCGCTACGTCGGGTCGAAGAAGTTCGCGATCCTCTTCGTCGTCAGCGGCGTGCTCGCCGGGCTCAGTCAGATCGGGATCCAGATCGCCCAGGGGTACGCGGCGATTCCCGGCATCGGTGGCGTCCTCGGCGCCAGCGGGGCCGCGCTCGCGATCATGGGCGTCATCACCGTGTTGAACCCGAGCCTCAAGGTCTACCTCTATTTCATCCTCCCCGTCCCGATCTGGCTGCTCACCGCGGGGACGGCCGTCATCAGCATCTTCTTCGTCGGCACCGGCGGCGGCGGAAACATCGCACACATGGCCCACCTCGTCGGTCTGGTGATCGGACTGGCCTACGGCGAGTACGTCAAACGGACGCAGAACGTGCGCGCCCCGAATCAGTTCCAGCTCGGCGGCGGTCCAGGCGGTCCCGGTGGCCCAGGCGGTCCGGGCGGTCCCGGCCGTCGTCGGTTCTAGGCCCCCTCGAGCGTCCATCGGTGCGACGGTCGGTCGATTCGCGTTTCTGCGCAACTCGAGCGCGCTCGGCGATGAACTGACCCGGGAGCGGACGGACTCGTTCGATTTTTCGGTGGAAGCGCTCTCGAGGAGCGCCGACGCGATCCGTCGACGGTTTCGAGGAGCGGTGACGCGAACTCCGAAGGGGTTTCTCGAGGCGATGCGGATGACTTCCACCTATACTTCTACTCTCGAAGTAATTTACTTCGATGTTCGAAGTAATGGGGAATCGGGCTCCCCGACCGTTCACGGAGACGCGACGGCTCAGTCGGATCGACCGCACTCGAGGTCGCCGCCGTCGAACGACCGTCGATTCCGGGCTCGACCGCCTCGACACCACACGACTGATTTTCGTCGCCCACCAATCGGCGCACGACCGATGACCCCGCCCCCACCGCCCCGCCCCGACCTCGCGCCCGACGCCGATCTCGAGCGCGAGGAGATGGAGACGATGCAGCGCGAGATCGCCGCCGCCGCGACGTTCGAAGACGACTTCTCGTTCGATCCCGACTCGCTCTCGAATCCGCTCGAGGCGTCCACGAGCGGAGCCGAACCGCCGGTCGTCGCGGGCGTCGACCAGTCGTTTCTCGTCGACGCCGAACCGGAGCGCGCACTGAGCGCCGTCGTCGCGATGCGGGCCGGCGAAGTCGTCGAGCGCGTCCACGCCGTGACGCCGCTGGAGATTCCCTACGTTCCCGGATTGCTCGCCTTCCGCGAGGGCGGGCCGATCCTCGCGGCGCTCGCCGAGCTGTCGGTCGAGCCCGACCTGCTGTTGTTCGACGGCAGCGGGCGCATCCACTTTCGTCAGGCGGGCATCGCCACGCACGTGGGGGTCGTCCGCGACGTCCCCTCGATCGGCGTCGCGAAGAGCCTGCTCTGTGGCCGGCCGCTCGAGGACACGGAGAATCTGCCGGTCGGAACTCGCGTTCCGATCGAGGCGAACGGCCGGGTCGACGCGCCCGCGGGGACGCTACTCGGCTACGCGGTCCAGACGCGTCAGTACGACTCGCCGGATCGCTCGATCAACCCGCTGTACGTCAGCCCCGGCCACCGCGTCGGTCCGGAGACGGCCGCCGACGCGGCCCTCTCGCTCGCGGCCGCCTACAAGCTGCCGGAGCCGGTTCGGCTGGCGGACGCCTACGCCGACGAGGCGAAGCGAGAGGTCGACTCGTGACAGGCGGCTCCCGATCCGTCCGCGAGATGGTCGCCGGCGTCTCCCTCGGTTCGACGAAACCGCCACGATCGTGACGCCGGTCGACAGGATGGAAACACTTAGGACGCTTCTTCAGATGATTGCAGGTGATGACCGCCCGAAAGATCGTTCTCGTCTGGTGTCTGCTCGCGGTCGTCGTCCTCCTCGCAGGCTGTAGCCTCGTCGGACCACCCTCCGCCGACGAGCCCCGCGAGAGTACCCAGCCGGGGGCGGAGGTCGATACCGATCCCGACCCGAACGACCCGGAGCCCGATCCGGCGGCGCTGTTCGAGGCGGCGTTCGTCCACGGCGACGACCTGATCGACGTCAGCGGCGTCAGGACGACGGAGATCTCGGACGGGGACGAAACGGCGACGGAGGTCGTCTCGGTCGCAGAGCGTCCGTACGTCGAGTACCGGAGCGAGATCCTCGAGTCGACGCGCACGGACCGCGACGGAGACGTCTACGTTTCGAACGCGACGTCGTCGTGGTGGTACGATCCGTCCGCGAACGCGGCTCGCTACTACCAGAGCGACGAGCCGTTCGAGAGCGACGACGTCCGGGCGGCGCGGGCCGAGCAGGCCGAACGCCAGCTCGCGCTCTACGACCTCGAGTACCGCGGCACGGAGACGGTCGCGGACCGCGAGACGCACGTCCTCGCCGTCGAGGCGAAAGACGAGGCGGTCGAGGACGGCATCTCGATCCTCGTCGGCGACACGGAGTTCGTCTACGCGCTCGAGACCGTCGATCCGACGGAGGAAGTCGTCGTCCTCGAACAGCGGCTGTGGATCGACGCGGAGTACGACTACCCCCTCAAGGAGGAGCTGCGATTCGAAGGGGAGGACGGCGAGCGCCACACGATGGTCGAGCGCTTCGACGAGGTGACGTTCAACGACGACCTCCCGGACGACGAGTTCGACTACGAGCCGCCGGAGAACGCGACGATCTCGGAGATCGAGTGAACGGTGACGGCGGTTCGTCTCCCGTTAGCTGGTCGGAACGGGTGAGTCCCGATCGGCCTCGAGTGCCAGCCCGCTCTCGAGCGTCCGGACGGGGTAGGGAATGTCGATTCCCTCCTCGTCGAAGCGCTCTTTGACGGCGGTGACGTACTCGCCTTTGATCCGGACGAAGTCGGCTCGCGAGGGATCTTCGATCCAGAACCGCGACTGGAGGCCGACGTCCGAGTCGCCGAGTTCGGTGAGCCGGACCGACGGCTCGGGATCGTCCGCGATGTCGGGGTGGCGCTCGGCCTCCTCGGCGATGATCTCGGTCGCCCGGTCGATGTCGTCGCCGTAGCCGATGCCGAAGACGAACTTCAGTCGGAGCCGGTCTGCGTCGACGGGGTTTTTGAGGACGTTCTCGGTTAGCTGCGAGTTCGGAACGGTCAGCAACTCGTTGTCGAACGTCCGAACGCGGGTCACCCGGAGGCTGATGTCCTCGACGACGCCCGCGTGGTCGTCCCACTCGATCCAGTCGCCGATCTTGAACGGGCCGTCGATGTAGATGAACACGCCGGCGACGAAGTTTCGGATGACGTTCTGCATCGCCAGCCCGACCGCGAGCGCCCCCGCGGCGGCGATGCCGGCCATCGAGACGAGGAAGTTGCCGAAGTCGGCGGCCCCGAACGCCACCGCGACGGCGACGAAGATCACGCCGAACTTCGCGACCTTCAACAGCGGCCTGCGGGCGTGGCGATCGAGGTCGCGGTGGTCGAACGCTCGGGTCAACAGCGGGATGACGAGCAGCCGGCCGATCAGGTAGACCACCGCGAACGCGACGACGAACAGGATCGCCCGCTCGAGCGCCGCGGCGGCGGCCGCGCTCCCCACGACTCCCTCGGCGAGGTCGGCGACGACGCCGCCGGTTTCCGGATCGGCGGCCTGCGCGATCGCAGGGCCGGCAGTCATCGATACAGGACGGCCGTGTGTCCGCGCGTATCCACGAGGTCGGCGTTCACTCGCTCGGCGAGATCGGCCGCCTTCTCCTCGGTCGGATCGCCCGCGCGGGCGGCGCGCAGGAACTTCACTTTCACGAGGTCCCTGTCCGAGAGCTGATCGTCGAGTTCGTCGACGACCGATTCGATGCCGCTCTTGCCGACCCAGACGGTGACGTCGAGGTCGTGTGCGCGTCGCTTGCGTTCCTGTCGGTCCATAGCCGCGAGTAAGGAAGCCTGGTGGTTTGAATCTTCGCGAAACGGAACGCGCGACCCTCGCGCGGACAGTGTCGAAGGCGACGGCCGAGTCACTCCTCGTACGGATACCTCGCGTGTGCGCCGCAGTCGCAGGTCACGACGACGTGACCGTCCTGGAGCCTGACGCGGGCGTTTGCGCCCGGTCGGAGGTACGCGTCACAGGAGTCGCAGGTGAAGCGCCGGAACGATCGCGGCAGGGACAGCCGATTTCGTTCGGCGATGCGACGCGCCAGGCGAACGTAGTACCGCGCGCGCTCGTCGTCGCCGTCCGCCGCCGCCGCTCGAGCCAGTTCCTCGAGGCGATCGATCCGTTCGGCGGCGACGTCCATACCAGGGATTTCGCCGGTCGACGTATTGATGTTGCGTTCTCTCCGGAACCGGTGCGTACATCCGTCTCACTCGCGACCCACGACGTGCATGAGCGAGGAGTTCACCGTCGAGGTTCCCGTCCAGTTTCGCGACCTCGACCCGCTGAATCACGTCAACCACGCCACGTACGCGAGCTACCTCGAGACGGCCCGCCTCGAGTACACCGAGTCGGTGCTCGAGGTTCCGCTCGACGAGCTTTCGTTCGTCGTCGCGAACCTCGAGATCGACTACCGACGGCCGCTCACCCTCGACGACGAGCCGGCCGTCGCGCTTTGGGTGTCGGAACTCGGGGAGTCGAGCTGTACGATGAGCTACGAGATTCGAGCCGACGGCGACGTCGCCGCGACGGCGGAGACAACCATGGTTCACCTGGATCGGGAGGCGAATCGTCCGACGCCGATACCCGAGGCCGTCCGCGAGCGGATTCGCGAGTACGAAGGACTCGATTCGCCGGAGTAGCGCAGGCGCGTCTCGAGGCGACGGAGTGGCAGGGTTTCGCCTCGAGGGCGGTCGAGACGACAGCGTACAGTTCCCGGGACGACAGCGTGTGGCTCGCGGAAGAACGCGTGCGGTTCGCGGGACAACGGGATCGGACGTCTTTCCTCGATTCGTCACTCGCCGCGGCGGTCGCCTTCCGCACCGCCGGGGAGTCGGCTGCCGGTCAGCCGAACGACGCCGAAGACGTGCGTCTCGTCGGCGACCGCCGCCGACCGCTCCCGGAGCCGTCGGTGGGCGGCGTCGATCTTCGCGTCGAGACGCAGGTGAGGCGCGTTCTCGTATCGGAGTTTCGTCGTGGGCGGCGTCGAGAGGACCACGATCGCCCGAAAGACGGCGTTGACCGGCGGCGCGTACCACGCGTCGCTTCGCGCGGCGTTCGCGAGCACGACGTGGCCGCCGGGACCGACCGCGTCGCACCAGTCGTCGACCGCGCCCGCCGGATCCTCGAGCATACCGACGACGAACGTCGCGAGGATCGCGTCGATCCCGTCCGTCGCGTCCGGGACTGCCACCCCGTTTTCGTCCGCCGCTCCGTCGCCGTCCGCCGACGCTCCGTCGAGCCCGATCGGCGGCCGCGTCGCGTCGCCGCGGACGACGTGGACGTTGTCGTAGGCGGCGGTCGCCTCGCGCGCCCGCTCGAGCACCGGCCCCGTGAAGTCGACCCCGACGACGGTTCCGTCGGAGCCGACGCGCTCGCGGAGATACGGGAGGTTCGCCCCGGTTCCACAGCCCATCTCGACGACGGTGTCGCCGGGCTCGAGCCGGCAGGCGGCCGCCGCCCGCCGCCGCAGGCGCGCAACGCCGGGGGTTCGACGAGCGATCACGTCGTAGAGGCCCGCCCAGCGGCCGTAGAACTCCCGGGCGTCCTCCGTCGACATCGACCGCAGCGTCTCGAGTTTCGACGTTCGATCCATCGTCGTCTCAGAGCAGCGTCCTGACGTCGTCCGCGACCGATTCCGCGTCCGTGCCGAGGACGTAGATCAGCGGTTCGATCCCCATCCCGCCGGTCTGGTAGAGCACCGTCGCCTCGGGCACCTCGTCGACGGCCGCGCCGACGCTCGAGACGACGTCGTCCGACTCGTCGAACTCGGCGGTCGTGTGTCCCATCTCGGTGAGTCGATCCAGTAACGTGGGACTGTAGGCGATGTTGACCGCCGCCGAGACGTCCGCGTCGTGTCGTCGCGCCGCGAGCAGGATCGTCGCGACGTGCTCCGAGACGCCGAACTCCGGATCGGCCGGCACCGTCGCTTTCCCCTTGACGTCGAAGATCCGACCCGGAACGCCGGCGACGTCGTCGACGTCCTCGGCGTCGGGCGTGCAGGCCACCAGGTTCGAGCCCACCGCCGGGATCAGCGCCGTGAAGCCGCTTGCGTTCTCGAGGATTCGCAGTCCGCGCCGGAGCGACGAGAGCACGCGCTCGCTCGTTCGAAGGTCGCTTTCGGGATCGTGTACGCGAAAGCTCGAGCCGTGATCCGCGAGTTCGGGGACCCCCTCCTCGTGGAGCTGTGCGAGCAGGTCGCCGCCGGTCTCGAGTTCGCGGATCAAGATCTCGATTTCGATCAGTGCGCGAACGGGCGTGACGTCGCCTGCGGCCAGTCCGTCCGCGAGCTCTGCGACCAACGTCTCGATGCGTTCGTCGCCCGCGATGCGATCGTTGACGGTCACGTCGCCGTGTGCGTACTTCGAGACGGCGCTCTGGCTGATTCCGAGGACGTCGGCGACTTCGCTCTGCGTGAGACCTCGCTCGCGAAGCTCCGCTGCGAGCATCGATCTGACGGTCGGCAGGAACTCATCGACGACGATCTCTTCGACGAATTGCATTCGTTATCCGGACGTACGGACTCGCGCCGGATAACTGTGCGCCCCCGGCCGGATACAGTGGTGACGTCGACCGTCTCATCCCGACTGCCGTCGGTCGGTTCCGGAGCGACCGCGAGCCGTCCAGCGGTCGATCGGAATAACGGCACGCCAGACCGTCTCGTACGGATTACTGTCCCGATGTACCGGTGCACCCGCCGCCCGGGTCGCAGGTGCGCCGGAACTGACGTACGGTAAACCGTCTCAGGCCGCCGGCTCGAGGTCGGCTCGCTCGGCTTCGGCCTGGACCAGGTACGCGCGGTCGTCGGCGTAGTCGGCGACGATCTCGAGGGCATCCCGGGTCCCGATCTGGTTGAGCGCCCAGGCGGCGCTGGCGCGGACTCGATCCTCGTCGTCGGTCTCGAGCAGGTCGGCGAGGGGGTCGATGGCGCGGGTGTCCCCGATCAGCCCGAGCGCTCGAGCGGCCCAGCTTCGGACGTCGGGATTGTTCTCGGCGAGCTGGTTGGCGATCGGCTGGACGGCCTCCTCCGCGCCGAGTTCTCCGAGCGCCCTGAACGCCGGCTTCTGGAGGTCGGGATTGGAATCGACGTAATCGAGCAGCGTGTCGACGACCTCCTCGTCGGCGATCCCGATCTTGCCCAGGACGGCCATCGCGTCGGTGTCCCGGCGGCCGGCCTGCTGGAGCATCGGATCGATCGCCTCCTCGGGCCCCATCCGCGTGAGCGCCTCGAGGCAGTGTTCCTCCATGAAGTCAGAATCGAGGCTCTCGTAGGCCAGCAGGATCATCTCGACGTTGCCGCGCTTTTCGTGGACCTTGAGCGCGTGCCACTCGGGCGGGAAGTCCTTGACGTGGTCGAGAACGTCGTAGAACCCCTCGCGTCGGAGCTGCTCGCGCACCTCGAGGTCGGTCCAGGCGGTCGCGTCGTCGACGTCTCCCTCGAGGTCGTCACAGCGCTCGAGCAGCGCCGCGATCGTCTCCGCGTCGTCGTCGGGATCGAGGGCTGCGTCCTCGACCGTCGCGGTGACCGCCTCGAGGGCCTCGGAGAGTCGTTCGGGGACGTTGCCCTCCTCGTCCGCCTTCTCGCCGAGTTCCGCGCCGCTTGCGGGCTCGAGGTCGTCGGCGGTCGAGACGTCGCTTCCGAGCAGGTCGTTTACGTCCGCGAGGAAGGAGTCGACCGCGTCGATCAGCTCCTCGTCGCCCTCGACGGTCCAGCGCGTTCCCGTGATCGTGCCCTCGACGCCGTCGATCTCTCCGACGACGTCCTCGGCGTACGGACCCCGTTGGTCTTCGAGGTCCGACTCGAGGTCCGAGAGGTCGTCCTCGAGTTCGTCGTAGGTCTCCTGAAGCTGCTCTTCCGGCGTCGGCTCGTCGTCTTCGTCCTCGTCGTCGTCCGTCTCCGGCGGATCCGGGATTTCGATGTCCTCGAGGTCCGCGCGGACGTCTTCGAGGTCGGCCTCGACGACGTCGAGGTCGTCCTCGGTTTCGGCCGCCTCGAGGTCGTCGGACCGGGACTCGACGTCGCCACGCACCGACTCGAGCCGGTCGCGGATCGACTCGAGATCGACCGACGCCGACCCCTCGGCATCGTCGCCGTCCGGCTCGTCACCGTTTGCGCCGTCTTCGCTCATGCTCTCACCCTCGCTGTGCGACGATGGCGACGCGTGACAGTGTCCATACGCTACGGTCGTGTCAGGATCGCCCTAAGCGTTTCCATGCACGTCCGTTTGCGCCGGCGCCGGCTCCTCGCGCCAGTAGAACCAGGGGCTGAGCGTCATGTAGGCCATTCCGAGTATCAGGAGTGCGAAGGGAAACGAGCGGTTGGCGAACTCGGGGACGAGCACCGCGAGGACGTGGACGACGCCCATGATCCCGGCGTCGCGGGCGAGCAGATCGGGGTACTCGATCCGCGAGACCATCAGGTAACAGAACGCGCCCGTGATCGCGAGCACGAGCCACGGGCCGGCGACGTCCGCGAGGATCGCCGCGCCGAGGATCGTCGCCGCGAGCGTCGTCTGGACGCCCTCGGTGTAGCTGCCGGTGACGTCGTAGGCCGTGTACATCCCGAGTCGCGTGACGGCCGTAGCGACGAACAGCGCACAGACCGCGACGACGAGGAGCAACTCGCTCGTCATCGCCTCGAAGCCGATTCCCAGACCGTCGGTGACGACGACGAACGCGAGGACGGCGGGGGCAACGGCGAACGAGGAGACGTCGGCGAGCGAGTCGAGGTAGGGACCGGCGTCGGTGCCGCCGTACCGGCGGGCGAGGATGCCGTCCAGCCCGTCGGCGACGGCGGCGAGCAGGATGAGTCGAGCCGCGAGGTCGATGTCGACGAACGCGACGACGCACGCGACGAACCCCAGGGCGGCGTTGGCGATCGTCACCGCGTCGGCGACCCCGAGCCGGCCGACGAACCGCGGGAGCATGTTCGCGGATTCGGCGGGCGGGTACCTTACGTGTTTTCGTTTCGCCACGACTCGGCGATCCCCCGGCCGTTTCCGAGCGATCGAGAACGAACCGGGGGGGTTATATTTCGACTACCCCAACTCGGCCCATGCACCGGCGCGTCTACCTCGCGGCCGTCGCCACCGCCGCCTCGAGCGGTCTGGCGGGGTGTACGTCCCTCCTCAGCGTCCTCGACGGCGAACCGTGTGGCGGCGACGACTGCGACATCGGCATGACGCGCACCGAGTTCGCCCCCGTCGAGTACGAGGCCAGCGTCGGCGACACCGTCGTCTGGAAGAACACGAGCGACGCGGACCACACCGTGACGGCTCTCGACGACGGCATCCCCGAGGAAGCCGAGTACTTCGCCACCGGCGACTACGAGGATCAGGCGACCGCCGTCGACGCCTGGCACGAGTACCGCGGCGGTCGCCTCGGCACCCGCGAGACGTTCGAACACACCTTCGAGGTCGCGGGGACCTACGACTACATCTGCGAACCCCACATTCGAGCCGGCATGGTCGGTACCGTCATCGTCACCGAGTGACGGCCGGCGTCGCCACCGAGCTACCCGGTACGCGTTTTCGGTTGATACATCGTATTCGACGGACTGAATTCTCGTTTTTCTCGACTGACGGTCCCTCGAGTGTACCACACCTCGACGTCGGATCGGCGTCGAGATCACGCGGTCGGCGCGTCCGTTCCGTCGCCAACCGGGATATCCGTGATTACCGACCGATGTCAGTTCGCGAGTGCTGCGTGTGGCTCACCCGTCTTTTCACGGCTGCTGGGCCGAAATATTCGGCCGAGACGGACAGACAGACTTTTCACCACCGGATGCTACCACCTAGTTGTATGAGCGACTTCGAGCAGTTCAGCCAGGTCGGTGAGGCCGACGTGACCCGCGCGATCGGACAGGAGTGGACCGAGGAGTTCATGGACTTCTCGGACTCGGACGTGATCGTCGTCGGCGGCGGCCCCTCGGGGCTGACGGCCGCGAAAGAACTCGCCGAACGCGGCGTGAAGGTGATGGTCGTCGAGAAGAACAACTACCTCGGCGGCGGCTTCTGGCTCGGTGGCTTCCTGATGAACAAGGTCACCGTGCGCGACCCGGCACAGCAGGTCCTCGAGGAACTGGACGTCTCCTACAAGCAGTCCCAGGACAGCGAAGGGCTGTACGTGGCCAACGGCCCGGAGGCCTGTTCCGGGCTCATCAAGGCCGCCTGCGACGCCGGCGCGAAGATGCAGAACATGACCGAGTTCACCGACATCGTCATCCGCGAGGACCACAGGGTCTCGGGGATCGTCATGAACTGGACGCCGGTCCACGCGCTCCCGCGTGAGATCACCTGCGTCGACCCGATCGCCGTCGAGGCCGACCTCGTCATCGACGCCACCGGCCACGACGCGATGGCGATCACCAAACTCGACGAGCGCGGCGTCCTCGACGCACCGGGCATTCAGGACGCAAAAGAGCGCGGGAAGGTCATGGACCAGACAGACGACGACACCTACGGCGCACCCGGTCACGACTCGCCCGGCCACGACTCCATGTGGGTCGGCAAGAGCGAGGACGCCGTCGTCGAGCACACCGGCCTCGTCCACGACGGCCTGATCGCCACCGGAATGGCGACCGCCACGACCTACGGCCTGCCGCGGATGGGCCCGACCTTCGGTGCCATGCTCGTCTCGGGCAAACGCGCCGCCCAGGTCGCCCTCGACGAACTCGAGGTCGACGCCGAGCCGGTCGAACTCACCTCCCGGGCCGCCCCGGCCGACGACTGAGACGGTCTGTTGTACCGGTTTGCCGGCGGGACCCCAGACGGACGCGGCCGCAACGGCATCGGCCGACGACGGTCCGTCCGACGCCGGCTCGAGCGAGTTCTCGCCATCCGAACCAGGGGGTCGAAATAGACCGATAGTGACATTTCGGTTCGACGGTAACGAGCGGTCGATGCAGACACATCGGACGAACGACCGATTCCGCTCGCCGTTTGTGGAGGTGAGCGGGATCGAATGATCCCCGCCGAGATCGACGTCGACAGAACCCTTCCCTCCGGTGGGGCGGTCAAACACGCCCTCGAGTCGTACGCCGAAGCCGCCGTCGGAACGGACGCCGAGATCACGCGCTTTCACCGGGTGTTCTACCCCGTCTTCCGCCTCGAGTACGAGTACGAGCGATCGGGACGACTCCCGTGGGGCGACGGAACCGCCCGCAGCGTGACCCTGCTCGACGGCCTGTGGGCCGACAACCACGCGGCGCTCCAGCAGTATCGAGCGGGGGCGGACGACCTCGAGACGGTGTCGCTCCGGGCGTACGACTTCGGTCGCGATCGGTCCGGGCCCGGTCGGTCCGTCCTGTTCGACTTCCAGGTGCCGACCCAGCGCGCGAAGCGGCTGCTTCCCGAGCGACTGGGCGAGATCGCGGAGTCCCGAGCGTTCGACGATCCGCCGTCGATCGCGTCGTCGTTTTCCGAGCGACTGGCCGAGACGTTCGACCTCCCGGCGGACCTCGAGCCGGACTCGTTCGGCGGCGTCGTCGACGTGACGCGGCTCTATCTTCCGTTTTGGGTCTGTGAGGTGTACCGGCCGGACGACCGCGACCTCATCGGCGTCGTTCGAGACGTCGAAGACGCACGCGGCGACGGCGAATCAGCCCACGACTGGCTCTCGGCGTTCCTGCGCGAGGACAAGGGTCGACTCTCGCGGTTCGCCCACACGGCGACCGGACGAGCCGCCCCCTCCGAACCGGTCCGGGACGGGGCCGGATCGAGCGACGGGAATGACGCGAGCGGCGACGGATCGACGGACTCGCCGGACGGTTCCGCGGACGGTCCGGCTGATTCGTCCGACCGCGTCGGGGACGGCCGGTCCGTTCCGAACCCGGACCAGGGGTCCCGATCCAGCGAGCCGGTTCAGCCCGACGGTGCCGAGCTCGAGGCGCGGACGCTCGTCGATCCGAGCCCGGACCGGTGTTTCGGCGACGTCGGCGGCATGGTCGAACTCGAGCGGACCCTCCGGCGGACGATCGTCGATCCCGTCCGCCGGCCGGAGGCGTTCCGGGAGTACGGACTCAATCCGGTCTCCGGCGTCCTCCTGTACGGCCCGCCGGGGTGTGGAAAGACCTACGTCGCGGGGGCGCTCGCCGGCGAACTCGACCGTTCCTTTCTCGAGGTGACGCCCGCGGACCTCTCGAGTAAGTACATGGGCAAACCCGCCGAGAACGTCCGGGACGTCTTCTCGATCGCGGAGGCGAACGCTCCCTGTCTGCTCTTTCTGGACGAGATCGACGCGATCGCGAGCGCCAGGGAGGACCGGTCGAGCACGAGCGAACGCGGCATGGTCAACCAGTTGCTGACCGAACTCGAGGACGTCTCCGAGGAGGTGCTCGTCCTCGCGGCGACGAACTTGCTCGAGGACGTCGACGACGCGATCGTTCGGACGGGCCGGTTCGACGAACGGATCGAGGTGCCGCCGCCGGATCCGCCCGCGCGCCGGGAGATCCTCGAGATCCACCTCCAGGGGCGGCCGGTGTGTGCGGACGTCGACCTCGAGCGCGTCGTCGAGCGGACGGCCGGCTACGCCGCCAGCGACCTCGAGTACGTCGCGACCGACGCGGCCCGTCGAGCGCTCGGCGACGGCGCGGAGATCGATACCGAGCACCTGCTGGCTTCGGTCTCCGAGACGGACTCGAGCGTGCCGGACTGGGCCGGCTCGGCCCTCGGAACCGCCAAGACGATCACCCAGCCCGACGGCGTCGAGTTGAGCGCGCGGTCGCTGATGACGCCGTCCGTCGACCGCGGGTTCGACGACGTCGGCGGGATGGACGGGCTGAAAGATCGGCTCCGGGAGAGGGTGATCGATCCGCTCGAGAACGCACAGCGGTACGCCGAGTACGGACTCGGCGTGACGACCGGCGTCGTGCTGTACGGTCCACCGGGGTGTGGAAAGACCTACGTCGCGGGGGCGCTCACCGGCGAACTCGACTGTTCCTTTCTCGAGGTGACGCCCGCGGATCTGACCAGCAAGTGGATGGGAAAGCCGGCTCAGAACGTCTCGGACCTGTTCGAGATCGCACGAGCGAACGCGCCGTGTCTGGTCTTCCTGGACGAGATCGACGGGATCGCGGGCTCGCGCGGCGAAAGAGAAGGGGCCAGCCAGCGCCAGATGGTCAACCAGCTGTTGACCGAACTCGACGGGCTGACGGACGAGGACGTCGTCGTGGTCGCGGCGACCAACCTGCTCGAGGACGTCGACGACGCGATCCTCCGATCCGGCCGATTCGACGAGCGAATCGAGGTGCCGCCGCCCGACGCCGCCGCACGACGCGAGATACTCGAGGTTCACCTTCGAGACCGGCCGGTCGCCGACGGGCTCCCGTGGGAGGCGGTCGTCGAGTACACCGACGGCTACGCGGCGAGCGACCTCGCGTTGCTCGCGGACAACGCCGCCCGCGCGGCGATGCGAGCCGGCGACCGCGTTCGCGAGCGCCACCTCCTCGAGGCGGTCTCCGAGACGGGGTCGAGCATCGACGGCTGAGACGGTCTGCTGGAACGATCCCTGCCGGTCCGTCTGAGGGCGCGGAAGACGCCGATTCGCGACGGGCTCGAGCATCGGTGGCCGCGACGCCAGGCGGGCGCACCGACCGAACGCCCGTCCGGACCGCCGGCCAACCGCAAAGGTTTCACCCGGTGGTACGACTAGGGAATACATGGTCGATCGAGTCGTTCTCTATCGGGCCCCCTCGGCCGTCGCCGACGTCGGCGAACTCGCGGACTGGCTGAGGCGGCGAATCGACGCAGACGTCGTCGTCCGCGACCGATTTCTCGAGGTCCACCGGAGCGACGACCTCCCCGAACGGTTCGCGCAGGCGCGCGTGACGTCGCCGTACGACCGCGACACGGGAAATACGATGCTCGGAACGATCCGCTACGAGGAGCGCGCGCTCGAGGATCCCGCGCGGGAGGGCGGCGTCCTCTACGACGGCGTGGTCGTCCAGCGGGCGCTCAACGCCGCGTTGCCGGCGGACGAACGCGGTCTCGAGACGCTGCACGTCGCCGTCCTGGACCGGGCGATCGGA
Source organism: Natrarchaeobius oligotrophus (assembly GCF_003841465.1). Lineage (GTDB taxonomy): Archaea > Halobacteriota > Halobacteria > Halobacteriales > Natrialbaceae > Natrarchaeobius > Natrarchaeobius oligotrophus. The sequence continues at coordinate 97,610 of NZ_REFZ01000001.1, forward strand.
ACGTGGGGGGACCACGACGGCCGCTGGCACAAGCGGGTGAACGTTCTGGGCCAGCCGGCAATCGTCTCGGTTCCCGGCCTCTACGAGGCGCCCGCGAAACCCGAGTCGTACTACGAAGAAAAGCAACGCCACGCGCTGCTCTCGGGGGATACGCCGCCGCGGGAAGTCCTCGAGAACCAGGTCGAAGGCGAGTTCCTCGTCGAGGACGATCCGCGGACCACCGACGCGCTGAAGGGGTACGCGCTCCAGCCCTACCACTACCTCGAGACGGGCGAGGGGTTCTGCGATCGGGAGGGGTGTCGGCTGTTCAACGCGCACTACCACGAAGCGCTGATCGAAGCGCAGCTTCGCGATCCCTCCTTCTGCGAGCGACACGCCCGACTGTACGAGCCGTCGGCCGAATCAGGAGCGGCGAATGACGCGGAGTGACCGCGTTTTCGTTCGTGCGTACAACGCAATACTGTTATCCGAAAGCGGCGAACAGTCGATCGAACCTCGATGACTGGCTCCGTTTCGGACGGCTGCGATAGACCCCTCGTCGGTCGCAGAGCGGTGCTCGCGGCGACGACAGGGCTGACGGTCGGGACGAGCGGGTGCGTCCGTCGCGTCCGCAGCATCGTCAACCGGGACGGGATCGATCAGCTCTCGCTGACGATCACCACCGTTCCGGCCGACGGCGACAGGGAGAGCATTTTGCTCGCACGAGCCGTCCGAGCCGCGTTCGAAGACGCCGGAATGGACGTACGCATCGAGATGCGTTCTCAGGAGGAGTTCTTCCGATCGGTCCTCATCAACCACGACTTCGACGTCTACGTCGGCCAGCATCCCGGCGGCGTCGATCCGGACTACCTCTACGAGGCGCTCCACTCGCGCTACGTCGACGAGGCGGGCTGGCAGAACCCGTTCGGCTTCTCGAACCTGGCGTTCGACGACGTTCTCGAGGCCCAACGTGCGGCCGACGGGGACGACCGCGAGGAGGCGGTTGCAGACACTCTCGAGGCGCTGGCGGCCGAACAACCGTTCGTTCCGATCTGCGTCCCCGACGAGTACCGCCTCGCCAGGACCGACCGGTTCGACGGCTGGGACGACGCCTCGCTCGCGACCCGGACGGCTCTCCTCGGGCTCGAGCCGGTCGGAGACGACGCCGACGATCGGACGCTTCGCGTCGTCCACACCGACGCCCGCCCGGCCGAGAACCTCAATCCGCTGATGGTCGAGTACCGCGACCAGGGCGGGATCGCCGACCTCGTCTACGACTCGCTTGCGACGGAGACCGACGACGGTGACGTGACGCCCTGGCTCGCGACCGACTGGGAGTGGGACGACGGAACGATGACGGTCGATCTTCGCGAGGACTGTCAGTTCCACGACGGCGAGACGCTCACGGCCGAGGACGCGGCGTTCACCTATCGGTTTCTCGCGGACACGACGCTCGGCGGCGACGTCGCGGCGCCGTCGCCGCGCTATCGCGGCCGCGTCGCGTCGGTCGAGTCGGTCGACGACCTCGACGAGCACCGTCTCGAGCTGTCGTTCGAAACGGGAGCGCCGGCGGCGGAGCGAGCGCTGACGGTGCCGGTGTTACCGAAACACGTCTGGGAGGAGCGATCGGAGGTTCCGTCCGTTCCGGGCGTCCGCGTGGCCGGCGGAACGACGGAGGCGCTGGTGACCGACAACGTTCCGCCGATCGGGAGCGGCCCCTTCCGGTTTACCGAGTGGCAAGAACGCGACTACGTCGCATTCGAGCGCTTCGACGACCACTTCACGCTCGAGGACGGCGTCGACCGTCCCGAGCCGACCGTCGCCGCGCTTCGGGTGAGCATCGATCCGCGAAGCACGTCGGCCATCGAGCGCGTCGCCGACAACGACGCCGACGTTACGACGCTCCCACTCGAGAGCTACGTGGTCGACGACGTACTCGAGTCCTCGAGAGAGGACGTTCGGGTGCTCGAGACGCCGTCGTGGTCGTTCTATCACCTGGGATTCAACGCCCGGAAAGCGCCGTTCGGCAATCCGCGATTTCGGCGCGTCGTCGGCCGCCTCCTCGACAAGGAGTGGCTGGTCGAGGACGTCTTCGACGGACACGCCCGCCCCGTCGCGACGCCGGTGACGCCGGAGTGGGTCCCCGACGCGCTCGAGTGGAACGGCGAGGACCCCGCGGTGCCGTTTCTCGGCGAAGGCGGTCGACTGAACGAAACTGCCGTGAGAGATGCGTTCGAAGACGCGGGCTTTCGACACGACGGCGATCGACTCCGGGTGAGTCGCTGATGCTGGTCCGCGTGCTCACCCAGTTGCTCGTCGTCATCACGCTGTTGACGATCGTTTCGACCGCGGCGTTCGTCGGCCGGTACCGGCTGCGCGATACCCGCCTCGAGTGGCGGCGACGACTCCGGGCTGTGGCTCCGATAACCGTCCTGCTGGCGGTCGTCCTCCTGTTCAACAGCGTCGCCAGACAGGTCGTCCCGGAGCTTTCGTGGATACTCGACTGGAACCTCACCTGGGCGATCTACGATCTCGAGGGCCAGTTCATCGTCTGGCTGCAGTCACAGGCGACGCCGACGCTGACGGCGTACTTCTCGTTCATTTACATCTACGGCTACATCTTCTTGCTCGTCTTTCCCGTCGTCGCTTACTTCGCGCTCTCGAACACGAGACCGCTCAGGGAGCTGCTGGCGGCGTACACGCTGAACTACGCGCTCGGACTGGTGCTGTACGTCTTCATCGTCGCGTACGGCCCGCGAAACGTGATGCCCGAACTGGTCGAGGCGCTGCTGTACGATACGTATCCGCAGTATCAACACCTCACCCGGCAGGTCAACCGCAACACGAACGTCCTGCCGTCGCTTCACACCTCGCTCGCGGCGACCGTCACGTTCATGGCCTACCGGACGCGGGGCGTCTACCCCGGCTGGTTCCTGCTCGCTACCGTCCTCGGGATTTCGGTCGCCATCTCGACGATGTATCTCGGGATCCACTGGGCGATCGACGTACTCGCCGGGATCGCCCTCGCGTACGTCAGCGTCACGGCCGCGGCACGACTCGTCGGCCGGTGGTCGGCGTCGACGTGGCTCCGAAATCGCGTCTCGTCGATCCGAAAACGGTGAGCCGGGACGGGGGCGATGAGTACACGTTGAGAGCGCGATCACGTGGTGTCCCCATACGCAACCGCTCGCTCTCCAACCCGTTACAGTCCAGCTCTCTCACGGTCTCCTCGTCCCGTCTCGGTGGCGGCTCTCGAGCGGATCGACTCGACTGCCGTGAGCGACGCCGAGAACGCTCGTCGCATTCCACAACGCGACCAGAAGGGTACGAGGGCAGGAGCGCCCCTTCACCAGCGGACGATCGGAATGGTGGGTGACGAGGAAGTCGTCTCGTCCGGGCGGTCGCGCTGGCAACGACGATGTGCCCACTTCCCCGTCGTTCGTACGTTCACGTCCACTAACATAAATTTGTTGGATAGTTAAAATGATCGGTCGCGGTCGCCACTCGAGGGCGACCGAGAGAGACGCGATGAGTTGACGACACCGACCGACGACGGTCCTCGGCCAGCGAACTGTCGCCCGCGGCTGTCGAATCCGTTCCGTCCACGGAGGGATGGTACATCGTGTCGGCGGTGAGAACACAACGCGTCGACTCACTTTTTCGAAGGGTTCTGGCCGCAATATTTATTTTATTCTTTCTCGTTTGTTGGGTCGAATGGAAAGTAAATCGGGGAATATGGGGGTCGAACGAGCGACGTTCGCACAAACGCTGGACACGCTCAAGCGTGAGGGGAGTAATCTCTTGCTCGTCGGGAGCGGGACTGCGGACGCCCACACCGCGGCCTGTCACCGCCTGTGTGGCGAGTCCGCCGGCGCGTCACGATACAGGGTCGTCGTCACCGAGGACGCGAGTCAACGCGCCCACAACGACTGTCCAGCGAGCGAACCGACGGTGACGATCGAGTTTCCGGTCGACGACCGAACGACCGAAGGGGAGACGTCGGGCGACGAACGGACGTCGCTCGGTCGACTCGGACTCGAGATCATCGAGACGATCGACGAGTTCGACACGGACGCGGGCGGCCTCGAGCCGTCCGAACTGCGCGTGTGCGTCGATTCACTCGTGTCGCTGCTGCAGAACTACGACACCGAGGAGGTGTTCCGACTGTTACACGTCACGACCTCGCGGATCGATCAGAGCCGCGGGATGGGCCACTACCACCTGGCGGTGTCGCGCGACCACGAGGCCGTCTCGCTGCTCGAGCCGATGTTCGATGCGGTCGTCGAACTCCGGACCCGCGACGGCGTCCACGAACAGCAGTGGCACCTCCGGGATCGCGACGCGAAGACCGACTGGGTTCACCTGTAGCCGGCGCTGTCGGCGGGGAGCGAGCGTTTCCCTCGAAACGTCGAGCCCGAACCGAGGGCGTGAATCGATCGCGGTCGGCCGCCCGAGTCCCGGTCGACTCGACGCCGGGTTGTGCGAACGGCACCCGACGTTCTCCCCCGACGCGGGCGTCGTGACTGGCCATCCAAGCGCTTTTATCGCTTCCCTTCCCTCTGGACGGTGTGCGAATCGAGAACAGCTTCATCCCCGTTCGCGGCGTCGGAGAGGCCACCGAACGGCGGCTCTGGACGGAGGGTATCACTCACTGGGACGAGTTCGACGGGAGCGTCGTCGGCGACACCCTGGCCGATCGGATCGAGCGGTTCATCGAGGAGGGCAGAACCCACCTCGAGCGCGGCGACGTCTCCGTCTTCGCGGAACGACTGCCCGCCGCCAGTCGGTGGCGACTGTACGAGAACGTTCGCGACGACGCGTGTTTCCTCGACATCGAGACGACCGGCCTCGACGCGACGCGAAACGACGTCACGACGGTCACGCTCCACCGCGGCGGCGAGACGAAGACGTTCGTCAACGGCGACGACCTCACGGTCGAGCGCCTCGAGACGGAACTCGAGCGATCGGCGCTTCTGGTCACGTTCAACGGCCGACGGTTCGACGTTCCCTTCCTCGAGACCTGCTACGACCTCGACGTGACGGTTCCGCACCTCGACCTCATGTATCCCTGCAAGAAACTCGGTCTCGGCGGCGGGCTGAAGGCGATCGAACGCGAGCTGGGAATCGATCGCGGACTGCCCGATCTGAGCGGTCGGGACGCCGTCCGCCTCTGGCACCAGTACGAACGCGGCGACGACGATGCACTGGAGACGCTGATCGAGTACAATCGGGCGGACACGACGAACATGGAGCCGCTTCTCGAAACCGTAACTGAGCAGTTGCACGAGCAGGTGTTCGAGGCCGCCTGTCCCGATCGCTGAACGTCCCGGTCTGGAATCAGTGAACTCGACTGACGTTCGACAGCGACCGGCGATCGAAGGTCGGTACGGCCGTCGACCCGAACGGCAATCATACGGTGGTGCATCACACTCTCTTCGACATGAGCGACTACGACTACGAGGTACGCATCGACGTGCGACTTCGCGACGTCGACTTCATGGGTCACGTGAACAACGCCGTCTACGCGACGTATCTCGAGCAGGCGCGAGAAGCGTACTTCACCGACGTTCTCGACGTTTCGCTCGTCGACGTCGGAACCGTCCTCGTCAACCTCGAGATCGAGTACGCCAGACCGATCGAATCGGACGCGACCGTCACGGTCGCACTCGGCGTTGCGGAACTCGGAACCTCGAGCGTGCCGATCGAGTACGAGATCCGTGCGGACGGCGAACGGGCGGCCACCGCCCGGACGGTACAGGTGGTCGTCGACGACGAAACTGGAGAGTCGCGTCCGCTGCCGTCGGAGTGGCACTCTCGAATCGAAACACGGCGGTGATCGGTCCGCCGGTTCGACGAGCGGTCAGCCGTGATCCGGTAACTCTCGGATCTCGACGTCGCCGTCGCTCGAGACGACGACCAGATACCCACAGTAGGGAAACTCGACGTGACCGGTCGTTCGCGCCGTCCCGTTCGCTCGGGGCGCAAACAGCGAATCCAGTGCCTCGGGATTGATCGTTTCGTAGAGTGCGTCGTACTTCGGCGGTTCGATGTCGATCGGATCGACGCCTTCCCGTTCTGCGATCGCAGCGATGATCTCGAAGCTGAGTGACTGGTCCGAATCCGCCTGCGAACGATCGACTGAGAGTAGCATTAGCCGGACTCTTTCCGTTCCAGGATATAAATCCTCTGGCCTCAATCTGTGCTTGTAGTACAGGTGTGGCCCCCAGGCCACACAACTGTACATTAGTAGAATAGTTATGCTTCCAGAACGGTTTAATATTAGTACAGTCCCGCCATCCGAAACGGTTTTGAAAGAAACGTTCACTCGAGGGTACCTAAATTTGGACCGCCACAGCGATTTCACGCGAGTCACGCCGTCGGTTCGGAGCGATCGAACCCCGCGAGCCGGCCGCAAGCGAAGACCGGCGTCCGCACCGATTCGATCGGCTCGTTTTTCATGCGGGCCGCCGTAGTGACGATATGGCCGACACCGACGAGGAACTCGCCGAAGCCATTCGGGAGCTCGCACGAACGATCGACGAGCTCTCCCACGAACTCGAGTCGCCCCGGCGTCGTCCACCGCTTCGTCCGCCGACGCCGCGCGAACTGCTTTCGTTCACCGACGAGGTGGCGATTCCCGCGCTACTCGCCATGCTGAACTCGAGCGTGCGCGCGCTCGAGGCGTTTCAACGCGGTATCGAGATCGTCAGAACCGAGCGGGAGGTGAGAGATCGAACGTCCGACGCCGTCACCGTCTCGAGCGATCGGGCGAACGAACTCCGCCGGACGACGCTCTCGCGTCTGGACACCGTCCTGTCAGAACTGCAGCGCGCGACGTCCGAGGGGACGCTCCCCGCGGACGATCGGGCGCGATCGTTGCTCACCGACGCCCGCGAGCTTCGCGACGAGGTCGACGAACGGCTCACAGACGCGACCGACGAACTCGAAACGCGGGAGTCGTCGACGGGTGCAGTCGAGATCGACGTCGAGAGCGGACGCCCGGACGACGACGGCTCGAACGTCGACGTCGACGCCGAACTCGAGACGCTGAAGGATCGGTACGGACCCGACGATCCGGACGTCGCGGCCGACGAGTCCGACGGCGGCGACGCCGACGAAACCGCTACCGACGACGGAACCGGAGACGACGGCGGCGACGGAACCGGGACCGAGGAACCGTAGGCCGGCGCTAGATCGGCTCGAATCGGTACCCGTCCCAGTCCTGGCTCTCGGGCTCGCGGATGCCGGCACCGGGCTCGCGGAGCTCGTCGACGTGAACCGGCCGCACGGCCTCACCGGTTTCGATCTCGTCGGTGGTGACCTGCCCGATCGCACGAACCGTCTCGTCGCCGTCGCTCGAGCCGGCCTCACCGAGGTCGAACTCGACGATCGCGAGGGTGTTCGGCTCGCGGACTCCTGGCGGCGTTGCGGTGCTCTCCGTCCAGGTGATGACTTCGGCGGTGTGCTCGCTCAGGTCGATCGTCTCGACGGGTTCGGTTCCGCCCGGACCGCGCGGGTGTCCGGGGTAGCTGATCGATCCGTCCTCGTACCGGTAGGCTTCCATCGTCATCGTGCTGCCTCCATGATGGTCGTAATGACGCAGTTTCCGAAGCCGCCGACGTTACAGCAGAGCCCGACCTCCGCATCGACCTGTCGCGGCCCCGCTTCGCCGACGAGCTGTTCGTAGATCTCGACGCCCTGTGCGACGCCGCTGGCTCCGAGCGGATGTCCCTTCGATTTGAGCCCGCCGGAGGTGTTGATTGGGAACTCGCCGTCCCTGTCGGTCTTCCCGTCCTCGACGAGTTCCCAGGCCTCGCCCTGCTCGGCGAAGCCCAGTCCCTCCATCTGGAGGAACTCGAGAATCGTGAACATGTCGTGCAGTTCCGCGACGTCGACGTCCGAGGGCCCGTAACCGCTCATCTCGTAGGCCCCCTCGCCGCTCTCGACGACGCCACCCATGATCGTCGGATCGTCGCGCTCGTGGACGACGTGGGTGTCCGTCGCCCCGTCGATGCCCGCGATTACGACGTACTCGTCGGCGTACTCCCGCGCGACCGATTCCGGACAGAACAGAAGCGCCGCCGAACCGTCCGTGATCGGACAGAAGTCGTACAGTCGCAACGGATCGGCGACGATCGGCGACTCGAGGACCGTCTCGAGGTCGACTTCCTTCCGGAACTGGGCGTTGGGATTGTCGACGCCGTTTCTGTGGTTTTTGACGGCGACCTTGGCGAGACTCTCCCGGGGCGCGTCGAAGCGCTCGAGGTAGTGTCGCGCCGTCAGCCCGGCGAACGACGGCAACGTCACGCCGTGTTTGTACTCGGCGGGATGAGTCAGCGACGCGATGACGTCGGTCGCTTCGCCGGTCGTCCGGTGGGTCATCTTCTCGCCGCCGACCAGCAGCGTCAGCTCGCTCGCCCCGCTGGCGATCGACTGCCAGGCGGCGTAGATTCCCGCGCCGCCGCTGGAACTCGTCTGGTCGACGCGCTGTGTGTAGGCGGGCATCGCGTCGAGGTCGTGGACCAGCGCGTTCACGACGCCGGTTTGCCCTTCGAACTCGCCGCTCGCCATGTTCGAGACGTACAGGTGGTCGAGCTCGTCCGCATCGACGCCCGCATCCTCGAGACACGCGATTCCGGCCTCCGCGAGGAGCTCCCGGATCCAGCCCTCGCGTTGCCCGAACTGGGTCATCGACGCACCGATGATTGCAACACGTTCCATATCCTACGGGACTCGAGTCTACGATTTATATGGTTGGGTCTCAGCGGTGCGAGTCGACGTCCCATCGTTCGGGCTCCGCCGAACGATCTATATATCTGTCCACTATGTGAAAACTATGGGGGTAATTGCACAACTCGTTCTCTCGGAGAATCCGATCCTGTTCGAACGGACGTTCGAGCTCGAACCGGAGGTCGAGTTCCTCCTCGAGGACTACCACTACGTTGGAACGGAATCCGGCACCGTTTACTACGTCTTCTTCTGGTGGATGACGGGGGTATCAGAGACCGACTGTCAGGCTGCCCTGTCGGTGGATCCGACGATCGAGACTGCCCGATCGGTGACGTCGATCGACGACCGTCACCTGTATCGAATCGTCACGAAACCGTTCCCGCCGGAACAGCCGCTCGTCTTCCCGACCTGTCGGGAACTCGACGTCACGATCCTCGAAGCGAGACGGACCGCAGACGGACTCTACCTCGAGGCACGGTTTCCGTCGCGCGCCGTACTCCGAGAGTTCGAGACCGTCGGCCAGGAGATCACCCGAACCGTCGACGTCAACAGGATCTACGCGGAGGGCCATTCGCCAGCGGTTCGGTCCGATCCGCTGACCGAGAAACAGCGAGACGCGCTGTCGCTTGCGGTCTCGGAAGGCTACTTCGACGTACCCAGGCGAACGAACCTCACCGAACTAGCGGAGACCGTCGGCATCTCCCGACAGGCGTTCACGCGACGGCTCAACCGAGGCCTGCGGAACCTCCTCGAGGTGACGCTGGTGACGACGGAGTCCTAAGGCCCCGACAACGACGCCGGGATGGCCATCGAAAAAACGACGGGGGCTGTGCATATGCACCTGCACAGTTCACGGGCGTCTAGCTGGTACCCGTATTCAACAGGGACAGACAGTGGCGAATCCGTTCGACCTAGACGACCTTCTGATCGTACTGGCCGACGAACATCGACGCGAACTCCTGGCGCGTCTGGACGAACGGGAGACGTGGACCGTCGACGAACTGGCGCGAGCGCTCGCCGCGGCCGACGACGAAACGGGCCCGGTCTCGGATCACTCGGAATCGAGCGAGCGGGTCGAAATTCAGCTTCGCCACCAGCACCTTCCGAAGTTGCACGCCGCCGGACTTCTCGAGTACGACCGGCGAAGCGATACCGTCGTGAGACGGGAGCCGAGCGCGGAGCTTCGGCGGGTCATCGACGTCGTGGCGGACCTCCACGGATCGTTCGGCGACGAGACCGAAGAAGACTGATTCACTACGCGGAGTCTGCCGTCGTCGCCTCGGGAAGTTCGCTCGCGCGCGAGCGCGCCTGCGAGATGACGGCCGGTCGAGCTTCGAAGGAGACGAGAACGTCCTCGTCGCCGTAGGTCACGTCGTCGACGTTGGCGTTGTCGTGGATCCACGACACCAGGCTCATCGTTTCGTCGGTCATCGGGAGCATCAACCGTTCTCGCTCCCACTCCGGGAGCTCGCGGTCGATCCGCTCGAGCAACGCGTCGACGTTCGTTCCCTCTCGCGCGCTGACCGTGACCGGATCCGGTGCGAGCGACGAGAGGGCTTCGCGCTTTTCGGCGAGCTCGTCGTCGTCGACGCTGTCGATTTTGTTCAACACCGTGACGATCGGCGCTTCGTTGCGCTCGTAGAGGGTGTCGTGACAGGTGACCAGTTTCTCGTGGATCTCGTCGACGTCTTCGCTGACGTCGACGACGAGCAAGACGAGGTCTGCCCGGTAGACCGAATCCAGCGTCGATTTGAACGACTCGACGAGCCAGTGTGGGAGGTCGCTGATGAACCCGACGGTGTCTGTCACCAGCACGTCCCGCGGTTCGATGTTCGCACGCCTGGTCGTCGTCCCCAGCGTCGTAAACAGCCTGTCTTCGGACTCGGCGGTGGCCTCGAGATCTGGGTGGCGGTCGTCGTTCTCGTCGACGTCCAGATCGTCCGCGAGCCGCCGAAGCAGGGTCGACTTGCCCGCGTTCGTGTATCCCGCGAGCGCGACCAGATCGAACCCCGAGTCGCGCCGGCGCTCGCGGCGGTGTTCTTCCGTCTGCTCGATCTGCTCGAGTTCGTCCGTGATCCGGCTGATCTGGGCTTTGATGTCCCGTTCGCGACTCTCGTCGTACTCGCCAAGCCCCATGAATCCCGGGTGTTCGTCGCGTTTCGCGAGGCTCGTTTTCGCCTCCGCTCGCGGCAGTTCGTACCTGAGTTCGGCGAGTTCGACCTGTAACTGTGCCTTCCTGGTCTGGGCGCGCTGACCGAAGATCTCGAGGATCAGGGTAAACCGGTCGATCACCTCGACGCCCTCGGGAAGAAGCTGTCCGAGGTTGTACGTCTGGTAGGGGCCGAGTCGGTTGTCGAAGACGACGGTCGTCGCGTCGGTTTCCTCGACGAGCCCCGCGAGTTCCTCGGCTTTCCCCTCGCCGAACTGGAGCGCGGGATCGGCTCGTCGCGATTGCGTTACCTCGCCGACGACGGTGTACCCCGCCGCGGCGGCGAGGTCGCAAATTTCGCTCGTATCGGGCGTTCCGGAGTCGACGCGCTTTGCGATGATCGCTTTCATAGTGGTATCTGAACGTGACTCGAGCGCGTACGACCGCGACGCGTCGGCGAGCGACGGCGTCCATCGGCACGCGGCGGCGCGGCTGCTCGTCGCAGGTGTCCTCGATGGCGTTCTTCGAAGGCCAGCGCCCGGCGCCCCCGGGGCGAACCGTACCCGAACACGCTAGTGATGCCGGTCGAACACCTCCATTGTTTGGCCCGAAGTCATAGCCAACGGTACGCGTCGAATCGTCTTGAATCCCGTGCTCGGCACGACCGCTCCCCGCGGGTTACCGGGTTCGCAGGTCGTCTTTGTCCTTGACGATCTGCGTCTCCGCCTCCCCGCTCGAGTGTTCGTTGACGACCTCGTAGAAGTCATTTTGCATCCCCGCGGGAAACGTGACGGCGCCGATCCACGAGCCGTCGGGCTGCCACTCCTCGCGCTCTAGATCGCCGAACTGACGGATTTTCGCCTGCGCGCTTCCCGCGTACTCGGCGGGGACCTGGACGGCGATGGTCACCTCCTCGAATCGAATCGGGATGACGGGACGGAGCGCGTCGAGCGCGTCGTCGACCTGCGTCTGGACCGGCTCCATCGGGTCGACCGTGAAACCGGCCTCCTCGAGCGCGTTGTCGATTCGCTCGGGCGGGTGCGGGGCGTTGTCCATCTGCGGGTTGACGGCGTTGCGCGCGATCGTATCGATCAGCTGTTTGCGCTTTTGGGCTTGCATTTCGCGGCGCTGCTCGGCCGTGATCTGGATCTCTCCCTCTTTGATCACCGCCGGAATGATCTCGAGCGGATCGGTCGTCTCGAAGACCTTCTCGAGATCGTTCTCCGCCGGTCGATCGCCGCGCGAGGCGTCCTCGAAGACGTCCTCCGCGGCGATAACCTCCTCGAGGTCGCCGTCGAACTCGTCACGTTTGATCGAGAGCGCCGCGTCCGGGTCGACCAACACTTCGAAACGCGCCCCGTGTGACTCGAGCCGCGCCGTCACCGCCTCGTCGAGCGAGATCATACCCGGGAGTACCTGCGGCCGGGTAAAAGAGCTTTTGCCGTTGGTGCCCGACGGCGAGCGGCCGCGTTCGACCGCGGTGCCACCGCCGAAATCACGTGGCCTCGACGGGCCCGGACTCGATTACGTTGCTACTCGTCTTCGGCGGCTTCCTCGCCGTCGTCGAGGAGGTCATTTTCCTCGAGGTGACCGGCGATGCGATCCTGGTCGAACTGTTCGAACGACTCCGTCTCGGCGTCGACGGTCGCGAGTCCGACCTCGCTCGGGAGCAACGAACCGTCGTTGACCGACGCGAGCGCGTCGAGCGCGAGCGCGATGCCGCCGTCGAGGTCGGCTTCCGGCTCGTAGTTCTCTTCGAGGTAGTCCTGTAACTCACCTCTGTCGGCGCCGACGGCGAGGGCTTTCCACTCGTAGGGCGTCCCCGACGGGTCGGTTTCGAACAGCCGCGGCTCGCCGTTGTCGATGCCGCCGACGATGAGCGCGACGCCGAACGGTCGCGCACCGCCGACCTGGGTGTACTGCTGGATGTGGTCGGTGACGTTCTTGGTCAGCGTCTCGACGCCGATCGGCTCGCCGTAGCGCAGCTGGTTCACCTGCGACTGTCGGCGCGCGAAGTCGATCAGCTGGCGGGCGTCGGCGACGTGGCCGGCGCTGGCGATGCCGATGTGGTCGTCGGCCTTGTGAATCTTCTCGACGCTCGAGTCCTCGAGCAGCGGCGAGGGAACGCGTTTGTCGACGGCGAGAACGACGCCGTCGGCCGTTCGAACTCCGATACTTGCCGTGCCGCGTTTGACCGCCTCGCGGGCGTACTCGACCTGGTACAGTCGGCCGTCCGGCGAGAAGATCGTGATGCCTCGGTCGTACGCCTGCTGTTGGGCTTGTCCCTGCATAGTATCACGCTAAATCGTAATCGAGGTCTGTCGCACCCGCGAACGCCTCCTCGAGTCGCACGTCTGCAGATCCATCGCGTACGACGGCGACTCGCTCTTCGTTCCCGAACACGACGTTTCTCTCTTCCGTGACTTGCCCACGGCGTCCTAAATAGTTTTCTTCAGCGGCACGGATCGTGCCACTGATACCGCGGACCCAAATTCCCACGGAAGCGCCGTCGATCTCGTCGATACAGGCGATCGCTGCGCGTGCGCGATCCGTTTCTCCGTGGCGGACCCGGACGATCGCCTCGCCGGTCCCGTCGTCGAACGCGAACCTCACGACCGACAGGTCGGCGCGGGCGCTTCCCGGATCGCCCAGCAGATTCTGGCCGGCGTACCAGCACTCCCGTTGGAACGATCGCCTGTCGATCGAGCCGTCACCCCACGTCTCGAGTTCGACTGCGAGATAGCGCCACCGCGGTCGGAGGTGTTTCGGGAGGTGTTTCATTCGTCGGACGCGTCCTCGACGTCGGCGGTCGGCGTCCGCTCTGCGACGAGGACGCCGACCTGATCGTGGATTCGCTCGACCGCAGTCAGCGAGAAGCCGGCGTCGGTGAACGCGTCCGCCAGCAGACCGACGGTCGCCGGATCGTCGACGTCGGGCGAGTAGAAGGGCGCGTCCGGATCGGGCTCGTCGAAGAACATCACGTCACCGAGGACGAACGTTCGCGGCCCGAGGTCCGCGATGACGGCGATCGCCTCGCGTTTCGCCTCGTCGGAGAGGTGGTGCATCGCGAAGTTCGAGGTGACGACGTCCACGTCGCCGTCGTACTCGGGCTCCCGGAACGTCCCGTAGCCGAACTCCACGTTCTCGAGTCCCGCGTCGGCCGCCTTCGATCGGGCTTCGTCCATCATCCCCTCGCTGATGTCCCGGCCGATCACGCGTCCGGCGTCGGGTGCGAGCGCGAGCGCGATCGCTCCGGTTCCGGTTCCGATGTCGACGACGACGTCGTCGGGTTCGGGCGAGGCGTGTTCGACGACCAGCTCCGCGCTGCGGTGGTGCTCTTCGGTCTTTTCGTCGTCGTAGTCGGGGGCGTGATCGTCGAACCGATCCGCGTGTTCGTCAACGGTTTTCTTCATACCTGCCACGTTCGACCCCCGGCTCAATGAACGAATCGGACTGGACGCACCGGTTACGCTCCGCCAACATTCCCCACTCTTCCAGCCCCGCCTCGACGAACGACGCCGAGAGACCGATCGTCTCGCCGAGCGCGACGAGCTCCCGCGGCGCTCGCAACTCGAGGTGCGAACGCGGCGTTGCACTCACCACGTAGGGCGCGTCGTAGTAGTCGACGATCTCCTCGAGTTTGCCGAGGTCCTGGATGGCTCTGACCCGACGGCCGCCGTGATCGCGCAGGACCGACCCGAGGTCGAACTCGAGGCGGACGCCGTTGTCGATGGCGGCCTTCGCGACGACGTGGTTGACGTCGCCCTCGCGAGCCATCGGGCCCGCGAGCACGTCCACCTTGTCGTTCTCGACGGCGAACCGGTTGAGCGCGGTCGTTCCGCCCTCGACGGCGACGATCGTCTCGTCGGTCCGAAAGTTCCCGACGGCTCCGCTCGCCTGCTGGGGGTTTTCCGCGCGAATCTCCACGCCCGAAACCACGTCGATGCCGTACTCCTCGCCGATCCGATCGGCGTCGTACGACGCCCGCGCGCTCGAGTGGTTCCGGACGACCACGCCCTCGTAGCCGTAGTCGGCCGCCGTCTTCGCGAACCTGGCGACCGTGCTCTCTCCGTCGGGGTGGGCGTGGACGGCCTCGTACATACTCGAGTCCTCTCGCGGCGGTAACTTGGGGTTTGCGTCACGCGACGAAACGACGCCGAGTATCGCTACGGATCGACGGCGGTGCAGCCGGGAGTGCGTCTCGAGCGTTGCGATCGACTCGGGAAAGGCAGTCATTTCGAACCCAACTGCGATCGAACCCGGCGGGTGGGCGAGCGGGCCGATGACTGGACGGTCCGGCGTACCGATGTGTCGGGCGATCGCAGTGACCGTTCGGAGTGTACCGTAACTGACGGACACCGACCCGCTCGACGTGGAGTGACGCGAAACCCCACGGAACGAATGGAAGGCGTTCGACGACATTTTGCCGACGAACACCGAGACGGACGGCACGACGCCGTCGTCGCGGTCGACTGCAGCGCAAAAGGGTGTGGGGTCGTTAGTTCAGGATGGACTGTGCGACCGTCGCGAGCTGGCCGTTGTCGGCCTCGCGGAGGCGATCGTCGCCGATTTTCAGACGCAGGCGCGGACGGCCGACGTCGATCGGGACCTTCTCGGTGTCGATCAGGCCCATGTCCTCGAGCTTGGTCTTCGTCCGCGAGAACGTCGCCTTCGAGGCGATTCCGACGTCTTCGCCCCACTTGCTGATGTCGTACAGCAGCGCCTCGTTTTTCGCCGCGACCAGCAGCGAGATCGTGACTTCGTCGAGGCCGTCGCCGTCGCCGCGGGCGGTCTCGAGCGAGTTGAGAATCGCCGTGAAGTCGTCTTCCGCACCGGGACTGATCTCCTCCGAGAGGGTCTCACGAACGTCCGTGATCGGCGGCGTCCGGAGGTTGTACGAGCTGGCGTCCTCCCACCGTCCGGTGTAGGCGGCGTAGGTGTCCTCGACGAAACTTTCGTCGTCGGTGACGAGCCCGCCGACGCGATCGCCGGCGTGAACGACGGCGATGACGCGATCGTCGGTGATCAAAAGCGAGTTTTCGGGAGCCTCGTCGATCGTCCGGAGCGAGAGCGCGCCGTCCGAGATGAGGTCCGCGGCGTTCGAGGCGACGATGAAGTCGTCCATCACGTCTTTCAGCGTTCGCTCGTCGGCGAGCATGTTGACCGTCGGCAGCGAGCCGTCGAAGCCGATCGCGACGGAGACGAACTCCTCGATCGCGTCCCGCGACGGGTTGATCATGTAGACGTCACCGCTGGTTTCCTCGAGAACCGACTCGAGGATATCGTCAATCTGATGATTGAGTAAATTCGAGGTCATGCCTATACACAAGTAAACGAACCCATCTCACTTAATTTTGCTGGCCGTTTTCACAGCAGAACTTCTCGTCCGACGAGTAAGCGGTAATTTTTGTCCCAAAAGCTGTTGTTTCGTCGAAATTTATCCCACGCGATAGATGTGTTCGCCGGGTGTGCATCTTCACCACACATAAGTACAGTGCGATGACAGACAGACGATTGACAATAATTATATATTCGTGTTATTGTATTACAGTATCGTATGGGTGTCAGTTCCGATCGATTGCAGTGGGAGGTACTCGAACCTTCGTATGACCGTTGGGAATCGCCATCGGACATCGACCGCTGGGTTGGACGACGAACGATGCGCGCGAAACGAGTGAGTACGTACGGCGGTCCGTAGGCTCAGCCGTCGAACGCAGTGCTGAGATCTTTCGACCAGTAGACGTCGCCGTTGTAGATGACGGACGCCTCCGTTTCCTCGAGCAGCCACGCGAGTTCCGGACGCGAGAGGATGAAGTTCGATTCCCGCCCACAGAGGTACGCGAACTCGTTACGATCGGTGTGTGGGAAGTAGTACGAACCGGTAACTCGCGTCGAGTAACAGTCGAACGTGACGAGATACCGGTCGGCGGGACGGGTGGACGGATCGTCGTCCTCGAGTCGGTCGATCGTGATCGTCGTCGGCAGTCGGTGTTCGCCCTGCGTTAGCGAGTGAGTGCCGTCGCCGACGACGGCGTAGTCTTTGCCCATCATAATTCGTCTGCGCGCGAGACGCATCGCCCGCTCGATGCTGAATCCGTGTACGAGGAGCTTTGCGAACGTCGAGCCGACTTTGATCGCGTGGTCGTTCAACACTTTGGTGAACGTCACCGCGCCGGCGACGCTGCCCTTTTCGACGAGGGTCTGGCCCTCGTAGAACGAGCCGCAGGCGTTGAGAAAGAACGTCTGTACGTTGCACCGATCGAGAGACGACGCGGAGAGGAACCCGTCGGAACAGCGGAGTCCGTCGGTTTCGCAGTGGCCGATGTAGTGGACGAAGTCGTGTTCGGCTTCGAAGACGCGCGCGAGGTCGGCCGTTCCGAGCGACTCCTCGACGGTGACCCGTATCGGGAGTTCCTCCGAACGCTGGCGATAAATCTCGGCGACGCTGTCGTGTTCGCCGCTCATTTCGGGATCGTTCAACACTACGTAGATCGACGTCGCGTCGTTGACCCGTCCGACGTAATCGAGTCGATTGCGGTACGCTTCGGGAGCGGACTTGAAAACGTCGATCGGCACGCCCTCCGCGAGCCAGCCGTGAACGCGACCGTGTCTGAGTTCGGGTTTGACGATGTCGACCGACGCGACCTGGCCCGTACTCGATCGCCGGCTGTCGGCTACGCGGTTGCGGTCGCCCCGGTAGAAGTCGGCCAGCGAGCGTTCGACCAGTTCCCTGCCGTCGAGTGCGGACGTCCGGGGCGTGTAGATCAGGCTCAACCGATCGAGCAGGAACGGAAGCGTCTCGATGCAGTCGTACTCCGGCGTAACGTACGTCGAGAGGTGCCACTCCGGCAGTCGGTGTTCGATCGCCGCGTACGGCACGTCGAGGTAGGTCTCGAGTCGTCGCTGCGGATTTGTCTCGTACAGCGCCTCGGCGTCGAGGTCGAGCGCCTCGAGCAGGTGGGTCGACGAGAGGGTCGTTCCGTGCGGGCCCGCGTTGCGGACCAGACAGTCCAGAAAGAACGTCTTTCTGAGCAGCCGTTCGACGTCGGACTCGAGTCCCGGCATCGGATCGAACGTCGTTTGTACGCCCCGATCCGGCAAGACGAGTCTGGCTCGGTTCGGGTCGCGGTCGACGCCGGCCTCCTCGAGCGTTCGAACGGTGGCTTGGAGGTAGTACGCGAGCGGCGCGGTCACGTACAGCGTCTCGAGATTTCCCGGGACGAGCAGTTCGATCCCGGAATCGGATGCGTCGGCTCGAACCTGGTCGGGAATCTCGAGGTCGTCGCCCGACTCGAGCAGCGGCGGGTGGCCACGGAGAGTCGGGTACGTCCTGTCCGAACTCGACGTCTTGTGCGACGACGACAGGTGCGTGATCGCGGCCGCGACGTCCGCGGACGAGTCGGGGACGGTGATCACGCCGGCCGGCAGCTCGTGGCGGCTCCGAAACCCGACGACGACGCGGATCCGCTCGGGAAAGGAGACGACGACCGACTCGTAGCCTTCGGATCGTTCGATGGTCGCCGTTCCGGAAAACCGCAGATAGGTCTTGATGTCGGTGTCGACGTCGACGACGTACGTCCCCGGTGCGAGCGAGAGGGTTCCTCGGCGCGGGTCGAGTTCGTACTGTTCGTCGGACTCGAGCGAAAACGCGTAGACGACGGCGTGTGGAAATCGCAGTTCGCTCGCGGAGAGGGTGATCGTCTCGTCGACCGGACGAGGGAAGTCGGAGCCGGTTCCGACGACGCCGACGTCGTCACCGCGAACGACCAGTTCCACGTTGTCTCCGTCAGCGACGCGGAGTCCGTGCGCCCCTACCTCCCACTCTATCATTCGGTATACCGAATGTCTCCCGGAGCAGTTAGTTGTATCGGAATGTCACCTTCGGTCCGAGGCTGTATCGAATCGACCCGAACGCTAAAAATAATGGGCACTGGCTGTTACGATTGCTTTTTCGACTGAATATTCCACACTGAATGACTCTCAGCCAGATCTGTGATTGTTTCGGACCAGTTCTTAACCCGGTATATTTATATACGTTCTTCGGCTGGATCAACCGCTATTCAACGATCGTAGAAATTCATCGACTTCTGATATATCTCCATTTTATAATCTCATTATCGGTAAATTTATCGGCTCAATTGCCGGTATATGGTGGCCATCGAACGATTCGCTTGGTGATACTTATTCGATGAGTCTCGTCGAGCACACAGCTCGGCGATTCGCCCATCCCTTCGACCGCCGTGCGTCCGTCGTCATCGGCACCCGGTCGCACCCTCGAGCGCCTCGTCTCGAAGCCTGGTCCCTTCCTCGCTGTTGACGGTTAGCTCCGGCACCGACGTCGGATCGTTGTTCTCGTCGATGGCGACGTAGACGAAGTACGATTCGGTCGTCTTCTCGCGCTCTCTCGTCCGCAGATCCTCGCGCTCGGTGACCAGCCGAACGCGGACGCTCGAGGTGCCGGCGTCGTAGACGTACGCCGTGATGTAGGCGGTGTCGCCGACGGGTATCGGTCGCTCGAAGTTCATGCGGTCGACGCGGACGGTCACGCAGGTTTCCCCCGCGAATCGCATCGCCGACATCGCACCGACTTCGTCCATCCACTTCATGACGTTTCCGCCGTGGGCCACCTCCAGCATGTTCGCGTGATTGGGCTGGACCATCTCGCGGTTCTCGACTAGCGTCTCGATGAGCGCCGTCATCGGTCGTTCTTTCGGAACGAGCGTGATGAGTGTATCGCCGCTCGTCTCGGCCGTCACCTGGCTCGGACCGGAAGACGACGGCGGTCACCGGCGAGTTCGATACTGGTAAAAGTCGCGGCCGACTGTTTCCTCCAATGAGCGATGCAGGCGACGCCGACGTGCCGACACCACCGGAGACGCCGGAGCGCGAACAGGGGTCGGTTCAGGTCCTCGGGACGGCACACGTCTCCCAGGCCAGCGTCGACGACGTCCACGAAGCCGTCGACCGGGAACAGCCCGACGTCGTCGCCGTCGAGCTCGACGAGGGACGCTACCGCCAGATGCAGGGCGGGGCTCCCGACGACGTCGAGGCCGAGGACCTCCTCTCGGGTAACACCGTCTTCCAGTTTCTGGCCTACTGGATGCTCTCGTACGTCCAGTCGCGCCTCGGCGAAAAGTTCGACATCGAACCGGGTGCCGACATGCGGGCCGGAATCGAGGCTGCCGAACGAAACGGCAGCGGCGTCGCGCTCGTCGACCGCGACATTCAGGTGACGATCCAGCGATTCTGGCGTCGGCTATCGTTTTCGGAGAAGGTGAAGATGGTCGGCGGTCTCGCGCTCGGAATCACCGATCCTCGCACGATCGGACTCGCGATCGGCCTCGTCGTGACGACGCTCGTCGCGACCGTATTCTCCCTCTTTCTCGCACCCGTGTTCGGACTCGGTGGGACGTTCCAGCTCGGAATCACCGCGGCGGCGACCTATCAGTACGTCGGCGCGGTCGGAATCGGCGTCCTCGTCGGCGCCTTCCTCGGGTTGCTCTTTCTCCCCTCGCTCGAGTCCGCCGAGAGCTACACCGGCGGGTTGTTCAACGGATTCACGATACGCGTGCTTGCGGGCGTTGGGATCGGCGTCGCGGGCTGTCTCGCCCTCGTTGCGACCGGAACGTTCGCCGGCCCGCTCTCGGCGGGACGGTTCGAGACCGCCGGCGTCTACACGACCCGGGGAACCGTCGGCCTCCTGGTCGGATTGGGCGTCGGCGCGGTCGTCGGCGTCGTCCTCGGCGTCGTGCTCGACGCGCTGAGCGGCGACGTCGACGAGGTCGAAGAGATCGACATCGAAGAGATGACCGACGGCGACGTCGTCGCGGCCATGATGGAGGAGTTCCGCCAGTTCAGTCCGCGGGGTGCGAACGCCCTGATCGACGAACGGGACGCGTACATCGCCCACAACCTCCACGAACTGCGCGAGCAGGGGTACGACGTACTCGCGGTCGTCGGCGCGGGACACAAAGCCGGCATCGAACGGTACCTCGAGAATCCGGGCGAGCTTCCGGCGATGGAGTCGCTGACCGGCACCGCCTCGAGTCGGCGCTTCTCGCCGTTGAAGATCTTCGGCTACCTGGTTATGCTCGGCTTCCTCGGCTTTTTCTTCCTGTTGATCATGGCGGGCGTTCGAAACACCTTCCTGTTACAGCTCTTTGCGGCCTGGTTTCTGTTCAACGGCGTCTTCGCGTTCACGCTCGCCCGGCTGGCGGGCGCGCGCTGGTCGAGTGCGGGCGTCGGCGGCGCGGTAGCCTGGCTCACCAGCATCAACCCGCTGCTCGCTCCCGGTTGGTTCGTCGGCTACGTCGAACTCAAGTACCGGCCGGTGAACGTCCGGGATATCCAGACGCTCAACGAGATCGTCGGCGACACGACGCGGCCGGTCGAGGAGGCGATCGGGGACATGTTCGACGTGCCGCTGTTTCGGCTCATCATGATCGTCGCCCTCACGAACGTCGGCAGCATGATCGGAACGTTCCTCTTTCCGTTCGTCGTTCTGCCGTGGCTGGCACCGGAAATCGGCGGTGTCGACGCCCTGATGGGTGAACTCCTCCAGGGTGCCGAAAACAGCCTCGAGCTGATCCGCGAGGTGATCTCGTGAGCGTTCGCACCGGCCGTCGGTCGGAGCCGGAACTGCGCTTCAGCGACGTGGAACTGCGCGATCTCGCGATCGCCTGGATCGTCCTGAGCGTCGCGTTCGCGCTGTTGCTCGCCCCGATCCACCGCGGACTGGCGGACGTCGGAACGTTCGTCACGATGATCGCCCTGAGCTTCGTGACCGTCGGCGTCGCCTTCCTGTTGCACGAACTGGCCCACAAGGTTGTCGCCATCGAGTACGGACAGATCGCCGAGTTCCGCGCGGACTACCAGATGCTCTTTCTGGCGATCATGAGCGCGCTCGTCGGCTTTCTCTTTGCCGCGCCGGGAGCCGTCTACCACCGCGGCCGAATTACGGTGCGCGAGAACGGACATATCGCGCTCGCGGGCCCACTGACGAACCTCCTGCTCGCGCTGTTGTTTTTCCCGCTGTTGCTCTTCAGCGGGCAGTCCGGACTGGTTGGTTTCCTCGGCACGATCGGTCACATGGGCGTGTTGATTAACCTCTTTCTGGCCGCGTTCAACATGATCCCGTTCGGACCGCTCGACGGACGGACGGTCCTCGAGTGGAGCAAACCCGTATTCGGGGCCGCCTTCGGACTGAGCATCCTCCTGCTCGGTGGCTTTATCTGGGCGTTCGGTATCTGGCCCTGGTGACGGCTCTCGCCGGCGGACCGGTGGCCTTTTGCTCACCCCACGCGGTCGTTCGCACATGAGCGACTCACCGGACGACGCGACGGACGGGGCCGATCGGCTCACCTACGCCGACACCGGCGTCGACATCGAGGCCAGCGAGGACGCGACCGCCGCCTTACTCGAGGCGTTCGGCAGCGATCTCCGGACGGAGTACGCCGGTTTGCTCGACGTCGGCGACCGGTATCTCGCGCTCGCGACGGACGGCGTCGGAACCAAGCTGCTCGTCGCCGAAGCCGTCGACGACTTCTCGACGATCGGCATCGACTGCATCGCGATGAACGCGAACGATCTCGTCGCTGCGGGCGTCGACCCCATCGGCTTCGTCGACTACCTCGCGATCGACGAACCCGACGAGCGGCTGACGAACGAGATCGGCGAAGGACTCGCGATCGGGCTCGAGCAGGCCGACCTGACGATGCTCGGGGGCGAGACGGCGGTGATGCCCGAGGTCGTAAACGGGTTCGATCTGGCAGGAACCTGCGTCGGACTCGCCGGGAAAGACGAGATCTTCGCGGGCACAGCCCGGGTAGGCGACGCACTCGTCGGCTTTCCCTCCAACGGCATCCACTCGAACGGGTTGACGCTCGCCCGCGAGGCGGCCACGCGCGAACACGAGTACGACGACGAGTTCCCGCTCGATCCCGAGCGAACGATCGGCGAGGAACTGCTCCGGCCGACGCGGATCTACGCGGATCTGCTCGAGCCGATGCGCGACCACGGCGTCCGGGCGGCGGCACACGTCACCGGCGGCGGCTGGACGAACCTGCTCCGGATGGGCGAGTTCGAGTACGTCGTCGAGAATCCGCTGCCGGCCCAGCCGATCTTCGAATTCGTCCAGCAAACGGGCAACGTCACCGACGAAGAGATGCACCGGACGTTCAACATGGGCACCGGCTTCGTCGTCGCGCTCTCCGAGGAGCGGGCGGCCGGCCTCGTCGCCGAAACCGACGGCCAGATCATCGGTCGCGTCGAGGAGGGATCCTCGGTCGAGATACGCGGCCTCTCGATCCGGTGAACCGGTGCGACCGGATGGACCGTCGATCGCTCGTATCCGGGCTCACCGGTCGGATTCGCCCTCGTTCGTCGTCTCCGGCTCCGCGGCTGCACGGATCGCGTCGTACTCGTCGTCGCTGTAGGCGATGAACCGTACCTCCTCGAGCGACTCCGGCTCGTAACGATCGATCTCCTCGCCGATGATCGCGGCCCCCTCGGCGAGGTCGAACCCGGCGACGCCGCAGCCGAGCGCCGGAATTACGAGTGACGAACAGCCGCGGTCGTCGGCCGCCTCGAGGGCGTTGCGGGTCGCGTCTCGGATGCTCTCGGCCGTAGCGTTCCCGTCGCCGTAGTGTGGCATCGCTGCGGCGTGGACGACGTAGTCGGCGTCGAGGTCGTAGGCGTCGGTCACTGCGGCCTCGCCCAGCTCGATCGGTCCGCCCTCGGTGGCCTCCTCGTTGATCGCTTCACCCGCTTCCCGTCGGAGCGCACCGGCGACGCCCGATCCCATCCGAAGGCTCGTGCCGGCGGCGTTGACGAGCGCGTCGGCGGACTGTGCGGCGATGTCGCCCTGAACGACGTCGAACTCCATGAGTTACGGTACGATGGCCGCCGGTTTGAAAGTAACCTCGCCGGTGCACCGTCGTCGGATTTTGCCGGGACTTGCCGATTCGTAGAAACTTAGGCCCACCAAAACCTTTTTAGATTTAGGCCCGCCTAACACCTCGTAATGGACGCACCCGTTCGCAGGCAAGAATCGGACACCGACGAAGAACGCGAGGAGCCGGCATCGATCGTGACCAGCCACGAGACGAGCCCCGGAAAGCTCGTGTTCACCGAACGCGACAACACCGACGGCTGGATCGCGACCGACGTCGCGGTCGACCTCGAGCCCTGAGCCGGACCGTCACACCGAGGTACCGGTCCGACCGCGATACGTTCGGGTTGCGTCGGCACTGACAGCGGACCGGACGAGTCCGTCGAGTCGAAATCGCCCGGTTTCGATCCGGACGACTCGCCGACTCCGATCCCGAATCCGTTTTGATGCTCGAGTCCGCGTCTCGACCATGGATCGATCGCGACCCGCGCTGGCGAAGGGATGTCTCGTGGCGGCGGGGTTCTTCCTCGGCACCGGCGTCGTCACCGGTCTGGTTCCGACGCCGCTGTTCGACCGGATGGTGTCTCGTTCCCTCCTCGATTACGCGTTCCTCTCGCTCACGTCGGTGCTCGCGGGCGTCTACGTCGTCCAGCGCTCGTCGCTCGCCGAGTGTTCGGGCGATCGCTGCGCGTACGGCGGCGGCGTCGCCGGATTTTTCGCCGTCGCCTGTCCCCACTGTAACGCGATTCTGGTGTCGCTGTTCAGCGCGACGTGGCTCGCGACGTACGTCGATCCGATCCGACCGGTAGTCGGTCTCGTCGCCGTCGCGCTGTTCGTCGGCGTAATTGCCAGTCGCCGGTCATCGTAATCGTCCACAGTCAGCGCGCCGCCGTCTTCAGCCAGCGCTTGCTGAGCCGTCTCCGGTCACGTCTGCGCGCTCGTTCACGATATCCGACGATCGAGCGCCGGTCAAAAAAGCGGTGTCCGTCGCGGCGTCGCAGTCGGGTTACTTCGTGGCCTTTTCGAGCACGAGCGTGTCGTCCTCGAGGTAGTGTTCGAAGTGGTGTGCGTCCTCCTCGAGGGTGACGAGAATCTCCCGAAGGATCTCGGCGGTCGCGTAGTCACCGAGGTTGTCGGCGAGTTCGATGCTGTCGCGCATCGACTCGATGATGTCGCCGTACATCTCGAGGTCGTGTTCGAACATCGTCCGGACGTCGTAGACGTCCTCTCCCTCGAACTCGACGGTTGCGCGTCGCTCCTGGTTCGTCGGTCCCGACACCGGAACGCCGCCGAGGGCCTGCGCGCGCTCTGCGATGACGTCTGCACCCTCCTCGACGTGTTCGTACGCCTCCTCGAGGAACTCGTGCAGGGGGAGGAACTCGGCACCTTCGACGACCCAGTGGTGCTTTTTGAGCTGGTGGTACAGCACGTACGAGTTCGCGAGCTCCGTGTTCAGCGCGTCGACGATCTGTTCTGCCTTCTCCTGGTCGAGTCGAAGTTCGTTCTCCTCGACGACGTCGGCCGATTGACGGACGGTCTTCTGGGTGCTCATCGTACGACAACAGTACAGTCGCATTCCACTTAAAGCTTCGGCCTACACAAAAGGATGTTTGCGGATTAGAAACTATTATTGCTGGTAAGCGAACTTCCAACGATCGGTCGGCGACGACCGCCCGGGGGCTCGCCACGAACGATCGGACGGATCCGAGAACCGCACTCGTCTCTCGCTACCGGCTTGCGCGGGTGTCAGGTGCCGTCCGTAGAGTGCGTCCATCAGAACTCGAACGAGTCGGACGCGACCACCGTCCTCGTCTCGCCGGCGACCGCGATCACCTGAACTCGACCGGACGCGCCGGCGTCGTACTCGAGAGTGGCCATCTCTCCGACGCTCGAGAGTTCGGCGTTCCGATCGTTGTCGTGGTCGTACACCTCGACGCGATCCGCGTTGCCCATCGCCGTCACCATCACGGCCACCTCGCGGGCCTCGGGATCGACGTCGATCGAGACGCCGGCCTGCGCTTCCTGACCGGGCTCGTCACGATCGCCGAAGAGGTTCTCGTACTCGAACTCGTCGATCGGGACGGCGGCGGTCGCCACCACTGCGTCGCCTTCGGGCACGCGGGAGACGTCGTCGAGTTCGTCGCCGAACTCCGTCTCGAAGTACTCCTCGACGTTCTCGACTTCGTCCGCCTCGGCGACCGCCGCGAGCGACGCGGCGTCTCCCTCGAGTGACCACGAGAGGCCGGCGACCTCGTCCCGCTCGGCGCGTTCCATCCACGAGAACGTGGCGTCGCCGAGGTGCTCGAACAGCAGCTCGAGTCGGTCGTCGGTCGCGGTCCGGCGATCGACTCCGTCCAGACCCGCGTCCAGAACGTCGCCGAGCGTCGGGCCGCCGCCCGTCGCCACGATCACCGTCTCGGACGAAACCGCGATCGACGGTTCCTCGCCCGCGTACACGTCGTAACCGTCGACGACGTCGTCCGGCTCCCGGTCCGCGAGTCGGTCGGGATCGCACTCGCCGGCGATCACCTGCGCGCCCTCGGCCGGTTCGGGACCGAACGCGAGGACGGACTCGAGCGCTGGATCGCCGTCGGTGAGTTCGTCGATCACGCTCGCCGCCGGCTCGCGCGGCCTCAACGGAATCTCCTCGAGGGTGTCCGCCCGGAGAGCGGACTCGTGCTGGCGGACGTCCGCCAGATCGGCGTACTCGACGAACAGCGGCGTCGCCGTCGCGGCGGGAGTCCACACCTCGAGCGGCGAGGTGGAGGGCTCCGCCGGCGACCCGTCCGACCCGCCGCCGGACTCGTCGTCGGAGCCGCCGTCGGTCGGTTCGGCGCCGTCGCCGAGACAGCCGGCGATCGACGCGCCGAGTGCCGCCCCCGCCCCGGCGAGGAGTCGTCGTCGTAAAAGACCAGTCATGATTCCGATGATTCGCCGGTTGTTATATAGCGGTGTCGGTACGGACGGATCCTGGCGGCGAGCGTGCAAGCCCACCGTCTACGGTCCGTCGCCGCGTTCGATGCGTATGACCCCCGACGTCGGAGCCGCCGTCTCGTCAGGGAAGACGGTCGTGGCCGGCATTCAGGAGAAGAACGTCCCGTTCATGGCCGCGAGCATCGCGTACCAGGCGTTCATCTCGCTCATTCCCCTGCTGGTGCTCGTGTTCTTTTTCGTCACGATCGTAGGCGACGAACAGTTCGCCGCGGAGGTCACCGCCGCGACCGAGGGGTTCCTCCCCCAGAGCGGACAGGTGATGGTCGAGAACGCGATCGAGGATTCGCCCGCGACGGCCGGCTCGACGCTCATCGGGCTCGTCGTCGTCGCGTGGGGTGCGCTGAAGCTGTTCCGAGGGCTCGACACCGCGTTCTCGGAGATCTACGACTCGAGCGGTGAGAACTCGTTTCTCGAGCAGCTTCGCGACGCCGCGATCGTCCTCGGCGGGATCGCCTTCGCGCTGGCGGCCGCCGGACTCGCGAGCGTCGCGTTCGCCCTGTTTCCCGACGTCCCGCTGATCGGCCTGGTGAACCCGATCGTCCTCGTCGTCGGCCTCACGCTCGCGTTCTACCCGATGTACTACTTCTTTCCCGACGTCGACGTCACCGCTCGGGAGGTCCTGCCGGGCGTCGTCGTCGCGGCGGTCGGCTGGACGGTCCTCCAGTCGCTCTTTCAGGTCTACGTCGCTGTCGCCGCCGGCTCGGAGGCGGCCGGTCCCGTCGGAGCGATCCTGCTGTTGTTGACGTGGCTGTACTTCGGCGGATTGATCCTGCTGGTGGGCGCGGTCGTCAACGCGACGAGGTCGGATCGACTCGCGGTCTCGGACGCGTCCCGACAATCGAAAGCCGGCGGCGACCGGTCGCCGTACGTCGACGGGGACCGCCTCGATCGAGAACGACTCGTGGATCGAATTTCGACCCTCGAGCGCGAGCGCGATCAGCTTCGAAACGACCGCGAGGCCCAGCGCCAGCGGCGATACCGGCTCGAGGACCGCGTCGACGCGCTCGAGGAGACGGTTCGGGAACTCGAAGCGACCAACGAGGGGCTTCGACGGACCGTGGAGGCTCGGCGGCGACCTCGCTGGAAGCGGACGGTCGACGCCACGCTGTCGCGCGTTCAGCGACTCCGAATCGGGCGGATCACGCGCGAGCAGTGACGGAGTGTGATCGGACGGCGGGGGTCCAGCCGAGAGCGGGAGTTCTTTGTCGATCGCTCGTCCACCACCGCTCGTGTCCCACCCCGTCCGAGCGGTCCGACGACGAGTTCGCGACCGGCACGGAGCGGTCGTCGACGGAGTCGGCGCCTGTGCGGACCGCGTGGCTGCCACCTGGACCGGCGACCGAACCGCAGACGGCGTCGCCGTCTCCGACCCGCTTCGCGAAAGCCTCGAGCGGGACGGACTGCTCGAGCGATTTCCGGACGTGCTCGCGGATCTCGTCGAGGCCGCCGGGTGTCGTCTTCGGGCGCGTCCCGTCCCCGCGCCGCCGTACGTCGTCGTGACCAGCCGCGGTCCGATGCTGCGAGCGACGATCGATCCCGGCCGGCTCGTGGTTCGATTCGATGTCTTCGAGGTCGCCCGCGGCGACGGGACGGTTCCGACTGCCACCTACCGACGGCGGAACGACGTTCGGGTCGTGGTCTCGCTCGAGTGAGCCCCGAACGTTCTTTCGTGTTCGGGTGAAAACGGTCGAATCGATGCACGCTCGCGCGACGGCTTTCGCGAATCAGGCCCGTGAACGCTACGAATTCGAACCGCAGATCGAGGAGTTTCCCGAGGGGACGAAGACGGCGGCGGCCGCCGCCGAGGCGGTCGGTTGCGACGTCGGCCAGATCGCCAGTTCGCTCGTCTTCGACGTCGACGGCTCGCTCGTCGTCTCGGTGACCAGCGGCGCGAACCGGGTCGACGAGCGCGCACTCGCCGAGCGCTTCGACGCCGACGCCGTCGAGATGGCCGGTCCGGAGCGGATCAAGACCGAACTCGGCTGGTCGATCGGCGGCGTTCCGCCGTTCTGTCACGACCGATCCGTCCCCGTCCTCGTCGACGAGTCGCTGCTCGAGCACGACACCGTCTGGGCTGCGGCGGGAACGCCAGAGGCGGTGTTTCCGATCGATCCGGAAACGCTGGTGACGTTCGCGGACGGCGAGCCGGCGTCGATCGCCGACTGATCCTCGGACCGACCGCTGTCCGTTCGTTTCGGACCGACCGGTTTCGACCAGCGGTTGCCCCGGGACACAGGAGACCGGACGGGACGACGGCACGGGGCGTGTGACACTCGAGCGGCGCGACGCGCATCCAGATTTTACCATCGGCGGTGACGACGTTACCTCTCGTTATTAACATCGTCAGATTCATTACTAAACAATCGCAACGAGAGAACGGTGACTACTCATGACTGACAGACAGGGACTGACGTCCCGCCGATCGCTGCTCGCGACGACCGGCTCGCTCACTGCACTCGGTATCGCCGGCTGCGTCGGCGACGACAACGGTGACGGCGGTGACGACGACGATCACGATCACGGAGACGATCACGACGACGACCACGACCACGACGACGATCACGATCACGACGACGATCACGATCACGACGACGATCACGATCACGACGACGACCACGACCACGATCACGGCGACGTTCACGACGAGATTGGAATCGCCGAATTCGAGGTACTCGACCGCGATCACGACGAGGAGGTGCTGGTCTACATCCACGGCGACCACTGGCACGGCGATCCGCTCGAGGTCCCCCACGGCGACAACCTCTCGCTCGGCGCGTTCGTCGAGGACGAAGACGGCGACGAGGTCGAACTCGGCGACGACGGCTACGAGCTGTACGCCGAGGCGGCCGACGGCGTGAGCGTCGACGGCCACGGCGACCACGTCCACGTCCACGGCGAAGAGGAGGGCTTCACCGAGATCACCTTCCAGCTGCTCGACGACGGCGACGTCGCCTACGAGTCGCCGGAGCTCGAGGTCGCGGTCGACGACCACGACGACCACGATCACGGCCACGATCACGGCGAGGTCGAGGAGCTGAAGATCCTGGACCGGGCCGAGGACCCCCACGAGCAGGTCGCGGAGTTCCACGACGACCACTGGGACGGCGAACTCCCGCACGTGCACGTCGACGACAACGTCTCGCTGGGCGCGGAGTTCTACGACGACCACGGCGACGAGATCCCCATCGGCTCGAGCGAGGAGTACGAACTCGGCGTCCGCGTCGCCGACGACGCCGAGGAGGGCGTCGTCGAGATCGACGAGAACGACGACTTCCACGGCGACCACGTCCACATCCACGGCGTCGAAGAAGGCGAGACGGAGGTCGTCTTCATGCTCTGGCACGACGACCACGCAGACTGGGAGAGCGATCCGATCGCGATCGAGGTCGAAGACCACTAACCCGCGCGAGCTCGCTGGCCGAGCGGCCGGCGGTTTGCAACAGCACGGACGGAATCGCCATCTCGCCGTTACTTCTTCCACCAGAGCCTGCCGTTACTAGCGCCGCGAGGTGAAGCCACTATGAGTTAATAAACTATGGCCCCCACATAATAATACTTTTATTCGTCGACCCGTACTGTCTCGTATGAACCTCTCACGCCGTTCGATGCTGAAAGTCGGTGGCGCGTCGCTCGTCGGAAGCGCGGCCGCCGGCTGTTTGAGCGAGCCCGGCGGAGACGCCGGGAACGGCGACGCGACGCCGGAAGGATACGCCGCATTTTTCACGCTCTGGGACTGGGCGGAACAGATCACCGGCGACGCGATGTCGTTCGAAAACCCGATCGAGGCGGGCGAGATGGGCCACGGTTGGGAGCCGCCGGCCGACATCCAGCGTGACATCGCCGGAACGGACGTCTTCGTCTACCTCGACACCGCCGAGTTCTCGTGGGCCCAGGACGTCGCCTCCGATCTCGAGAGCGACACGGACGTCGCGCTGATCGACGGGATGGCCGGCCTCGAGGGCGACCTGCTCCCCATCGACCGGGGGGTGGACGACGACCGCGAGCCCGACGACGACCACGAGTTCGACCTCGACGACCTCTCGATCGCGGCGTTCGACGTGTACGACCGCCAGCGCGGCACCGAGGTCGCGTACTGGCACGGCGACCACTGGCACGGCAGCCTCCCGGACGTTCCACTCGACGGCTCCGCCGCCGTCGAGGGCGTCTTCGAAGACGGCGAGGGACGCGTCCTCCCGCTCGGCGAGAACGAACAGTTTCAGCTCGACGCCACGTTTCCCGACCTGGCGGAGGGCGACGTCGTCGAGATCGAGTCCCGCGGCGACCACGTCGTCTTCCACGGTCTGCGGGTCGACACGGATCGAGTCGTCTTCGAACTCGTCTCGGACGGCGAGGTCGTCTGGGACACCGGCGAAGACAACATGACGATCGAAGTCGTCGAGGAGATCGACGAGGACGACGCTCCGGACTTCTACGATCCGCACGTCTGGGTCGATCCCGTTCTCGCACAGGAGGTCGTCGAAACGATCGCCGACGGTCTCGCACGGATCGATCCGGACAACGCCGAGACCTACGAGGAGAACGCAGCCGCCTACGCGGATCGTCTGGCGGCGGTCGACGACCAGCTCGAAGAACTCGCCGCCGAGGCCGACCGCGACGTGGCCGTCCTCGCGGGCCACGACTCGTTCCAGTACATCGAACACCGGTACGGATTCGAGCTTCACACGCCGGTCGGTATCTCGCCGGACGCCGCCGAGACCGAGTCCGACATCGCCGAGACGATCGAGATCGTCGAGGAACACGACATCGAGACCATTCTCTACGACCCGTTCGAGACGCCGAACCCCGACGAGGTTCCGCAGATGGTCGAGCTACTGCTCGAGAACACGGACGCCACCGATTACGCGCCGCTCAGTCCGGCCGAGGGAACGACCAGCGAGTGGAACGAGCGGGGCTGGGGCTGGATCGAACAGATGGAAGAGCTGAATATTCCGTCGCTGCGAAACGCCCTGGGAGCAGCGCAATGATCCCGTCGAACCGGAAGCGGCTGCGAGATCGCCGACGTCCGTTCCTCCGCCATCGTGGCTCCGGCGAATCGCCGGCGATCGCCCCTCGAGTCGGCGAACGCCTTCGAAACGGATCGACGATCGGAGGCGGACCGCGAGTCGAGGCGACGCCTCGAGCCGACACAACGCGATCGCCTCGAGCCTTCCCACGCCGAGCGCTTCGAACCGAAGTGGAAGAACTAAGCCCGCCGGGGTCCCAAACTGGAGTGAGTTCACAGTGACCGCCGTCGTCGACGTCCGAAACGTATCGTTTTCCTACGGAGAGCAACCGGCACTCGAGGACGTCTCGCTGACCGTCGAGTCGGGGGACTTCCTCGGGCTGATCGGCCCGAACGGATCGGGGAAGACGACGCTGTTGCACGTCATGCTCGGACTGACTCGCCCGGACGCCGGCTCGGTCGAACTGTTCGGCCAGCCGGTCGACGCCTTCGACCAGGGTGAACGGATCGGCTACGTCTCCCAGAAGGCGACCAGTCAGGATAGCACGATGCCGGTCACCGTCCGCGAGTGCGTCAGGATGGGCCGGTTCGCTCACGTCGGTCACTCGCGGCTCGACGACGAGGACCGCGAAATCGCCGAGGACGCCCTCGAGACGGTGGGGATCTCGGACCTCGCCGATCGACGCATCAACCAACTCTCGGGCGGCCAGCGTCAGCGGGCGTACATCGCACGCGCGCTCGCCTCCGAGGCCGACCTCCTTGCGCTCGACGAGCCGACCGTCGGCGTCGACGCCGAATCGCGGGACGCGTTCTACCGGCTGCTCGATTCGCTCAACGAGTCGGGCATCACCATCATCCTCATCGAACACGACATCGGCGTCGTCACCGACCGCGCCAACCGCATCGCCTGCATCAACACGAAGCTGTACCACCACGGCGACACCGACTCGTTCGTCGAGAGCGACGCCCTGAGCGAAGCCTACGGCACGACCGGGACCGTCGTCCACCACCACCACTGATGAGTCGGTCAGACGAACGCGCCGCGGAGTCGACCGCCGTCGCCGAGAGTGCGCGGTATCGACGCGAATCGGTCGACCTTCGGCGAACGCTCGAGGTGGTCGGCGTCTCGCTCGTCGGCGTCCTCGGCGCGCTGATGATCGGGTTCGTCGCCCTCGACTGGATCCGCCACTATCCCTACGCGGGAACGGTTCCGGGCCTCGAGACGCTGTACGCCGTTACGCAAATCGATCCGGCGGCCGGCGTCCTCTTCGAGCAGGTGCTGATCGCCGGCATGTGGGTCGATCACTTCCTCGGGACGAACGTCTTCCAGCACGCGTTCATGTGGCGGTCGATCGCCACCGGCGTTCTCGTCGGCATCGTCGCGCCGCTGGTCGGAACGTACCTCGTCCACCGGCAGATGGCGCTGATCGGGGAGACGCTCGCACACACCGCGTTCGCCGGGGTCGCGATCGGCCTGCTCGTCACCGCCGTGATCGGGTTCGACGGCTCGCTGTTGTTCGTCGCCCTGGTCGTGAGCATCCTCGGCGCGCTCGCGGTACAGTGGCTATCCGAGCGGACGAGCACGTTCGGCGACGTGCCGATCGCGATCATGCTCGCCGGGAGTTTCGCGGTCGGCACGCTGCTGATCAGCTGGGGGCGCGGGTTCATGTCGGTCGCGATCGACATCGAAGGGTTCCTGTTCGGGAGCCTCGCCGTCGTCACCGCCGACGGCGCGCGGATGATGGCCGTTCTCAGCGTCGCGGTCGTCGCGATCGTCGCCTACACGTACAAACAGCTGCTGTTCATCACGTTCGACGAGCAGGCGGCTCGCGTCGCACAGCTCAACGTCTCGGGGTACAACACCCTGCTCGTCGTCATGACAGCCGTCGTGGTCGTCGGCGCGATGCAGGTCCTTGGCGTGATCCTCGTCGCCGGCATGCTCGTGATCCCCGTCGCTGCCGCCTCGCAGGTCGCGAGGAGCTTTCGCGAGACGCTGTACCTCTCGATCCTGATCGGCCAGGCGTCGATCCTCGGCGGCTTCGCGTTCGCGATCGGGCTGAGCCTCCCCTCGGGCGGATCGATCATCGTCGTCGCCATCCTGTTCTACCTGCTCTCGATCGCCCTCTCGATCCTCTCCGATCGCTCGAGCGCCGCCATCTCGATGCACTGAGCGCGGGATTCGAGGACGAACGTCGCCGGTCAACGTCGTCCCCGACCGTCAGGAACGTGGGACGGGTTTAACCCGTTTCAGGGTGACGTGCGCAACGATGGGACGGGTAACCGATCTCTTCGAACCCGAGACCGTCGGCGTGATCGGGGCGACCGACCGCGAGGGAGCGGTCGGTCGGGCTATCCTCGAGAACCTGCGCGAGGAGTTCGCCGGCGAACTGGTCGCGATCAATCCCTCGCGCGACGAGGTGCTCGGGCTCGAGTGTCACACAGACGTGGCGAGCGCGCCGCCGGTCGACCTCGCGGTCGTCGTCGTTCCGCCGTCGGCCGTCCTCGAGACGGTCCGCGAACTCGGCGAAGCGGGGACGGAACACGTCGTCGTCGTGACGGCGGGCTTTTCCGAGACGGGGAGCGAAGGCGCGCGACGGGAGCGGGAGCTTCGCGACGTCGCCGCGGCGTACGACCTCAACGTCGTCGGCCCGAACAGCCTCGGCGTCATGTCGACGGACGCCGGCCTGAACGCCACGTTCGGACCCGAGAGCGCGCTCGAGGGATCGATCTCGTTTATGAGCCAGTCCGGGGCGTTCATCACCGCCGTCCTCGACTGGGCGAACGAACAGGGGATCGGCTTCCAGGACGTCGTCTCCCTGGGGAACAAGACCGTCCTCGACGAGACCGACTTCGTCCGCGCCTGGGGCGACGATCCCGACACCGACGTCGTGATCGGCTACCTCGAGGACATCGAAAACGGCGACGAGTTCGTCGAGGTGGCCCGCGAGGTGACCGAGGAGACGCCGATCGTCCTCGTCAAGTCCGGCCGCACTGACGCGGGCGCGAAGGCGGCCTCCTCCCACACCGGCGCGATCGCCGGCAGCGAGCGCGCCTACGAGGCGGGCCTCGAGCAGGCCGGCGTCGTCCGAGCCACCTCGGTCCAGGAGCTGTTCGACTACGCCAGGGCGCTCTCGGGCGGCACCGAACCGGCGTCGGACGGCGTCGCCGTGGTGACCAACGCCGGCGGACCCGGCGTTCTGACGACCGACGCCATCGGCGACTCGACGCTCCGGATGGCGCAGTTCGACGACGGGACGATCGAGGCGCTGACCGACGCGATGCCCGCGGAGGCCAACGTCTACAATCCGATCGACGCCATCGGTGACGCGGACGTCGACCGGTTCGGCCGGGCGCTCGAGATCGCCCTCGCCGACCCCGACGTCGGCAGCGCGGTCGTCGTCAGCGCGCCGACGGCGGTCCTCGAGTACGACACGCTGGCCGAAACCGTCATCGAGAAACGCGAGGAGTTCGAGAAACCCGTCGTCACCTGCCTGATGGGTGGACGGCGGGCCCGCGCGGCCGAGGAGGTGCTACGGGAGTTCGCCATTCCCAACTACTTCGACCCCTCGCGAGCGGTCGCGGGACTCGACGCGCTCGCGCGCTATCGCGACGTTCGCGCCCGAACGGTCGACGATCCCGAGCGGTTCGACGTCGACCGCGACCGCGCTCGGGCGATCCTCTCGCGAGCGGACCGCCGGGACGACAACCGCCTGGGGGTCGAATCGATGGACCTGCTCGAGGCGTACGGCATTCCGACTCCAGCCGGCGAGGTCGTCGGCGACCCCGACCGGGCCCGCGAGGTCGCCCGCTCGATCGACGGCGACGTCGTCGTAAAGATCGTCAGCCCGGATATCTCGCACAAATCCGACATCGGCGGGGTTCGGGTCGGCGTCGGCGACGCCGACGTCTACGACGCCTACGAGGACGTCGTTTCCCGAGCGCGCAACTACCAGCCCGACGCGACCATCCTGGGCGTTCAGATCCAGGAGATGGTGAACCTCGAGGCGGCGACCGAGACGATCGTCGGAATGAACCGCGACCCGCAGTTCGGACCGCTGTTGCTGTTCGGTCTGGGCGGCATTTTCGTCGAGATCCTCGAGGATACTGCCGTTCGCGTCGCGCCGATCGGCGAGGGCGACGCCCGCGAGATGACCGACGAGATTCGGGCTGCACCGCTGTTGCGCGGCGCTCGCGGCCGTGAGCCCGCCGACGTCGATGCGGTCGTCGAGACGATCCAGCGACTCTCCCAGCTGGTGATCGACTTCCCCGCGATCCTCGAACTCGACGTCAACCCGCTCGTAGCCGGCCCCGAGGGCGTACAGGCGATCGACCTCAGACTCACCGTCGACACCGACGAGCTATGACAGACACTCACCCAGACACCGACACGGCGGAGACGAACGCAACCGACGATCGCACCCGGATCGAGACGGACGCCACCGCAACCGACGGCGGCGAGACGAGCCCGATACTCGTCGCGTCGCTCGAGGAGAGCACCGGCAAGACGGCGATCACCCTCGCACTGGCCGAACTCACCCGGGACGACGGCGACGACGTCGGCTACATGAAGCCGAAGGGAACGCGCCTCGAGAGTAACGTCGGCAAGACGCTCGACGAGGATCCGCTGCTGGCGCGCGAACTGCTCGACATCGAGGCCGAGTTACACGACCTCGAGCCCGTCGTTTACTCGCCGACGTTCATCGAACAGGCGATCCGCGGCCGGGAAGACCCCGCGGAACTCCGCGAGCGAGTGACGGAGGCGTACGGGACGCTAGCGAGCGATCGCGACCGCATGTTCGTCGAGGGTGGCGGCCGCTACGACGTCGGGGCAGTCGTCGAACTGACGGACCCTGACGTCGCGGCCGCGCTCGAGGCCAGGGTGATCCTCGTCGCGCCGTTCGCGATCCCCGCGGACGTCGACGACGTGCTCGTGGCCGCCGACGCCTTCGGCGATCGGCTCGCCGGCGTCGTCTTCAACGACGTTCCCGACGCCGCCTACGACCAGCTCGAAACCGACGTCGTCCCCTTCCTCGAGGGACGCGGCGTGGACGTCTACGGCGTGATCCCTCGCGAGCGAACGCTCTCGGGC
The DNA here is from genome assembly GCF_003841465.1 of Natrarchaeobius oligotrophus. Classification (GTDB taxonomy): domain Archaea; phylum Halobacteriota; class Halobacteria; order Halobacteriales; family Natrialbaceae; genus Natrarchaeobius; species Natrarchaeobius oligotrophus. The sequence continues at coordinate 134,403 of NZ_REFZ01000001.1, forward strand.
GTGACCGTCGCCCAACTCGCGGCCGAACTGGGCGCGTCCCTGCTCGTCGAGGAGGGAACCGACGCCTACGTCGAACGGTTCTCGGTCGGCGCGATGGGGGCGGACAGCGCCCTGCGTCACTTCCGACGGACGAAAGACGCCGCGGTCATCACCGGCGGCGATCGAGCCGAGATCCACACCGCGGCGCTCGAGGCACCCGGCGTCCGCTGTCTCATCCTCACCGGCGGCCACCGGCCGTCGGGAGCGATCCTCGGTCAGGCTGCCGACGCCGGCGTCCCCATCCTCTCGGTTCGAACGGACACCTACGCCACCGTCGAACGCGCGGAGGACGTCGTTCGAAGCGGTCGCACGCGGGACGAGGAAACCGTCGATCGGATGCGTGAACTGCTGTCCGATCACGCCGACGTCGAATCGATACTCGAACCGTAGGGCGACCGTCGCTCGCCTGCCCCGACAGCGGTTCGCGATTCCGATCGAGCGTCGCGTCGGCCGGTCCGTTCGACCGCGGCCAGGACGGGACTTTCTCCCTGAAAACAATTAAGAGCCAGCCACACATGGGCCCTGACATGGACGACACTCCACAGGAGATCACCTCACTCGTCGGCCGCGAGGTCTACTCGAACAACGGCGTCTTCGTCGGCGAAGTCGAAGATCTGCAGCTGAATCTCAACGGGGAGGCAGTCACCGGACTGGCACTCGGTAACCTCAACGGCGAACTGTTCGCGGAGGAAGCTCGCACCGAACAGGGCGTCATCGTCCCCTACCGCTGGGTTCGCGCCGTCGGCGACGTCGTCCTGGTCAACGACGTCGTCGAACGGGTGCGTGATCCCGACGAAGAACACGACGAAGTGCTCGCGTGAGCCGTTAGCTCCCGTTCGATCCTTCCGAACCGTCGACGCCCATCGCGTCGAACAGCGTCCGCTTGACCGCTTCTTCGGTCAGTTCGAGGAGCGTATCCCGCGTATCCTCCGAGATCTCGATCCCGGTGAAGATCCCGAGCGGAATCTCGGCGCTGGCCTGCGTCGAGTGGCCCGCCGTCTCACCCATCTCGCCGTAGGCATCGTCTAACACCTTGCCGATGTTGATCCGGATGTCCTTCGAGCGGCCGGCGAGAAAGATCGTCTCCTCGGCGATGCCGAACACCGCGGTCGTGGTGACCCCCTCGAGGTTCAGCAGGTGGCTCGCGGCCTGGGTCAGCGCCTCGCGGTCGCGGACCAGTCCGGCGTTCGAGACGAGGTGGCTCCCCTGGACGTCCCGGTTGGTGATCGCCTCCGCGAGGACGTCGAGGGTTTCGGGGGACATCGACGGCGATTCGACCTGCTCGAGGGTGTCGTGGTTCGCGAACGGATAGAGGTAGGCGGCGGCGGTGAGGTCGGCGGGGGTGGTGTCGCGTTTGAAATCGAGCGTCTCCGCGCGGATGCCGTACAGCAACGCGGTGGCGACCTCCTCGGAGACGTTCATGTCGAACTCCTGGATGTACTTCGTCATGATCGTCGACGTCGAGGACATGTTCGGCCTGATGTCGACGAACTCGGGTTCGTAGTCGGCGTCGGGTTCGTGGTGGTCGATCACCGCGTCGACGGGCATGTCCATCTCGGTCGACGTCGCGTGATCGACGAGCGCGACGGTGTCGTAGACGGCGTGATCGTCGATCTCGTCCCACTGGATCAGGTCGATGCCGAGCAGGTTGACGAACGCGCGATTCTCCTGGTGACCGACGTCGCCGAGATAGATGATGTCCGACTCGACGCCGAGGTGGTCCGCGATCGCCTGCAGCGCGGCCGCGCTGGCGATCGAGTCCGGATCCGGGCTGTCCTGAGTGACGATCGCCAGCCGCGACGAGGTCTCCTCGAGCAGCTGGGCGAGCTTGCCGGCGTTGTACTCGAGTTCGCCGGACTCGAGCGCGCGCAGCGCGGACTCGGCGATCACCGACGACGGGTTGATGACGATGTCGGCGCCGAACTCCTCGAGTTCGTCCCCGGAGACCGGATCGCTCGCCCGCGCGACGACGAACTGATCGTCGTTTCGTTCCCGGATGTGCTCGACGGCGCGCTTGTTCGATTCGACGTCGGACGCGAGGATCAACACGACGTCGCGGTCGGCCACCAGTTCGGCGGCGTTCGGCTCGCGGATGTCGGCGGTCCGCGCGTCGAGATCCTGATCGCGAAGCGATTCGACGCGGCTCTCGTCCCGGTCGACGATCAGGACGTCCTTTCCTTGCTCGACGAGTTCCTCCGCGACCGCGTACCCCACGCTTCCGCACCCGAGAATCGCGTAGTTGGATATCGACGAGATCGTAACCCCCGTACTCATTAATCGTGTTCTCGGACCGGCCACACTTAACGCTCCCGAAGATTGGTACGTTCCGAAAATGTCGGTCGAAACCAGCGAACGACTCGAGATCTCGAGCGCGCGTGGCGCTGTCTCACACGCCGGCACCCAAGGGAAACGTATTTCACCGCCCGTCGAAAATTTCGACGTGAGGGCCGGTAGCTCAGTTAGGCAGAGCGTCTGACTCTTAATCAGACGGTCGCGTGTTCAAATCGCGCCCGGCCCGTGCAACGAACCGCCGAGTGGCAACGAGGCGGTGAGTGAACCGGCAGGCACGATTTGAACGCAGGGAGGTCGCGCGCAACGGAGTGAGCACGTCCGACCGTGTGTTCAAATCGCGCCCGGCCCGCTTTTGCGACGAACACTTTCGTGAGGAGCAAAGCGGCCAGAGCGATTTGAAGTAGACCAGAAAGGCGCAGCGAAGCGAGCATTTCTGTGCGTAGTTCACAATCGCGCCCGGCCCGTTTCGTACGGACTGTTGGAAGCCGTTAGCGGTGCACCTCCGGCCGACCTGCGGTTGCACCGGAAACCGTTACGACAGACCGCATCAGTTCGTCGTGGAACGCGGTGGTACTATTGAAATCGTCGTGGACCGTCTCCTATGACCCTCGAGGACGACCGTCGAGATCGCTCACACGCAGCGGGCGGCCATCGCGATAGTCCGCTCGACGAGGGCGACCAGGAGATCGGAGCCGAAGTCGCGGACGATCCCGAGACGCTCCTCACCGCCCTTCCGCACTACTACCGGGGCGAAGTAGCCCAGGTGAACAGCGCCCAGGACCGGATCGATCGAACGACGAACTGGGCGATCACCGTGATGGCTGCGCTTCTTTCCGTCGTGTTCTCGAGTCCGGAGATGCCCGCCTACTTGCTTCTGGTCGGCGTGTTCGTCCTCGGCATCTTCCTGTGGTACGAGGTCAGGCGGTACCGGTTTTACGATCTGTACCGGGCGCGCGTTCGGTTTTTCCAGGAGAACGTTTTCGCGAACGCGCTGGAGCCGGTGGGCGTCGAACATCCGCGGTGGCGCGAGGAGCTGAGCGACGACCTCCGGTTTCCGACGTTCAAGGTGAGTTCGTGGGAGGCGTTATCCCGACGAATTCGACGAATTTACGCGCTCCTGTTTGCAGTGCTGGGAATCGCCTGGATCGCCAAGGTGACGCTGTTCACTCCCGAGACGCAGTGGACGGAGGCGGCGGAACTGCCGGGCGTCCACGGTCTAGTTATCGCGACCGCGCTCGGTGCGTTCTATCTCGGTCTGTTCGCCGTCGCCGTCTGGCCTCACGATCGACGGGCGAAAGGGGAAATATACGGCGAGGAACCGGGTGACTGGAAAGAGGAGTAACGCGACTGATTCGCGCACACCGGCTCGATGGTGAGCCGCGGCCACCGTCGGATCACGACTCGTCGAGTTCCAACGCTCGAGTACGGTGTCGGTCCGATCGCGGGCCGAACGGCTCCGCTCACGACGGATCCGTTCGATCGGAGAGACGCCAGAGCGCACGATACAGCGCGTAGAGTTCGCAGTCGAACCGGTCGGCGAGCGAGCGACAGCGCTCGAGGTAGGTCTCGTAGTCGGCCGGCGTCGGCGGGTCGGGGTAGGGGTCGGCGAGTTCGCCGGCGTCCCGAAGCGCCGCCCACTCGCGCGGACCGACCGCGAGGTAGACGTCGGGATCCGCGAAGGTGAGAAACGCGGAGGCGACGGGAACGTCGACGGCCTCGAGCCGGGTCAGCGCATCCAGCGCCGCTCGAGCGTCGGTCGCCTCGAGTGCGTCGCCGATCGCGTCTCTGACGTCGTCGAAGTCGTTGGTCCGGAACGCTTCTTCGGCCTCCCGGCGCTTTTCGTCGGGGTAGTCGCCGAGAAAGCGGCGGTAGTACCACCTGACGATCCAGGCCGCGTCCCGCCGGCCGAACTCGCCCGACTCGAGGGCGGCGGGCAGCGTTTCGATCCCTTCCTGTTCGACGAGGAACAGCGGTTCTCGCTCCCGGTACTCTCGAGCGGTTGATTCGACGAGCGAACGCGAAAGTTCCATCGACGGCAATTCCACGCGACCGACCGTCAACCTTCCCACGGGACCGACGTCCGTCGCGTCGTCGACCCCCGCCGTCGAGATGCGACGGTCCTCGTCGTACCCGGCCGCTTCGTTCACCGCCGACTGACCGTCCCGTCGTCGAGGGAGTGTGTCAGTAAGACTCATGCACACGGGCGTCGTGGGTACGTCCGACGCGGTTCGACCGCCGAGGGTCACGAGTATGTCAGGAGAGCAACGCGAGCCGGTCAAGACGATCTGTCCGTACTGTGGCGTCGGGTGTGGAATCCAGGTCCAACAGGGCGAGGAGCCGGGCGACGTTCAGTTCAGACCGTGGGGAGACGCTCCGGTCAACGAGGGACGGATCTGTATCAAAGGTGGCGCGGCGACGGAGGTCGTCGATCACGAAGATCGGCTGACCGACCCCCTCATCAGGGAGGGCGGCGAGTTCCGCGAGGCGAGCTGGGAGGAGTGTTACGAGTACGTCGTCGACGAACTCGAGCGCATCCGCGAGGAGTACGGTCCGGACGCGATGGGCTTTTTCGGGTCGTCGAAGACGATGAACGAGGAGAACTACCTGCTGCAGAAGATCGCCCGGCGCTACGGAACGAACAACGTCGACAACTGCACGCGGATGTGTCACGCCTCGACGGTCTGGGCGCTGCGGACCAGCCTCGGTGCGGGTGCGATGACCAACAGCATGCGCGACCTCCGCGAGGAGGCGGACGTGTTCTGGATCCAGGGGGCGAACCCGGGCGAGCAACACCCGATCGCCAACAGCCAGTACTTCCGACAGGCGGTACTCGAGGGCGCGACGGTCGTCCAGGTCGATCCCCACGCGAACAAGACGACCCGATCGTTCGAGATCGACGACACCGACCGCCACCAGCACCTCCAGTTGAATCCCGGAACCGACATCCCGGTTTTGAACGCCGTCATCAAGACGATCCTCGAGAAACACGAAGACGAAGCGGGATGGATCGACGAGGCGTTCGTCGAGGAGCGAACCGAGGGCTTCGAACACCTGAAAGAGACGCTCGAGGACTTCGACAAGGAAGCGGCTGCCGAGGAGTGTGGCCTCTCGCTCGAGGAGATCGAACGCGCCGCCGAGACCTACGCGTCGGCGGACAACGCGGCGATTTTCACCGGCATGGGGATGAGCCAGCACCGCTGTGGCGTCGACAACGTCCAGAACGAGATCAACCTGGCGCTGATTACGGGCAACGTCGGTCGGCCGGGCACGGGCGTCAACCCGCTTCGCGGTCAGAACAACGTTCAGGGCACCTGTGACGTCGGCGCGATGCCGAACGTGTTACCTGGCTACCAGCCGGTCGACGACGACGAGGCCCGCGAGTCGGTCGAGGAGGTCTGGGGTTTCGATGTCCCGTCCGAGCCGGGACTGACCAACGTCGAGATCTCACACGAGTTCGGCAACTCCGTCCGGGGGCTGTACGTCGTGGGCGAGAATCCGGTCATGTCCGAACCCGACGCGAACCGCGTGGCAGAGCGGATTGGTGAACTCGAGTTTCTGGTGGTCCAGGACATCTTCATGACCGAAACGGCGGAGTACGCCGACGTGATCCTTCCGGCGACGACCTGGGCCGAACGCGGCGGCACCGTGACCAACACCGACCGGCGCGTCCAGCGGATGCGCGGCGTCGAGACGGTCCACGAGAACACGAAACACGACCTCGAGATCCTCTCGGCGGTCGGCAGCCGACTGTTCGACGACGACGGGTTCGCCTTCGACGATCCCGAGGAGGCCTTCGAGGAACTGCGGGAGGTGTGTCCGATCTACCACGGGATGACCTACGACGCGCTGGGCGAAGAGGGTCTGCACTGGCCGTGTTACGAACCCGGCGACGAGGGCGATCCCTACCTCTACGCCGAGACGTTCGACACCGACAGCGGACTCGCCCACATCGAGGGCGTCACGCACACGCCGCCGGCGGAGACGCCCGACGACGAGTACCCGCTGATCCTGACGACCGCCCGCCTCGAGGAACACTACAACACGGGGACGATGAGCAGGCGGTCGCCGACGCTCAACCGGCAGACGCCCGAGAACTTCGTCGACGTCCACCCCGCCGACGCGGAGCGGTACGGAATCGAAGACGGCGACGGGGTCACACTCACCTCTCGACGCGGCGAGATCGACGTCGTCGCGCAGGTAACCGACGCGACCAAAGAGGGCGTGGTCTGGACGACGCCGCACTTCGCCGCCGCGTCCGCGAACCGACTCACCAACGACGTCCTCGACGACCGGGCGAAGATTCCCGAGTACAAGGCCGCAGCGGCTGAAATCGAGGTCGCGCTCGAGACCGACGGAACGAAAGCGAAGTCGGCGACGGACGACGACTGATCCGGCGTCGCGAGCTCGGGGCCGGGATCGGTTCCGGGTTTTCTCGCGTCGTCTAGTCGAGAACAAGAGCTATCGACTTCGAATCCGAACGCTCGAACGTGAGTCGTCCCTCCTGGACGTCGATCTCGATCGGATCGGTCGTCGGCTTCGTCAACGTCGCCGTCGTGATCGCGCTCTACGCCAGCGGCGGCTATCCTGCACTCGAGTCCCCGACGGCCGTCGCCGCGCTCGTCGCGACGGGGTTCGTCCTCGGCTTCGTCGCGGCGTTCGTCTCCGCGTTCACGCGGCTGGTGACGCCGCTCGTCGGTCTGCTCGCCGTTCTCGTCGGGACCGCGTACGCGGAGGTGACGACGCCTCGTCCCGAGTGGAGCCAACTCGAGGGGTACGTGATTGTCGACGGACCGACGTACGTCTCGAGTTACGCGAACGCGTGGTACGTCTGGTTCTCGGTGCTTTTGATCGTCGGCGTCTTCGAGTTCGCGATCCGACGAGGGTACGGCGTCGGTGATCGGCGACTGCGGAACCTCCCGCAGTTACCGCTTTCCGGCCCGGCGCTCGTCGCGATCGTTCTCGGCGTCGCGTCGATCGTCGCCGCAGGGACCACCCTGTTGGTACTCCGTGCGGGAATCCGTCCGCCGGTCGCGTCCGTCGGCGTCTTCGTCGTCACCATCGCGGTCGCCGCCGTTCCGCTCGCGGCGGTGCTCACCAGAGGAATCGTCTCGCCGGTCGTCCTGTTCGCGCTCGTCCCGTACTTTCTGGTCGTCGAGGTGTTCGCCGCTACCGACAGCCCCGTCCACATTCTCCTGTTCGGTCCGTACGCGATCGTCCTCGCGATCGCCTGGGTGCTCGAGGGGGCGGCGCGGTCGAGGGTTCGGGGCTGGGACGGCGGTCGGTTCGCCGTCGGCGACGGAACGTAACGACGTGAGCACCTCATCCGGCAGAGTCCGACACCCTAAAGCGATCGGACTCTGTGGTTCGAGTATGGAGTACCACGAGGCGGCGGACTTCCTCTTCAATCTTCGGCGGTTCCGTCCAAAACCGGGGACGGAGTCGACCGCGCGGCTGCTCGCCCACCTCGAGGACCCCCACGACTCGATCGACTGCGTCCAGATCGCCGGCTCCAACGGGAAGGGGAGCACGGCCAGGATGGTCGAGCGGGCCCTCCGCGAGGACGGACTGTCGGTCGGACTCTACACTTCTCCACACCTGGAGGATCTGCGCGAACGCGTCCGCGTCGACGGCCGGAAGATTCCCCGGTCGGCCGTCCGCGAGTACGTCGAGGCCGTCCGCGAGTACGTGATCGAACGAGGTGCGGGCAGCGAGTCGCCCACCTTCTTCGAGACGATGACGGCGCTGGCGCTGTGGCACTTCGGCCGCGAGGACGTCGACGTCGCCGTCCTCGAGGTCGGGATCGGCGGCCGGTACGACGCGACGAGCGTCGTCGATCCGATCGCGAGCGCGGTCACGAGCGTCACCCTCGAGCACACGGGAATCATCGGCGACACGGAGGAGGCGATCGCCCGCGACAAAGCCCACGTCGCTCCCTCGGACGCGCCGCTGGTCACCGGCGTGACGGGATCGGCCCTCGAGGCGGTGTGCGAGGTCGCGGGCGAGGTCGTCACCGTCGGCACCGACGACGAGTCCGACGTCCGGGTCGACTACCGGGGTCGGACGAACCACACGGAGGCGGGGGTCTCGATTCGCGCCGACGGGTGGACTGTCGAGACGAACGTTCCGCTTCCCGGCAGACACCAGGCCGAAAACGCGGGGATCGCGGCCGTCCTCGCCCGACAGGTCGCCGACGTCTCCGAGCCGGCGCTCGAGCGCGGGCTCCGAAGCGCCCACTGGCCGGGCCGGTTCGAGGTCGTCGACACCGATCCGTTGATCGTCCTCGACGGAGCGCACAACCCCGGTGCCTGCGAGACGCTCGCTGAAACGCTCGAAACGTACGCCTACGACGACCTGCACGTCGTCTTCGGCGCGATGCACGACAAAGATCACCGCGAGATGGCCGCGGCGTTGCCGACGCCGGAGACGGTGATCGCGGCCGAACCGCCGCTCGACCGCGCCGAAGACCGGGACGTGCTCGCGCGGGTGTTCGAGGAGGCCGGCGCGACGGACGTTCGCACGAACGCCGACGTCTGCGACGCCCTCGAGATCGCGCTCACGGGGGCCGACGGCGACGACTGCGTGCTCGTCACCGGCTCGCTGTTTGCCGTCGCGGAGGCGCGCTCGCGCTGGACGAGCGCGGGGATTCCCAAGCGAATCCGCGACCTCGAGGACGCCCGCAACGCGCTCGCGGGTGCGGACGTCGACGAACGGGAAATTCGTCGGACCGACGCCGACGCGGTCCACCGGGTCGTGAAGACGAATCTGCGGGCTCGACAGGCCCGTCGGCTGCAGCGCGAACTGTTGCGTCTGGGTGGCGAGTGCTCGCTTTCGACGCGTACGCGGGACGACGAACGAATCGACGCCGTTCTCATGGGAACGCTCGCGCAGTTGCGTCGACTGACCGAGGCGCTCGAGGATCCGTCGTCCGACCGCGGGGACGGACTCCACGACGTCGCACGGGAGCTTCGCGCCGCGATCGAGATCGACGACGGGGGCCACTCGACGCGGTTCCCGTGGCGCGATCGAACGGCGGTGATGGGTATTCTCAACGTCACGCCCGACAGCTTCCACGACGGCGGCGCGTACGACGCCGTACCGGACGCCGTCGCCCGGGCCGAGGAGATGATCGAGGCGGGCGCGGACGTGATCGACGTCGGCGGCGAGTCGACCCGGCCCGGCGCCGATCCCGTCCCGATCGCCGAAGAGATCGACCGCGTCGTCCCTGTGATCGAACGACTCGAGGGGGCAGACGCCCTGCTCTCGGTCGACACCCGCAAAGCCGCGGTCGCCGACGCCGCCCTCGAGGCCGGCGCGGACGTCGTCAACGACGTCTCGGGGCTCGAGGATCCCGAGATGCGATTCGTCGTCGCGGACCACGACGCGGGGCTGATCCTGATGCACAGCATCGACGCGCCGGTCGTGCCGGATCGCGAGGTGAGCTACGACGACGTCGTCGAGGACGTCATCGATCAGCTCACGGAGCGGGTGTTGCTGGCCGAGAAGGCGGGTCTCGATCGGGAGCAGATCGTCGTCGATCCCGGCATCGGCTTCGGAAAGTCCGCTCGCGAGAACTTCGAACTGCTCGGTCGCGTCGACGAGTTTCGCGCGCTCGGTTGTCCGGTTCTCGTCGGCCACTCGCACAAGTCGATGTTCGGCCACGTGGGCTGTCGTGCGGACGAGCGCCTCGAGGCGACGGTCGCCGCCAGCGCGATCGCCGCCGACCGCGGGGCGGATATCGTCCGCGTCCACGACGTCCCCGAAAACGTCGCCGCCGTCCGGACGGCGCTCGCGGCTCGCGATCCGGACCGGTACGGCTGGGAGTCCTGACAGTTCTCGCGCGGTCACCTCGAATCGGTCGTCGTCGATTCGTACTGACTGCTGTCCGGTGGTTCCGGCGCGGCAGCGAGCCATCCGGCGGTCGCTCCGGTACATCGCGACAGCAGACCGCATCAGGCGGTGAACGGCGCAGTCGCTCGAGTACGAAATCGTTCGGTACGAAGTATGAGTGTGGAGGGCCACGGTTGCCCGGCGTTCCGACCGGGGGAATCCCGGTTGCCTTCTCCACCCCGCGACCCGTCGAGCGACAGGTGTCCGGCGGTCCACTGCTCGCTTCCGCGCCTGATGGGCTGTCGCCGGTTAACCACGATGGGTCGTCCCTGCGGACGGCCACCGTGGACCGCTGCCCCCGACGGACGAGGCTTCCACGTTGGCTCCCGGGGCCCCGGTCGGTCTGACCGGACGCCCGCGGCGTTCGGTCCCCGCTGATGACCATAGCGCGGGTTGTGAGCAGGGCCAAACTGCCCGACCTATCCGATCTATCGTAGACGGTTGGAACTTAAGGACCTTTCGTCTCCGCAAGACGCTTTCGGGTGAGAATCGGACGACGACTCGAGGGTCCGTCACCGATTCGCGTTCACCGGGCCCTTGAAGCGCCTGCCGTTCGCCCCGTCACCCTTGCACGGGCGATCGTCCGACAATTCCGGCCGCCGGGGCGGGTCGCGGACGTACCGGGAGGGAAAGCGACGATCCGTCTCACTCGAGGTCGCCGTGTTCTGCCTCGCCCGATTCGCCGCGCTCTTTCGCCGACAGCGGCACGGCGAGGACGACGAGCGTAACGTAGAAGACTGCGACTGCGGTGACGACGACGATTCCGCTCACGCCGGGTAATCCGGCGCTCTCGAGGAACGGTTCGTCGGGATTGAACGCCCAGACGTGAAACACCCAGCCGACCAGGACGCCGGTCATCAGCGGCAGATAGACCCGCCTGAGACGATGGCTGAACGCGCCGCGATAGCCGATCTTCGGCGACGGATCGCGGTAATCCTCGCTGAGGTCCGCCCGCCAAGTGTCGTGCTCGATACCCTCGGAGGGATCGAGCGCGTTCGCAAAGAGATTTTCCTGAAGGACCCGAACGCGCGATCGCCAGATGTCGTAATCGCGAAATCGGCGCGCTTCGATGAACAGGAAGACGGTCCCCATGATCGCGCCGGCGAGGATAACGGCGTGTGAGACTTCCCCCGAAAACGCGTAGGCGACGATCGCCGCCATCACCGTGACGGCCCAGTTGGTCGTCGTATCGAGACGGCTGCGCCACTCGACCGTTCGTTCCATCTCGCCTCTGTAGAGGTGTGCCGCGACGGAGCCGAGGCCGGTGCTCTGATCGACCATCTCCCGGCCGATCTCGCGTTCTTCGGGGGCCTCCGGATCGAACTCCGATTCCTCGCCCATACTCGTTCGTAGGGCGAGTACACGTATTTTCCTTGGCACCGTCAGAAAAACGCGACTGTCTACCCATCGAACCAGCGGCGGCGGGCGACGATCGTCACCGATCGTCAACACACATCAGTCCACACCCGATCACTCCGTTCGTCACTCGTGATCGTCGATACACGCATCACTCCGTTTGCCCCTCGTCTCCGAACCGTTCTCGGAACCGATCGAGCTGGTGATCGGTCCCCGCGACGAGCAACCGATCGTCCCCTCGAAAGGCCGTTCCGTCGACGTCGGTTTCCAGTTCCCCTCGGCGCTCGAGTGCGACGACGGTACAGCCCGATTCTCGACGGATCTCGGCCGCCGACAGTTCCTCACCGACGAGTTCGGGTGCGTCGACTTCGACGAGGTGCAATCGATCCTCGAGCGTCATGACCTCGTGTTCGAAGATCCGCATCGTGAGCATGCGTCCAGCCACGTTGGGCAAGGCGAGAACGTAATCCGCACCAGCGGTTCGGATCGCGTTCACGCTCGCTCCGGTGACCGCCCCGGCAATGATCTCGACGTCCGGGGCGATGGCTCGAGCGGCAAGCGTCGCGAGAATCGCGTCGTCGTCGGCTTCGAGCGCAACGATCACCGTCTCGGCCTCGTCGATCCCGGCCTCGAGTAGCGTCTTTTCGTCGGTCGAATCACCGACGACGTCGATTCCCTCTCCCGAGTCGGGGGCGACCGAAACGGTGTCGACGCCGTCTCGCTCGAGCGTTCCGCGTGCCGTCGTACCGACCAGCCCCCCACCGAGGACCACGACGGGGCCACTCGACATCCTGTATCGGACCCCCGGCGTTCCGATTCGTTCCGCGACCGCCTCGAGTTCCGCGTCGGTTCCGGCGACGAGCACCGACGTGTTCTCGTCGACCGTGACGCCCTCGGAAAGCGTCGTGACGAAGTCCCCTCGGACCCACGCACCGAGAACCGTCGCTCCGGTCCGCTCGAGCCGTCGGGAGGCGGCGATCGGTTCGCCGAAGAGATCCAAACCCGGTTCGACGGGAAACTCGTGGATGTCGAGGTCCGCGCCCAGTTCGACCGTCTCGAGATCGGGGCTGATGACGTCTCGAAGCCGATCGCCAAGCGCCTTGCCGAGTCTGTGTCTCGGCGAGAGCACCTCGTCGACGCCGGCGTACCGAAAGTATCTCGCGTCTTCGGGATCCGCGACGAGTGCGAGCACCGTCGCCTCGGGGTCGCGGGCTTCGATCGTGAGCGTCGTCCTGACGGTATCGCGTTCAGTCGCGTCGATGACGACGGCCAGCGCGTCGGCGAGACCGACTGCCTCGAGCGCGCTCTCGGAATCGGAATCGCCGTAGAGCACCCTGAACCCTTCCTCGTGGAGCGTCCGAGCGCGATCTTCGTCCCCTTCGAGGATCACGTACGGGGTCCCGCTGGCCTCGAGTTCGTCGACGAGGGTATCACAGAGGTTCGTGTAGCCGACGACGATCACGTGGTCCTCGAGGTGATCGATCTCCGTCGGCGGTGCAGGCTCGACGAGCGTCTCGAGCCACGGGACGACGAACTGCGGGATAGCGACGACGATGTAGGCGATCCCCGTCACCTGTATCAGCACTACCAGCGCGGTCATCCGGAGCGTCTCCCACGGAGCGTCCTGGCCGTATCCCGTGGTCGTCATCGACTGGACGACGATCTCGAGCGACTGATACCAGGTTCGAGACTCCCCCTCGTAGGTCGCCATACCCCACCGATACGCGAGCGTGTAGATGCCGATCAACAGGAACAGCGAACCCACGTACACCGCGAGACGCCGCGTCAGTTTCACCACGGCTGCTCACCCGCGATCCACCGGTGCTGTAGCCCGGTCGACCGTCGCGTCCCGGACATACGGACCCCGTCATCGTCCCGAACTATCGTTCTTGGCGGTTGGCCTGCCGTCCGGCGGTCGGTTTTCGTGTCTGGCGGATCGACGATCGCCCTTCGTGGTCGTTCGACCACGTTCGTCTTTGCACGTCTCTGCTGGACGACCAGCACAGATCGACCTGGACGAACCTGGTTCGTACTGGCTCGATCTACCGAGACAACCGCAGACTCCATCGTGCCGGAACCGACGGACGACAGCCCGTATCAGACACCTTTCTCGAGACCGCCGAGTTCGCCAGCAGTCGGGAAACGACCCGTTCTCCGACGCTCGAGTCGCCGACGCCGCTCCCGTGCTCGCTCGCGATCGCGTCGACCTCGTCGTCGACGGATCTGGGAAGTCGGAACCGGCGGTGGTACGTTTCTTCCGTCCGCGGCTCTCGCCGAAGTCCGCTCCGCCGAACTGTCCGAACAGGCGGGACGGCATTTCGAGGCCTCGTCTCCACGTGCTGGGCGTCGTCGGTCGAAGCACCATGTACCGTTCCAAGCGTCGACTGATGAGTGAAATCGGTCGACCGCCATCGATTTCATCCATCAGTTCAGGCTTGGACCGCCACACGGCTCTCACCTCGGTCCGTCTGGCGTTTGTTTGCGGTTCGTCGTACCCGCTTTCCACACGGTATACGATCCCCTCTGTCACGCCCGTACCGTCCGCGACCGATCGAGGAATCCGTACACCGGAAACCACCGTGGAAGGAAAAGGCCCATTAGTCGGACGCCCCATTCGGTTCGTATGGGACTAGGCAGCACGGCAAAGAAAATTCAGGGCCTCTCCGACCGCGCCGAGGCCATGTACAAGCAAGTCCAGCAACTCCAACAGCGCATCGTCGGGCTCGAAGAGGAGATGGACGACACCCACGACACGGTCAAGCGACTCGACCACCAGCTCTCCGAACAGCGCGCGCTGTTGCTCGCGATCGCCGAGAAACACGACATCGACGGCGAGGAGATCCTGGCCGAGGCGGCAATCGACGAGGCCGAACTCGACGGCGACGACGAAGCCGCCGACGAGTCGCCGATCGAGGACGCCGAACGCGACGCGGGTGAGTCGGCCGCGGAGTAGGCTCTGTCGGCGCTCGCTCGCCCGAGAGGCGGCGTTCGCGTCGACTCGTTTTCGACGGACGGCCGCGTCGCCCCAACAGCAAGACCTAACAGTAGTGGCAACATTTGCCAACACGATGACGACCCACGAGCGACCGTTAGACTCGGTGCTCGAGACGATCGGTCGAACGCCGCTGGTTCGCATCCAGAACGCGCCCGACGGCGTCAGGATCTACGCGAAACTCGAGTCGTTCAACCCGGGTGCGAGCGTGAAGGATCGGATCGGCCGGTACATGCTCGAGCGGATGCTCGAGCGGGGGGAGCTGTCCGCCGGCGGAACCGTGATCGAGCCGACCGCGGGCAACACGGGTATCGGTCTCGCCATCGCCGCCCAGCAGCTCGGACTCGATGCGATCTTCGTGGTTCCCGAACGGTTCAGCGTGGAAAAACAACAGCTGATGGCCGCACTCGACGCCGAGATCGTCAACACGCCCACCGACGCCGGAATGGGCGGTGCGATCGACCGCGCCCACGAACTCGCCGAGGAACTCGACGACGCTGTCGTCCCCCAGCAGTTTTCGAACCCGCTCAACACCGAAGCGCACTACGCGACCACCGCCCCCGAGATCTACGACGCCCTCGACGGCGAAGTCGGTGCGATCGTCGCCGGCTGTGGCACCGCGGGAACGCTCATGGGAGTCGCCCGCTACGCGCTCGAGCAGGAGGCGTCGACGCACGTCGGCGCGGTCGAACCCGAAGGATCGCTGTACGGCGAGTTCGTGGGTGAAAGCCGAACGGAAGGTGAGTACAAGATTGAGGGGATCGGAACGCACGATCCGAATACGAACGAACTGTTCGATCCCGACCTCGTCGACGCGGTCTACTCGATCTCCGATCGGGACGCACACGCCGAACTGACGCGTCTCGCCCGCGAGGAGGGACACCTCGTCGCCTCGAGCGCCGGCGCAGCGAGCGTCGCCGCCAACCGCGTCGCCGAACGGATCGCGAACGGCGACCTCGATGTACCCGCCGCGACGGTCGTCACGATCTTTCCCGACTCGAGCGAGCGCTACCTCTCGAAGGGTGTCTACCGATCGTTCGAGGAGTGGACGGGATAGAAAGCGAGCGACGACCGTCGCGTCCGGTCGTGGTCGGGTATCGCGTTACTCGTCCGGCGTGAGCGGCTCGATTGGCGACTCGGCGTTCTGTCGCGTCGACTCGAACGCGTCCGACGGCGAAGACGACCGCCCGAGCGTTCTGGCGTCGACGACTTCGAGGACGTCGTCGCGTTCGGCCTCCCAGACGCGAAGGACGAGATGGGCCTTGCAATGATACTCGACGAGCTCCATCCCAGTATTCCGGTTCCTGAGAACGAGTTGGCAGGTCCCGTCGTTCGAACAGCTCCCGAACCGGTCACACATGGGTACTGATACCACGTACATCTCTTGCGGGTAAGTCTCTGTCGGTGACCTGACCGAGCGGTGCTACACCCCCGCTCGCGCCCCCAACTACGCGACGAGTCGCCGATGATCGACTTTCATACACCGGTTCTGAACGACGATTCGACCGTCGCGCTCGGCCCGCGCCGCCGCGTCGTCGTCGCGAATCCCTTGCTGAGTCCAGATCACCCGAACGTCGTCACGCTCGAGAGCCTCGTCGACGACGTCGCCAACCTCTTCGCTCGGACGAAAGATACAGACGACGTCGACCTCCGCGTCGACTTCGGAGAGCGAGTCCGGCACAGATCGACCGAAAATCTCGTCGGCGAACGGGTTGACCGGGATCACGTCGTATCCCCGATCGTGAAGATAGGCCGGAACGTCGTGTGCCGCCTTGCCCGGCGTGCTCGAGCACCCGACGACGGCGACCGTCTCGAGCGAGAGGACGTCTCGAATCTCGGAGTCTGATTCGACTGCCATGGGCCGACGTACACACGCCGGCGTGAAATCTCCGGCGGTTACCAACAGTTGGTTTCGCCGACAGGTGCCGAACTCTCGATTCCGCGTTATCTTCACGATCAGGACGGGATTCCCGCCGTCGTGATCTCCGGTTCGTCTCCGTCGCCGTCGGTTACGTCGATGACCCCGTCGAACAGCTGTTTGAGCGTGTTCATCGTCTGGTCGTCGTGAGCGGTCGAGTCGATGATGTAGATCCCGAGTGCGTCCGCACTCTGGATCCGCCCCGTGAACACGTGTAAAAAGCGAAAGACCGTCTGCAGATCGGAGTACATGAGCAGCGTCGACACGGAGTGGAGAAGCACCCGGTTTTCGGTCACCCCGCGTGTCTCGTAAAACTCCTGGAGAAACTCCGAGAGCTTGATTCCGATTCCCGTCATGTCGATCGGCGAGGACGCGTACTTTACGCGAGGGTCGTCGTCGACGGTTCCGATCCCGCGCTGTTTCGTGACGCAGTCGACGACGCCGACGTCAGGCTCTCCCGTTTCGACAGCCCCTGAAAACTCCTCGAGTACCTTCTCCGCGCTGTCTTTGGTAGTCACGACGATCGAGCCGTCCCCCCTGCTCGCACCGCTGACGAGGATGTCGAACGCAATTTGTCGCTTTCCCGTCATCGGTGGACCCGCGATGAGGACGTTCGTTCCGGGATCGATCTCGGCGTCCGGAACGACATCTACGAGATCATACATGCGAAACACTCACTTCCGTCGACAGCGTGTTGCCAGCCACCGGTGGTACCGCTGTCTACGCTGCTGTCTGCTAAGAAAGTAGCGTATCCCGCATATAGTACTTTTGATTAGCTACCTGGTCAGTCGATTACGTCGTCGCCTGCGAACGACCAGCACGTGGAGACGAGACCTCGAGCGGCGTCTTCGAAACGCATCACGACCCCGGGCAGCATCTTCGAAACGATCGCGTTCTCCGGCGGCGCGTTCGTCGCCGCCGGTTCGCCGTTCAGCCGCCGACCCATACGGCGGCTCGGCCGACGATGAACGCGAGCGCCGCCAGAAACATGCCGTATTTGAGCAGAGACTGTCCAGCGGACGGGTCCTCGAAGCTCTCGTAGGCCGCATAGAGCATGATCACATCGGCTGGAATCACGACGAGCAGGTACGCGACGCCGAAGTACCCGAGTAGATACGGGATCGGGCTCGCGATCACCCCGACGACGAGCAAGCCCGCGGCGACCTCGAGCGCTCGCCGTTCGCCGATCGCGATCGGCAGCGTGTTCAGTCCCTCCTCGCGATCGCCGTCGATATCCTCGACGTCCTTGACGATCTCCCTCGTCACCGTCGCGATCGCGGCGAGCACGAAAAGAACGACCGCCGGGCCGACCTCGCCGACTGCGGCGGCACCGAAGAGGAACGTACTCCCGACGAGATACGCGACCAGCGCGTTGCCCAGCCCCGGCAGTCCCTTGAAAAACTCGGTGTACGCAACCAGCGCGATCAGGTTGACGACCGCGATCGCGACCGCAAGCGCCGGAAGCAAAAGCGCTAACCCGACCGCCGCGGCGAACAGAACGACGCTAAAGATCAGCGCCCCGCGCGGACTCACGGCCCCGCGCGGAATCGCCCTGTCGGGCCGGTTGATCCGATCGATCTCCCGGTCGAAGTAGTCGTTGATCGCGTTTCCGGCACCGACCGCCAGCCCCGTCGCCCCGACCGCCGCCGCGACCTCGAGCGGGAACGCGCCGACGCCCCCGGCGACGAACGCGCCGATGAACGTCAACACGCTCGCCGCGATCACGTTTACCGGCCGCGTCAACTCGAGCAATCCCCGGATCGTCTCCGACGCAGACATCGGACGGACCTGCTCAGCGCGGGCGGTTAAACCGTCCGATCCGTCACGCGACCGGTATCCGCCGTCCGGGCGCCGCTCCGGACTGAAATCCATCGTCCTTCGACGATCGAAGCCGTCGGTTCGAGAAACCGGTCGGAATCGACCGATCACGGCGCTTCGGTTACGACGGTCGCGCTTTCGAGACCGCTATCGCCACTCTTCGAGATCGCGGAGGGAGTCTCCGTCGATCGAGAGCCACTTACTCACCCGTTCGTCGCCGGATGCGTCGACGGGAACCGCCGTCCACACCTCCTCGTCGTCGGTGAGCAACTCGAGCTGTGCACCTCCAGCCTGGCCGTCTTCCGGAACGGGGGCCTCGTTCACCGTCATGATATACCCATCCTTCGCACCGCGCTCCAAAGACCCTTGCCCGTCATTTTCAGCCGGTGGGAACTGCCAGCGGTCGCTCGAGGAGAGCGGGCCGAATAGTGTGTTCACTGGTGGCTATATGGCTGAAAATCGAGTGACTTATACGGAGCCGACGGAAACGGAGAGGTGAGGGCGCTTAGCTCAGTCTGGACAGAGTGCTTGGCTTCGGACCAAGTTGTCGCGGGTTCAAATCCTGCAGCGCCCATCCTGCCGCGTGACGCTCAGGAGTCACACGACGGCGTCGACTTCCTTATAAAGAAGCCGTCCGCTTCGCGCGCGAGTCCATCACGTCGCGTGATGGGGGTCGCCTCCGTCATGGGATTCGTCGGAGCAAACCACTCCGTGCAGCAACATAATGCTGGCGCAACGTTCTACCGGAGAAGACGATATCGGACGACGATCACACGGATACCTGACGCGACGAGAAAGCGTTTACAGAGGTTCGCCAACCAGAGGGCAGAGTATGGACTGTTCCAACTGCGGGTACGAACTCACGATTTCGGAAGTTCGCGAAGCGGGCAACGAGTGCCCAAATTGCGGAGCGAATCCCGGTCGGGATGACCGACCCTAACTACTCCTGCCTCGATCAAACATCCAAGTTGGCGGTATCTCAACCCAAAGATCGAGTCTGTGACGAATCCTGGATGTTGAGATCGGTGCTTTACACTCTGCAGCTCTCGGTCACGTGGTGAACTAAGTCCCTTGTAGGCTCTGACGCGATAGAAATTGGCGATCTGAAATAGGTGGTTCTGGGCTCTGATTCGCACTCACAGTGCCGTGAGTCTCGAACCGATCGAACCGGAAACCGCGCTGGAATTGTACCTGGCCGACAGGGTGAACAACGTTGCCGAAGCCCTTATTGCATCTTGTGTGCAATTCGCTACTAAGGATGGCAACGAGAGAATCGAACTGGGATACCCCGCTCGATACTGGCGGTGAGGCGTTTGTACTCCTCGGAAACGCTCGCAAAGCATGGATATATACCTATATCCGTCACCATCCGGCGACGACAATTCAGGAGATTGTCGAGACGCTCGATCTCCCGCAGCGGACAGTCTACGAATACGTCGACGACCTTGAAGCCGCAGGCTTCATCGACCAGTCAAACGAGGGCCGACCGGCGGAGTATACGGCTCAGGAGATCGACCTCCAACTGGTAGAAGACGATACCAAACGGCGAATCACGCCGGAGTTGGTCGAGGCGATTGCCCGTCGAACGCGGGACGAGGACATCGATACGTACATCGATCGCCACGGATTGGACGGGCTCGCCGTTGCGATCGAATACGCGCAGGAATACGTCGACGGATCGGTTACACATCACATCATGGCTCGCGAGCAGGAGATCTCGCCCCTGGAGGCGGGTGTCATTCTGGATGCACTACGGCCGGTCGTTGAGGACTGATCGGTATGGAAAGCGACAGAGACGTCGTTTTCATCGATTCGTCGGTCCTCATTAGTTGTGGACGGCGGGAGAGCACACGCTTCCAAGCGCTGGCCCGTGAAGCCCGTCAGCGCGATACCGTCTTCCGCATCTCGCCACAGGTGTATGCCGAAGTGACCGGCGATCCAGCTTTCGAGGAGTATACCGCCGATGATGCAGCCGTCGACGAAGCACTCCAGGAGGGATGGATGAAGGTCACCGAAAGTCCATCCTATTCGATCTCGGAGGTTTCGAACGTGATGGATCAGGCGCGGAGCTTCATCGCGAGTGCCAGCGATCGAACAGAAGATGCCGTCGAAAAAGCGGATACGGAAATTGTGGGTCTGGCGCTCGAAATGCTTCTCAACGACACCGCTGATCGGATCACGATCGTAACGAACGATATTCCACTTGGCGAAGCGGCAGAATCGCTACTTCCACAATACGGGTTCGACACCGATCAGATCACCTGGCTTACCGGTGGGGAACTCGCTGGCGAACTCGCCGAAGACTTCGTTTCCGAATTCGATTGAGTTCTTCGATACTGTTGGTATCGATGACGATCCAGTCCTCGTCGAGAAACAGGGAGGGGCACGCCGCAGTATCCCGGGCAGAATCGATGACGGTGTCACGCCATGTCGGTCCGTCGACGAGTGCGACGAGACACATTTCCACGAGCGGATACGATCCACGCATCATGAGCAGGAGTGACGAGCGATGGCCACCCGTCACAGAAGCAACGATCAGCGACCTCGCCAGGTCTAGCTCCTACGATCGCGGCCAGTCCTACTACGAGCGCGGCGCAGTCGGTGAGATGGTTCGCCGCGGGAAGACGGTCCGTGCCGACGTCGAGGGGAGCCAGTACCAACCTTACACGGTCACGATCGAGTTCGACGATGCTGGCGTTGCGGGCACGGAGTGTACCTGTCCGTACGACCACGGTGGCATCTGCAAACACCGTGTGGCAGTCCTGCTGACGTGTCTTCGCGATCCCGAGCGTGTCGACGACAGGCCACCTGTCTCGGAATTGATCGAGGGAACGAGTCGTGAAAGCCTCGAGGAGTTGCTCATCGAGCTCGCCGAAAACCGCCCGGGGATTGCCGAGTGGATCGACCTCCGTCTCACGTCTGTAGATGCGACCGCTTCCGACACCACCGTCTCGGTGGATATCGAGTCTGTCCGCAAACGGGCGAACCACGCGTTGCCAAAGCCTGGTCAGCGAGGACACAGTGACGCCTATGCGGAGGCGGAGCGAATGGCGTCGGAACTCGACGAACTGATCGAGCAGGCACGGCAGGCACTGGACGCTGGCGACGGAGAGACGGCAGTGGAGATTCTCGAGGCAGTCACGGAAGTGCTCGCGACCAACCGCTGGCCCGGACTGCTCCCGCGCGACGTCACCAAACTCTACGAAACGTTGGCAGCGCTTGGCAAGACGTTCGCAGAAGCGATACTACTGGTCGAGTTGAGTGAGAGCGAACGCGAACAGTTGGAACAGCGTCTCACCGAGTGGGACGAGCAGATACGACACTTTACCGGTAGACCGACGCTTGCTGTCGGCGCTGACGCAGCACGGGATGGGTGGGACGACGACCGACTCCAGCAGGCCCTCGATGGCTCTCTCGCTGCGGGGGAGCTCGACATCGACGAACCGGAGTACGTCGATGGTCTCACCACGGTACGTCTCGCCGCTCTCGAACGGCAGGAACGCACTGACAAGTATCTCAATCTGGCCAAGGCAGCGGGCAAGACCCAACTATATACCGAGATGCTGGCGCGAAAGGGCGAGATACAGGCGGCTGTCGACTGCGCAATCGAGAACCTCTCGACTCCGCAGTCGCTGCTGGAAATTGCAAAGATACTGCGTGCCACTGGCAACTCGATGGCTGCACTGGACGTTGCCGAACACGGACTGGCTGTCGATGGCGTACGGAAAGACAGGCTTACAGAGTGGCTCCGGGATCGGGCTGCGAGTCTGGGCGAGGAGGATCTTGCGCTCCGGGCTGGGATCGTTGCCTTCGAAGAGAGCCCATCGCCGAGTACGTATGGGTCTGTGGAAGAACTCGCAGGCGACGAGTGGGAGTCCGTTCGAAGTGAACTCCTGGCGTCACTCCGCGAGCAGCATCCGACGTCGCAACAGGCAGCCGAAGTATTCCTCGAGGAAGACCTGTACGACGAAGCCATCGAAGTTGCTGACCGCTCCGGCAGATTCCGCGTGGTCGAGACTGTCGTCGAGAAGGTCACGGCACATCGTCCCCAGTGGGTGATCCGTACGTGCAAATCGAACGCCGAGCCGATCGTCGAGCAGGGGAAACACGACAGCTACGAGACGGCTGTCCGCTGGCTCAGATACGCGGGCGAAGCAGCCCAAGAAGCCGACGAACTCGACGAGTGGCACGAGTACGTCGAGACGATGCGTGAGAAACACTACCGGAAGTACAAGCTGCGACCCATGCTGGACGACCTGCTTGGCGAGTTTCGCTCTCCGGTCGATGGCGAGGTGAGTTCGGATGGCTGAGATGGGGGCTTCTGTCCCCACGCTTATCGTTCGAGCCAGTAGTGCCAGTCTTCGATGGCCTGCTCGGTGTCCGGACTGGGATCAACAGGTTCCAATTGCTCCAGTGGGACGCCGAGTTCTCGATCCATCCACTCGACCGTCACGAACAGCTGACTGAGAGTTGGTTCTGGTGATGACATTCCCACCACGTGCACCGTTTCGCCTTCCGTTAGCGGGGATTCCTCTCGTTCTTCGACACAGCGAGCTTCGAAGGGAAACTCGAGGAAATCGTCTATGTACGCATACCAGCCCATCGCCGCCTCCTCAGCACTATATGTATCGACGGTAATCCTCGTCTGGATACGCTCTTCGCGTTCTTCGTCCCGGTCTGGGCGTGTCATGGCTCGCCTCCCGCTCGGGTGTGGTACGCTTGCCCGGACTTGAACTCGGTCAACTCATCGATACGAGCCTCCAGATCCTCGATCTCCTGTCGGAGTTCCTCGGCCTCTTCTCCGCCCGTGGCCGCGAGTTGATCTTTCAGGCCCTGAAGGCGACTCTCCTTTCGTTCTTCGTCGACCTCGGCCTTGCGGACGTACTCGCGCTCTTCGGTCTCGTACACATCGCTCTCGGAGAGTTCGGTTACCTCGAGTGCGTCGTCGACCTTCTCGCGATCAACACCCAGTACGCGCTCGCGGTCGATCCCGGCTTCTTCGAGCGTTTCCAGGACTTCTTTATCGCCTTTCAGCGTCCGATTGCGCCTCGTGGTCCGCTGGACGGATCCGAACGGCCCGCTCACCGGTCGGTCGTGATGGAGTCGATTCAGCAGCACGTCGGCAACGTCTTGACGGAGGTCGTTTGCATTCCGCTGGACATCGGACAGTAAGGTGTAGAGGTTCACCAGGGCATCCGTCTCTATCTCCTCCAACACGTCGACTTCGTGTCGTTCGAGTGCGTCAACCAGCAATAGTGCGTCCGCATACACCTCGAGGTCGGGTTCGGTTCGTTCGTGCTCGTCGGACTCGGATGTCTCTGCGGTGTCGAGAAGCTGGCTGGTCGTCGCTTCCTCTTTCTCCTCGATCACACCTCGGTCTTCGTCGATCTCGAATCGCGGATGGAGGCTCAACACTGCCGGGAACGGATCGGCGTCTGCCGGAAGTCTATCGAGTTCGAAGTCTCCCGCCTCTTCGGTGATCCGACGATAGAGCGTTTCGAACTGATCGCGTTGAAGCGGTCGTGTCTCGTCGATTTCACGGTCGAGGAACTCGATGACGACCCGCTGTTCCTGAACGTCAGTAACGCGAAATCGGTCGTGGGACAGCGGCGTAATCAACGTGGCCCCTTCCGGGAGAGCGTCGAGTTCCTCGAGAAGCGTGTGCCACGAGACGCTGAACGGTGCCATACGGTAACGCTTGGAAGGAAGGCTACTAAACCGTGGGGAACAGATCGACTCCATCGATATCCCAGCTCTTGTGTTCGTCTTCGGTGTGAAACATTTCTCCAAACTGTAACTGTGTCGACTGACGTGGATTCAAGAGGAACCTCCACGAACTCTCGGTATGGTCGATGATTCGGATTCCGAAACGACGCCTTCGTTTCTCTCGTCGCTTCCAGATCAGCCGATCACGGATGACGTCGTAAAGCAGATCGGCGAAAGCGACCACCCGAAAATTCACGGTGCAATGGGTTTTCCCGGCTCGACACCGGGCTCGATCGAAGCATTCCTCCTGAATATGGAAGAGGCGACTCACGTGCTCGTGTTCGACTCGTCCGAGGGACGATGGCGGGTCTACGAGTCGTTCGATAACACCGACATGGCTCATCAAGAAATGATCGACCATGCCACCGAGATTGCCAACGACTGGTTCGCAGAGAGTCTTGCCGGCCGTGTTGCGCGTGCAGAAGACGCCGATTCAGAGCTATGAAGGTACGCTACTACGCAGACGCGGAGATACGAGAGATGCACAACCACGCGATACGTCTGTTAACGCAGCTTCATGACGAACACGGCATCACCGTCGAGATTGATCGGATCGACGAACAGCACGATCCGATCACTGACTTCCCCGATGAAGTGCGGCGTCTACCACCTGAAGAGGTCTACGAGCGCGATTTCAAGCGTAATCGTGCCCTGAATGCGGTCATCGAACAGACGCCGTCGGAAGCCTTCAAACACTACGGAACGCTCGACATCGCCGGGAACGTCGCCGTCGTCGATGAGGAGGGAACCGTTCAGTGGGCTTCGACACTTCCGGGATATGCGGACGGATATGGCCCGGGTGCCGAATCACAGACAGCAATGGACTTTCTCGAAGATATCGCTACGTCGCCAAGTACCCGTATCTGTATCGAGTGTCTACACCTGTTGGACGGCGATGAGAACTTCTGTCCGAACTGTGGTAACGGTCTTCCGTAGGTGGGGTGGCCGTCTCAGTACGCATGATTATTCTCGAAAGCAACAACACTGCGTTCTCGAGGCCATATTTCGTACCCTACGACTTCGCAGTCTTTCGGTTTTGTTTTTCAAAATCTGCGATGGGTGCTGCTGCGTATCGAGAAGCGTTGAAGCAAGGGTGGATCGGAGAGCCACGGTGAGTTTCGGTGGTGAAGCGCTCGCACGGTGCGACGCTGCGAGGGCAGCCGTGGTACCGTGAGTTCCGAGAAGGCGTCCTGATGTTTGTTATTTACAACGTCGAGCGCGCCTCTCCGCCACTACGATTCCGACGCCGCACCCCCTACTCGACGAGACACGCAGCATATCTCAGACTCTTCGAACTTCGTCGGAGAATCCGACGCAAACCCGGACGAGAAGCCCGGAAAGAAATCGATCGAACTGTTCTCCGACTCACCAACAATGTCCTTCACAAGATCGAATGTGGCAATCCTGTCTACATACTGAAAAGCTGGACACAGCGAACGGCTTCTCGGATAGATGGTCGCTGGATCACGATACGATTATACTCGTTGGGTAAATACAGATCAGACTACGGTACTCGATATGGCCGATTTCCATTATCTTGCAAATACGCACGTTCCCGCACCATTCGATACGATCGGCATCGAAAACCCGTGGGTTATCGTCGGGGTTGTTCTCGTCGCATCGTACATCGTCGCCTCTCTCGTTGAATGGGGTGGTAAAGAACTTCTGCATCGATCGGACTCCTCATCGACAACTTCGTTCAACCGAATGTTTTTCGAGGTGATCCACACGCCCCTCTATCTCTCGATCGGACTGCTGGGTGTGTATCTGAGTCTGGTCGTCCTCGATTTCGTCGAATCCAGTTTCTACTTCGTCGGAGCGCTTCTCACGGCATTCGTCGTTCTCTGGGCCTGGGCGGCACTTCGTCTCGGCAATCGGTGGATCGAGTATGCGCATTCGAGTGAGAACAACTACAAGTTTGCGCCGGTTTTCAAAAACGCCTGGAAGATCGTAACGGTCATCGGGAGCGGATTACTCTTGGTCTCGATCTGGGATCTCGAGATCACGCCGTTTCTCGCGTCCGCGGGCATTCTCGGCATTGTAATCGGCCTCGCAGCACAGGAAACCATTTCGAACCTGATCGGCGGTGTTTCGCTCTACTTCGATGACACCTACGAGGTGGGCGATGTGATTCTTCTTGATGACGACGGACTTCGTGGAGCGGTCGTCGATATCGGTATTCGAAGTACGACGGTGCTCACACGTGATAACGTGACGGTCACCGTTCCGAACTCGGTATTGAACTCGTCACAGGTGATAAATCAGTCGACCCCGCAACGCCGGACGCGGATGCGGATTCCGATCACTGCCGAGTACGGAACTGACTACCGGAAAGTCGAACAGATCCTCCTCGATGTTTGTGACGACGTTTCACTGATCCACGATTCACCGCCACCGCAAGTGCTTTTCAGTGAATTTGGCGACTCGGCGCTGGTGTTCGAACTTCGGGCGTTCGTTGTTCATCCACTGAAGGAAAAAAGCGCTATCGATCGGGTCAATCGAAGGGTGTACGATGAATTTAGCGATGCAGGGATCGGCATCCCGTTCCCACAGCGTGAGTTGAGCTTTCACGAGTCGGAGATCGATCCGAATTCCTCCGAGAGTACCATCAACAAACCGAACATAGATTCTGCGAATTACGGCGGTCAGTCGCACAACGACGATGGTCACTGAGTAGCGCATCGTGACGTAAACGGTCATCCGCTGTCCAGTGTGAAAGTCGTACCAGTTCGACGATCGGTTCGAACTCCTCGACCTCCCCGACGGCGAGGAGCGCGCTCAGGGAACATATCCGATTTCCTCGGGTATCACTGAGCTGAACGACCGGTGGCTCGTCCGAGTCGAACGCGTCGAGTTCGTCGCGGCGTCCACTCACACCGCGGTCTCGCGACCCGTCCGTTCGTTTCTCTCGTCGATCGTCACTCTCGTCCACCGCCGTCTTCGCCGCCGGACCAATCATCCAGCGTCGCTTGCATCCCGTCGACGTCGCCAACGAGGGCTTCATCTGGCTACCGACGGCCTCGTATTTCTCGTGTGCCATCGTGAGCCACAGGTACGCTGATTCCTCTCCCGGTCCGGTGCCCACTTCTACGTGCGGTGATCCGTTCGTCTCGCCCCGGACGAACTGGTCGAACCAGGGGTACTCCCCGAGGGAATCCTCGATGCGTCCCAGAATATCGCGGGTCTTTCGTTCGATTTCCTCGCCAGAGTCGCCGACACAGCGTTCGTTACGGAGCAGTTCGACGTCGCCGACGGTCAACGGTGTCGAGACTCGCTCGACGAGCGTCCTCTCGGTCCTGCTCCTGTGTTCCCGTGTGAGTATTCGATTGCGACTCATATACTGGTGTTCGGGCCGCCACGTGGGTGATTTTGAAACAACGGTGAACCGTTACGTACCCCCAATGGTGCGGAGACGAGACCCGTTTCGTCGCCAAAAAGTGGACGAGCGTATCTCGTCTTCGTATTCGACATCGTTCTCGACGAAGTCCAACGCGCCCAGGCGTCGGTAGTTGATCAACCGCGATGACGAACTCGAGCGCCTGGGGAACGGTACGAGAGCGAAAGTGCGAACGCGCTGTCGTCTGTGTGGGGAAGTCCTGGCCGATTTCGAAATCCATTCGAGGCCGCGACGGCGTCGTTGGCGACCTGGCTACAGAGGCGGCCGCGAACCCTCAGTTCGAGCTTCCCCCGTGCTTTCGGGCGGACGTCGATCCACCAATCAATCAGTCGGGAGAATCCGCCTGTGGGTTTCCAGCAGCTGTTCTACCCCGATAACGACCGCAACGAGGACCACCCCGAGAACCACGAGGCCGAGCGAGCCGATTCCGGTGGTGGAAAGTATCCCGACCTGAACCCCTGGCGCCCAGCTCAACACGGTGAACGCGAGTTCCAGACCCAGGAGTCCGCCGACGATCGCGATCAGCCCGTGTCCGCCGACCACCGTCAGTCGAGAGCGATCGATCTCGGAAACTCGAGGTGGTTTCTCGCTCCGTCGATAGACGCCGTCCCACATCGATCCCGCACGTTCGGTCCCTCGGGTGTGTGCACGCCAGCCAACTCCGTCCGCATCAGCGTCCGTGGGTGACTGTGTCGTCTGCGTTCGAGAGCGGGTCGTCGACGGTCTAGTGGCGTCGGATTGTCCACCATCCACTCCCGCTTCGTCGTACCGTGCTCGCTGTTTCGGGTCGCTGAGGACGTCGTAGGCCTCCTTGACCCGCATAAACAGCTGTGCAGCGTTCGGATGATCCGATTGGTCAGGATGCGTTTGCTTGACTTTCGTTCGATACGCCGTTTCGATCTCGTCCTGTGAGGCGTCTTCGGTGACTCCGAGAATCTCGTAATAGTTCATGCGTCGAACACCCTGGCGTGGCGCGCTTCGTGGCACTCGCGACACAGCGTGCGCAGATTCTCGGGATCGTCGCTCCCGCCAACGCTCCGTGGCGTCTGATGGTCGACGTGTAACTCGGCGTCACCGTTTGGACCGCCACCGACGCCGCAGTTCCGACAGTAGTACCCGTCACGTTGGCGCACTACGCTCGCCCGAATCCCCCAGTCGTCGGGAAGCGGTGGGGTCTGCTGTCGAATATCCTCCGACACGGGCGCTCGACCGGGCAGAAACGGAAAGATTTGCGTCGCCGTCGGCCACATCGACGCGCGCAGATACAGCGCTCGCCGCGCTCGGTTTCCGAAAAATTTGAGCTTCCGAAGCTCGTGGAGCATCACCTTTCCGCGCCCCATCGGGCTCAAATGCTGAAACCGATACGCAAAGCGCAACGCGTTGAGAATCGCGATATAGAACAACAGCGGAATCGCCGCGCCCCAGACGATCGATCTCAACCCGATCTGAGCGGGTTTGCTGAGTCCGGTGGTTCGAGGGGTCGGAGCCAGATCGGCTTCCAGTGGCCGACTCGCCATGTCGCCACCGTCGAGTACGTCGATAGCCGTTTCGACCAACGCGCTGTCGACGTCACACGAGTCCAGCACCGCTTCCGCGTCGGGTCTCTCCAGGAAGTCGACGAGACTTTCCCTGATCGCCTCTCTCGGGGTCACCAGATCGGGCCGTAACACCGCAATCCTCGAGACGGCTCCGGCCGCCATTCCCCGCTCTTTTTCGAGGTCGCTCTCCCGAAGCAGTTCGTGGAGCAGTTCGGTCGTGTGTCCGAACTCCTGTGGATACCAGCGAGCGAGATTGTACACGACTGCGAGTGCACCACCGCGAACGGCCTCCGATTCGTCGTCCAGCCGCGAGACGATTCCCGGCGTTTGTTCCCGAAGTTGAAGCGGATAGGACGCCGACATCTTGATCATAACGTCCAACGCGCCGTAGCGAACGCGAGAATCGTCGTGGACTACCCACTTGCGTAATCGGTCGCGGTGTTTGAGCCCGGACGAGGGGTCGCGTTCGACCTCCCGTTGAATTTGCTCGATCGTCGAACGGAGGTTTTTCGTCGAACTCATCTGTGTGTTCTGGGTGTTGCTAACTGTAAACGATTCTGGCCAAACCCCTCTTTCGTGTCGTATTTGAAATGGATTTGTCAGATAACCGTCCCGCCCGATCTGTCTCGTTTACTCGCCGTGTGTCGCCGTCGAATTTGCCACTTCCGTCCGATCTATTCGATTGCTCGAGCGTCGAATCGGGCCGGTAATTCCCACACACTTCCAAAATCAGACACGAACTGCGAGCGCCACGGCGTTACATCATGGTTCGAACAGTTTACGAGCTCGGGGCGTATGCTCCGCCACGGGCCAACGCTCGGTCACGCTGTTGACGCTCGCGTTCGGTGGATGGATAGCCGCTGGTATCGCACACACGGCGTCTCCGAGCGGATGACGACGAACGCACGAGGCGGGTTTTCCGCGCATTTCTGTGAGATGAAGCCGACGCCCCGTTGTCCGTCACCGCGTGAAATACCGCGAGAGGTTTTATGTAACTCAGCGGTGTAGGACCGTCGTCTGGAGTTCCGCTCGACAGGTGACGACGATGTGTGCACGTACCCAGGCGGCCGAAACCGGATCGGAGAAGCAGACAGCGACGATCAGGTTGGACGGCCTCACCAAACGGTACGGGGAAATCATTGCGAACGACGACGTATCGTTCGAGGTGCGTCCCGGCGAAATCTTCGGCTATCTCGGTCCGAACGGAGCCGGAAAGACGACGACGATCCGCCTGTTGCTCGGGCTCATCAAACCGACGTCAGGGAGTGCAGAGGTACTCGGCGCTGACGTCCGCGACAGACGGGCGCTGACCGAAGCCAAAGCCGAGGTCGGATACCTCCCGGACGAACTCGGCTTCGAGGAGCGTCTCACCGGTCGACAGGTTCTGGACTACTTCGCCCGAATGCGCGGGGACGAACGGCGCGAGGAACTCCTGGATCTGTTTCGGCCGCCACTCGACCGGCCGGTCGAGACGTACTCGTCGGGCAACCGCCGGATGCTCGGGATCGTCCAGGCGTTCATGCACGATCCGGAACTGGTCATCATGGACGAACCGACCTCGGGACTGGATCCGCTCAAACAGGACCGGATGCACGCGTTTGTAGCGGAGGAACGCGACGCCGGAAAGACGATCTTCTTCTCCTCGCACGTCCTCAGCGAGGTCCAGCACGTCTGCGACCGCGTCGGTATCGTCCGCGAGGGGAAACTGGTCGCCCTCGAGAACATCGACGACCTGCTCGAGCGGGGCGGCAAGCGCGTTCGGGTGCAGTTTCCCGAGCCGGTCGACGAGGACCGCTTCGGTACGAGCGAGATGATCGACGTCGAAACCGTCGACAGGACCGTTCGGTTCACCTACACCGGCGAGCCCGCCACGCTACTGGAACACCTCGTTCAGTTTCGAATCGAGGACGTCGACGTCGGCGATCCGAAACTCGATGACATCTTCAAACACTACTACGGAGACGACGGCGACGCGGAGGCGGGATGACCGCCGTCCTGCGAAACGAGTCGGAGAGGCTCGTTCGAGGGTCGGTCGTACTGACCGGAGTGCTCGTCGTGCTCGTGGCGTTTCTCTTCGTCGTGTTCCCAAGCATTCAGCGAGAAGCGGAGTTGTTCGAGGAGGTGTATCCGACGTTCGTTCTCGATCTGCTGGGAATCGTCGAGCTACACACGATCGAGGGGTTCGTCGGTGGATACATCTTCGCGTTCGTCTGGGTGCTCATCGCGGGGATCTACTTCGCTTACGTCAGCGGTGGCATGGTCTCGCGGGACGTTCGCACGCGCCGACTGGATCTCACGCTCGCCAGTCCCGTCTCCAGGGAGTCGGTCGTATTCCAGAAGGTCGCTGCGCTGTGGGTTCCGCTGGTCGCGCTGAACGCCGGATTGCTGGCCACGGTGCTCGTCGGTGTGACGCTCCTCGGCGAATCGATCGATCCCGTCTCCCTCGCGATGGTGCACCTGCTCGGCGTTCCATATCTGCTCGTCTGTGCCGGAATCGGGATCGTCCTGTCGGTTCGTATCGATCGTGACGAGACCGCTCAGGCCGCGGCGCTGGTCGTCACGTTCGTCCTCTGGCTGGTCGACGGCCTCTCCCAGATGAGCCCGGACTTTGAGTGGATGGGCGGTTTCACGCCGAGTCGGTACTACGATCCCTCCGCGATCCTCGTCCACCGGGAGTACGCGCTGTTCGACGCCACAATCCTCCTCGCGGCGTTTCTCGCTCTGCTCGGTATCGCCGTGGTCGTCTTCGTTCGGAGGGACATCTGAGATGACGGCCGGATTTCGCGTGTTCCGGACCGACATCGGCCGACTCGATAACGACAGCGTCCGCATCCGGTGCCATCGCGACGGGCGGCGAAACCGACTGGAGGGCGGGACGTGACGGCCATTCTCCGGGTCGAATCCAGAAAACGCGTGCGTGGCTCGGTAGTGCTGGTCGTCGTGTTCGCCCTGCTGTCGGCGCTGTACTTCTCGATGTTTCCGGGCATACAGGAGGAGATGGAAGCGTTCGAGGAGGCGTTTCCGGCGTTCATGTTCGACCTGTTCGGGATCGAAGAGCTACACACGATCGAGGGCTTCATCGCCGCCGAGATCTACTCGTTTTTCTGGGTCCTCCTTCTCGGAGTTTACTTTGCGTACGTCGGCGCCGGTTTGATCGCGAGCGACGTCGAGGACCGACGGATGGATCTCACCCTCTCCAACCCGGTCTCCCGCGAGTCGGTCGTGCTCCAGAAAGCCGCCGCCCTGTGGGTCCCGCTGGTCGCGTTGAACGTCGGGGTGGCGGTCATCGTCTACCTCGGCGCGCTCGCCATCGGCGAGTCGTTCGATCCGGTCGCGCTCGCGATGGTACACCTGCTCAGCGTCCCTTACCTGCTGGTCTGTGCTGGCATCGGGATCGTTCTATCCGTCGTCATCGAGCGAGCGAGAACAGCTCGCGCAGTGGCGCTGAGCCTGGTAGTTCTCCTCTGGCTGATCGACGGCGTATCCAGGCTGGACGACGACTACGAGTGGATCGGTGCGGCCACGCCGAGTCGGTACTACGAGGAGACGGACATTCTCGTTCACGAGGAGTACGCGTTTCTCGACGCCGGAATTTTGCTCGTCGCGTTTCTCGTCCTGCTGGCCGCCGCCGTCGTCGTCTTCACGCGTCGCGACGTGTGAGACGCTCCTGGCGTCCCGGACGAGTGCTCGTGTTGGCGACGATGAACGAAGGGACGATCTATATCCGACGAGACGGCGTACGCCTCTCGATGACAGCGAGCCGACGAGCCGTCCTCGAGCGTGCGGGGATAACGACCGTCGCCGTCGCCACCGCGGGCCGGCTCACGATCGACGCGGGAACGACCAGCGACGACGAACCGCCGGAGTTCAGCCGATGGCTTTCCCCCGAGGACGTGGTCGAGTTTACGTTCGTCGACTGGGCGAGCGTCGAAGAGGACGTACGGGGAGAACTCGAGCAGGCGCAGGCGGACGAGGAGATCGACGTTCCGCCGGAGTACGAGAACGACCCGATGGTCGCGCCCGCTTCCGACGGCGTGCTCTCGACGTACCTCTTCGTCGGGCTCGACCTCGTCGAGTTCGGGCTCGGTCGGCTTCTGGACGACGAGGCGTTCGAGTCGACCGTCGACGGACTGCTTCGTACCGGCCGGGCGTTCGTTGCGACCGGCGAAATCGACCCCGATGAAATCGACGAGCGACTGACCGGCGAGCCGGAGTTCGAGTTCGTGGTGCAGATGGAACGGACGGACGAGATCGGGGAGTACGACGTCTACACGCCGATCGACGATCGGGAGGCGGCGATCGCCGTCGGCACCGACGCGCTCCTCGTCGTCGACGAAGGTGACGATCCGAGGGCGGTACTCGAGTCGATCGTCGACGTCGCCGAAGGCGATACCGAGCGGGCCACGGACGACTCCGAACCGTTCGCGTGGCTCCTCGAGACTGCCGGCCACGGCGACGTCGTCGTGGGCCAGTACGGCGGGCCGTTCGACGCCGAGGACCTCGTCCATCCGGCGCTCGACCCACTTGCGGGCGCAGCGGGGTTCGTCTCCTCGCTCACCCTCGAAGACGAGATGACGTCGTCCGGAACGTTCGCCTCGGTTCTCGACGACCCGGACGAGGCCGCACTCGAGGACCTCCTCGGTGTTTCCGCGGACGAACGGGCGATCGACGTGGACGGGGATCGCGTCACCGCGACGGGAACCTGGCGGGAGGTGAACTGATGGACGACCGTCGATTCGACCCCCAAACCCAACTCGAACGAATAGTATATCTGAAAAACACCTTTGGTTAGTATTTAATATTATGTGAGTGTCATGAGCGTCGCCCGTTGCGCTAGCCGGGGACGTGGTGACGTCGCACCTTCGGCGGAAATCACCCAGGGTGACTCGACAATCACCATTTTCATTTGAGATTTTTACCCCGTATATTTCGGCCGCCCCGGAGCTATCACCGCCATCTGTTGTCCAACTTCGCTAGAAAACGTTCTAGAACAATCAGATAAACGGTAATACGACTGAAACAGATTTATAGGGCCTCGATAATCACCTGATAGGCAAGCTTCCGAGGATTCGATACATGACTGGAGACAATCACGATCGTGGTCAAACTCATTTCGATTTTCTGATCGGATTCTCGGTATTTATCGTGGCGGTGATGTTCGTCTTCACCTCCGTTCCGGGCCTGATCACTCCCTTCGACGAGAGCGAAACCGCGAACCCGCTGCTCGCGGATCGGATCGCCGACGACCTCTCCGAATCGACGCTGGTCGACTCGTCCGGCTCGGCACAGCTCAACGAGAGCGCGGCCGAGGCGTTTTTCGTCGACGCGAGTGAAGACGAGGTTCGTTCGATCCTCGGAATCGACGATCGACGGTCGTTCAACGTTTCGATCACGAACTCGACGACCGGCACACAGCTCGACGAGTACGCCGTCGGCGACCCCGTACCCGACGAGACGGGCCAGGTGACGGTCACACAGCGGATACTGCTGGCCGACGGCGAGTCGTACTGGCTGTCCGTCCGGGTGTGGTGACCATGGAGCGAGGACAGATTCACGCGCTGGAAGGGATCCTGGCCGCGGTGTTGCTCGTGTTGAGTCTCGTTTTCGCGCTCCAGGTGTCCGCCGTGACGCCGATGACCGAGAGCACGTCCAGCCAGCACATCGAAAACCAGCAGCGAGCCGTCGGCACCGATCTGCTCCAGGCGGCGGCCGAGGACGGATCGCTGAAAGCGGCCGTGCTCTACTGGGACAACGACAGCGCGACGTACCACGGTTCGAATCCGGACGGAATCTACACGAACGATCTCCCCGACGAACTTCGGCTCGGAAGCGAACTCGAGCGGACGCTCACCGATCGAGGGATCGCGTACAACCTGGAGGTGAACTACGTCGACGACGGCGAGGTCCGGTCGCGGACGATCGTCAAGCAGGGTGAACCGAGCGATCACGCGGTGACGGCGACGCAGGTGCTCACCCTCTACGAAGGCGATCCGCTCACGGACGAAAGCGGCGACCCCGACGGGACGGGGTTGGGAGAGGGGACGACGTTCTACGCCCCGAACGAATCGGACGAACCGCTGTACAACGTGGTCGAAATCGAGTTGAGACTATGGCGGATGTGAACGCGAGCGAGACCCGAAACCGGGGCCGACGGCGCGGACAGCTCCTGTTGATCACCGGGTTGATGCTCGCGATTACCCTCGTGTTTCTCGCGGTGCTTTTGAACGGCGTCATCTACGCCGAAAACCTGGGGACGCGCGGGAGCGATATCGGCGGTCACGAGACCGTTCGCTTCGAGACCGCCGCGGCCGACGCCGGCGAGCGGTTCGTGGTGGCGACCAATCGCGACGCCGACCCGCACGCGGACCACGCAGACCTCGTCGACCGGGTCGACGCGGCGGTCGCCGACTGGGACGACCAGTCGAGACAACACCTCGTCCGGGACGGCAGTTACAGCCGCGTCTCGCTCGCGGATGCGGAGGACGGCGCGCGGATTCACCAATCGGACTCGGGTCCCTTCGAGAGCGCCAACGACGAGGGCAACTGGACCGTCGTCGAAAACGGCGACGTGCGAAACGCCTCGATGCGGGTCGACGACGTCGACGGAACCTTCCGTCTGACCGTGACGACCGCCGCGTCGACGTGGAATCTGACCGTCGAAGACGCAGGCGACGTCGAGGTGGCCGCCGAGCTGGACGGAGCCGACGTCGCGGAGTGTTCCGTGAGTCAGCCCCCGTTCGAGATCGATTTCGTCGACGGAACCGTCGACGGCGACCGCTGTGGCGGGGAGCCGATGGTCTTCGCGGGCGGTCTCGAGGGGCCGTACGAGACGGTCGCGCTCGTCGGCGGTGACGAACTCGAAGGTGCCTACGATCTGACGACGAACGACACCGCACCGCTGTCCTCGAGCGAGTTCGAGGACCCGGGCGGGGACTCGCCGATCGCGGAATCCGAACTGTACTCCGTCGACCTCTCGCTCACGCACGAAACCGACCGCATCGACTACCAGTCGACCGTCACCGTCACACCAAACACGCACTATGGACGATAAGGCCGTTTCGACCGCGTTGAACTACGTGCTCCTGCTCGGAATCACCGTGTTACTCATGGGCGGGCTCTCCGTGGCGGCCGGCGACTTGCTCGAGACCCAACACGAGGGAGCAGTGAACGCGGAACTCGACGTGATCGGAGAGCGAATCGTCGCCGACCTCCAGACCGCGGATCGGTTGACTCGGGCCGATGGTACGGCCGAGACCGTCCTCGTTCGATCGTCGCCGCCGGAGACGATCAGCGGCGGCCACTACTCCGTGAGAATCGTCCACGTCGGCGGCGAAACGAGGCTGATCCTCGAGAGCGCGTCCGCCGACGTCACGACCGAAACGACCGTTCCGACGACGACCCCGGTCGCCGAAACGGGACTGATCGGCGGCCCGCTCGAGATTCGGTACGACGACGAGAACGGCGAACTGGTGATCGCCGATGGATGAACGCGGCGTCACCGAGTTGATCGGCTACACCGTCATCTTCGGGATCGTGCTCCTGTCGTTCAGCATGCTCTTTCTCGTCGGCACGACGAGCGTCACCGACTCCCGGGAGCGAACCCAGGTCGACAACGCGGAAGCGGCGTTCGAAATCCTCGCGGAGAACGTCGACGAGCACGCCTTCGACCGCGCGGTCGGGCGCGCGACGGAGATCAAAGTCGCCGACGCGAGCCTCTACTTCGGCCCCGAGGAGTCGGTCAACGTGACGATCATGCCCGACGGAGCAGGAAGCGGGGAGGAAAACGTCACCCTGTACGACCGGTCGTCCGAACCGATCGTCTACGAATCGCGAGACGGAACGAGCGTAGTGTACGCGAACGGGGCGCTGTTCCGGGAGGAAACCGACGAGAGCCGGATGGTCAGAGAACCCTACGCCCGAATCGACGAGAACCGAACCGTCCTGCCCCAGATCCGGTTTTCGAACGCCGAGGGCAGACTCACGATCGGCGGATCGGAGACCGTTCTCGTCCGGACCGAGCGGCTGTCACCGAGATTCGAGCAGAACACGACGTACCAGGAGTACGACCTCGAGATCACGATCACCACGACCGACCGTCGCGCCGAGGCCTGGCAGTCCTACTACGACTCGTTCGAGATTCTCGAGTGTCCCGACAGCCGGATCGTCGACCTCCCCGACGAGGGAGCCGAACTGACGTGTCAGACGGACGGTCACACGACGGCCGAAGTGTACGTTCCCGAGACGAGACTCGACGGCGAGTTCAGCTGAATCGGACCTCGACTTCGTTTTCCGTGATCTGGAGGTAGGTCACGAACCCTTCGGCCTCGTAGTCGATGTACGCGCCGGACTCGTCGTGGTCGACGCGCTGTGCGCCGGTTTTGTCCTCGACCGTCAGATCGACGTTCGGTCCGTACGCTTCGATGGTCTCGTTGAACAACTCGCCGAGTTCCCGCTGAGTACCGTCGTACTCGGCGGAGACGTTCGCCGTCAGGTCGACCTCGACGGTGTCCGGGTCGGTGCTCTGGTTCACTTCGAAGGCGTCGTCGGCGACCCACTCGTTACCGTCCGAATCCGTGAGCGTCACGTCGACCCAGCCGTGGCCCTGGCCGTGGACGTTGACGAATTCGATTCCGTCGACCTCGAGGCTCCAGTCTAAATTGTTCAGCCCGGAAGCGCCGTCGCCGGCCAGGGTCACGGTGAAGTTGTTCATCGGGTCCTCTTCCTCGGCGGCCCGGATACGGATCTTGCCGCCGTCGCTCAGCGGCGTCGCCCCGATGTCGCCGAGTGTCAGCAACTCGACGGTCGCGGTTTCGTTTCCGTGATCGACCGACACGTTCCCCTGGGTTCGTTCCTCGAAGTACGTTTCCCAGCCGCGGTAGTAGTCGCTCTGGACGGTCACCTCGATCGTGCCGTTTTCGATGGGGTTTCTGTACTCCGCGCCGTCTTTCTGATACGTCCGCGAACTGGGGTAGATGCGATCCGTCCCGCTCCGTTGGTGGGCGACGATGTCGGATTTCCCCGATCGACGCTGATCGCCGGTGACGTTGATGACCGGGAGCGTGAGCGTTCCGTATCGGTAGTGAAACTCGGGCGGCGAGACCATGGTGGTGTGGTCGTCGTCTTGCTTCCAGACGCCGCCGCCCTGGTAGGCGACCGTCGTTCCGTCGTTCGCGTACGTGACGGTGCCGAGCGAGAACGAGTCGTGACCGATCAGTTCGCGATCCCCGTCGCCGGTTCGGTTGAGGTGTGCGATCTCGATCGATCCCGCCGTCCCGTCGATCGCGTACGTTCCGTCGGTGTTGTCGACGGAGACGGTCTGTACCGAGGACTCCCCGAGCGACACTTCCGACACCTTCGATCCGAGGAGCGCGAGTTCGTTCTCCGCGGCACCCACTTCGGTCGTCTGCTGGTGTCCGTCGAGAACGGCCATTCCCGCGATAAAAAGCCCAGTGGCTGATATTATAGTAAATCCAAGTAGAAGGACGAGTCCGAGAATCTCCGATTGCGACCGATCGTCCGAAAGCACGTCGGGCTCGCTCTCGTTCACCGATCTCCGAGATATCACTGTTCGTGAGTCACACTACAGTCACAAAATAGTATTGGTAATTGCTCTATCATCTTCGTCCTCACGACTCGGCCCAGACGTCGTCACTCCGTCGACGTCGGAACGACGACTGCTGGTCGGTTCGCGCGCTCGAGGATCGTCTCGACGGTGGCTCCGACCGGTTGCGACTCGTCCGAGTGCCAGCCGTGGCTGCCGACGACGATTTCGTCGGGGTCGGTTTCGGCAGCCGCTTCGAGTAACACCGCCGCCGGATCGCCGTTGCAAAGCCGCGTATCGACGCTGGCCGTGGCAGTGAGTCGAACGGACGCGGCGTTCAGGGCGTCCTGGCAGTCCCGTCGCGCCGTCGGATCGGTCGTTGATGCGACCGCGACGACGGTGACGGTGTCGCCCGGACTCAAACGGTCGTCGAGGTAGTCACAGATCGCTGCCGTCGTGTGTACCGAATCGCTGCCGACGAGAGAGTGCATACCGTCACTTCGAGGCCGACCCGATAATCGTATGGGTTCGCGTCCAGCGTCGCCGGACTGTCGATCGATCCAGTTCGAACCGCTGATCGCTCGAGCACACTGTGTCCGGAGGCGGGGCGGATTCGAGACCGACGGCGGATTTTCCGACCCAGAAAAAACCCTCGTCACACTAATACCGAGCGGATAAAAGGAGGGTCCGGGGGACGTCCCAGGAATCCGCCCGAACATCGTCAGTCCCCCGTCAGATAGGCGGACCGGACGCCGATCAACCTCGTGGACGCGATGCCCGTCGCAGTCGGATCAACCCCGAATCGTCCGGTCCGTTCACCCACGTCCGCCGGTAGCCCGACGCCCGATCACCGGCTTCGTGGTCTGCTGTCCGTCAGTCCCGCCGCACTCGCGGACGGTCCGCGGTTGTACCGGGACGTCGGTGCATCAGACGGTCTCAGTGGGACTCTTCCACCGTGCTTCGGCCCTCCTCGATCGGAAGACGATTTCGCTCAGTGTCGTCCGTACAGCGAGTAGGTGATCGCGACGAGTCCGAGCAGTCGGCTCACGTTCTCGAAGAAAACCGTCACGATCTGATCGGTGTCGAAGAGCGTGTTGATGGCGACGTTGATCAGGAACGGAGAGACGGTCAACAACAGCAAGCCGATCGCGAGATAGAGCATCGACGGCGCGTCGTTGCGACGGTAGCCGCGGTAGGCCTGGTAGGCGATGATCGCGCCGATCAGCGCGACGAGAAAGAGGCTAGCGACGGTCAACAGCTCGAACAGCGTCGCCTCGTCGATCCGAACGACGTCCTCGCTCATCGCATCCCCTCCCACATTTTCGTGAACTTGTCCGCGACGTCTTCCTCGCGATAGGTCAACTCGAGATCGAACGCACCGTCTTCCAGCGAGAGCTCGAGACGATCGAGGTTCGCACTGTAGACGCTGTAGTGATTACCGTCCGGTGCGAGTTCCGTCTCTTCGGTGACGAGTCGACATTCCTCGAGACGATCGAGTCGCCGGTAGATCGTGGGTAGGGACGCGTCACACCGTTCACTCAGGGTACTGGCAGACATGGGTTCGACGCTCGTATGGGTGAGGATATCACGTGCGTACTCGTCGTCGAGAACCGCGAGCACCGTCGACAGGTCGACCTCCTCACTCACTGTAGCTGTTCGTTCCGGCAACGGTATCAAAAGCGACGCGGTTTCTCTGACCCAGAAAACGCCCCCGTGAATGGTCGTAATTCCTCCTCGTAGTGGGCGGTGGTTCGACTCCGAACGGCGAGTGGACGATCCGGCCTCGTGACGAGACGGCCGAACATTGATCTCGAGTCTGTCGCCCCCTCACGTTCGACCGGCGCGGTCGTTCCTGCGATTCGAGCCCTCGCCAGTTCGACGTAGCCGTTTGATAGCGGAACTTAGTACGACCATAACTAATTCCGCGAGACGGCGATCCTCCGGTAATGTGGCCGTGGGAACACGCGATCGTCGGGTATCTCGCGTACTCGGCGTTCAGTCACCTCTACTACCGACGCTCGCCCTCCGGACTCGAGGCGTTCGCGGTCGTCTTCGCGTCGGTGTTGCCGGACCTGATCGACAAACCGCTCGCCTGGGAGTTCGGCGTCTTCGAGACGGGCTACGCGCTCGGACACTCGATCCTCTTTGCCGTTCCGCTGTCGGTGGCCGTCGGGTTGCTCGCCCGCCGACTCGATCGAACGGAAGCGGGGATCGCGTTCGCACTGGGCTATCTCCTTCACCTGCCGTCGGACGTCCTCGACGGCTACCTCCGCGGCGGACGCGTGCGGACCGAGTTGATGCTGTGGCCCGTCCAGACGGTCGGCTCCGCGGAGGAGCGGATCGGGTTCGCCGACGAGTTCTGGCGGCTGTTCGAGGGGTATCAGCGGGCGCTGCTCGCCGGCGAGCTCTCGACGTACGTGCGGGTACAGCTCGCGCTCGCCGCCCTCGTGGTCGTCGTGTGGCTGTACGACGGAGCGCCCGTTCTCCGGGAGTCTCTCGGCTACTGTCGCCGCCTGGTCTCGAGCGTCGTATCCCGGCCGAAACGACCGCTCGAAGCCAACGAGGACCGCGAATGAGCCTAAATTCCGGGACGTCGCCGTTGGATTTCGGGTCGGCGGATCGCGGTCGATACCGAAAAGAAACACGTAATTGATTCGGAACTGTCGGATGTTCCGTTCTTTCGAATTCAGTGGCAGTCGGGTACGCTGTCATTTACTATCGTATCTGTCTGGGTGAGAGTAACGACGTGATGAGCGAAATGAATCAAACGCACGAACGCGAGCGAATCCTCCGCGGAGAACGGTCGCTCTCCGCGAAACCGCGGTCGCTCCGATCGCACGGGCGAGTCGTCGCGCCGCCCCTCGCGGCGTGGGTCGACGCCGATCGACCGAAGCGAGGGTGTGCATGAAGGCGGATCCTCCCCGTCGGGATGGCGCGAAGGGGTCGGACGACGTCGCCGGCCGCCGCGTTGACGGCCGCGGACCGGACGACCTCGCCCGATCGAGGCGGTCTCGCGTCTCGTCGCTTCCCGTCGACGGCGAGTTCGCGCTCTGTCTGACCCACGACGTCGACCGACCGTACAAAGGGTTCCGCTCGCTGTACTACGCGACCCGCGAGCGACCGACGTATCACCTTCGGACCGCCCTCTCGTCGGCGAACCCGTACTGGCAGTTCGAGGAGATCATGGCCCTCGAGGACGAACTGGGCGTTCGATCGGCGTTTTACTTCCTGAACGAACAACACCTGCTCGCGGACCGGCCGGTCCGCGAGTGGACGTCGCCGTCGAACTGGATCCAGCACCTGGGACGGTACGACGTCACCCGCGACGACGTCGTCGAGGTGATCCGCTCGCTCGAGGACGGCGACTGGGAGGTCGGACTCCACGGATCGTATCACACCGCCGACGACCCCCAGCGACTGCGCGAGGAAAAGGAGATCCTCGAGTCGATCCTCGACGGATCCGTGGTCGGCGGCCGCCAGCACCACCTTCGGCTCCAGGAACCCGAAACCTGGAACCACCACCGAGCGATCGGCCTTCGGTACGACGCGAGTCTCGGTTCGGGCACCGACTGTGGCTTCCACGAGGGATACCGCCCGATTCGTCCGTTCGACGACCAGTTCGTGGTCTTCCCGACGACGGTCATGGACCAGGCGCTACCGGATCCCGGATCGGAGCCGGAAGCGGCCCGCCGCGTCTGCGAACGACTCCTGCTCGATGCGGCGAGAAACGACGCCACGATGACCGTTCTCTGGCACCCCCGCTTTTTCCACGAGCGGGAGTTTCCGGGCTACCGCTCGCTGTACCGCTGGCTGATCGAACGCGCACGGGAACTCGAGGCGTGGATCGGCCCGCCCGGAGAACTGTACGGAGCGATCGAACGCGATCGGCGGTGCCGATCGGCGACGGAAACCGACCGACCGACGGGCTCGTCCGGAGCGATCGGCGTCTGTCCGCTCGAACCCGACGAACCGTCACCACAGCACTCGCACCTGCGGGGTGACTCATGAGCGAACGTCCCGCGACCGTCGTCGCCGTCGTCGCCCTGATGATCGTCTCGGGAACGCTCGGGTTCGCCGGAGTCGGCGCGGTGAGCGCCTCGAGCGCGACGCAGGCGGCCGACTCGTACGTCGTCGAGCAGGGCGACGCGTGCCAGCCGATCGAGCCGATCTCGACCAGCCGGACGGTCGAATCGTTCTACGACTACCGAAACCACGAAACTCATCCGGACAGCGAGCCCGAAGAGCGTCAGTACAGCTCGTACGGCACCGCTCACCTCCAGGAGGACGACACGAGCCACCTCATGCTCCACGAGGGAACGGACGGAGTGAGTCTCGTAATCGTCCACGATCGACTCGACAGCGAAACCGACGGCGGCGTCGCCACGTTCGACATCGTCGGACTCCCCGGCGAGAGCGAGTGGGTCGTCCAGGACGACCTGTACGACGGCGAGTCGAACATGGTCGAGTGGTACGAGGACGACAACCACTTCGGCGCCTCGTGGATCTGGGCCGAGGGCCGAACCGACGGCGGCGCGATCAGAGGGGGACTCAACGACGAGTTCTCCCTCACGATCCACCCGGCGTTCAACGAGGACGCCGAACTCTACGGAGCCGAGGACATCTACGACCCCGACTACGCGGGTGACGGCGAGATCACCGACTGGCACGTCCTCTCTGGATCGTTCGAGGACCCGGATCGGATCGAACTCTCGTCGCTCGACGAACCCGTCACGATCCGAACGGGAACGTGTGACGATCCGACGGTCACCTACGATCGAACGAACGGCGAGACGGTCGCTCACGTCACCGACGCGGCCGCGGACGATCCGATCCTGCTCCAGCCCTCGATGGAGACGGACGACGGCGTTCGGTTCGAGAAGATCGAACTGACCGGACTCGACGGCGAAGCGTCGTTCGGATTCGAGAGCGACCGACCCGACGGACTCCCAGACTCGCCCGACGACGCCGACGCACTCGGCGCGCTGACGGTCACCGGCGACTCGACCGACTATCCGGCGACGGTGACGATCAGCGTCGACGCGGACCTCCTCGAGGAACGCGACGCCGCCGCCGAGGAGATCGCCCTCTACGAGGTGAACGGAACCGAGTGGAACGAGACGGAGACGACGATCCGAAACGACGCCGGCGACGCCCACCTGTTCACGGCCGAGGTCTCGTCACTCGACGGATTCGTCGTCGGTCACCAGGAGCCCGAGCCGGACGAACGCAGCTACACGTCGCCGACGCCCGGCTTCACCGCCGGCGCAGCCGTCGCCGCCGCGTTCGTTCTCGCGCTCCTGTGGGCGGTTCGACGGCGCGGCTGAGTCGGCTCGAGCCGGTCGTCGATCCGAGTTCCGGTGGTACCGATCGAAACGCAAAACACCGCTCGCTCGGTCGGTTCGACCGTCACGTTCGTCGGCGTCGAGTGTTCGATGTTGTCGCCGACGGGACAGCGTTCCTCGACCACCGTCGCCAGCGCATC
Organism: Natrarchaeobius oligotrophus; assembly: GCF_003841465.1. Classification (GTDB taxonomy): domain Archaea; phylum Halobacteriota; class Halobacteria; order Halobacteriales; family Natrialbaceae; genus Natrarchaeobius; species Natrarchaeobius oligotrophus. Next base: position 178,429 of record NZ_REFZ01000001.1, read on the forward strand.
GAGAGCTTCCCGGTCAGCGTCGTCGTCGTCGATCCTCACCTCGAGTTCCTGGTAGCCCGCCCGGACGTCTTCGCCAGCACCGAGAAACGTCCGCGGGTCGAGGTCTCCCTGGATCTCGATTTCGACGCCGTCGAGATCGATTCCCCGTTCTTCGGCGACGGTGTGACGACGACGTCGAGACAGCCTGCCCACGCGCCGGTGAGACGCTCCATCACGACGCTCTCCATACTGCCCGACGGACCGTCGGTTGGGTGTCGGAGAGCGTGGCGCGTGACCGCGTATTACTGCTGCAGCGGCTTTCCGAGCGGCCGAGACTCGAGGACGTGTCGAATCTGACTGATACGGACTGTCGTACGTCGTTCCCGTCCAACCGGAGAACGTCACAGTTGCACCGGCAAGCCGTTTCACCCGTCCGTACGACGGTCTCTCGTGACGCGTTCGGTGTCGAACCAAAGGTGCGGTCGGCTCCGTTACGGGACGTTCGGTCGTGAACGACTCCGGCGATCCCCTCCGTTCGGTGCTGTCTGTGGGGGTTTATTCCTGCGACGAGGATCCGTTCACGTAGCGATACGGAGTGATTCACAACTGACGTCGATACGCGTGAGGGACCTGCAGACGGAAGGCGAGGGGATGAGTGAGCGAGACGAACGACCGGCCAGAACAAGGACACGTCCGACAGAGAGTATGACAGACGGCATCCGGAAACCAGCAGGCGACTCGAGGCGAACGGTTATCAAGAAAGGGGCACTTGCGGCCACCGCTTTTACCGTCGGTGCCGGAGCGACCGCCACCGCCGTTGCAGCGGTCAACGGTGAAGTGGCCGTCCTCCACGGAAGCGATTACTCTCCCGGTGCCGATTTCGATATTCTGACTCAGTTCGGGACGAGGACGCGAGACGACTTCTTCGAACGGTACGACGAGGACGAAGACGTGTTCACCGATCCGAGCGACTGGGAAGTGTACGTGATCCGGATCGATATCGGCGAGAGCGAAGGCGAGTTGGGGCATCTGCTGATCGACGACGACGATGACGATCTGGACGTCGAACCCGGGGACTCGGGTTCGATGGACGAGATCGCCTCGTTTCGCAATCCCGAATGGAACCTGGTCGAAACGGAGGTCGACATCTAGCCATGACACCAGACGACGGGGACAGAACGGACGAATCGACGGACTTCGGGAAACGAAGGACGGCCGCGGCTTCCGCGCTCGCGGCCGGTGCAGGTATCTCGGCCACTGCGGGCAGTGCCGGGGCCCAGGAGACTCAGGAAGTCGTCCTCAAAGCGAACGATTACTACCCGAACGAAACGTTCGTCATCTTGACGAATTTCGAGGAACGAAACCGACGGGAGTTTCTCGAAGAGTACGACGAAGACGAGGACGTGTTCGACGACCACGGGGACTGGGAAGTCTACTCGGCGCTGGTCGAGGTCGGCGAACCAGGGGGCGAGCCGGTACTCCTGCTGATCGATGACGACGCGGATCCGGATCCCGGTGATCGGGGAACGATGGGTGATTCACCCTCGTTCAAGGACGCCGAATGGGACCTGCTCGAGATCGACGTCACGTTCGACGACGACGCCGAGACTGACGACGACGGAGAGACTGGCGACGACGCCGAGGCCGAGGGCTGACGATACTGTTTTCGGCGGAATCTCGTGCTGGCAGCGCGCTTCGGTTCGACTACGGCCGGAAACCGGTCTCGAACGGCTACGCTGTTCTCGGTCTCGAACGCCCCTTTCGACTCCCTCGAGACGCCGATGGCCCTCGTTCCCAGGCGGATCGTCGCTCGGTTCGTCGATGAGGGTATGGTTTTACGTGAATAGTTGGTGCTGTTCCTCCTGGGTCTTCCAGGGAGGTGTGGAGAAAATGAGAACGACGCTGAGATACCGAGTTCCGGATCGGATTCGTGTGATGGTATGACTGTGATCGCTGAAATCACCGTGCCAGCGGATACGTTCGTCCTTGGTAAACTATTCCACACTATTCCCGACGCGGTGGTCGAGTTCGAACCGATCGTACCGCTTCAAAGCGGCTACAAAACGAGTTTGCCCCTGGTGTCGGTTTCTCGTGCCGAACCGGACGAGGTCCGAACGGCGTTGCGCGACGAAGAGTGCGTCGAGGCCGTCGATGTGATCGCGTCTACCGAGAAGAAGACGGTATTCGAAATCGAGTGGAACGATGGCGACGGTGATGGGATCGTTCAACCACTGATCGATATCGGGGGCCGAGTTCTCAAAGCAACGGGTAGAGAAACGGAGTGGGAATTTCACCTCCTTTTCGACTCGCATCTGTCACTGTCCGAATTCAATATGGCTGCGACCAGCAACGAAGTTCCGGTGACGTTGAATAAGGTATATAATTCGAACTTTCAAAACGAGAACACCGCTCCAGCAGTACGAAAAACCGTGCTCAAGCCCAGTTATAGAGAGACGCTTCTGTTGGCGTATCGAAGCGGGTACTACGACGCTCCGAGGAGTATACAGCTCGCCGAACTTGCGCAAAAAGAGAACGTTAGCGACAGCGCGCTCTCGAAACGGCTCCGCCGAGCCACTGCGGCTCTCATCGAACTCACGTTGCTCTCCGACGGAAGCGTGGCTGACACGACACGCAGGTAAGGCGGGCCGTTCCCAGGAGTTCGATGACCTCCCGGGGTGGGTCCGTGAGAAAGAAGCCGCCCCCATCGTCGACGAATCCGGTTCATACTCCGTTTATCATACGCATTAGCGTAGCTCTTCATACCATCCATAGTGACAGTAAGATGGTATTTTGACGTCGACTTACGAGGCGTAGAGAATTAGTGCAGCACGACGACTTCCTTTGTTGCCTCCGAAAGCGGCAATCGATCCGCTCACTATGACTGCGAATGGAACGGGCAAACTCGCTCTCGCATTCGCGAACAGAGTGAGCGATTCACCGCCGGAGCGGGGTGAAACCCCGCGACGGCGGCCTTTTGGCATCAACGGGTTTTGCCGGGGGTTGAGGCTGGCGGCGCAGACGCCAGCCGATGCCCCCGGTAAAAGAGGTTGCTGTACTTACCGCCAGGTCAGTAGTCCGCGAATCGGGGAAAGTGCACCTACTCACCGGAAGCTCAACAGCGAGAACGCGAAAAAGTCGCCTGGTTAGGATAACCCGATCAGTCCTCTCCGCCGTCGGCGATCGGCTTCTCGGCACGGTAATCGTCGGGTTCCCCGCCGAAGTCCTCCGCGAGATCCTCCCGAACGTCTTCGCGAAGCTCTTCGATGTTCTCCCGCAGCTCGTCGATCTCGTCGTCGGTCATCGGTCGGGTCTGATCTCGTGCCATTCTTCGAATCTCCGTATGAAGTTTACGAGGTTGTTCGCTAAATGGTCTTCGGCGCGATCCAGTGCGTGCCTCGCGGGCATGGGCGGAGCGACGTACTCGGTTCGGTACTTCTCCCCGTCACGGTAGATATCGATGTGGACGCCTTCCTCGCTGACGTCGTGACCGAACTCGCTTTTCACGTCGTGATCGTACCGAACGACCGTCGTCCAACCGCTCTCGAGTTCGTACTCCAACTGAACGACGAATCGGGTGATCTCGTCCTCGGTTCGGTTGTATCCCAATCGCTTCCGAGCACAGTGTGAGATCGGCGTCTCGTACTCCCGATCGTACTCTCGCAGTCCATCCGACATTTCGGATCTGATACTCTTTATCCAAACAGCTTAAACTGTAATGATTACGTCTCGATCTCTTCGACGCGCTCGAGGCTCCATTCGCCGTCGCCGACGTGACGGATATGGATATGCTGGTCGTCCCTAAGTTCCCCGTTCTCGTCGAGTAGCCCCTCAACGCGGAGGTCGTCTTTCGACGTAACCGACTTCGGTCCCGCCGCCAGGAGTCCGCCAGGTCAGCTGCGCTCGTCGCAGTAGCGACGGATCGTTCCCCGACTTCGACCACTTCTCGAGAGCTTCAGCGGCGATCGTGTGCACGTTCTCGAAGCTACTCGCTTTCAGCTCGGAGAGAATCGTATCGATTCGGACGCATCTGGGCTCGCCGTTCTCGTCGTACTCGATTTCGGCGCCGTTCTCGGCCAGCCACTTCTGGAACGGTGACGACTCGGCGATGTGATCGGCCAGTCCCATCACGTGCTGAATCCGGTCGACGAAGCTGTCGAGGGCGTACTCGGCGGATTCGACGAGACGACTCATCGGCTCACCTCCCCGTTCGGACGGTACTCCTCGCGGAGTTCGGCGTCGGCGAGACGTCGTCGAAACTCGTCTTCGACGAGTTCGGTCGGAACGAACTTCACGCGCCCGCACTCTCGAGGCGGGAGCAGTCCTTTCGCGCCGGTCCACTCGGTGAACTCGAGCCAGCCGGAGTCACGAAGCGTCGCGTCCGCGACGCACACCAGGGTATCCCGAAGTTCGATGAACGCCGGAGAGAAGCCGCTGGGGAGGTCCCGCGGATCGATCCGGTCAGACATCGGGCTCACCACCGTGACGCCCCTCCGACGTCTCTGGATCGGGAACGTCGACCTCGAGCCCGGCCGCGGACCCCCGACTCAGACGAGCGTAACTGTCGCACTCGCCACAGCGGTGGGCGCGGTCGCGATCGTCACCGAAGACACGACCGAACTCGTTGGTAACGTGGGCACCACAGTGAAGACATTTCGAGTTCCCGACAACGAACTGCGGCGTGGTGCTCACGCAGACCACCCCGAAAAGTAGCCGCTAATTGTCAGAGAATGCGGGAAAAGGTATATGTACCCAGTGGGCCGGCGCAGATGTCGAACAGATGCGAGACGGTCGCGCTCACTTCGTTCGCGCGCTGCGACTCGCGTGTTCGAATCTTTGCGGCTGCATTTCTGCCGCTCACGAACGCGACTCGCTTCGCTCGTCGGTTAGAATTCGCGGGCAGAAATGGGCCGGCGCAGATTCGAACTGCGGTTACGGCCACCCGAAGGCCGAAGGATACCAAGCTACCCCACCGGCCCGCATTCGAACGGTGTCCGTCCGAGCGTTTAACGGTTCCGAAAGCTCTCTTCTGGTGAAGACGAAACCGACCGAAAGCGCTCGAGAGCGCCCCATCGACACCGATCGAACGCGAGGGTGACGACACGATGACGCGTTCGTCTACACTCGATCGTACCCGTCGGTGTCGAGGTAGTGGTGTGCGATCGTGATCGCCTGATCGGCGTGCAACAGTTCGGGTCCGAGTCGCACCCGTCGAGCGGTCGCGTTCTCGAGAATCGTCGCCTCGTCGTCGGTGAAATTCCGGTGATCGGAGAGGACGAAAACGGGGTCGGTCAGGGCGGAGACGTCGGTTATCGGATCGCCGTTTTCGTGTAACTGAACGACCTGTCCCTCTGCGTCGACCTCCTCGAGCGTTTCCGCGAGTCCCCGGCGAAACACCTCGATACCGGGGCTCGGTTCGGCGGGCAACGCTCCGATGGCTTCGTCGCGGTGCTCGAGCGCGTTTCGGACCAGCGCAGCAGTGCTTCGTTCGTCGGGGTTGAGTCGACGGAGATCGCGTCCGTCGAACGCGATCGTAAGCTGATCCTGGACGACGAGGTGGACGCGAACGTCTTCGCGGATGCCGTGGGAGGTGACGAAGGAGGCGGTGATCGAGCGACAGAGAGCGTCGAGCCGGCCGGCACCGCCCGCGAGATCGTCGAGCGAGAAGTCGGGCTCGATCGGCACGTCGTGACCGACGAGTACGAACTGGCGCATACCGAGATCAGGTCGTCCGGTGGGATAGCCACACCGATTCGGCGGCGCGACGGCGACCGATCGGTCGCCGCCGCGGTCGAATCACTCGTCTCCAGCCGGCGACGCTCTCCGGTCCAACGCCGCAGAGACGTATCCGAGGCCGGGCGCACCGTCGCGGTACCAGACGAGCGCCGCGACGACGAACAGTCCGAGCTGGAACACCTCGTACGGCCCCATCGCGTAGTAGCTGAGAAACGCCTCGAGGATGCCGTCGACGGGTTCGTCGGCCGGCTGATCGACGAACGGCCACAGCAGGAATTCGGTTCCGGAGAGGTCGCCGGTGAGAACCGTCGGGGGAACGTCCGCGAGCAGGTGCGAGACGTGACCGACGACGAACGCGAATCCAACCCGTCGGTACTCGAAGCGGGTCGCGAAGACGTACACGACCAGCGTCAGCACCGCGGCGAACGCCAGCGAGTGGCCGAGCGTTCGGCCGCCGGGGAGGACGTCGAACGTCCACGCGAGGGGTTTGTCGATCAGGTCGGGAAACTGCGAGCCGATCGCGAGCGCGACGGCCGGAAGCGCGAGCGGCGGGCGGTCGAACCGACGGTGCGTGTAGGCGGTGTACAGCAGGTAGGCGACGGCGAGGTGTCCCCATGGCCACATCGTCCGATGGTTCCACGAGGGGGCGGATAGGTACTTCGACACGGCACAACCAGGGCCAACGATTACCCCTCGTCCGGCACCTGGTACGGTATGGCAAAATCACAGCAGTCCGGCGGACAGCACGGACAGCTGCTCGCGATACTCGAGGGGAGGTCCTGTCCGTCCTGTGACGACGGCGAACTCGAGCGAGGAACGTACAAGGACAACGAAGCGGTGATCTGCGACGACTGCGGGACGCCCCGGGCGCAAGTGTGGCGAGTTCCCTGACAGCGTCCTCCCCGCGAGGGGCGCGGATTAGGGAGTTCGCGCTACACCGGCCGGTTCACGTCCGACCGGGTCGCGAAGCGGTGGGCCTGACGGGCCGGCCGCAACGTGATCCCACGGAGCGGGCGAAGCGCCGCTCGGTCGCGGTGCTCACGCCAGTTCGGCGTCCGTGATCCGTATCGAGCCGCGCGTTCCCTCCCACTCGGGTTCGTACTCGAGAGCGATCCGTCGGGCCATGTGCGGTCCGTCCACGACCAGCGTTTCGAACTCGCCGCCCTCTCCGAGGACGTGGACGCCGTACTCCGCGTTGAGCGCGTCGAGTTCCTCGATGGCCTCGCGGTCGAGCGTTCTTCCCAGCCAGGACCTGTCGAGTCCGCCTGCAGCGACCTGCACGATCACGATCTCGAAGCCGACCTCGAGCATCGCGTCCGCGAGGTCGTGGGGATCGCGCTGCCACAGCGGCGCGAACAGCCGACAGCCGAGACGATCGCACATGCCCTCGATTCGGCTGGTCTGGTATTCGCTCTCGACGGCACCGGCGGTGACGCCCGCGAGTCCGCCCTCGAGTTCGCGGTCGAGGTCAGAGAGGGCGGCCTCGAGCGGCTCGAGTTCGTCGTCGCCCTGCTCGTTCGAGTCCGTGGCAGATTCGGCCCCGAGATCGCCCGGATCGACGTCGACCAGTTCGATACCGATGCTCTCGGCGGCGAGAGAAGCGAGCTCCGTCGCGGGTACGTGGTACATGTAGGAGTCGTCCGATGGGTGAACCGTGAGGAGTCGGCGGACGTCGATCCCTTCCTCGAGCGCGCGATACAGCGCCCACGAGGAGTCCTTTCCCCCGGAAAAGAGACTCACCCAGGCGCCGTCTGTCTCGGACATAATCGACGGTTGCACCAGACGAATAAGTGGTTGACGAGTGTGGCCGGCTATCGACGTACATCGGGAAGCGGTCAGAACTCGGCGTCGGTGTCGGACTCCCTGTCGCCGGAGTCGAGTTCGGGGGCGGCGTCAGTTCCTGGAGCCGTCGACGAGTCGACGCCGACCGGGCCGCCGTCGGTCACTTCCGACTCCGATCCTCGACGGTCGGTTGATTCCGCGTCCTCCCCGCGTCCGCTGACGTACATCGCGAGGCGTGCGCCGACGATACTCACGACGATGGCGGTGACGACGTACAGCGCGAGGCGCTCGCCGGCGGTCACGAGAAAACTATCGAGCGCTCGATCGCCCCACTGGATCGCCGGCACCACGACGGGATCGACGAATCCCTGTTGCTCGAGGAAGTACGAGGAGAAGCCGCGAACGACCAGGCCGACGGCGAGGACGACCGGCGGAAGGTTGAGAAACGAACTCCGGATCGGCTCTTCGCTGATCGCCTCGTCGAGCAGTCGACCGACGCTCGCGGTGAGCGCGGCGACGGTGAGCCAGGGTACGCTGTCGAATGCGAACTGCACGACTGGAACGACGATCCCGGGCGTGTCTTCGAGACTCGAGACGCCTAACGCGCCAGCGAAGAGGCCGACGAACGTCAATCCAGCGGCGACGACGTAGGTGACGACCGACACCTGCCCCGAGTACAGCGACTCGCGAACCTGGTGAGCGACGCCGGTCATGATCTCGTCGATGTTGAACCCCTTATAGAGCAAAAAGAGCCCGATGACCGAGGTGATCGCGGCCGCACCCTCCGCGGCACCGATTCGCATCGCGAGCATCGGAAAGACGAGCAGCGTCAGGCCGAGCGGAACGAGGACGGTCTGTCGGAGCTCCTCGTCCGCGAGGAACTGCTTGAGCAGGTAGTACGTCGACTCGATGTCGCGAGCCTGCCGGACGACGACTCGATCGACCGAGTCGACCCGGACGCGGCTCTCGACGATCGGGACTAGCCGCTCGTCTTCGGCGCTGTCGATGACGACGACCGCCGACTCCGGCTCGTGTTCCGCGATGAGTTCGTCGAGCTGGCGGGCCACGGCCCTGTCAGCCGAGACCATCGACTCCCGATCGCCCGAGACGACCGCGACGACCGCTTTCTCGTCGTCGTCGCGGAGATCCTGGGCGACGCGCAACGTTTCGAGCAGGGAGTTGACTCCCGAATCCTCCGGATCCGCGAGACCGATGTCCGTCACCAGCGCGCGAACCGCCTCCCAGCCGACGATGGGCGACCGAAGGCCGGTCTTTCGACCCACGTCGTCGGTCCGGTCGAGGCAGACGACCAGCGTTGTCACGGTACCCGTTCCATTCTGTGCGACGATAAAACCACTTACTCGTTTCGCTCGAGTCGAGTCCGACCGCGACTCGCCGGGTGCCGTGCTCGAGCGAGCGTCGTGCGTCCCCGTGCCGGTCGAACGCCGTCGGTCCGGTCGTCGCACTCGGCTTCGAGTCGGGTTTGAGTCGAGTCAGGTCCGAAGTCGGAACTCGCGTTCGTCCGCGAGACCGGCGACGCCGGCTCCGAAGGCGTACGCACAGCTGCGAGCGCCGGCACCGATGCGGCTCATCAACGGCCGTTCGGGCTCGAACTCCTCGACGGTCACCTCGTCCACCTCGAGACGGTCCGCGAGGTCGTCCTCGAGGTCGCGGCGAGTGCCGATGACGTCGACTAACCCCATCTCGTGGGCCGTCTCGCCGAGGTAGATGCGGGCTTCGGTCTCGCGGACGAACTCCGGGTCGAGATCGCGTCCGTCGCTGACCCGCTCGACGAACGTCTCGTAGTAGTCGTCGATCAGCCCCTGCAGGTACGCCCGTTCGTCCGCCTCGAGTTCTTTCAGCGGGGTACCCGCATCCTTGTACTCTCCGGCGGCGAGGCGCTCGTAGGAGAGGCCGACTTTCGCCGCCAGTTCGCTGGCGTTCACCCGAGAGCCGATGACGCCGATCGAGCCGACGATCGAGCCGTCTCGCGCCCAGAGTTCGTCGCAGCCGCTCGCGATCCAGTAGCCGCCGCTCGCACAGACGTCTGTGGTGTAGGCGATCGTCGGCCCGTCGAAGCGTTCGGCCGCGAGTTTGATATCGTCGCTCGGGACCACTTCGCCGCCGGGCGTGTTCAGCTTCACAAGCAGCGCGCGGACGTTCTCGTCCTCGTCCGCCCGATCGATCTGTTCGACGACGTCGTCCGCCGGCGTCGATCCCGGACTCGAAGGGAACCGTCCGCCGCCGCCGTCCCGGGTGATCGGTCCCTCCACTGCCACTTCCGCGACGTCGTAGCCGGGAAACAGCGACGCGGCGACGGAGCTCGCGATCCTGACGCCGACGAAAATCACCGCGAGCGCGAAGGCGACGCCGAACAGGTCCGTGAGCGTCTCGGGATAGAGAACGAACAGTCCGACTCCGATCACTGCGAACGCGGCCGTCGCCAGGACGACGACCGCGAGCCGCCCGATTCCCTCCGTACTAGCCATCGTGTGCACCTCGAGTCATGCACGACTCTGGGTCGGCCGGCCTGTTAAAGGGTCCTCGTTTCGCTCGGCCCGTGCGTCGATAGCGGTGGCTCGCCCGAGGCGGAAGTCGGCGGCGCTACCGAGCCGTCGCTTCAGGCGGACGGACACGAAACCAACAACGTCGGCCACAAAACGGACGGAAGACGAACCGAGTAACGCCCTAGAGTAGGCCCGTCTTCTGGAGCTTCATCAGGTCCTCGGTGTCGAGGGTTTCGCCCTCTTTGAACTTCTGATAAATCTCCTCGGCCTCCTCTTTGGCTTCCTCTTTCTTCTTGTCGCGTGCGGACTTGCGCTCTTTCTCCTCTTTCTTGTCCAGTTCGCGCAGACGCTTCTGGACGCGCACGAAGTCCTCGTGGTGCTGGTCGGCGGCCTCCTGTGCCTCCACGAACTTCTCGTGCATCTCGTCGGCCTCGTCGCGGATGTCGTCGGCCTCGCGGTAGGCCTCGATCATCTGGTTGTGGTGTTCCTGGGCCTTGTCGGCGAGCTCCGTCACCTTCTGGTGGTGCTGGGAGGCGTCCGAGCGGACCTCTTCAGCTTCCTCGACGAGTTCTTCGAGGTCCTCGTTCTGCTCGAGTTTCCCCTTGCGCTCTTCGTACTCCTCGCGCTTTCCCTCGATCTTCTCGATCAGCTCCTTTTCTTCCTCGCTCGAGAGGACCTCGGTCTGCTGTTTGAACTCGAGCTGTTCGATCTCGTTTTCGAGCTCCTCGAGGTCCTTGCCCTCGTCGAGTTCCATGTCCGACTTGAGCTGTTCGACCTTGTCGAACAGCTCGTTGGCCTCGGCGTTGAGCTCGTTTCGCTTCTCTTTGTGCTCCTGAACTTGCTCGTTCAGCTCGTCGCGTTTCTCGCGGTGCTCCTGGGCTTCGTCGACTTTCTCGCGCGTCTTCGCGTTGAGATCGTCGCGCTTGGAGGCCCGCGAAGAGGCCATCTGGTTCAGCTCGTTTCGCCGGTCTCGCAGCTGGCCGGCCATCTTGATGAGCTGTCCTTTCGATTTGTTTTCTAGGTCGTCCTCGGTCAGTTCGATGTTTTTCGATTCGTCTACCATGTGTTAGTCAAACCTCTGTGCCATACCGCACCGGAACGGACGCGGTCGAACAGCGGCCACTCGGTGACCTGTGACCGGTGTCGTCCGTCGAGAGCGATTGCTCGCGATCTGCGAAACCTCGGTGAATAAGATTTCCTGTCATCGATCGTCGAGCGATACGCGCCCCGGTGGCGTTCTGGTACTCGGGAATACTGCCGCCTCTAATTTAAATGTACCGGTCCCGAGAACCGTGAAAACCGTTAGCAGACGCCTCGTCGAGCGCGGCGGAGACTGACACGGGTTCTCGAGGTGCGTATAAAGACCGGCGAAACCCCGTTCGAGACGGAATGCGACCGGAGCGAACCTCACGATCCGAGGAGAGGGACGTCCGAGAACGGGCCGATCGAACGCTCGAGCGGCTCGCCGGCGATTTCGACGGCCGCCACCGTTCACGAACGGCCGGCGCTCAAAACAGGTTTTCGAGTCGGTCGTCGGTGAGTTGATCGACGACGTCCGGCTTCGTCTCCCCCTGTGCCCGTTTGGCCTCCCGAGCCCGCTGCATGAACGCCTCGATCCGCTCGGATCGTTCGGCACCGCCGAGCAACACCAGCGCGCCGAGTCGATCGCTCTCGAGCGGGAAGTCCCCGCCGCGGACCTGCATGCTGTCGGTTTCGTCCTCGAGCCACCGCCTGGCCTTCTCGACGCCTTTCCGGGGAATCCGCTCGGGCCGACCCGCGATCACTAACAGCGCGGCGTCGGCCGCCGTGGCGTCGGGCATGCTGGTGCCGGTCAGCAGCGCCTGTCTCGCGACGGTCATCACAGTTCTGATGTTCTCGCTGCTGTCTTCCGCGGCGACCTCGCTCGCGTAGCCGAGCACCGAGACGCCGCCCGAACGAAGCGTGTTGATGATCTCGCTCGAGTCCACCACGCTTTCGCCGACGCCGTCGACGACTTCGCCCGCTGCGAACAGCAGGCCGACGCGGCGGGCGATCTTGTCGTTGATCGTCTCGAAGGCGCCCTCGACGCTCTCGCCCTGCTGGTGCCAGGCGTCGTTGTCGATCAGCAGCGTCGAATCGGCCTCGCGAAGCAGCGTCTTCAGCGACCGACCGGCGTTGGCCTGATAGAGCGCGCCCTCGTTTCGGCCCGGGAGGATGCCGAGCGCGTAGACGGGGACGTCGTACACTCGCTGGAGGTGGTGGACGAGCGCGGGAGCGCCACCGCTTCCGGTTCCGCCGCCGAGCCCCGCGACGACGAAGATCGCCTCGGCTCGAGAGGTGATCCGACCGTCCAGGTTGCTGATCACCTGCTGGACGTCCGACTGCATGATCTCGGCTCCGAGTTCGTTATCGCCGCCGACGCCGTGACCGTTGACGCGGTCGGCGCCGATCAACTGCGTGTCGACGAACTGGAGGGACTGGAGGTCGGGTTTCGCGGAGTTGATGGCCAGGGCACCCTGGACGGCCTCGAAGCCCATGTTCGCGTCGAACCGGGTGAGCCGTTCGGTGACTTTCCCACCGGCCTGACCGACTCCGATCAGGGCGACTTTCATACACCGAATGTCATGCGCGTGAATGTAGTTGAACGTTCCGATACGTATCCTGACACTCCGCCGTCCGACACCCGTTCGAAACGCCGTCAGTTCCGACGCGTAACCTAGAGCGAGAAACCGAACGGATCCCGACGAAAGACAATTCACTTGAGGACGACCGCTGTCAGTGCCGATATGTTCCACGAACAGCGGACGTCGGTTCCCGACTCCCCCGACGACCTACGGGCGGAGTACGAAACGGATCTCAGGAGCGTCCTCGAGGGACGCGAGATCGCGGCGGTCGTCGAGGCGAGTGACGTCGACCGCGAGGATCTCGAGGCGCTTTCGGCGACGAAATCGCCCGACCTCTCGCTCGAGGAGGCGGCCGAGATCCAGGCGCTCGCGGACGGAACGCCGGATCCGGAGACGATCGTCGAGATCGCGTGCGAACACCTCTTGCTCGGCATGACGACGGCGGTCCTCGACGTCGACGCGGTCGAGAGTGAACTCGACCTCGACCTCGACGCCAAGGAGATCCAACAGAAGATCGAGCGGCGCGCGCCGATGTCGTTCGAGGAGTACGTCCACCTCCAGTACGCGATCGTCGACGCCATGCCCTGACCGCTGTCCACGCGAACGGAGAGTGCCGGGAGCGGTGCTATTATGCCCGGCGGCCGGCGAATTGCCGTATGGAGATCGTCATTCTGGGCTGTGGGTACGTCGGACTCGATCTGGGCCGACAGCTCGCGGACGGCGGCCACGCCGTAACCGGCGTTCGACGCTCCGGAGACGGCGTTCGTCGGATCGAGGACGCCGGATTCGACGCGGTTCGGGCGGACGTCACCGACGCGGCCGACCTCGAAGCCGTCCCCGACGCGGACGCGATCGTCTTCGCCGCGAGCAGCGGCGGCCGCGGAGCCGACGCCGCACGCGAAGTTTACGTCGAGGGGCTGCGGACGGCGATCGACGCCTTCGGCGCGCGGGACGATCCGCCCGAGCGGCTGATCTACACCTCCTCGACGGGCGTCCACGGGGACCACGACGGCGACTGGGTCGACGAGGAGACGCCGCTCGAGCCGACGACCGAGAAGACGGCGGTGCTCGCGGAGGCCGAACGGATCGCGATCGAGCGATCGTCCGAACGCGGCTTCGAGGGGACGGTCGTACGGTTCGCCGGCCTCTACGGGCCCGATCGGTACCGACTCGAGCGGTACCTCGACGGGCCGGTCACGGCGGGCTACCTGAACATGGTCCACCGCGACGACGCCGCGGGGGCGGTCCGACACCTGCTCGAGACGGACCGCGCCCGCGGGGAGGTCGTGCAGGTGGTCGACGACGAGCCCGTCGACAAGTGGACGTTCGCGGACTGGCTGGCCGACGAGTGCGGACTCGAGCGACCGCCAAAGCGGACGAAAGCACAGCGGCTAGCCGACGACGACCTCTCGGAGGCGGCCAGGCGACGGATCCTGACGAGCAAGCGGTGCTCGAACGAAACGCTTCGCGACCTCGGCTACGAGTTCGCGTATCCGACGTTTCGCGAGGGATACCGCGACGCGGTCGAGTCGTACTCGACGTAGAACGCGTACTCGACGTCGAACGACGATACGAGCCATCAGCCACCGACTATTTTATGATCAGGAGAACTATAACTCGAGGGGAAATTTCTTGGTTATTCACTTTGAGTGTCCGGTATGAACGGAGCGCCCCCTTCGGCGGCTCGAGCGTTCCGCCTCGACGAACGCTCCATCGAGGCGGGAACCTCGACGATCGAGGGCGGGGTCGAAGCGCTGACGGCGCTCGATCCGCTGATCCTCTCGCTGTTGATCCTCGCGGTCGTCGCCGCGTTGCTCGGCGGCTGGTGGGTGATCCGCTGGTTCCGGCGGCCGCCGGGGGTGCGACTTCAGCGGGTGCTCGCGGCCCAGGACGAGGTGACGGTGTTGATGCATCCCAACCCCGACCCCGACGCGATGTCGTGTGCGATGGGCGTCGCCGCGATCGCCGACTCGGTCGACACCGACGCGACGCTGCAGTTCCCCGGCGAGATCCGCCATCAGGAAAATCGGGCGTTTCGAACCGTCCTCGAGCTCGATCTCGAGAGCGTCGAGTCGAGCTCCGACCTCGCGTCGGAGGCGATCGTCCTCGTCGACCACAACACGGCTCGCGGGTTCACGGGCGCACAGAGCGTCGAGCCGATCGCCGTCGTCGACCACCACCCCGGAAACGGGACGGGGACGAAGTTCACCGACGTCCGCACGGAGTACGGTGCGGCCTCGACGATCGTCGTCGAGTACGTCGAGGAGATCGGCGCGACCAGAGCGAGCGAGGAGGACGACGACGAGAGGAGCGGACTCGTGCTCACCCCCGAGCTCGCGACCGGATTGCTGTACGGCATTCAGGCGGACACGAACCACCTGACCAACGGCTGTTCGCGCGCCGAGTTCGACGCCTGCGCCTACCTCTTCGACGAGATCGACGAGGACCTCTTAGAGCGGATCGCCAACCCGCAGGTCAGCGACGACGTGTTGCAGATCAAGGCGACGGCGATCACCGAAAAGCGCGTCGAAGGGTCGTTCGCGGTCTGCGACGTCGGCACGATCTCGAACGTCGACGCCATCCCGCAGGCTGCCGACGAACTCATGCACCTCGAGGGAGTCACGGCGGTCGTCGTCTACGGCGAGAGCGACGGGACGATCCACCTGTCGGGCCGGTCGCGCGACGACCGGGTGCACATGGGCGAGACGCTCCGACACGCGGTTAGCGACATCCCGATGGCCAACGCTGGCGGTCACGCCCGGATGGGCGGCGGACAGCTCTCGGTCGAACACATGCGCGGCATCGGTCCCTCCGACGGGATCGACCTCGCGGAGTTCGAAGAACGGCTCTTTTCCGCGCTCGCCGGCGAGCGGTAGCCGTACCACTTCGACGGTCTCGAACGAACGACCGAACCGACGCTCGCGTCGCGGGTTCAGCGGTCTCGACGGGCGGAACCGCACGGACGGTGGCGAGCGCCAGCGCGGCGTCCAGCGACCACTCGCGGGCGACCAGCAGGCCCGACCGCCCGACCGCAAGCGCCAGCGCCGGTCGCGCGGGGTAGCCGATCCCGAATCTCGAGCCTCGAGGGGATGACACCGCGGGATCGCGAACCCCGCGGTTGGATCGAGGCGGGCCGGCCGACTACCGGATCTCCTTCCACTCGGCGTCGCAGTCCGGGCAGATTCGAACGGTTTTGATCTCGTTCGGGTCGTTTTCGGTCTTCAGCGGCTTCTCGCACTCGCCGCAGACGAGCCGATCGTACGTGTCCTTCTCGAGTTCGCCTTCGCGCAGTGCCTTCCGGACTGATTTCATGTACGCCCTGTTAGAAGGAAGGGGAGAAAAAGACCGGTGCTTTCCCCCACTTCCTTCAGGACAAATTATAATTCAGGCCGACACGGAAAGGTCGATCGAGCGGGCGCGTCCTCCCTCGTCGGGAGAATGGACGGCGTGACCGCGAAAGACGATGATCCGTTGACGAATCAGGATCGCATCGGCGAACGCGCGGACGGCGTCGAACGCTTTCCGAGGTGGTCGCGTCCCCTCCGCCAGTCGAGAGCCGTTCGCCCCGACCGAGACCGGCGTCGCGGAGCGGATACCAGACTCGCCGGAGTCGTGGACGTTTTATCGGTTCGGCCGAACACTCCACCGATGGAGTACGTCCAGGAGCGAATCGCGACGCTCCACGACCTCGCGGGCGACGACCGCGACGGGGCTGCGACCGATCGCCTCGAGCGGGCGGTCGGTCGAACGAGCATCGTCGTTCCGATGACCGAGCGCGAACACGAGAGCCCCGCCGCAACGCGGGTGCTCTCGGAACTCGAGACGCTCGAGCCGGCGGCGGTCTTCGTGCCGGTTCGCGCCTCGGCCGAACGCGTCGACGCGGTTCGCGAGTGGCTCACCTCGTTCGACCTCCCGATCCGGGTGCTGTGGTGTAACGCACCGAACGTCGCGACGCTGCTCGACGGTGCAGGGCTGGCTGGCGAGTCCGGCAAGGGTCGAGACGTCTGGCTCGCGCTCGGGCCGGCCGCGACCGCGGGCGAATACGTGGTCGTCCACGACGCGGACGCCGCGAGCTACGAGGCCGGACACGTTCGCCGGCTGCTCGCGGCGCTCGAACAGGGGTTCGAGTTTTCGAAAGGGTACTACGCCCGCGTCGAGGACGGACAGCTGTACGGCCGCCTGTTCCGGCTGTTTTACGAGCCGATCGTCGCGGCGCTGGCGGCCGTACACGACGAGCCGATCGTCGACTACCTCGGCGCGTTCCGGTACGCGCTCGCGGGCGAGTTCGCGGCGACGGCGAAACTCGCGCGACGGCTGCGCGCTCCGCGCGCCTGGGGGCTCGAGGTCGGGACGCTCGGCGACGCCTTCGACCACGCCGGCTTCGCGGGGACCGCCCAGGTCGACCTCGGCAGACACGTCCACGACCACCGGGCGGTCGCGGGCGAGACCGGACTCGAGGGGATGAGCCGGGAAGTCGCCGCCGAGCTGTTTCGCGTCCTCGAAGAACGAGGCGTCGAACCCAGGTACGCGACGCTCCCGGAACGGTACCGGGCGGCGGGAAACCGGCTGGTCGAGCGCTACCGCGCCGACGCGACGTTCAACGGTCTCGAGTACGATCCCGCCGGCGAACGCGATCAACTGATCCGGTACGCGGCGGCAATTTCGCGGCCCGGCCCCGATCGGCGGCTGCCGCGGTGGGACGACGCTCCCCTCGAACCCGACGCGGTGCTCGCGGCCGCCCGCCCCTGGCACGAGGGACGCGTCGGCTCGCAGATGGGCGATTGACCGCCGTCGGGCGTGACCGTGAAGCGACCGCCGGACGAGGCGGCGGCGCTATCAATCTTTATCAGCGAACCCCCCGTTGTGGCGGGTATGAACGTGACCGCCGACGAACTGGCCGGCGTCGTCGACCTCTTCGGCGGGCTGACCCGGCCGGAGCTCGAGCGCGCGCTCTCGGAGGCCGCCTTCCGCGCGGACGGGAGCTCCGTCGACGGCGCGGCGCTCGAGGACGCGATCGAGGACGCGATCGCCGAGTTCGCGCTCGTCCGCTACGAGCGCGACGGGACCGCCCTGCTGGTTCCGGGTCCGACGGCGTTCCCGACGGTGCCGGACCACGCCGAAGACGTTCCGCACATCCTCGAGATCGACCGGCGGCGACTCGACCGCGACCGCCTCGGCAAGTCGACGGCCGAACGGTTCGTCGAGGCGGTCGACGCGGCGCTCGACGGCGGCGGAACCGACGAGCGACTCCGACAGCTGCTCGACGTCAGCTACGACGTCGAGGCGTGGGCACCCGTGGAACTGACGGACGAACGACGACGGCTGGAAGCGCGCCTGGAGTGAGATGACCCGATTCGATCCGAATCCGATCGCCACGCACGACCCAACCGAGATCGACGATCAACCCTACGACGCGGCCGTCCTGGCGCCGATCGTCGATCGCGACGGCGAGGACCACCTGCTGTTTACCAGACGCGCCGACCACCTGGGCGAACACCCGGGTCAGATGAGCTTTCCCGGCGGCGGCGCCGAAGCCGTCGACGAGACGATCCTCGAGACCGCGCTCAGGGAGGCCAACGAGGAGATCGGACTCGAGCGGACGGAAGCCGACGTCGTCGGCCAGCTCGACGACATCAGAACCGTCACGGAGTACGCGGTTACGCCGTTCGTCGCGCGGATCCCCGACCGCGAGTACGAGCGCGACGACTACGAAGTCGCCGAGATCGTCGTTCTTCCCCTGTCGGGGCTGCTCGATCCGGCCAACTACGAGTACGAGCGACGCGATCACCCCTACTACGGCGACATCGTCATCCACTACTTCCACGTCGGCGGCTACACCGTCTGGGGGGCGACGGGGCGCATCCTCGTCCAGTTGCTCGAGCTTTCGACGCCGTTCGAAGCGCCCGAGCGCGTCGATCGCTCCCGATGTTGACGGCGCATAACCGGGACGGACGGTTGAGGAGCTCTCAACGAACCAGCCAGACGTAAGTATGATCCACTCGAACGGGGAGCTATGCTATCGACCGTCTGCGGTGTAACGAACTACGGAGGCCGTGAAACGGCGTCGGCCGCGAAACCGACGCGACGCGTTCGCGCGCGTGATGGCCGGTGACGGACGGACCGTCGGAGGGAGACGACGGCGCGCCCGAACGTGCGGTCGGAGCCGACGCGCTCGAGCGAGACGGAAACGGCCTCGAGGTAGCCGTCGTCGGCGCGGGCGCGGTCGGCGCGACCGCAGCCTACGACCTGGCGCGGGCGGGTGCGTCGGTGACGGTGTACGAACGGGGATCGGTCGCGAGCGGCGCGAGCGGACGCGCGGCGGGAATCTGCTACGACGCGTTCGCGGACCCGTTCGACGCCGAAATCGCGGGGGAAGCGATCGAGCGATTCCGGACGCTCGCGGGGGAGGACACGTTTCCGTTCGTCGAGTGTCCGTACGTCTGGCTCGCACGCGAGGGCGACGACCACCGCGCCGACGCCGTCCGACGGCAGGTGCGACGGATGCAGGATCACGGCGTCGTCGCACTAGAGGCCGACGCCGACGCGCTCGCGGATCGGTTTCCGTCGTTACACACCGACGACGTCGCGGTCGCTGGAATCGCCGGTGCGGCGGGATACACCGATCCGTCCCGGTACACCGCCTGTCTGGCCGCCGCCGCGGACGGGGCGGGGGCGACGCTCGAGACCGAAACCGCGGTCGAGGTGGCCACCGGGCCGCCGCGGATCGTCCGCGACGGCACCGAGCGGGGGTTCGACGCGGTTCTCGTGGCGGCCGGTGCGCGCTCGAAACGGCTGCTCGCCGACGCGGGCGTCGAAATCGCGATGAAGCCCTACCGCGTGCAGGCGCTCGTCGCGGACGCCGCGCTCGAAGAACCGATGTGTTACGACGCGACGGACGACTTCTACGTGCGTCCCCACCCGGAGGGGCTGTTGGCCGGAAACGGAACCGAACGGCGGGAGGCGGATCCGGACGGGTACGATCACGAGGCCGATCCGGGCTTTGCGGACGACCTTCGCGAACGGCTCCGCCATCGGCTACCGGAGGTCGAACTCGAACCGGAACGCGCCTGGGCCGGCCTCTGTACGGCGACGCCCGACCGGAATCCGCTGGTCGGCGAGCTCCGGGACGGGCTGTACGTCGCGACGGGGTTCCAGGGACACGGCTTCATGCGCGCGCCGGCGATCGGCCAGCGACTGGCTCGAGCGATCGTCGACGGGGAGGACGTCGGCGGCTACGACCCGACGCGGTTCGACGGCGACGAGGAGTTCGACGTCACGGAGGGAATGACGTTCACGTTCGAGGAATAGCAGCTACTCCGGCGTACACGGCGCGGATCGAAGATCCAGCGAGTAGTCGGGCGAAGCCCGACGAGGCCCGACTCTCGCCGTTGCGGGGAGCTCGTTGCCGTCTCGACGTTCCGGGACGACCGCAGACGCACCCGAGTGTCCCGGAACTGACGGACGAATCGATCGTGGACGACGGACCGTCTCAGTCGTCGACCGCGAGTTCCTCCGTGGGCGTCGGCTCGACCGGCCGTCCGTCGACGTCCGCCACGTCCGTGCGGTCGAGATCGACCTGTCCCTCGTCGTCGCGTCCGTCGGCGGACTCTTTCGGGATTTCGATGCGGATCGTCCCGCTTTCCGACAGGGTCGCCGTCCCGGCGTCGGGATCGACGACCGCGTCCGACGGGAGGTCGGCTTCCCCGTCGAGGGTCAACCCCCGACCGGGAAACCGCATCTCGAACCCGTCGCGGTACTCGCGAAACCGTTCGATTCGAATCTTGACGGTGCCCTCGAGATATCTGACCTGGACGTCGTCGGGCTCCGTGCCGGGGGCGTCGAAGACGACGAGGTACGACGAGTCGTCCTCGAGAACGTCGACCGGGAGCGAGCGATAGTTCTGGACGTGACCGTTCGCCCGTCCGATCTGTCGATAAAGCGTGCGGCCGATCGATTCGCCGAATTCCGTGAGACTCACCTGCGATCACCCGCGACGAGGCCGCGGGCGCACGGCGGGGAGAGAACCGATGCGGGGACCTGAGCGTTCGCGCTGGACATGTCCGGATACGGGGCTACGACGGCCACGTTCTTATTGGTTTTGATAAATGGAAATAAACGTCTGACGAGTTGGTCGCCGCCGTCGGGCCATTCGCATCCGCTAGCACCAACAGCTACCGAAGAAGTCGGCTACGGCGGCTATTCGAGGTCGACCGGCTCGAGGCAGTCGGTCCCGCCACAGACCGGACACGAGAGACCGGTGACGTCGAAGTCGTCCGGCACGTCGTACGTGTAGTGATTCTCGAACAGATCGAGAAAGCAATCGTCGTCGGTACAGACGATTTCCTCGGTCGGTGGCATACGCGGGAGGACGAGAGCGAGCCACATTAACGCTCGGTGACGACGGGAAGACGCCCCTCGAATCGGGTGCAGTGACCGCATAGTCACCGTTTTACCGCTCGAGGCGCTACTGCGAGCCATGACAGACCCCGAGACCCTGTCGGTGACGATCGTCGACGGCTACGTCGACGAACCCGCACACTTCGGGGTGCCGCCGTACGTCTCGACGTATCCACGCTACGCGGCGGGAGCGCTCGTCGACGCGGGCGTTCCGCACGAGCGCATCACGTATCACACGATCGACGGACTGCGCGACGAACCGAATCGCTGGCGCGACGTCGACGGGGCCGACCTCACGATCTACCTCGGCGGAATGACCGTCCCCGGAAAGTACGTCGGCGGGACGCCGGCAGAACCGGACGAGGTGCGAAAGCTCGCCTGGACGGCCGGCGGGACGAGCCTGATGGGAGGACCCGTCAAGTTCGGCGTCGGCGACGAGAACGCCGGCGCGACCGAGACGGAGCGACGCGATCTCGATTTCGACTTCGTCGCGAAGGGGGACGTCGAGGCCGCCGTCTACGACCTCGTCGAGAGCGGCCTCGAGGGGTTCAACGATCGGATGCGAGACGTCGAGGAGGTCTCGCGCTGGGCGCGCGAGGGCGCGTTCGTGGTCGAACAGCATCCGAATCACCCCGACTACCTCATCTGCGAACTCGAGACGTCGCGAGGCTGTGCCTACCGGTGTTCGTTCTGTACGGAACCGCTGTACGGCAACCCGTCGTTTCGTCCGCCCGAGACCGTCGTCGACGAGGTCGACGCGCTCTCGGACCACGGGGTTAGACACTTCCGGCTCGGTCGGCAGGCTGACATCCTCGCCTACGGCGGCGACGGCGAAGCTCCCAATCCAGACGCACTCGGCGAGCTGTACGGCGGCATCCGCGACGTCGCACCCGACCTCGAGACGTTACACCTCGACAACGTGAACCCGATCACGATCGTCAACTGGCCCGATCAGAGCCGGGAGGCGCTTCGGATCATCGCGGCGCACAACACGCCGGGCGACACGGCCGCGTTCGGCCTCGAGTCGGCCGATCCGGTCGTCCAGGAGGAGAACAACCTGAACGTCAGCGCCGAGGAGTGTTTCGAGGCGGTCAGGATCGTCAACGAGGAGGCGGGGTGGCGACCGGGCGGACCGAACGACCCGGACCGGATCGACGGTGCGGACGCGGCGGTGGCGAGCGACGGCGGTCCGACCGCATCGGTCGCCGACGGATCGCCGCGTCGCCTCCCGAAGCTCCTGCCGGGGATCAACCTCCTGCACGGGCTCAAGGGCGAACGCGAGGAGACCTACGAGCGAAACCTCGCGTTCCTCGAGCGGGTGTACGACGAGGGGTACATGCTCCGACGAATCAACATCCGACAGGTGATGTCGTTCGCCGGGACGGAGATGTCCGACACCGGCGCGGCGATAGCAAACGAACACAAAAAGCTGTTCAAGCGCTACAAACGACGCGTCCGCGAGGAGATCGACAATCCGATGCTCGAGCGCGTCGCACCGATGGGGACCGTCCTGCCCGACGTCCACCTCGAGTACCACCAGGACGGACGAACGTTCGGCCGCCAGCTCGGCACCTACCCGCTGCTCGTCGGTATCCCGGGCGAGCGACCGCTCGGCGAGACGATCGACGTCGCCGTCGTCGACCACGGCTATCGCTCCGTGACCGGGGTCCCCTATCCGCTCGATCTCAACGAGGCGTCGATCGACGAACTCACCGCCATCCCGGGAATCGGCAATCGAACCGCGGGTGACGTCGTGATCGACCGCCCGTACGACTCCGTTGCCGACGTCGACCTCGAGGTTCCGGTCGATCTCTCGCGGTTCGCGACGGTTCGGCCGCTCGAGCGGGTGGAGTGAGTCGATCGCGTCGAGACGTGCGGCCGAACGTGCGACGATCGCGGCTCGTTTCACCCGACGCACGACGGTCGCGTCGGGCGGTTCGACCGACCTGCGAACGGACGTCGATTTCCAAGAATGATCACCTACAGTCGGTAGTTCTATTATGGAGGGGCCTCAGAGAGGATATTGAGGGTCTACCTGTGGAAATATCTGAAAAACTCCTGTGTCTGTTCAGTACGGAGGTTTCAGCAGAGGAGGACCGATACGTCATCGAGGTGCCCCGACAGGAAATCGAAACCGGCGACGTCGATCCGGGCGACGTCTACCGCGTTGCACTGATCTCCCGATCGGAGGAGGCGAGCAACGGCGAAACGACGACGACGACGACGTCACAGTCCCAGAGCGCGCCATCGGAGCCGCAGCCGCCGGTCGACGTCGGCGAGACGCGTTACGTCGAGATCGAAGACATCGGTAAACAGGGCGACGGGATCGCCCGCGTGGAACGGGGATACGTGATCATCGTTCCGGGTGCCGAAGTCGGAGAGCGGGTCAAGATCGAAGTCACCGAGGTCAAATCGAACTTCGCCGTCGGCGAGATCATCGAAGAGACGTTTTGAACGGGCGTCCGAACGGGTCGGCGTCGGAAGTCGACTCGTCCGGCGCGCACTCACGCGCGATAGCGTCGGCGAACGGTTTCGGTGGGAGCCGTTCGATTCCGAGCGCTGTTGCGAGCGTTGCGGGCAGCGGTTCGGAAGCTATCGACTCGGAATCGTCTCGAGAAACGTCGCCGGATCGTCGTGAAAGCAGTCGCCGACGACGACCGCGTCCGCGCCGGCCGAGAGGATCTCGGTCGCTTTCTCCGCGCTGTCGATGCCGCCCCCGTAGAGCAGCGTCGTCTCCTCGAGGTAGCGCGCGGCCGCCTCGACGTCACCGGGGCCACCGTAGGTGCCCGAGTACTCGACGTAGAAGATCGGAAAGTCGTAGAACGTCTCCGTCGCGAGCGCCGCGCCGGCGACCTCGTCGGTCGTGTAGGTCCGCCCGACGCCCGAGACGGCCGCCGCGGCCGACTCTCGGTGCTGAACGACGTACCCCTCCCCGACGATCTTCGCGGCGAGGTCCGAGACCGCGGTCTCGGCTCTCGACGCGACCAGATCGCCGACGACCGGGACGCTCGTTCCGAGGAGCTCGTCGGGCTTTCGGCCGATTTCGGCGAACAGATCGACGTGCTTTCCGACGAAGTGATCCCGGTCGCCGTTGTACACCGCGGGAACTGCGAGCGCGTCGACGCGGTCGAACGTGGCCCTGGAGACGTGCGCCGCGTCGTAGGGTTCCTGGAACACCGGGAGATCAGTCACGGCCTCGCGAATCGCGTCGATCGTCTCGAGCGTGTTGTCCTCGGTGACGTCGTCGGAGCCGCCGACGAGGATCAGGTCCGTCCCCTCGAGTACCGAGAGATCTGACGGGAGTTCCTTCGCGGGATCGACTTTCGTGACGTGGGTGATCTCCTCCCAGTCGACGTTCATGCTCGCGGCTTCGCGGACCGCAGTAAACTGTGTACCGGTATCTCGCGGACGGCTACAAGCTGCGTACGGCATCGTGACCGCGATCGAAAGCGAAACGCGGCGGCGCAGTCACTTCTCGCGGACGGTGCCGTCGATCCGTTTCGCCCCTTCGGAGTCGTGGACGACCACCTCGCCCGATCCGGGATCGACGGGTTGGTAGCCGTCCCGGACGGCGATCGCCTCCTCGAGTTCACGGATTGCCCGCTCTTTCAACGTCCGCGCGAGCGTTTCGGCGTCCTCACGCGAGATGTCCCGTCCCAGCCCCTCGCACTCGTGGGCGCGAACGACGCCCTCTTCGTCGACGGTCTCGCCCATCGGCTGGCCGAGCGCCGTCGACTCGTCGTCCCCGAGGACGACGCTGAACGGATACGTCCGACAGATCAGCGGGCGATCCTCGTGGGCGAGGCAGGCACCGACGCCCGCCTCGTCCTCGGCGTAGAAGACGCAGTCGCCGCAGGCGTCGGTCTGGAGCGCCCACTCGAAGGTCTCGCCCTCGAGGCGCGTCGCGGACGTAGCGTCGTCGGAGTCGATTCCGCCGCCGTCCGGTTCGGATTCGTCCTCGATCTCCCGGAGGCCGTACGGCATCGGACGTGCGACGTCGCGCCACTCTCGAACGGTCGCCGTCGATCCGGAGCTCGAGTCGTCTTCAGGCGGTCCGTTTCCGGAGCCGTCGGTCGGCGAGTCGACGTCGGCAGCGAGCAGGGCACGAACCTCGTCGGGAAAGACGGTCGCGGTGTGGGGGTCGCCGTCGTGGCTCGTACAGCAGGCCCCACACCGCGTACACTCGAAGCCGATCGACTCGATCGCGTCCGCGAGTTCGGACGGCTCGAGCGAACGGGCCAGTTCGAGGTCGTCCTCGAGCGATCGCATGGGTTCGGTACCGCCGCGACGCTGAAAAGACAGTCGATCGCGCGTGCGAGAAACCGGCGACGGGTTATTCGCCGCCGTCCGGGTCGGGATCCGCGTCGGGATCGTCGGTAGGGAATTCGTACGTGGCGATCTCCGTCGCGTCGCAGACCGGACACTGATCGATCGGGTCCTCGAACTTCGATCCGCAGTGTCGGCACTCGTGGAGGACCGCGTCGCCGTTCGCCGACCCGTCCTCGCGCTGGAGGAATTCGGGGAGGAGTCGATCGACCGGCATATCAACTCCGTCTCGTCGAGGAGCGGTCCCCGCCGTCGAATCCCTTCAGCGCGGACTCTTCAGTTCCGTCCGGCGAGAAGACGGTGACGACGTCGTGAGGTCGGATCTCGGTGTCGCCGTGGGGGGTGACGACGGCGTCGTCGCGTTCGATCGCGACGACGAGCGTCTCGTCCTCGAGAATTCCCTCGTGGGCGGCTTCCTCGAGCGTACAGCCGGCGATCGGGGCGTCCTCGTAGACGGTCAGTTCGACGATGTCGGCGCCGCCGGTGAGGCTGATGTAGTCGGCCAGCGGCTCGAGCCGGCGTCCTTCGGCCGGCCCGTACGGCGTGTACGGGAAGTCGTGTTCGTTCTGGAGCAGAAACTCGTCTTCGATCTCGACGTCCAGATTCTCGAGTTCGCGCCCGATGCGCCGCAGATCGGACGTGTCGGTGCCGACGGCGAGGACGTGGAGGTTCATCCGGCCGCCCATTAGCTCGCGAACGTTGATGACGCCCGGAATCGTCCCGATCCGACGGGCGACTCCCTCGACGTCGCCGAACGGTGCGTGACACAGAAACAGGTTCATCAGCGAGCCGTCGGCGTGTTCGAAGTCGACGGTCGCGTGATAGCCCTCGATGATCCCGTGTTCCTCGAGCTGTGCGATTCGGTTTCGGATCGTCGCCCCCGAGACGCTGACTTCCTCCGCGATCGCCGGAGCCGACGTGTTCCGGGCGTCGGCCATCAACGCGTAGACGATCCGTCGATCGATCTCGTCGAGTCGATAGCTTCCGCCGGTCCCATCACCCATACGCCGACTGCGCAATCGCCGAATATATAGTTATGGTGCTTTCACTTCCGCAACTATCGCCGTTGATATTTCCGGATCGTAAGCGTCGTGGCGAATCGATCCCTCGAGCCCGAGGGGGCGCCGCCGTCCGGCGTTCTGGGCCGCTACTCCCGGCCTTCGGAGCCAGGACTCCCGGTGTTCGGGTCCGTTACTACCGGTGAACGCCGGGAGACGATCGATGGAACTCGATCGGACGCGCCGAGCCGTCTGGTCGCCGGCGAAGTGTCTAGAGGACGTTTCGGTACTCGTGTTGCTCGCGAGGGTGTACTGGCGGTCGTGACGACGGCGAGGCCCGTGTCAGATCGTCGCCCGCGTCCCGTCCCACTCGAGGCGGTCTTCGACGGCGAGTTTCTCGAGGTGGGCGGCGACGGTCGCCCGCGCGAGGTCGGAGACGCCGGTGAGATCCTTCTCGTAGGCGACCTCGAGAATCCCATCGAGCGTCGCCGCGCCGGCGGCGACGGCCGCTTCGATCCGGCGCTCGCGGTCGTGTCGGTGGGAAAGCAACCGCTCGAGCGTTCGCCGGGACGACTCGATCGTCGGTCCGTGGCCGGGGTACAGCGCCGGGGGATCGATCGCCCACAGGCGACGCACCGTCGTTACGTACGCGCGCATGTCGCCCTCGGGCGCGCCGACGACGACGCTTCCCTCGGCGACGGCGCAATCGCCACAGAGGATCGGACCGTCGGGACCGACCTCGAGGCCGACGTGGTCGACGGCGTGTCCAGGGGCGTCGAGAACGCGGACGGAATCCTCGCCGATCGGAATCGTCGTTCCCGGGGAAAACGTGCGATCCGGCCGTCGGCCGGTTTCGGCGCGAAACCGGTCGGTTCGCCCGCGCCTGGCCCAGGCGGTCGCGCCGGTCTCGTCGGCGTAGGAGGCGACCGCGCCGACGTGGTCCGGGTGCGTGTGCGTGACGAGGACGTGCTCGACGGATCGAGCGTCGACCATCCGGTCGAGTTCGTCGGTGCGAGCCGCCGGATCGACGAGAATCGCCCGATCCGTTCCGATCAGATACGCGTTCGTCTCTCCGTCCGGCGCGCGCGTCGCGGTCGGGACGGGACAGCGCGTGACGTCCATGCGGTGACGTTCGAGCGAGCGAAAAAGTGCGTGTCGGCTCCGGCGGCCGCGTCTTCGAGGCGAACTGAACGGGGATCAGTGGTTGAGGAAGTACACCTGCTTTCTGGCGTCGCGGAAGCTGTACCGCGAGCCGACGAGGCCGACGTCCTCGAGGCGATTCAGCGCGTAGCGAACGGTACGATCGGGAAGGAGCGACTCCTCGGCGAGTTGTCCCTGCGAGAGCGGAGCATCGGTCTCGAGGACTTTCGCGACGAGTTTGGCGCTCGGCGGCAGGTCGCGAAGGCGGTCGCGGTACTCCTCTTCCGGGAGCGGTTCTTCGACGGCGTCGATTCGGTCTTTCGCGGTACTCGTGCTCATACCACTTCGAGCGAAATCGGCGATGGTAAAGCTTCCCTATATGTGGATACGAACAATGCAGTTTGTAATAGGCGTATAATGGATATATTAACACAAAAAATAATCTGGCCGGAGACGGGCTGAAGAGGACGAATTCCGTCGTATTACCGATCGAGTCCGTGCGATTCGGGAACGAGCGCGATCGAAAATAGAAATTCCTCGTCGATCTCGGTGGTTCGAGAGTCGCCGTCGCCGACGGCGAGTCGTCCGCCGACTCCAGTATCGTTTTATCCCCGCGCTACTGTAGTTGTGGCCAGCGTGAAAGGACAGGAATGGTACCAGGCCGACGACGTCGCCGAGGAGTACGACGATAAACGCTTCTCGCGGGGCGGTCAGTTGATCGACCGCCGCGAAAAGCGGGCGGTCCTCGACGCGATCATGCCCGTCGAGAACCGGAACGTGCTCGAGATCGCCTGCGGTACCGGGCGATTTACGGTACTGCTCGCCGACCAGGGAGCAGACGTCGTGGGACTCGACATTTCGACGGCGATGTTACAGCAGGGACGGGCGAAAGCGGGCCGAATCGAGCAGGAGGGAACGCTCGAGTTCCTGCGCGGAGACGCGGGGCGGCTACCGTTTCCGGACGACCACTTCGACACCGTCATCGCGATGCGGTTTTTCCACCTCGCCGACGATCCGGAGGCGTTCTTGCGCGAGATGCGGCGAGTATCCCGAGAACAGATCGTCTTCGACACGTTCAATCGATTTAGCGCTCGAAGCGTCTACAACTGGGCGCTGCCGATGGGGTCACGCCTCTACTCGAAGAGCGAAGTGTCGGCGCTGCTCGCGAAGACGGACCTGACGCTCGTCGACGTCGAAGACGACTTCCTCGTTCCGTACGGCCTGTATCGGTCGATTCCGAACGCGCTCGCGAGTCCGATCCGGGCGCTCGATACGGCGGTCGGCGGCCGTCCGATCACGGATCACTTCGCGTCGGTGTCATACTGGAACACGCGCCTTCGGTGACCGGCGGGCGGTCGGTGACGACACACCCTGGGACCGGGGCCGTCACCGCAGCAGTCGTCGGCAGTGACGAACCCGTTTCTTTTTACCATCTGGGAGATGTATCTGGAGGTATGGAGCTCTCGGTAGTCGTTTCGACGCTGAACGACCGGGAGCAGCTGCTGTCCTGTCTGGACGCGCTCGCCGAACGGACGCCGCCGTCGACCGAGGTGATCGTCGTCAACGGACCCTCCTCCGACGGAACGAGCGGCATCGTCCGCGAGCGCGCCGACGTCGACGTACTCGTCGAGATCTCCGAGCGAAACCCGAACGTCTCGCGAAACGCCGGACTCGGCGTCGCGACGGGCGACGTCGTCGCCTTTCTCGACGGCGAGTGTACCGTGGAAGCCAGCTGGTACGACGCGATCGAACGATCGCTCGAGACCGAGTGCGACGTCGTCACCGGGCCGATTACGGGGCGGAAATCGATCGGTGACGACGGAACGCGAACCGTCGTCCGGCGTCGCGTTACGTTCTTCGACGCCGACAACGTCGCGTTCGACCGGACCGTCCTATCAGCGCTCGACGGCTTCGACGAGTACCTCGAGGACGACGGCGCTCGCGACTGTGCACACCGGGTCGCCGGACTCGGATTCGAGGTTAGCTGGGAAGGCGAGATGGCCGTCCGGAGCGAGATCGGCGCGGACGGCGGAACGCCGACCGTCGACTGGGGGGCGAGGTATCGGTCGTTGTCCTACCGGCTCGCGAAGAACTACGGTCCGCGACCGAGCGTGGTCGCCCGAACCGTCGCGAGCGCGCTTCGTGACGGAGTAGGGGGCGTCAGGCGAGTCGTCTCGGGCGAAGAGACGCCGACGGGGTGGGTCGCCGACGGAATCGACGTCGTCACGAACGCCGCCGCCGGTCTTCGCGACGGACTCCGTGCGCGGTACGCCGACCGATCCGCGCGTCGCAATCCCAACGGCCTGTCGGTTCGACACGACCGCGCCGTGCGACTGTACGACCGTCGCGAGTCCGACGGCTGACGAACGCGAGCGAAGCGCTCACGAGCCGATCACTCGGGGTCGAACCCGCCCGCGAGGAAGTCGAGGACGAACAGCGCGAGCGCACCCACGAGCGCCCACGCGCCCGCCAGCGCGACCACCTCGGTCGTCCAGGCGTGCCCTTCGTCGATGTTGTACAGCGGTGCCGGGATCGAACCGGCGATGAGTCCGACGAGAAAGAGCAGCGTGAGCTCGCGGTGGGCCTCGAGCGCGCGCCGGACGATCCTAGCGATCGTTAAGAGGCCAACGAAACCGCCGGCGACGAAGACGGCGACGGTCGTTCCCGGCTCGAGGACGGCCGCGCTCGCGGCGTTTCCGGTGAGAAACGCACGGAGCGAATCGAGAAACGCCGACAGCTCGGACGAGAGGAAGACGTACTGATCGAGCAGAATCAAAATGAGCGCGCCGGAGACGCCCGGAAGGATCATCGCGCTGATCGCCAGCGCGCCGGCGAAAAAGATCAGGACCGGACCGCTTCCCGGCAGTTGGACGACGTTGCTCGCGACCAACAGCGCGAGCACGGTACCGGCGCACGCAGCGAGGACGTGCGCGGGCGACGCGAACGTGAGGCTCCGAAAGAGTACGACCGCGGAGGCCGCGATCAGCCCCGTGAAGAAGCCGAACAGCGCGATCGGGTGGGAGTCGGCGAGCGCGCTGACGGTGGCCGCGATCAGGGCGACCGCTGTCACCATGCCGACGCCGAGCGGGACGAGGAACTCGAGGTCCATCTCGACGAGCGCCGTCCGCGCCCGGCCGCGGCGGTCGCGGTCGTATCCGCGGAGGACGGCGAGCGCCCGCCCGGGAGTGAGCGCGGTGATGGCCGCGATCAGCCGACCGTAGAACCCGAGCAAGAGCGCGACCGTTCCGCCCGAGACGCCCGGCAACGCGTCGGCCGTCCCCATACACAGACCGTAGCCGTAGGTGCGAAGCAACTCGAGCCACTCGACGGTTCGATCCTCGACGTTATGGGCCATACTGGTCGTCCTCCGGGCCGCTCGCTCGTTTTGCGCGGGGGGATCGAAGCGACCGTTCGCCGTGCATACGTACACGTCACGGTCGACTGGTATAAACCGATCCGTTCGCTGCACCGGACGAAGCGTCGACGGGGCCGGTGCCAGCGACGCCGGGCCGGACGAAGCGCCGGAAACGACGGACCGGTCGGCGCGCCCGATCGTCAGTGCCGAAGCTCGGCGTCGGGTGCGAGCGCGTCGATTACGCGACAGGCGTTCTTCGAGAACGCGCGCCAGAGCAGATTCTCGGAGACGTCGAGGGTGAGAATTTCCATCACGGCGACGTCCGGGTGGCAGGCGGGCGCGCCGCTGCCGAAGAGGACCCGGTCCGGGTGTTCGAGCAGCGCGCGCTCGAGCAGGTCGCGATAGCGGACGAAGCTCGTCTCGAGGTAGCAGTCGTCGTACTCCTCGAGGAGACCGATCATCTCGTTCATCAGCGGCCGCGAGAGCGGGTGGCCGCCGAAGTGCGCGACGATCACCGGAAACGAGCGTCCGAGCAGCGTATCGGCGAGCGCCTCCGGTGGCGAATCGACGCTCCCGCGGACGATCACGGGGAGGCCGACGTCCTCGAGGACTGCGATCAGCTCCTCGTCGGGATAGTCGTCGACTGTCGGATCGAGGACGAAGCCGTGAAAGCGATCGTCGTACGCGTACTTCTCGACGTCCTCGGGCGTGGTGTGAAACTCCTTGCGGCGGCTGACGGCGTTGTGAAGTCGTCCGGTTGCGTTTCGCTCCGGTCGCTTCGTCCCGTTGATTCGAGCGAACGCGACGAACGGTCGGTCGACGCTGTGGCGGGCGACGCCGTTGTTCGGCGCGACGTAACTCGACTCGGAACGCGCAGGCGGGAAGACGACGGATTTCGTGATTCCCGCCTGGTGCATCTCCCGCTCGAGTTCGTCGGGAGAGCGGCGAACACCCCCGTTACCCTCGTCTGACGTGAGTTGGGTGTACACGTCGATGACGCGAAACCCGTGTTCCAGCTCCAGCATCCCACCGAATCGTTTCGCGTCGACCCATATTTTGCTACCGGCTCGGCCGTCGCGCCCGCGCGATCATCGGGCGCCCCAGGAATCGCCAGAGGGAGCGGTATCGGTAGCAAAAAGTTTATATAGAAGTGCTGACGACATACTTAGTGAGGATTCACAATGGCACAACAGCGACGCATGGGCGGACAGCCTATGTTTATTCTGAGCGAGGATAGTCAGCGAACGCAGGGTCGAGACGCCCAGTCGTCGAACATCATGGCCGGCAAGGCCGTCGCTGAAGCGGTACGGACGACACTCGGGCCCCGCGGGATGGACAAGATGCTCGTCGACTCGAGCGGCGAGGTCGTCATCACGAACGACGGGGCGACCATCCTGAACGAGATGGACATCGAACACCCCGCGGCCCAGATGATCGTCGAGGTCGCCGAATCTCAGGAGGAGGAAGTCGGTGACGGAACGACGACGGCGGCCGTGATCGCCGGCAACCTGCTCGGCGAGGCCGAAGACCTGATCGAACAGGACGTCCACGCGACGACGATCGTCGAGGGCTATCACGAAGCCGCAGAGATCGCTCTCGACGCGATTTCCGACCAGGTCGACGAGGCGGACGTCGACGACGAAATTCTCAAGCAGGTCGCAGAATCGAGCATGACCGGCAAGGGAACCGGCGGCCTCACCGCCGAGGAGCTCGCCGAGACGGTCGTCGAGGCCGTCCGGCACGTCGACGGCGAGGACGGCGTCGAACGCGAGAACGTCACCGTCCACACGCAGGTCGGCGCCTCCTCGAACGCGACCGAACTCGTCCCCGGCATCATCGTCGACGAAGAGCCCGCCCACGACGAGATGCCGAGCGAGGTCGAAGACGCGTCGATCGCCGTCCTGGACGTCGAACTCGAGGTCCGGACCGGCGAGGTCGACGCCGAGTACGCCATCGACTCGATCGACCAGCTCAACGCCGCCATCGACGCCGAAGAGAGCGAACTTCGCGGCTACGCCGAGGAGATCGTCGACAGCGGAGTCGACGTCGTCTTCACCACCGAAGACGTCGACGACCGCGTCAGCTCCGCTCTCGCCAACGAGGGCGTGTTGCTGTTCGAGGGCCTCGGCAACTCTGATGCCCGCAGCATCGTCTCGGCGACCGGCGCTCGCCGCGTCGGTGCACTCGAAGATCTCGAAGCGTCCGACTTCGGTGAGGCCGAGCGAGTTCGCGCCGAGACCTTCGGCGACGACGACCTCGTGTTCGTCGAGGGTGGTGCGGCCGCCGAGGCCGTCACCGTCTTCGTCCGCGGCGGCACCGAGCACGTCGTCGACGAACTCGAGCGGGCGATCGGAGACGCGCTCGACGTCGTCGCGACGGCGCTCGACTCGGGTGAGGTCGTTCCCGGCGCCGGCGCAACCGAGATCGCCATCGCCGACCGGATCCGCCAGGAAGCCGCCGGCATCGAGGGACGCAAACAGCTCGCGGTCAACGCTTTCGCCGACGCGCTCGACGTCGTCCCGCGGACGCTCGCCGCGAACACCGGCCAGGACCCGATCGACGCGCTCGTGGATCTCCGTGCCGCCCACGAGTCCGAAGGTCGTGCTGGGCTGATCACCGACGGCGAGGACGTCACCATCGACGATCCGTTCGAGTACGGCGTCGTCGATCCCGCGGACGTCAAGCGCGAAGCCGTCGAGAGCGCGACCGAAGCCGCGACGATGATCGTCCGCATCGACGACGTCATCGCCGCCGAGTAACTCTGTCCCGTCCGATTTCTTTCGCTCGCTCGCCGTCGAGCGCCGCGAGATCGGCCGATAATGTTATATGTTAACATGATTGAGTTCCGGACGTAATGTCCGGGAAATCACCGACGGATCAACTGACACCGGTCGAAGGCGCCACCGGCCGAACGGTCTACTACGACGAGGACCGGCAAACGTATCACGCGTGGTTTGACGACGACGAGTACGAGCCGGTGAGTACGGCGCTACTCGACGCCGTTGCCTCCGTTCTCGACGTCGATCCGCTCGAGCTCGAGCCCCTCTCGGCGTGCATCGAGCCGGATGCACTGAACGAGCTGGTCACCCACTGGCAGACGGGCGAGTCCGGAGCCGTCGACGGATCAGTCTCGTTTACGTTCTCGGACTGTGTGATTACTGTGCGTGCGGACGGCGAGATCGTCATCGATCCCGAACAGCGTCGGCTGACCGAGGCGTGACGGTCGACCGCGGTTCGTTTACGGCCGCTCGAGTCGCACTCGATCGCCAACCGCGAGATCGAAGGCTTCGTCGCCGCGGCCCTGGTTGACGTCGAGTTCGACGTAGCCGTGGCTTCCGATCGTCGCGAGTGGATCGCCGGGTGCCACGGCTGCGAAGGTTTCGCCGACCGGAACGGAGTCGCCGTCGGCGACGATCCGATCGCTTCCCGCCAGGAACCGACCCGGAACGTTCGTGATCGCGTTGCCGAAGTCGTCGACGACCAGAACCTCGCCCGCCGCCCGGTCGCCGTCGATCGTCGCCGTCGGCAACGCGAAACGCTCGTACTCCTCGACGGGTTCGAGAAATTCGAGCGAGGCGAGCGCGTCGATCGCCGTCTCGTGAACCGCGGCG
This sequence comes from Natrarchaeobius oligotrophus, assembly GCF_003841465.1. Taxonomy (GTDB): domain Archaea; phylum Halobacteriota; class Halobacteria; order Halobacteriales; family Natrialbaceae; genus Natrarchaeobius; species Natrarchaeobius oligotrophus. Next base: position 212,860 of record NZ_REFZ01000001.1, read on the forward strand.
GCTGCGGGCGCGAACACGTCCCGGCCGTGAAACGTGTTGCTCGCCGTTCGATCGCGGCCAGGTCCGGTCGACCGCGACGGTCCGTCGTCGTCACTCGAGTCGGCGGCCGCTCCCGAAAGTGAGCGACGCGACGGTTCGTCGCGAGTTCCCCGAGCGCCGACGGCTGGTTCCAGTTCGGCCTCGTCTACGGCGTAGGTCTCGAAATCGTCCCCGCCGGCGAGGCGGCGGGCCGCCGGGACGAGGACGCCGTTGTCGGGACCGACGAGGACGTCGTCGCCGGCACGGAGGACGAGCGCGTTGCGGTCCGTCCCGACGCCGGGATCGACGACGACGAGGTGGACCGCCGGCGGGAAGTACGGGAGCACCTCCCGGAGCCAGAACGCCGCGGTTCGGACGTCCTGTCTGGGGAAGTCGTGTGCGACGTCGACGAGTCGCGCGTCGGTTCGCCGGAGGATCACCCCCTTCATCGCGGCGGGGTACGGCGTCCCGAAGTCCGAAGAGAGCGTGAGCATGTGTGTACGTCGGTACCGCTCGCCCAAAAATCAGTTCGACGGTTCGACGACGATCGCCGTTCGACGCCATCCTGCGGACCGGTCGTCGGTGTTGGCGAAGCGAGTGATCGACTCCGCGCCGCCCGAGGCGTTTACTCGCCGTTCGAGTCGGTGTCGCTGATCATCCGGATCCGCTCGGTGCCGTCGATCTCGTCGACGACCTCGACGACCGCCTCCGGGACGAGCGACTCCCAGTCGTCGTCGTTGATCATCCGCTCGCGGACCTCGGTCCCCTCGAGCACCTCGCGGTTGAACATCGGCGACTGGCGGACCTCGATGCCGGCCTCGCGAAAGAGCTGGATGACGAGCGGGTTGTTCGAGTAGGCGACGTCGAAATCCGGGCTCATACTCTGGACGTGACTCACCCACACCGAGTTCCGCTCCAGGTCCTCGATAGGGACGGCGTACGTGACGAGATCGGTGTCGACGAGCGACTTGGTGATCATCATGATCCGTTCGCCGGCGGTGAACGGATTCCTGACCGTGTGTGAGTCGTCGGCGCTTCCGATCCCGAGGATGAGTTCGTCGACGTCGTCGGCGATCTGGGCGACCATGTTTCGGTGGCCGTTGTGAAAGGGCTGAAAGCGACCGATGTAGAACCCCCGGGTCATACCGGGAACTGTTCGACCGCGGCGCTTAAGCGTGGCGAGTTTCGGCCGGTCGTCGAACGAGTCTCGGCGACGCGCTCCGACCGTTCCGTGAGAGCCGAATCGTCGCGACAGTTCGGTCGGACTCGTCCCGACGTTCGTCACGAGCGGCAAATTCCAAACGACACCCTCGACCGCTGTACCTGTCGGTTTCAACCACTGACACCATACTCCGCATGGAGAAAGTATATCAGTGGCAATCCCTTCGAGACAGGTACCGAACAGAGTTCTATGAGCAACGATACGAACGTTGACGACCCTCCCGAAGACGCCTCAGAGACCGCTTCCGAGCAGGAGCGGGACCAGGAGCGAGAACGCTCCGAGGAGCGTCAGGGAGAGCGGTCGCCGCACGAGGAGGGCGGCGATCGAACCGAGGATGTCGACGATCTCGAGCGCCGGATCGACGGCGAACGATCGCCGCTCGACGAGGATCCGGGAGACAACGCGAACGACGAGGTCGAAACCGTCGAGGACCTCGGCAGCGCCGTGGAAGTCGATCCCGGCGTCGAAGTGGACGAAGAGATCGCCGAAGACGACCTCCTCGGCGGACTGAAAATCGAATCGACGTCCGACATCGAGGTTCCCGACCGACTCGTCGATCAGGTGATCGGCCAGGACGAAGCCCGTGACATCATCATCAAGGCGGCCAAGCAGCGCCGTCACGTCATGATGATCGGCTCACCCGGGACGGGTAAGTCGATGCTGGCGAAGGCGATGAGCCAGCTGCTTCCCCAGGAGGACCTCCAGGACGTCCTCGTCTACCACAACCCGGACGACGGGAACGCGCCAAAGGTCCGGACGGTTCCCGCCGGAAAGGGAGAACAGATCATCGACGCTCACAAGGAGGAAGCCCGAAAGCGCAACCAGATGCGCTCGATCCTGATGTGGATCATCATCGCGATCATCATCGGGTACTCGCTCATCGTCGGAAACATCCTCCTCGGGATACTCGCGGCCGGTATCATCTGGCTGATCTTCCGATACACCTCCCGCGGCACCGACGCGATGGTGCCGAACATGATCGTCGACAACGGCGACCAGCGCACCGCACCGTTCGAAGACGCCACGGGTGCCCACGCCGGCGCGCTGCTGGGCGACGTCCGCCACGACCCGTTCCAGTCCGGCGGCATGGAGACGCCGAGCCACGACCGCGTCGAACCCGGCTCGATCCACAAATCCAACAAGGGCGTGCTGTTCGTCGACGAGATCAACACGCTCGACGTCCGCACCCAGCAGAAGCTGATGACGGCGATCCAGGAGGGCGAGTTCTCCATCACGGGACAGTCCGAGCGCTCCTCGGGCGCGATGGTCCAGACCGAACCCGTCCCCTGTGACTTCGTCATGATCGCCGCGGGGAACCTGGACGCGATGGAGAACATGCATCCCGCACTGCGTTCGCGCATCAAGGGATACGGGTACGAGGTGTACATGGACGACACCATCGAGGACACCGCCGAGATGCGACGCAAGTACGCCCGGTTCGTCGCACAGGAGGTCGAACGCGACGGGCGTCTCCCCCACTTCACCCGCGAGGCCGTCGAAGAGCTCATCCTCGAGGCCAAGCGTCGGGCCGGCCGCAAGGAACACCTCACGCTGCACTTCCGGAACCTCGGCGGACTGGTCCGCGTCGCGGGCGACATCGCCCGCGCCGAAGACCGCGAACACACCACCCGCGACGACGTCCTGCAGGCCAAAGAGCGCTCGCGCTCGATCGAACAGCAACTGGCCGACGACTACATCGAACGCCGCAAGGACTACGAGCTACAGGTCACCAAGGACGGCGTCGAGGGTCGGGTCAACGGGCTCGCAGTCATGGGCGAAGACTCCGGGATCATGCTTCCGGTCATGGCCGAAATCGCCCCCGCACAGGGCGGCGGACAGGTGATCGCGACGGGCAAACTCAAGGAGATGGCCGAGGAGTCGGTCCAGAACGTCTCCGCGATCATCAAGAAGTTCTCCGACGTCGACCTCTCGGAGAAGGACATCCACATCCAGTTCGTCCAGGCCGGCCAACAGGGCGTCGACGGCGACTCCGCCTCGATCACCGTGGCGACGGCCGTCATCTCGGCGCTCGAGGACATCCCCGTCGACCAGTCGGTCGCGATGACCGGCTCGCTGTCGGTTCGCGGCGACGTCCTTCCGGTCGGCGGCGTCACCCACAAGATCGAAGCCGCAGCGAAAGCCGGCTGCAGCAAGGTCATCATCCCCAAGGCCAACGAACAGGACGTGATGATCGAAGAGGAGTACGAGGAGATGGTCGAGATCATCCCGTGTTCGAACATCAGCGAGGTGCTCGACGTCGCGCTGATGGGCGAACCGAAGAAGGACTCGCTGGTCGACCGGCTGAAGGCGATCACCGAGAGCGCCTTCGACCAGGGACAGGGGGCGGTCGGCTCGGCCAGCGGCTCGAACCCGAGCCCGCAATAGATGCCCCAGTGGGCGACGTTCGTCGGGATCACGGGCGTCGTCCTCGCGTCGCTGCTCGTTCTCTCGTATCTGACCCAGTCCGCGTTTTCGGACGCCGATCGGAGCGAACCCGAGCGAAGGAACGACTCGAGAGCCGGCAGGCCGAGCGACGACCGATCGAGAACGGTCCACGAATCGGAGTCCGCGGAGACGCCGTCCCCCGACCCCGCCACGTCCTCCGTCCGAGCGCCCGGCTCGTCTCCGGAGTCCTCCGCGGCCGAACCGTCCCCGTCAGATCCGACGACGTCGGTCGACGAATCCGGCTACCGACGGCCGGACGAACCGTCGACGGAACGCGGCGAAGACGGCCAACGGCGGATCGCCGTCGACCTCGAGGACGACCGGCCGGCTCCCCGAACCGCAGAGGGCGACGAGTTCGATCCCGCGTCGCTATCGACCGGGGCGTTGCTCGCGAACGTCGCTATCTCGCAAGGGCTGTTCGCGCTCGTGTTGCTAGGAGCCGTCCTCTACACCGGGATTCCGATGGACGCCCTCGGCGTCGAGTTCTCGCGATCGTACCTCGTGACGGGACTGATCGTGGGAACCGTCGCGGGCGTCGTCCTCTACGTCGCGAACGAACTCGTCGCGGCGTTCGCGACCCGCTTCGGCTTCGATCACGACGAGCAGTTGCGCGAGCTGCTGGCTCCCGACTCGACCGGCGGCTGGCTCGTCCTTCTCGGTCTCGTGCTCCCGACTATCGCGATCTTCGAGGAGTTGCTGTTTCGGGCGGCTCTCGTCGGCGTGATCGCCGCCGGCTACGGCGTCTCGCCGTGGTTGCTCGCCGTCCTCTCCTCAGTTGCCTTCGCGGTCGGCCACGGGATGCAGGGATCGGTCGGAGTCGTCGTCACCGGCGTACTCGGGTTCGTCCTCGCCGCGATGTTCATCCTGACCGAGAGCCTGCTGGTCGTCGTGGTCGCCCACTACTTCATCAACGCGCTCGAGTTCGTCGTCCACGAGGGGTTCGACCTCGAGTGGGCCGCGTCGCTCGAGCGGTGACGGCGAGACAAACGATCCACTCGTACCGGTAACGGACCCGCACCAGCGGCGAACGGGTCAGTACCGATATGAGGGAGGAGTCAGATCGATCGAGTATGGACATCGACGACGTTCCGGAGCGGGTGTACCGAACGATCTTCCTGGGGATCGTCCTCTACTTCGCGCTCATCGCCTATGCCGCCATCGCCGACGAGTTCCTGGCCGTCCTCGCGGCGGAGTTCGTCTTCGGCGTGATCGCGATCGGGCTCGGACTGTTGCTGTTCAGGGCGACGGACACCGAGCCGTCGGCGCTGCTCGGCGCGGCGGTCTGTCTGATCGTCGGCGGTATCCTCCAGTTCGCTCACCTGTTCACGCGGATTCCGACGATCGATCAGGCGTCGTCGATCGCCGTCTTCGTCGGCATCGGACTCTACGTCTACGCGGTGTGGCTTTCGGACTGAGACTGCCCGCTGTACGTCGTTTCCGGAGCGATCGCCCAGACGGCTCGCGGTCGCTCCGATGCGTCGGGACAACGGAGCGGACGAACGGGCGAACCGCGCGTCGCCCGTTCTCAAACGATCGTCTGGAACGACTCGAGGGACGACAGTTCGTACGTCGGCTGGTGATCGCCGGTCCGACCGCGGCCGGTGTCGACCCACACCGAATCGATCCCCATGGCGTTCGCACCGGCGACGTCCGCGTGGAGCGAATCGCCGACGTGGATCGCCACCGCCGGCTCGACGTCGAGCTCGCCGAGGGCGTACTCGAACGGCGCGGCGTCGGGTTTCGGATAGATCCCCGCGCTCGGCTCCGTGAAGACCGCGACGTCGAACGCGTCGGTGAGATTCAGCGCCTCGAGTTTCTTCGTCTGGGTCCGGCGGCCGCCGTTCGTGATGAGCCCGACGCGACCCCGATCACGGGCGTGATCGAGCGCTTCTCGTGCACCGGGGCGAAGACGGACGGCGGTCGGGTCGCGCACCTCGAGGTACCAGTCGGTGAGTCGCGACGAGACCGTCGGATCGACGTTCGCGCGGGTCGCGACCTCGGAGAACAGGTGCTCGTAGAACTCGCGGTCCGTCTCGGCGGTCGGCAGCGACGGCACCGCGTTTCGCAGATCCGAAACCGTACAGAACTGCTCGAGGCCCGCCCGCTCGAACGTGGCCTCGAGGATGGTCGAAGCGTCCTGCGTGGGCTCACAGAGGGTGTTGTCGAGGTCGAAATAGACCGCGTCGTAGCCGGCCATCGGGCGTTCTAGGAACGCGACGGTCCTCAACGTTTCGACGGTTGCACGGAAACGTCGGGTTCACTCCCCGTCGGCTCCGACGACGGTCGACTCCATCCGTCGAGACGGCCGTCGCGAACGCGGTGGCGGTCGGGACCGACCGCTCGAGCGAACGCGTTATCGGCCCGAACCGAGGTCGAACCCGTGGGTCGACCCTGGATCACGCTCGGACCGGCCGACGATCGATCGCGCCCGACCGGACGGAACGAGCGATCACTACCGGAGAGTCGGCCGAAATCACTCGCTCGAGAGGCTTTCGACCGCCTCGTGTATCTCGCGGACGTTGGAAACTTGCGTCTCGTTCGCGCTGGCGACCGACTCGATTTCGGTCGCGATCGTTTCGGCCTCCGCGACCAGTTCGTCGATCATGCTCGCGACTTCCTCGGTGCTTGCGGCCTGGTCGTCGGTCGCTCCGGAGACGTCCTGGATCCCCTGGGAGGCTTCCTGGACGGTCTGGGCGATTTCCTGGAGCGTGGTCATCGCGTCCTCGACTTTCTCCTTGCCACGATCGACCTCTCGAGTGGTCTCCTCGAGACTCGCCACGGTTTCGGCGGTAACGTCCGTGATCTCGTCGACCGTCGTCTCGATCTCGCTGGCGTGTGTCTTGGAATCCTCCGCCAGCGATTTGACTTCGTTCGCGACGACGGCGAAGCCGTCGCCAGCCTCGCCGGCCGTCGCTGCCTCGATGCTCGCGTTGAGTGCGAGCAGGTTGGTCTGATCGGCGATCGCGTTGATGACTTCGACGACCTCGTCGATCTCGTCGACGTGATCCTCGAGCCGACCGATGTCGGCCGCGACGTCCTGCGTCGAGTCGTCGACCGCCTCGATCGCGTCGATGGCTTCGGTCGCGGCCTCCCGTCCCGTTTGCGAGAGTCCCTCGGCGCGCTCGCTGGTCGCGGCGACCTCCTCCGCCGTCGACGCGATCTCTTCGACCGACGCGGACATGTCGGCCACCTCGCTCGCCACGTCGTCGATCGAGTTCGCCTGATCGTCGGCGAGTTCGTTGATCCGGTCGGTGCTCTCTGCGACCCGGTTCGCGGTTTCCTGGACCTCGAGAACGCTCGTTTCGACGTCGTTCGTCACCGCTCGCTGCTGTTCGAACTGGGAGACGTAGTTCGCGACGAACGTGAGGATCGTCTCGAGCAGCTCTCGTTCGTCGGCGAGCCAGGGGCCGTCGTCCTCCGGCGGTCGTCGCTCCGTGTAGACGACCTCGATCAGAACGGTCGTTCCGGTCTCGGTGGTCGTCTCGGTCGTGAGCGGCTGATCGGTCCGTCGAAAGCCGTCCGAGTCGACGACGACGTCGTCGATTTCGATCCTGGCTTCCGTCACCGTCGGATACTGAAACCACGTCGGCAGCTCGGTCACGTACGTGCGCACGCGGTCGGCGGGTGGACCGTCGACCGTTCCGAACAGTTCGTTCGCGCGTTTGATCGCCTCGAGTTCTTTCGTTCGCTCCTGAAGGTCCACTTTAGCCTGGGTCTCCCCGAGGCTCGCGAACTCGTCCCGGAGTCGAAAGTGCTCGGACGGAAGCCCGGACAGCTCCGATTTGGACATACTGGTAGCGCGGACGAAAGACGCATTACGTTGTTGGCCAACGAGCGGAACGAGTCAGCTGGCAGATGCGAACGAGGAGCCGAACCGTCCGGATACAGCGAACGGTATATTTTCGTGCCGTCGGATGAAGCGGTATGGACGTCGTCAAACGCGTACACGTCGCGCCGGTCGGCTACGAGTTCGACCGGATCCTCGAGCCGATCGAACGCCAGCGAGCCGACCTCGTCTACCTGCTCGAGGACGAAAGCGCGCCCGCGGAACCCGACTATCACGAGGAGCTCCGCGAGGAACTCGAGTCGATCGTCCCCGAGGTGAGACGTCACAGCTGCGATCTGACGGACGTTTACGCCGTCCTCGGCGCGGTGACGACGATCGCGTCCGAACACGCGGCGGACAACGTCTACGTCAACGTCTCGGGCGCGGGGACGATTCCCGCGATCGGGGCGACGATCGCGTGCATGGACGTCTCGACGGACGCGCGTCCGTACTACGTCGAGCCGGAGACGTACGCCCACGACGGACGGGACGAACCGGCGTCGGCCGGCGTCGAGGAGACCGCCGAAATCCCGATCTATCCCATCGATTCGCCGACGCCCGATCAGGTCGCGATCATGGAGTTTCTCGCGGAACCGACCGCCTGGGACGGCTTTCACGACGACCGCACGTCGCCGCCGAAAAAGAAGGACCTCATCGAGTACGCCAGGGACCGAAACCTCTCGTTCATGGCCGACCGACGGCCGCCGGAGGAACGGGCCGGCGAGGACAAGGGCGCGTTTCGCGTCCTCGACGCCCACGTCCTCGAGCCTCTGTGCGACGACGGCTACGTCACGATCGAGACCGTCGGTCGCCGCCGAGTCGTCGAGCTCACCGAGCGCGGAGCGAACGCCTACCGCGCGTTCAGACACAAACTGACTCGGCTCGGCTCGCGCGACGACGGCGGCGAAGCCGACCGTCGGTAGCGGCTTCGCGCTCGACGATTCCGAACGTCGGCGTCGCTAGCGCTTCTCGCTTCCCACCGAAGGAGCCACCGGCTCGTCACGAACCCGCGCGTACAGCGTCGTCCCTAGCCGGGCGAGCTCGAGGTCGGCCTCGAGTCTGTCGGCGTGCGCTCGCAGCTCGGCTTCGTCGAACGCCAGCCGACCGTCCGTCGAGCGCTCGTGCGAACGGACCGCTCGTCCGAGCAACCACGGGGCGGCATCGGCGAGGTACGAGCCCGGAAAATCGAGACCGGGACGGCCGCGTTCGACCGCGGCGAGGAGCTCGCTTGCGACGATGAGGGTTCGGCGGAGGGACCGAACGTCGTCCGCGTCAGCGGGTGGGGCCAGGTGGCTCGCGATGTCGCAGTCCGCTTCGACGACGTCCTCGTAGCCGACGTCGAACGCGGCGGCGATCCGGTCGCGGGTGAGCGTCTCACCGCGGCCGCGACGGCTCGCGAGCCGACACGCACCGAGGACGGCCGCGGTGCGACCGTACTCGAGCGCCGCCAGTTCTCCCGCGTGGTCGTATGCGGCCCGGGCGACGTCGGCGACGTCCTCGACTCCGAGGCGACGGGCCGCTCGCTCGATCGTCAGTGCGTCACGCGGTTCGTTTCGGCGCTGACCCATACGGAACGATAGCGGCCGGTGTATATTATTCGCTATCGAGAAAGTGTCGTTACTATCGATACTAACGTTACTAGTGGGAATTTCGAATTCGACGGGATGGTTCCGTCCGCACACGGCGGAGCCGTCGATTCGGGGCTGTCCGATTCGCCACGTTCAAGCCGGTCCCCTTCGACGGTCGAGATATGAGCCGATCCGTTTGGATTAAAGCCGACGACGCAGTCGGCGACTGGGACGATCGACGGGCGCGGATCACCGCCGCGCTCGAGGCGGGCGTAGACTGGGTACTGGTCGACGAAGCCGACGTCTCCCGGGTGCGCGAGCTGGGTGAGATCAACGTCGCGGCGTTTCGAACCGACGGCGACGTCACGCTCGTCGACGACGCCGAGGGTGACGAAAACGGGAACGCGAGAGCGGACGCCGTCGTCGTCGGCAAAGACGGCGAGGGCGACGGAACGATCGAGTTTCCGGACGACCTCTCGGGGTCGGCAGACCTCTCGACGCTCCGACGGGAAGGGACAGACGACCTCGAGCGCGGCGCGTACGTCCACATTCTGGGCAAACAGTACGAAGGGTTCGCGGAGGCCGCAGCGACGGCGGCCGACCACACGATCGTCATCGGCGAGGACTGGACGATCATCCCGCTCGAGAACCTGATCGCCCGCATCGGCGAGGAGACCGACCTCGTGGCGGGCGTGACGAGCGCCGAGGAAGCCAAGACCGCGTTCGAGACGCTCGAAATCGGTGCCGACGCGGTGTTGCTCGACTCGGACGATCCGGACGAGATTCGCGAAACCGTCGAGGTACGCGACCAGGCCGAACGCGAATCGCTGGACCTCGAGTACGCGGAGGTGCTCGACGTCGAACAGATCGGAAGCGCCGACCGCGTCTGCGTCGACACCGGCAGCCTGCTCGAACACGACGAGGGGATGCTCGTCGGTTCGATGGCCCGCGGTCTCGTCTTCGTCCACGCCGAGACGGCCGAGTCGCCGTACGTCGCCTCGCGGCCGTTTCGGGTCAACGCCGGGGCGGTCCACGCGTACGTCCGAACCCCGGACGGCGGCACGAAGTACCTCTCGGAGCTACAGAGCGGCGACGAGGTGCAGGTCGTCGACACGAACGGCAACACCCGCGAAGCGATCGTCGGCCGCGTCAAAATCGAAAAGCGGCCGATGTTCCGGATCGCCCTCGAGACCGACGACGGCGACCAGATCGAGACGCTGTTGCAGAACGCCGAGACGATCAAGGTCGCGACCGCGGCGGGACGGACGGCGGTGACCGATCTCGAAGCGGGAGACGAACTGCTGCTGTACTACGAGGACACGGCCCGTCACTTCGGCGAGGCCGTCGAAGAGAGCATCATCGAGAAGTAACGACGCGCCCCGGTCGCGATCAGTTTCTGGCTTCGGCCGGACCCGCAGTCGGCTCGGATTCGCCCGGTTCCTCGGGCTCTTCCGGCTCGAGTCGGGTCGTACACCAGTGACAGAACGAGAGGTCCTCGTCGAGTTCCTTGCCGCAGTGGGGACAGGACGGCCCGTCAGCCGAATCCCCGTTCGATCCCGGTGGGAACCCGAGCGCGCGGAAGGTGGCGTCGATCGCCGCGAAGAGGACGATAAACGAGAGCACGAACTGCCCCATCGTGTCGATCTCGCTGGCGACGAACTCCATACTTTCGGTGAGCGAACCGACCGCGGCGATCTCGTTCGGCGGCGGCAAAAAGAGCACGACGGCGGTGAAATACAGCCCGGAGAACACCAGCATCCGGAGCCAGTCCTTGATGAGAGCGTGGCCCGCACCCGGCAGGAGCACCGAAAGACCGGCCGCGGCGAGTGCACGGAGCCATGTCATACGTATACGCTAGGAGAGCCGACTGGTTAACATTCCGATTTTGAAGCCACCGTCCAGCCGATCACCGATCGCGCTCGCTGACCAGCAGCGAGCCACAGCGGACGCACTCGAGTCGTACCGTCGACCCGTCTCCACCCCCGACGTCGGTCGGCGTCGTCTCTCCCACCAGCTCCCCGTCGCAGTTCGGACACCACTCGAGAAAGAGCCGAAGCGCGGTCAGCACGATCCGCCGCTCCCGCGATTCGAGCGTCTCCCAGGTCGGGTCCGACTCCTCGAGCACCGCGGTCGACGCGAGATCCGCGAGGAACGCGCCGTCGGACGGCCAGCACCCGACCCGGTCGCGACCGCGGGTCGCGGCGAACCCCTCGTCGGTCACCTCGAGTGCGAGCCGGTCGGAACGGCCGTCCAGGCGAGTCGCCAACTCCGTCAGTCGACTGTTCGTCTCGCGGATCTCGCGCATGCGGTCGTGCCACGCGGTCCGAAACGTCGACTCGAGCCGGAGGCCGTCGTTCCCGCCGACGACGGCGCTCGTCGAGCGCAACAGCGCCTCCGCGTCGATAGCCGAGTCGGGCTTCCCAGCCGGTTCGGACGGCGTCTGCGGCGGATCCGGTCCGACCTCTGCGGATCGCCCCCATCCGCGGATCGACTCGAGGACGGTCGATGCCATGGCGTACATACGTCGTCGATCCGACGGACCTACTCATTGGTATGAAGTGATTACCGGGTGTGTCCCGACGGCTCGCGGTCGCGTTCGTACCGGTTCGGTCGCGGACGCGACGCGAGCGGCGTCGGTCAAAAGAGGGACCTGAGCGCGCTGTATCCCGACCACACGGTCGGCGACACCGCGCCGGGATGCGGGAATCCGCCGCGGTAAATCAGTTCGTCCACGCGCTGGAGGCCTTCGATGCTTCGCGGAAGCGTCAGTTGCCAGAGCCGGCAGGGCTCGGCCGACCAGTCCGAGCGGGCGAGGATCGCGTTGACGGCCCGCCGTGCGGCCTCGTTGGCCGACTCCATGCAGGCGAGTTCGCTGTTCGTTCGGGCGTAGTCGGTAGCGACCGTCAGATTTTCGGCGGCGGTCGCCGGTTCGGGACGGTGTTTGAGCGAACCGACGCTGTTGATGAAAAGCGGTTCGCGGTTTCCATCGACGGTACCGTCCTCGCCGAACGTGATCGCGGGATCGAGACACCAGTCCCGGACCAGGTCGGCCGAAAACCCCACGCCGCGGTCGGCCGCGAGGTGTCGCTCGAGTTGTGCGAGCACTTCGGTTTTGATCTCGTCGCGGGTGCACTCCCGCGCGGGTTTGTCGTAGACGATCCCCGGATCGTTCCAGTTCGAAACGCACACCGAGAGGATACCCTCGACGCCCTCGTGATCGTCGAAATCGTAGCCGTCCCAGAACTGCCGCTGTGAGATGGTCGTGATGGCCCACGGCGAATCGTAGTAGATGCCGTGGCCGTGGACGAGGTCGACGTCCTCCTCGAGGTAGAACTGGATCCCGTTCATCCACGCCTCGTCGAGGTGGGAAACGCCGGCGACCGACGGCGCGGCCGCCTCGAGTTCCGGCGTCAACAGCGATTCGAGGACGCCAAGCGGCAGCCCGACGACGTAGTACTCCGCGGTGATGGTGCGTTCGGTACCCCCGTCGTCGACTCGAACGCCGGTGACGACCTCGCCGTCGCTCTCGATGGCCGTGACGGGCGTGTTCGGTCGAAAATCGACGCCTAGCGACTCGAGGTAGGTCGTCCAGGGATCGATCCAGACGTCGCTGGTCGGTCCGTTGAGCACCAGATCGGACTCCTTGGACTCGTCGAACATCCCCTGGAGCAACTGGAGGTAGATTCGCCCCATCGTGCGGGTGCTCGCTCGCCTCGGCTGGAGGGCGACGAACGACTGCGAGAGGCCGTACGCGAGGTTCTGCCTGTACTTGTGAGACATTCGGTCGGCGTCGATGAACTCCCACCAGCTCACTTCGTCCAGTTCGCCGGCGAGTCGCTCCTCGGAGCACGTCAACAGCTGTCCGATCCGGTTGAGAAAGTACGCCTTCTCGTCTCCGGACACTTCCGGACCGCCGAACAGGTTGGACGTCGCGGTCCGAAATCCGCCGATCGTGGTCGGGACGTTCGTCGACATCGTCCACTGTCGCTCGGCGCTTGCCTGCAGGACTTCGGTCGTCTCGACGAGGTTGTCGAGCACCGATCCGTCGTCGAACGGGATCCGCGACATCGTGTCGGTGACGTGCTGGTAAAAGCCCGGGAAAAACCGAAAGCCGTGCTCGGCGGGCAACGGCGTCGCACAGGAACTGCAGGGGCCGGGAAAGCTGCGCGCCTTCCCGCCCATTCGATCTCCCGACTCGTACACGGTAACGGAGACGCCGCGCTCTGCGAGTTCGTGTGCCGCACTCAGCCCCCCGACGCCACCGCCCAGTACTGCTACCTCGACCATTCTTTCACCGGCGTCCGTTCGAGTACCATCGATCGGTCACCGAAATGACTTCGTGAGAGTGGTATAATCTTTTCGAAGTACTATACTTTAGATTCTTATGAGATAGAGCATTTTATGTTGGAGTGGTTGTGATGTTGAAGGGAAATCGCGCATGGACGGAAGAACGAACCCTCTCGCTTCGGTAGCCGCGGACGACCGGAAGTGGTGTCACGAGACCGTCGGCTCGGTATCCAGAACGTTCGCGATCAGCATCGAGCTGCTCGAGGAGCCGATGTCGACGACGCTCTGTGTCGGCTACCTCCTCTGTCGAATCGCCGACACCGTCGAGGACGAATCGACCCTTTCGGCCGAGGAGAAGAGTCGGCTCCTCTCGACGTACCGACGGGCGCTCGATCCGGCCGACCCGTCGACGACAGCGGCGTTCGCCCGTTCGATCGAATCCGTCGTCAGCGAACCGGACGGCGACGACTGGTATCTGGTGGCCAACGCGGAGCGCGTGGTCCGCACGTACGAGAGCTTTCCGCCGGGCGCGAGAGACGCGATCACGCCGCCCGTACTCGAGCTCGTTGCGGGGATGGGGGCGTTCGTGAAACGCCACGCCGACGAAGCGGGAGTTCGGATTCAGACGGAGGCCGAACTCGAGGAGTACTGTTACTACGTCGCCGGCGTCATCGGCCGGCTGATCACCAACCTGCAGCTCTGGAACGGCGACGTCGACGGCCGTCCCGAGCGGATGCGAGAACTCTCGGAGTCTTGCGGACAGCTCTTGCAGCTCGTGAACATCGCGAAAGACGTCCACGCGGACTACGTCGACGAGGGAAACGTCTACCTCCCCGCCAGCTGGCTGGCCGACGTCGGCGTCTCCCAGGAGAATCTGCTCGCGGACGGCAACGAATCCGACGTGGTCGCCGTCGTCGAACGGACGGTCGAGCGCGCCAGGGGATACGTCGACGACGGACAGCGCTGGCTCGAGGCGCTCGGCGCGAACGACGAATCGATGCTGAAAGCCTGTACGGTCCCGTTTTTGCTCGCGGTCGCGACTCTGCGTGAACTCTCCGAACGTCCCGAAGCGGTCCTCACCGACGGCGGCGTGAAAATCTCGCGGACGGAGGTGATGACCATCGTGGCCTCGGTCACGACCGACTTCGACCGGTCGTCGATCGGCCCGCTGCGCGAGTCGGTCCGCCGCGGCGAGCTGACCTGAAATCGCTTCGACTGGAACGCCCGTCCGGATCGCCGTCCGGCTCCGGTGTGATCGCGAACCGGACAGCGTACCGACGTGCGGTTTCGGCAGTCCGTCTCAGTCGGCGTCCGGCATCCGAACCGTGAACGCGACGACGAGCGCGACGATCCCGGCGAGGACGAAATACCCCTCGTCGAAGTAGCCGTAGTCGGCGATCACGCCGAAGAGAACCGGCCCGCCGGAGGCGAGCGTCAGCGTGATGGTTTTGACGGTTCCGAGCCCGGTTCCCTTCACCTCGTTCGAGAACGAATCGGCGAGATACGGCTGCGTGACCGCGCCCGAACCGAGCATCGTGCTCACGAGTGCAGTGACGCCGACGAGGAGCCAGACGTTGTCGACGAACGGGAGGAGGGCAAATCCCGCGACCGGCGGGACGAGGATGGCGATGAGCGAGACTCGCGCGCCGATGCGATCGTAGGCAGCGCCGGCGAGCGGCTTGATTATCACGCCCGCCGCGAAGAAGGATCCGAAGAGGAGGCTCGCGACCGACGGCGAGAGTCCCTTCTCGGTCGTCAGGTACGTTGGATAGAACGCCGTGAACGACTGCCAGATGAAAAAGTAGAGAAACAGGATGACGGTCATGTACGCCATCGCCGGCGTGCGAAACTCCGGCAGAACGTCGAGCGCGTCGCGAAGCGATCCGGCACCGGCCGGCCGGTCCGTTCCGTCCCGATCGGGAAGGACGACCGAGAGGCCGATTCCGGCGAGGACCAACAGCGGAATCATGAAGCCGAGCCCGGCCTGCCAGGCGATCGCCACGGCGAGTACGGTTGCGATCGGTGGGAACACGGTCTGGCCGACGTCCGCCGTCGCCATCGTCAACCCGAGCGCGCTCCCGAGTCGCTCGGTGTAGAGACTCGAGAGAAACGTGATCCGGGCGATGGGATACAGCGACGAACCCAGCCCCCACAGCGCCGTTGCGAGAAACAGAACGAGCGGCGTGGGGGCGGTGATGACCAGCGCGAGCGACACCGCGACGACGATCACGCTCCCCGCCATGATCGTGCGTTCGTCGTATTTGTCCGCGAGCACGCCGCCGGGTAGCTGGCCGACGGACGCAAAGAGCCACAGGACGCTTACCAGTAGGCCTGCGGCCGTGAGGCTCAGTCCGTGAACGGTCTGGAGGTACGGGATGATGACCGGGAGAACCATCCGGCTTCCCATGAGCAGTCCCCAGCCGATCGCGATCGTCGAAAGCGAGATTCCCCGCCCGTCTCCCCACACCGCCTGCAGTTCCCGCCCGACGACTGTCCGGACCTTCATCGAAAGTGCGACCGAGCGTCGGTTCCACGGGGTCAAAGCGCTGGTTTTCCCACCAGTATTTTCCTCCTTTACTCCCAATGAGCGATCGACAACCGCGATCGACGACGGCCCCTTCGACGAACGGACGATCTGGAGCAGGGCGTCGAATTGGACGGACCGCAGTTCCGTACTCGAGGTTACTCGAGGTCCGCGACCAGCCGCGAGAGCGTCTCGAGATCGTACTGGCCGGGTGCGGTCGCCTCGTCGGGGTCGACGGGCGCGTAGCCGATCGTCGAGCCGTAGACGGGCGCGACCGCACGGGTGTGGCTGCCGGCCTCGCCCATCGCCATCGTCGCGACCGTCCGTCCGTCCGACGCGAGCCGGTGGGTGACCGCAAGCAGCGCGAGCGTGTCGGCTCGCGTCTCGGCCGTCACGGCGAGCTTTCCGACGTCCGCGCGCTCGCAGGCGTCCGAGAGGGTGTCGAGCAACTCGATCTCGTCGGGCGTCCCCTCGAAGTCGTGGGCGGAGGCGACGACCGAGACGTCGCGGTCGCGCGCCGCCGCGCGGAGTTCCGTCGCCGCGCCGGAACGCAGCGACTCGAGTTCGACGTCGACCGCCTCGACGGCGTCGACCGCGAGAGCGTCCTCCAGGACCGCGAGGCGCTCGTCGTCGTCGCCGTCCCACTCGCCGCCCTCCCAGACGGCGCGGTTGGTGACCAGAATCGGCAACTCACCGTCGTAGGCCCGAAGCTCTGCGAGCGGGTCGGCGGCGAGGTCCATCCGGAACTCCACGGCGTCGGCGTGTTCGCGAGCGGCGGACTCGTCGGAGAGATTCGCGGTCGCGGCGACGAGAACGAACGAGTCGAAATCCAGACCCATAGCTGTGCGACTCGAGGACGGGGAGTCGAAAAACGGTGTCGCTTCGTCGGCTGCGTCGAACGGTCCGTCGTACGGCGGTACCGCCACACCCCAGGCCCGTCACGTGTGGCGGGAAACGGGTACAGCGGTCCGTCTCAGGCGACGCCGAGGGTCTCTTCGGCCTCGAGCAGCTCGTGGTAGCGGTTCCGAATGGTGACTTCGGAGATGTCCGCGACGTCCGAGACGGCGGCCTGGGTGGTCTTCTCGTTGGTCAGCAGGGCGGCGGCGTACACCGCTGCGGCGGCGAGGCCGACCGGCGACTTGCCGCTGTGGACGCCCTTTTCCTTGGCGTTCTGGAGGAGACCCCGCGCGCGGTGTTCGGCCTCGTCCGAGAGCTCGAGTCCCGAGGCGAACCGGGGAACGTAGCTCTCGGGGTCGGCGGGCTGGACCTCGAGGCCGAGTTCGCGGACCACGTAGCGGTACGTGCGGGCGATCTCGTTTTTCTCGACGCGGGAGACGTCGGCGATCTCGTCGAGCGAGCGAGGGACGCCGGCCTGGCGGGCGGCGGCGTAGACGCACGCGGTCGAGACGCCCTCGATCGAGCGGCCGGGCAACAGATCCTCGTCGAGCGCGCGCCGGTAGATGACCGATGCGGTCTCGCGGACGTTGGTCGGCAGGCCGAGCGCCGAGGCCATGCGGTCGATCTCGCCGAGGGCCTGCTTCAGGTTGCGCTCTTTGGAGTCGCGGGTGCGAAAGCGCTCGTTCCACTTGCGAAGACGCTGCATCTTCTCTCGCTGGCGCGATCCCAGCGAGTTACCGTAGGCGTCCTTGTTGCGCCAGTCGATGTTCGTCGACAGCCCCTTGTCGTGCATCGTGTTCGTCGTGGGCGCACCCACGCGGGACTTCTCGTTCTTCTCGGCGGCGTCGAACGCCCGCCACTCGGGGCCGCGATCGACAGAGTCCTCTTCGACGACGAGGCCGCACTCCTCGCAGACGGTTTCGCCGTGTTCGTCGTCGACGACGAGGTTTCCCGCGCACTCGGGGCACGCGAGGTCGTTCTGTTCGCTCTCGGTCCGTTCGGCCGTCCGTTCGGGTTCGCTACGTCGTACTCTCGTGTTCGATGGTGCGTTGGTCATACGATGGCATACGCTGTCCGGACGAGGGGGCCGCAAAAGCCCGGACAGATTCGTTATCTACTGCGTTCCTAGACTCGAGATATAAGGGTTTCGGAATCGGAATCGAACATCGCCCGAAAACCGGTATTTCGGAAGATCTGGCATGATAATCCAAAACATTCAAGCGTGGGACTGCGCCGCACATCGTGAGCCCCAAATGCGTACCGGCCGTACGCGGACCGTGAAGTTCGCGGTCGGTAGCTCGAACCCGGTCAAAGTCGACGCTGTCGAGCGAGCGCTCGCGCGGTACGATCCGACGGTGATCGCCGTTCCCGTAGACTCGGGCGTCGCCGAACAGCCGCGGTCGATCGCCGAAACCGTCGACGGTGCCGTCACTCGCGCCCGGCGGGCGCTCGAGAGCGTCGAGACGACGTGCGACTACGGCGTCGGACTCGAGGGCGGCGTCGCTCGTTACGAGGACGTTCCCGGTCGCTACCTGATCATGTGGGCTGCGATCACGGACGGCGATCGACTGGAACGGGCGAGCGGTCCGTCCCTCCGGCTTCCCGACGAAATTGCGGTCAGACTCGAGGAGGGGGCCGAACTCGGGCCGGTAATCGACGACGCGCTCGGAACGGACGGGGTGGCTCGAGGCGACGGTGCCGCGGGCGTGTTCACCGACGGGCTCACCGATCGGACGACGGCGCTCAGCCAGGCGGTCGCCTGCGCGTTCGGCCCATTTCGCACGCCGCACTACGACGGCTCCTGACTCGTCGGCGTTCGGTTTTTCGCGAACGAGCCGCCGATCAATCCCGGCTTTCCTCCGAAACGGTCACGAATTCCTGACACTCGTCAGTTCGGAAGGATTAACCGGTCGTACCAAGACGAGGTTTCCGCGGGTTTATTGTCGGATTACTCGGCGTGAAAATCGCAAGAAGGCGGCGCGTTAACCGCACGTACCAAACCCCCTAAGGGCGATCCGGTCGTCCGTTCGGGTATGAGCACTGCAACGACGCCCGACCTCACGACCAAACAGCGCCAGATTCTCCGATACCTGCGCCAGAACGCGGCGACGAAGACCTACTTCAAGTCCCGCCTCATCGGCAAGGAGCTCGGAATGACGGCCAAAGAGGTGGGCTCGAACATTACAGCGCTCCAGGAAGGCGACTACGACATCGAGATCGAAAAGTGGGGATACTCCTCCAGTACGACCTGGAAGGTCGACGCCTAGAGCCGTCGGTTTACAATTTCCTTCGCGGCGGATTCCGCGACGTTGCGGTCGGCGGCCGCGTTCTCGGCCGACCACAGTCGACAGAATATTCACCACACAGCTGCATCGTCCCGACGAATGACACCGCCGATTCTCTTCGACATGGACGGGATCGTCCTCGAGGGGCCACGCACGCCCCAGGAGGTGTACGCGAGCGCCGCCCACGACGCGCTCTCGGAACTCGAGGTCGAACCCACCGTCGAGCAACGTCGGGATTTCGAACGACACGACCTCGAGACGATCGCCAACCGTTGCGACGAACTCGAAATCGATCCCGCACGGTTCTGGGACCTGCGCGAGCGGTACGCGTCCGAGCGAACGCACGACCGGATCCAGTCGGGTGACCGAGGGCGGTACGACGACGTCGACGCGATCGGCGACCTCGCCCGCCACACCACGATCGCGCTCGTGACTAACAACCGCCACCGGACGGCGACGTTCGTCGACGACCACTTCGGGCTCGAGTTCGACGCCGTTCGCGGACGCGATCCGACGTTCGAGGGATTCAGGCGCCGAAAGCCGGACCCCTACTACATCGAGGAGACGCTCGTCGAACTCGGGACCGACGAGGGCATCTACGTCGGCGACTCCGAGTCGGACGTCGTGGCGGGACGGGCGGCCGGCCTCGAGACCGCGTTCGTCCGCCGACCCCACAACGCAGATCTCGAGTGTTCGGTCGAGGCGACCTACGAGATCGAGTCGCTCCGGGAGTTGCTCGAACTCGTCTAGCGGGCGAGTGCCGGAGCCGTCGTTCGGCGTAGATTCGACACCGCAGTGGTCGTGGCGTCCCCGAGGGTTTCCTACCCGTTGTACTCGAGGAACTGATCCGCGTTCTGGGCGAGTTCGATCGCGCGCTCGCCGAAGGAGTCGGCGTGACGAACGACGAGCAACAGAACGGTCTCCGGCTGCTCGAGCGCGTAGCCGTCCTCCCGCGAGAGGAGTCCGGCCTCCTCGAGTTCGTTCGCGTACTTGCTGACGGTGGGCGCGGAGACGTCGAGTGCGTCCGCGAGGTCGCCGGCGCTCGCGTTCGGATCGGAGAGAAGCGTCATCAACATCCCTCGGGGCGTATCGCGACGGAGGTATCCCAGCGCCTGCTTTTCGAACTCGTCGAAGCGTCCGGTGGGGACGAATCGCTTGTAATCCCCGTCGCGATAGCGTTCGATAACGCCGAGGTCTTCGAGGCGTCGGAGGTGGTGTTGGGTCTCGCCGGTGCCGAGCTGGAGGTCGTCTCGAATCTTCGAGAAGTGGGCACCGGGAGTCGTCGAGAGGTATCCGGCGATCGCGTCGCGGGCGTCGCTTTCGCCCGCGTCGGCGGATGCCGACTCGGAAAAGCCTGCGATCGGCGTGGCAGCGCCGAGGGCTGCGAATCGGCGCAGGGTCGCTCGTTTGTCGTCGTCGACCCCGTCGGACGGTGTCATGTCTACCTACCGTTCGAAAAGAGGCGGTGGGTAAAACAGGTTTCGCTCCAGTTCGTTTAGCGGTAACAGAAACTCGCGGTTCCTTACGAGTGTCGGCGTAGATCGGCAACAGCGTCGCCGACGGCGTCGTCGACGACGCTCCTGGCCACTCGGCTTTCGGCTCGCCTCGTCGAACTCGAGGCTCTCGAGTCGAGAGGACAGCCGACGATGGGAACCGGCGCGAACGAATCGGCGATTCCGTCGGGACGAGTCGCGTCAGAGTCGACGGGCGGTACGGTATCGGCCGAAAAGCGAGAGGGGGGATCCGAAGCGACGTGTCGCGTCAGTTCGTCGAGTCGTCGTCGTCACCGAGGGCCGCGTCGGTGCCGCCGTCCGTCTGTCCCTGGAAGTCCTGATCCATCTCCTCGATGACCTCTTCGGGATCGGATATCGTCGCCGGATCCTCGCCTTCCTTGATCGCCTGTGCCTCCTGTTCCATCGCCTCGACGTCCATCTCGGCTTCCTGGTCGATTTCGCCGATGATCTCGGCGATGTCGTCGAGACCGATCAGTTCGCGCGTCTCCTCGTCGAACTCGAGGCTCTCGAGCTGGTCGCCGTCTTCTTTGACGTCGCTGCCCGAGAGGTGCTTGCCGTAGCGGCCGACCATCGACGTCAGCTCCTGGGGCAGGACGAACGTCGTCGACTCGCTCTGGCCGATCTCGGTCAGCGCGTCCATTCCCTTATCGATGACTGCCCGTTCGCCCATCGACTCGGCCGATCGAGCGCGCAGCACGGTCGAGATGGCGTCACCCTGGGCCTCGAGGATCTGGCTCTGTTTCTCACCCTGGGCGCGGATGATCTCACTCTGTTTGTCACCTTCGGCCTTCTCGACAGCGCTGCGGCGTTCACCCTGGGCCTCGAGAATCATCGCCCGGCGTTTGCGCTCGGCGGACGTCTGTTGTTCCATCGCGCGCTGGACGTCCTTCGAGGGGTTCACCTCGCGGACCTCGACGCTCTCGACGCGGATGCCCCACTCGTCGGTGGGTTCGTCGAGCTCCTGGCGGATCTTGGCGTTGATCTCCTGGCGCTTGTTCAGCGTGTCGTCCAGTTCCATGTCGCCAAGCACCGCCCGCAGCGTCGTCTGGGCGAGGTTGGAGACGGCCTTCTTGTAGTCGTCGACCTCGAGGAACGCCTTCTTGGCGTCCATCACCTTGATGTAAACGACGGCGTCGGCGGTCACCGGCGAGTTGTCTCGCGTGATCGCTTCCTGTCGGGGGACGTCTAACGTCTGCGTTCGCATGTCGAACCGATAGGTGTTCGAAACGAACGGTGGAACGAAATTGATCCCCGGCTCGAGGAGTTTGCGGTACTCCCCAAAGACGGTGAGGGCGCGTTTTTCGTACGCGTCGACGATCTCGATCGCGCTGAGTAACGCGGCGATGACGACGACCAGGACGAGCGCACCGATGAACAACAGTGCACCGCCCGTGGTCTGCATGGGCAGCAGTTCTAGGACCATAACTCGTTCTTGTGGCGGTGACGGGAAAAACGTTCCCTTACCTGAACGACATGTGAACGACAGAATTCCCACGACCGACGACAGGCGACCTCAGCTCGATTTTTCGGTTTCGCGTTCGGTCGTCGGCTCCACCGACTCGTCGTCGTCAGCGTCGGCGTCGGAGGCTGCGCCTTCTGCGAGTGCGCGATCGATGTCGTCCTCGCCGAGCGACTCGAGCGACTCGACGGTCAACACGTTCCCGCCACCGGGGTCGAGGACGATGATCTCCTCGCCCTCGTCGATCGTTCCGCTGGTCGTTCGCGCGCTGTAGTAGGGAGCGAACCCGCCTTCGTCGAGCTTCACCTCTCCCTCGCGCGTCGTGATCGTCTCGGTAGCGTAGCCGGTCGAGCCGGCCAGGGAGCCGGAATCTTTCGTCTGGGCGGTTCCCTTCCCCCCGTAGAAGTCGAACTCGCGGTAGACGTACGTGGCGACGAGCCCGACGAGAAGCGTCAGCGCCGCTAGAACGAACGGGCTAGCGGCCGGCGGAAAGAGCACGCCGACCAGGCCCGCGCCGACCAGCGCGACGCCGATGACGATGAGGTGTGCACCCGGCGAGAGGGCCTCGAGCGCCATCAAAATGAGCCCCGCCGTCAGGAGGACCAGCGGCATGTTCCCGAAGAGGACATCGAGCATAGTCGACGGTTAGGGCTCTGCCCGATTAAATGTTTACTCGACGGTCGTATCAGCTTTGTTCCAGCCAGACGTTGACCGAACGGATACTGTTTCGTGTCGAATCCGAACGGGGTCGAACGGATGGCGTTCCACGCCGAGCGCGGACGACGAGACGACGGATCAGGGCGATCCGTTCGTGATTGTCGTGTGCGCGCCGATCAGCGCACCGGCGAGGTCCAGTTCCTCGAGGTGGGTTCCCTCGTCGATGATCGAGCGCCTGATGTCGCCGTTTCTGACCGTCGCATCCGGAAAGATCACCGCGTGATCGAGGGTCGTCTCCGCTACGGTGACGCCGTCCATGACGTGAACGTTCTCGCCGATCGTTGCGTTTTCGAGGATGGCGGAGTCGGAGACGAGCGAGTTACCCTCGAGGTGCCACGAGACCGCGTCCAGGTAACTTTCCGGGGTGCCGATGTCGAACCAGGCTCCCTCGAACGTGTAGGCGTACGTCGGTTCGCGGTTCTGGAGCCACTGGACGAACCAGCCGGGTTCGTCGGGATTGTTGCCCTCTTCGAGGTACGTCGGGAGCAACGAGAGCGAATCGCGGGGAAACGCGTAACAGGCGATCGAGACGAGCGTGCTCTTGGGATCGTCCGGCTTCTCCTGGAAGTCGACGACGCGGTCGCCCTCGAGTTCGACCAGTCCGTACGATTTCGCCTTCTCTCGCGAGCCGACGTCGTAGGCGGCGAGCGTCGGTGCGTCCACTTCCCGAAAGTAGTCCAAAAAGTCGGAGACGGCGAAGCTAATGAGGTTGTCACCGGCGATCACCAGCAGGTCGTCGTCGACGTCCTCGCGGTCGATCAACTGTGCGAGCGCGCCGACGACGCCGAACTTGTCGTCTTCCTCCGACGTCTCCTCGATCGAGAGGCGGGGTTTGTCGAACTCGCTCTCCGCCAGGTGCGCCTCGAAATCGGCGGCAAAACGCTCGTTGGTGCTGACGTATACCTCGTCGATCCGTTCGTCGGTCTCGAGTTCCGCGAAGATCCGGTCGATGACGGTCGACTCGCCGATGGGGAGAAACATCTTCGGCCGGTGCTTCGTGATCGGCCACATTCTGGTCGCATACCCGCCTGCAAGAACGACGGCTTTCATGCCCTCGCGTTCACCTCGGTGCGGTAAGTCACTTCCCCTTTCATTCGAGTCGAATCAGTTATTACGAAAACGAAGAACGTACACGATTCAAACGCTGTCGACGAACCCGATTCCGTCCAACAGGGTAATGTTCGGGGCAGTCCCAGATCGGATATGCGAGAAGCCGACGAAACGACGCGAACGCGACTGACCGAGGCGCT
This sequence comes from Natrarchaeobius oligotrophus, assembly GCF_003841465.1. Classification (GTDB taxonomy): domain Archaea; phylum Halobacteriota; class Halobacteria; order Halobacteriales; family Natrialbaceae; genus Natrarchaeobius; species Natrarchaeobius oligotrophus. Next base: position 236,872 of record NZ_REFZ01000001.1, read on the forward strand.
GCGCTCGGAGCCGGCGTCGCCGGGCGAACTCGCGACCCGGTTCGACCTGACGCCCCACGCGGTCGTCGACCACGTCGAACACGTCGCACGATCGGTCGACGGAACCGACGAACAGTTGCTGGTCGCCCCGCCGACGTGTCGCGACTGCGGGTTCGACGAGTTCGACCGCCTGCTGAACATTCCGTCGCGATGTCCCTCCTGTAAGAGCGAATCGGTTTCCGAGCCGACGTTTACCATCGAGTGACGCGTCCGGGAGACGCGACGGCTCGCTGAGGTTTGTGACGCTCCGGCGAACGACAGTACCCCGAGCCGGACAGTCAGCAAAACTGGCATCCGTGCGGGATTTCGATACTAATATTTATCGTGGAGGCGAGAACTCGGTAGAACCCCTCGAGCAGGTACCGCCGCCCGCACCGACGGACGTCGATTCTCGTCTCAGCCTCCGACTGCCCGCCACCTGTGACTCGGGGGACCCAAGGATACGAATGACTACCTCGTCCGATTCCGGATTCGACTGCGCCGAGTTCGCACTCACGGTTCTCGACTGGCTCGACGACCGCGAGACCCCGTCCGAGAGCGTCGACGCGACGCTCGAACTGCTCGCGAACGAGCGTCGGCGGCTGTTCCTTCAAGTGATGCGAACCTACGGAGAGCCCCTGACGCTGCCGGACGTCGCCGAAGAGGTTGCGGTGCGAGAGACCGGCTCGAGCGTCACGGAGCTGTCGGCCGAACGCGTCGCGAACGTCTACATCTCGCTCTATCACGACCACCTGCCGCGACTCGTCGACACGAACCTGCTCGAGTACGATCAGGAGCGAGACCTCGTCTCGCCGGTCGCGATCGACTGAGACGCGACTCCGTTCGCGGCGTATCGTCCCGTACGTCTGACGGAGATTTAACACGGCGAGCGATCAACGACGGGTATGGATTCCCTTCTCGTCTACGGCTCCTACGGCTACACCGGTAGGCTGATCGTCAGCGAAGCCGTCTCGCGGGGGGGATCGCCGGTCGTCGCGGGTCGAAACGGCGAGTCGGTGAGACGGCAGGCCGGCGCGCTCGGCCTCGATTCCCGGACGTTCGATCTCGAATCCGCCGATCTCGTCGACTCTCTCGCGGAGTTCGACGCCGTGTTGAACTGCGCGGGGCCGTTCGTCGAGACGGCCGTTCCGATGGTCGAGGCCTGCCTCGAAGTCGAGGTGGACTACCTGGACGTCACCGGCGAGTTCCCGGTGTTCCAGCGGCTCACGGGGTACGACGAAGCGGCCCGCGACGCCGGGATCACGCTGTTGCCCGGCGTCGGCTTCGACGTCGTTCCGACGGACTGTCTGGCGGCGTTTCTCCACGAGCAGCTTCCGTCGGCCGACCGGCTCGTCCTGGCCGTCAGCGGGTCGGGCACTCCCTCGAGCGGAACGGCACGCTCGTTGCTCGAGATCGCGGGAGACGGCGGCGTCGTTCGGCGGAACGGCCGGCTCGTCGAGGTGCCGGCGGCGTTTCGGTCCCGCGAGATCGACTTCGGCGACGGACCGGAACACGCCGTGACGATCCCCCTCGGCGACGTCGTCACCGCGGCGGAGAGTACGGGGATCGGATCGATCGAAGTGTACGCGGCCATGCCGCCGTGGGCCGCGCGGGCGATGTCCGCCGTGGATTCGCTCGGACGACTGCTCGAGGCGAGTCCCGTCGAACGAGCGGTTTCACGCCTGATCGACGCGGTTCTCGACGGACCCGACGATCGCGAGCGGAGAGAATCGAGCATCGACGTCTGGGGAGAGGTCAGCGAAAGCGAGTCGGACGGACGCCGCGTGCGTGCGACGATGCGAACGCCGAACCCGTACGCGCTGACCGCGGAAACTGCGGCCGTCGCCGCCCAGCGGGTGGTAGACCGACGATCCAGGGACGACCGCGTACCGCCGGGATTCCAGACGCCGGCGACCGCGTTCGGATCCGAGTTCGCCCTCGAGTTCGGGGGCGTCGAGCGGACGGTGCTCGAGACGCCGGACGACTGATCGGGAGGGACGCCGGGAGTCGACTCCAGCGGAACCCGCCGTTTCTCCCGATCGCCGCCGCCTCGACGAGTGGTCGGAGATCGCGGAGGGGGTCAACGGACGGCGATCGGGAACGCTATCGACGGTAGCACGTCGTCTCGACGTACTCGTCGTACAGCCGCGAGAGGCGATCGGTGATCGGTCCACCGCCGATCGATCGTCCGTCGATCGCGGCGACCGGACGAAGCTCCCAGGTTCGGTTCGTGAGGAACGCCTCGTCGGCCTCGAGAACGTCGTCGAGTTCGTACCGCCCTTCCTCGGTCGGGACGTCCGCCGCCTCGGCCAGTTCGAGGACCGTCTCGCGGGTGATCCCCGGCAGCACGGGACCGTCGATCGACGGCGTGTGCAGTCGACCGTCGTCGACGAAAAACAGGTTGCTGGTCGCGCCCTCGGCGACGCCCCCCTCGAGATCGAACATGAGTGCTTCGTCCGCGTCGCTCGCGTCGCCCGCGGATCCGGACGCCGCGAGTTCGATCCGAGCCAGAATGCCGTTCAGATAGTTGTGGGTCTTCGCGGCGGAGGGAATCGCCTCGTCGGGAATCCGGCGGATCTCGACGGAGCGAACGGTCGCCGGCCCGTCCCAGACGGGACTCCCCTCGAGCCCGCCGCGAGGAAGCGGTCTGACGACGATCACGACGGTGGGATCGACCTCGGGACGGGGCGTCAACTTCCCCGGCTGGACGCCGCGGGTGATCGACAGGCGCACGTACGCGTCAGTGAGGTCGTTCGCCGCGAGCGTCTCGTCGATCCGTTCGCGCAGGTCGTCGAGCGAAACGCCGTGTGCGAGCGAGAGCGCCTCGCAGGTTCGCTCGAGCCGCGCCGCGTGGGCGTCCCACTCGAGGATCGTCCCGCCGTAGGCTCGCATGGTCTCGAACGCGCCGTCGCCGTAGCGAAAGCCGCGGTCGTCGACGCTGACCGTCGCCTCCGTGGCTGGAACGACCTCGCCGTCGACGTGGTAGTATCGCTCGTCAGTCACGGTCGTCTCCGTCCGACTCGTTCGCCCGACGGTTGCGCTCGATCGACGGTTCGCCGCCTTCCTCGCGGTTGCTCGACGGGCCGGCGCTCTCGGTTCGTGCCAGTCGACAGAAGTTCGCGATCATCCGCTTTCCCACCTCGAGCGAGATGTCCTCTCCGCGGCGGGGTCGTTCGCTCGCGTCGGACTCTCCGTCCGCGCGGCGAGCGGCGGTCTCCCCGTCCCGGCGACGCGTCAGGATGCTCTCGGGGTGGAACTGGACCCCGACGTGAGGTTTCTCGCGGTGGCGAACGGCCATCAACACGCCGCGCTCGTCGACCGTCCGGGCGGTCTCCTCGAGCGAGTCGGGCAGATCGCGGCGTTCGACGGCCAGCGAGTGATAGCGCCCGACCTGAAATCGTGAGGGTAACCCCGCGAAGAGCCCGTCGCCGTCGTGGCCGACGACCGACGGTTTCCCGTGGACGACCTCGGGGGCGTGGACGACCCGCGATCCGTTCGCCGCACAGAGGGCCTGGTGACCCAGGCAGACGCCCAGCGTCGGATACGACGTTCGTTCGAACAGCGGAATCGAGATTCCCGCTTCCTGGGGCGTTCCCGGGCCGGGAGAAACGACGACTCCCGTCGGATCGAGGTCGCGGACGGCCGCGAGATCGACCTCGTCGTTTCGGCGGACGATCACCTCGTCCGCGACCTCGCCGACGTACTGGACGAGGTTGTAGGCGAACGAGTCGTAATTGTCGACGACGAGGATCCTGGTCGGCGCGGGTTCGTCGGCGTCACTCATTCGACTCACCACCGCGACGGTCGCTCGAGGTCGGCGTCGAATCGCCCCGCTCGACGGTCGCTCCGCCTCTCGCATCGTCCGAACCGGCCGCCGGTTCGTCGGCGGAGTCGCGGGACCGCTCGTCGGGTCCAGCCTCGAGGCCCATGCCGGCCCGCTCACCGAGCGCCTCGTCGACCGCGGTCAGCAGCGCTCGCGCCTTGTCGAGCGTTTCCTCGTACTCGCGTTCGGGCTCGGAGTCGTGGACGATGCCGGCGCCGACCCGGAGGTGGTACTCGTCGTCGTGGCGGACGAGCGTTCGGATGACGATGTTGAGCGTCGCGCGGCCGTCGAAGCCGAAGATGCCGACGCTTCCGGTGTATGGCCCGCGACGGGTCGCTTCCAGTTCGTCGATGATCTCCATCGTCCGCGGCTTCGGCGCGCCGGTGATCGTCCCGCCCGGAAAGACAGCGGCGACGACGTCGGCGAGCGTCGCCGTCGAACGCAGCCGCCCGGTCACGTTCGAAACGAGGTGCATCACCTCGGAGTAGCGGTCGATGCGGCGGTACTCGTCCACCTCGACGGAGCCGAACGCACAGACTTTGCCGAGATCGTTTCGCTCGAGGTCGACCAGCATCGCGTGTTCGGCGCGCTCTTTCTCGTCGGCGAGTAAGTCCGCCTCGAGTTCGTCGTCCGCGGCCGGCGTCTCGCCGCGGGGCCGGGTTCCCGCGATCGGTTCCGTCCGAACGAACGCGCCGTCTCGCTCGAGCAGCAGTTCCGGGCTGGCGCTCACCAGGTCGACGGCGCGAAACTCGAGCAGACACGAGTACGGCGCGGGATTGACGCGCCGCAGGGCGTCGTAGGCGGCGACCGGGTGGACCGCAGCGGGAGCGACGAGCCGCTGGGAGACGTTCGTCTGAAACGTGTCGCCGTCCCGGACGTACGCTTTCACCCGCCGCACCCGGTCCGCGAACGCCTCGCGACCGCAGTCGCTTTCGAACGTCGCCTCGGCGGTTCTGACCGGCGGATCGCCGACGTCGACGTCCCCCTCGAGCACACGTTCGGCGAGCTCGAGCGCGCGGTGTCGGCCGCGTTCGTAGGCCGCCCGTAGCTCGGCGGTCGCCTCGTCGTCGCCGGGTAGCTGGAGTCGCGGACAGGCCGTAATTCGCAGTTCGACCGTTCCGTCCGTCGGCTCCGCCCAGGACGCGAGACGGTCGTAGACGGCGACCTCGAGCCGGGGGAGATCGCGATCGTCGACCGCGGAGTCGGGGAGGTCCTCGAGTTCCCGCGCCACGTCGTAGGAGAGCCAGCCGATCGCACCGCAGGGATAGGGGACGTCGCAGTCGCCGCGAGCGAGGCGTTCTCCCGCGAGCAATCCCTCGAGTGCGCCGAGCGTCGGCGAGCCGTCCCGGTCGCGCGCGACCGCCTCGGCCCCGACGGAGAGGCGCTCGACCGGATCGACGCCGAAGTGTCCCCAGCCGGGCTGGCCGCCGGTCGTCTCGAGAAACGCACCGTCCCGGTCGGCTTCGCGCGCCCGCCGGTACGCGACGAACGGATCGTCGACGGGTACCCGGACCTCGACGGGGATGCGAACGAACCGGGACGGTGCGGCGTCGTCGGTCTCCGACGGGTTCTCGAGGGCGTCTCGGGCGGCGGCTCGAAACGACTCGAGCGTCGTGACGACCCGCGAATCGTGCATGTGTCAGGTGAGGCGGTCGGAGCCTAATCCTCTTGCGGTTTCGGCGGTCAGCGGCGGCCCGGCGTCGGGCTCGAACGTGGCGAGTCGTCCAGACCGGTGACGGATCGATAGAAGAGCACCGAGTACACGAGAAAGACGGTACCGAAGAGCGTGCCGACGACGACCGTGGCGGCGGTTCCGACGAGCGCGGGCCCGAGATCCAGCGCCGGCGCGGGTTCGCCGGGAGTCGGTTGCGGAAACGTCGAGAGCATGATCGCGACGTACGCCACACCCATCACCATCCCGCCGACGAACAGGATCGCGAAGTAGCCGAGCACTTGCTTGAGATTGGTTCTGACGACGTCGACGCTTCGTTTCAGGCTCTCGAACGCTCGCGCACCCTCGATGACGATCGCGTGGCCGTAAAACTGAAAGAGCGCGACCACGGCGAGAAAGAGGAGCGCGATCAGGAGATAGGCGAGGCCGACGACGATCAGCCCCGACGCGCCGCCGTTCGTCAGGACGATGCCGAACACTCCCACGAAGACGATCAGAATCGAGACGACGCCGAAGACGATCGAGATGCCGACGAACACCAGGTACGCACCCAGCATCGAGAGGTAGAACGCCTTTCCGTGTTCGAGGAACCGGCCGAACGACGTCGCTCCGGACGTCGCCGCGTCGTTGGCGATGGCGATCGCACCGCCGAATAAAAACGGCAGCACGAACACGAACAGGCCGCTCATGCCGATCGAGACGAGCGACGAAACGATCGGATCGAACGTCTGTGCGAACAGCTGTGGCGTCTGGAGGATCGCGATCAGCAGCGGCGGAACGAACAGGACCGGCTGGTCGCGGAGGAGTCCGGGCGTACGCTTGAGGGACCTAATGACAGCCATAATGTATCTTCGGACAGCGAACATAAGTGTGTTTGCAAACCTCTGGCTGAAGAAAATCGTCGCATTCGATCCTCGGGCGGCCGGTAGACGACCGGTCGCTGGAGAAGCGACGAACCGCCGGTTTCAACGCGTTTTTCGGTGGTGGCGAGCGTACCGGGACGTAGATGGACCGATCGAGTCAGTCACGGACTGCCGCGCGTTCGACGCGATGCACGACGCGACGATGGCAGCGGCGGGCCCGACTCGCGAAAACGGTTACTCGAGGCGACGTCCGCGAAACGACTCCCCTCGAGTCAGAATCCCGACGAACGCAGAACCGATGATCGACTCCGTACTCGAGGCGGTGCAGCTTCGAACCCGTGCGTTGCTGTCGACGACCCGGTTCACCCAGTTCGCCGGCGTCGGCGTCGCCGGTGCGACGGTCGACAACGTCGTGCTCGTGGCGCTGGTCGAGCTAGCTGGACTCGAGCCGTTCGTCGCCAAGATACTCTCCTGGGAGCTGTCGATCGTCGTCATCTTCGCGATCAACGAGCGCTGGACGTTCTCGAACTTCGGCGCGGTTGGGCCTCGAGCGCTCGGAAAACGGTTTCTGCGCTCGAACGCGGTTCGGTTCGCCGGCTTTCTGGTCACGCTGTCCGTGCTGACGATGCTGGTGTACGGCTTCGGCGTCTGGTACCTGGCCGCGAACCTGATCGGACTCGTGATCGGGTTCTTCGTCAACTACACCTGCGAGAGTCTCTACACCTGGAAGGTACACCGTGACTAACGGGAGGTACCCCCACACTGTACCCGAATCACAACCCTTAACTACCGTACTGGGTTACGATGTGATAGCGGGATGGGATAGCCAGGAGATTCCGGCGGGCTCATAACCCGCAGACCGGTAGTTCAAATCTACCTCCCGCTATACTTCTGCCGCGAGCAAACGCGCGAGCGGCAGGAATAGTACGAGTAGAGTTGAGCCAGACGAGACGCGCACAGCGCCAGCGAGCACGTCTCGGCGTGGTTCAACTCTACCTCCCGCTACTTTTCAGGGATTCAACGACGAACGAAGAGCGGACCGAACCGCAACTCGAGGGCTTCGAGACGGACGACCCGTCCGAGGCGGCGGATCACTTTTTCCGTCGGCTCGGGGTTTCCGCCGGAGAACGTCACCGACCTCGAGTCCGGTCGTCGACCCAGGCGACGATCTGAACGAAACCACATTCAGTACGGCGAAAGCGCCGACCGCGTCGTCAGTGCGGTCGAGAATCTGGAGACGAACTCGCGAACAAACTCGTAGAGACGACCGACGAACTCACGAACGAACAGTTCGAAGACGCGGAGTTCGGAGAGGAAGTCGGTTACCGACGCCGAACCTTCGGTCGCTACGCCGGTTTCGAACCCGACGCTCCGCCGCCACGAAGCACTTTCACGACGCCCTGGGCGGCCAGTCCGATCACGGTCCACTTCCAGGCGAGGACGGCGACGCCGAGCAGGACGAGCCCGCGCGTTCGTCGGCCGCGGGCGAACGCCCGCTTGGCTTCGGCCAGCACCGAGATGACGGTCAGCGATCGAGTCGCTTTCGATCCCAGCAGTTTCTTGAGCACCATATCTGACCTTGCGGAGTCGACTGGAAAACGGGTCGGCCGGAGGGCGCAAGGTCGAGTCCGACCGAGCGACGGGTACGATCCGATCAGGCGGGCCGTCCGATCGTGTAGAGGAACATCGGCGTCTGGCCCTCGCTGCGCGGCGCGAAGAAGTCCGAGACGAGGTCGTCGTAAAACGTCAGTCCGGTCCCGCCGAGGGCCCGGTGGGCGTAGGTCGCGAGGTAAAGCCGTCCCGCCGTGACCGCCGCCTCGAGCTGGGCGATCCGGTAGCCCCGGTCGCCGTAGGCGTCGACGATTTCCTCGAGATCCGAGAGGAAGTAGAGACAGACCGCCGCGTCGCCACCGAGGCGCTGATCCAGCGCGAGGTGGCTCGCCTCCTGACGAAACTCCCCCGACCGGAGTCGTTCGAGTTCGCCGGCCGCGGGGTGGTAGTGGTAGGTGCCGGACTCGAGTCCGTCGACGCCGGTGACGATCAGATACGGGTCGACGAACGAGAGCGGCGGTTGGTTCTCGCTGCTGACGTGTTGCTTTTCCGAGGACTCGCTCCGCTCGTCCTCGCGGCTCGCGGATTCACCGCTCGCTTCATCGGCCACCTCACTTCGTTCGGGTCCCGCAACTCCCGCTCGCTTTTCCGAGGGCTCGCTCCGCTCGCCCTCGCGGCTCGCGTGTCCCGCAACTCCCGCTCGCTTTTCCGAGGGCTCGCTCCGCTCGCCCTCGCGGCTCGCGTGTCCCGCAACTCCCGCTCGCTTTTCCGAGGGCTCGCTCCGCTCGCCCTCGCGGCGCACGTCCATCGGAACCCCGCGAACGGCCCGGTCGAGCACGGTCGACAGTTTGCGGAAGCTGATCGGATCGCGGTCGTACTCCCGGCAGGAGCCCCGGTGACGGATCGTCTCGTGGAGCGGTCGGCTCGAGGCCGTCTCGGCGTCGACCGGCTCGAGGGAAATCCGTTCGCCGTCGCCGCCGGCTCTGATTCCGACGGTGGGGACGCCCGTCGACGTGTCGGTTCGCCACGATCGCACGGCGGAGCCGTCCTCGAGCCGACCGGCGCGCCAGGCCCCGTGAATGCGCGGAAACGACTTTTCGTTCGGCGACAGGGGTGCGGTGTCCGGATCGATCGGGTCGAGTTCGGGCGCGTCGAACGCGGCGGCTCCGTCGGAGTCGCGCCCGACGGGAACGATCTCGAGCGGCGCTTCTCGCTCGGGATCGACGCCCAGGAGGGTCGCGACCCGTTCGTCCGCGAACCCGGTGACGATCTCCGCGCGGTAGTCGAGGGCGTGTGCGACCGCGAGCAGGTTGGCGAGCGTCGTCCCCGAGTCCCACCACGCGTGACGAAACGTGCGGTCCTCGTACTTCCAGGCGTTTCGCCACCACGTCGAGGTCGCGACGATCGACAGCGGCGCGTTCGCGACGTCGTCGTGGTTCGTCGCCGCCGCGAGCAGGGACCGGTACTCGCCGGTCCTGAGCACGTCCAGCGAGAGCGTCTGCGGATCGAAGTGGTAGACCCCTGCCTCGAGTCCGTCGAGAGCTGTGCAGACGACGTAGAGGTCGACGTGGTAGAGCGCGCCGGTGGTCGCCGCGGCCCGGAACGCGACCGACCGACCGCCGACGTCGAACGTTTTCGTGATCCCCGCCGCGTAGTAACAGAGGCACGTCAGCGCCTCAAGGTCGGGTCGTCCGCGCCTCGGCGAACCGTCGGACGTCGGCTCGGCGACCGCCGCGAGCGCCGGCTGCTGTGGCGGGCGAATTCGGTCGGCCATCGCGACCGTCGGGAGATCGAGGTACTCCTTGGAGGGCGTCGGTTTGTTCTCGAAGTCGAGTCCGCGACCCCCCGCTCGAACGCTTCTGGGGGAGTGTTTCGTCCGGTCGTGGTATTCGAGGGCGTCGTTGGGCATGCTCGAGGGTAGCACGCGGAAGGCGAAAAAGCCGGGCGGGAACTTTTTCTCGCTGCGGTTTGATACGCCGCTCGAGAAGAGATGGATCTCGAGTCGATCCCGGGCGTCGGGGAGAAGACCGCGCGGGCGCTGGCCGAACTCGACGACCCCGAGCGAGCGCTTCGGACGGGCGACGTGGCGGCGATCGCGGACGCGCCGGGGATCAGCCAGGGGCGCGCGGCCCGCATCGCACGCGGAGCGATCCGGCGCGAGCACGACGATCCGGGCGGCTTCCTCGCGACCGATCGCGCCCGCGAGGTCTACCGCGAACTCCTCGGCCTGCTCACCGAGCGGACTGTCACGGAGTACGCGGCCCAGCGACTCGAGACGATCTATCCGAGTCGACGACGGTCGCGAATCGAGGAGGTTCGGGAGTTCGCCCGCGGAGCGCTCGAGCGCGAGCCCGAACCCGACGTGCTGGCCGCGCTCGAGGACGTCGAACCGCTCGAACGACCGAACGATGTCCGCGTGCGCGAGCGCTGTCTGGCGACGACCGACGCCGAGCGCTACTCGGCCGCCCGCGAGGCGATTCCCGAACTCTCCGTCGAAGTGGTCGAAGACGCCCAGGGGCTGGCCGAACTCGCCCGCGGCTACTCGACCGTGGTCGCGCTCGACGAGTCGTTCGCCGGCGTGACGGTCGAGGGGGACGTGCGGGTGAGACCCGACGCGCTGGAGAATCCCGCGGAGATCGTTCCCGAGCGGCCGCTCTCGTTTTTCGCCCGAAACCGAACCCGGATCGCCGCCGCGATCGAGGTTCACAGAGCCGCCGAACTCGAGGTCGGAGGCGACTGTGACCTCGACGCCCTCGAGGACGCACTTACCCGGCTCGAAGACGACGGGACCGTCGCCGGCGACGCGGAACTCGATCGGCTCGCGGCCGCGGCGGACGACCTCGACGCGGCCGTCGGGACGGCCGAGAGCGTCGCGAACGACCACCTTCGGGAGGCGATCCGCGAGGAGGACGTGACGATCGAGGGATCTGACCTGCTCTCGCTGGTCGAACGCGGAGCGGGCGTCGACTCCCTGCTCTCTCGGGAGCTTTCCGACGAGTACGCGGCGGCCGTCGACGCCGCCCGCGAACACCTGATCGACGCCCTCGACCTCGAGAGCGGGGAGGCCGAGATCGCGCGCCGGATCTTCGGCGACGAGCCGACGTTTCCGGTCGAACGGGACGAGAACGCGCTGGGGCGGTTGCGCGAGGAGCTGACCGCCGCCAGGGAGCGCCGCGCCGGTCGGCTCAAACGCGACCTCGCGGAGGAGCTGGCCGGTCAGCGAGGGCCGGTTCGCCGTCTCGTCCGCGCCGCGCTCGAGCTGGACGTCGAACTCGCGATTTCCCGGTTCGCGGCCGACTTCGACTGTGCGATGCCGGCGTTCGTCCCGGACGACACCGACGGAGACGACAGCGGCGACGAATCGGGGATCGAAACCGGATTCGCGATCGAGGCCGGTCGGTCCCCGCTTCTGGACGAGCCGCTCGAGGCGATCGATCCGGTCGACTACGAGGTCTCGGGAGTCACCCTGCTGTCGGGCGTCAACAGCGGCGGGAAGACGTCGACGCTCGATCTGGTCGCGAGCGTCGTCGTCCTCGCGCACATGGGGTTGCCGGTTCCCGCGGACCGGGTTCGGCTGCACCGGTTCGACGCGCTTCACTACCACGCGAAGACCCAGGGGACGCTCGATGCGGGCGCGTTCGAGTCGACGGTCCGGGAGTTCGCGGCGCTCGCGGAACGCGGCGCGGGCTCGCTCGTCCTCGTGGACGAACTCGAGAGCATCACCGAACCCGGCGCGTCGGCGAAGATCATCGCCGGAATCCTCGAGGCGCTGTCGGAAAACGGCGCGACCGCGGTGTTCGTCTCACACCTCGCCGAAGAGATTCGCCAGATGGCCGACTACGACGTCACCGTCGACGGCATCGAGGCCGTCGGGCTGGTCGACGGCGAACTCGAGGTGAACCGTTCGCCGGTGAAAGACCACCTCGCGCGGTCGACGCCGGAGCTGATCGTCGAAAAGCTGGCGACCGACGCCGTCGCGGCCAACGGCGGCGAGGTTCCCGGCGAGTCGGCTCCGCAGTTTTACGACCGGTTGCTCGAGAAATTCGAGTGAGCGGGCGGTCGATCGCCGGGTTCGTCGACCTCACCACATCCACTCGTCGTACTGACGGCCGAGCGCGCCGCCCGCCTCGTGGCCGGCGATGCCGCCCCCGACCGCGCCCGCGCCGATGATACCGAACCCGACGACAACACCCACGCCACCGGTCAACACGCCCGCGCCGATCGCAACGCCGACGAGCGCGCCGGCAGCTTTTCCGCCGATCCACCCGCCGGCGAGGCCGCCGATGTGCGCTCCACCGACTTCGCCGCGTCGTTCGACGGGCGTCGACCAGGTTTCGTGAACGCCCCAGCCGGCACCGCCTACCGACAGTGCGCCGCCGGCGAACCGTACTCGCGAATCCGCCATCGCCCGTGAGACGAGGGTTTGGTTCATCGTCGCGCTGCTGAGACCGACCCGGTGCGTCGCCTGCGCGCGGCCCAGTCCCCGCTCGTCCACGTACCACTGCCGTCGCCCCTGGAAGGTATTCGGATCGTGTCCGGCCCGACGAATTTTCGCATTGCTGGAGAGAACCTCGTCGAACAGTTCCGCGGAGGCTCGAGCGGGCTGTGGCGATCGGGCCCGAATGTCCGCTTTGATGTTGTTCCGTCGCATGGAGAGGTACAGCGACTCCCCCGTCGAGAACCGCCCGCCGCTCCAGAGCCGGCGTTGCTCCGTCGCGAGGCCCTCGAGCTGATCTGCGTACCGTCCTCTGAACGTAGCGGTGTTGTACACCCCTCGGCCCGTGTTCGCCGCAAGATCGGCCGACAGAGTCGCTTCGGTGGAGGAAAACCAGCGATCGGGACCGAACTGTCCGTCCGTTCCGTCGGCTCCGACGTCTATCGACGGTCCCGGGTCGACCTCACCGACTCCCGCTCCGGTTCGACTCGAGACCACGTCGTCGCTCAGAAAGCCGTCGCCGCGCTCTGCGTCCGCGGCGTCGTCGGCGGGGGTGCTCCAGTGGTCCTCCGAGGATTTGTACCCCCAGACGTCGGTCATGGCCATCGGCGCGTGCCGGGCGTAGGCGTACTGGTTCGTTCCGTCGGCGAAGCCGGCAGGGTCGCGCTGGAGGAACCGACCCAGCTCCGGATGGAGCACCCGAGACGGCAACACGTACAGTCCGTCCGTCGTCTCGAGATAGCCTCGAAACCCCAACGGCGCGGGCCAGGCGCCGTCTTGCTCCCGAACGCTCCCGAACGGGTCGTACGTTCGGCGAGCGGACAGGCCGTCGTCCGAACCGGTGACGTCGACCCATCCCAGAACGGTTCCGCCGAGGTCCGATACCGGGACGTAATCCCTGTCCCCCGTCGAAACCTGGCACGGGCCCGATCGCCCGGGGACGACGTGTGTCTCGGGATCGAGAGTGCCCGGCGCATGCCACCCGAGAGTGCGTTCGCCGGCGTACACGAGTCGCCGATCCCTTCCGGGCTCGTTCCACGCGAGCATCCGCCCGAGCGGACCGTATTCGAACGTCGTCGTCTCGCCGGATGCGGTCACCGCCGCGAGCCGACCGCGGGCGTCGTACGTGTACTCCATCGCGGAGTCTCCCAGCAGGTTACCCGTACGATCGTACGTCACGTTCGCCGACCCAACATGGTCGTACCGATTGTACGGACCGACGTCGTAGTTCGTCGTTTCCGAGGAGCCGGCGGACGTGGTGCTGACCGATTTCCGGTTCGTGTTGTCGTCGAGGTCGTACTCGAGGAGATGGTCGGGAAGTCCCGACGGCGCTGGTTCGAGGTCGGACTCGAGTTCCTGGCCATCTCCGTCGAGATCTGCGGGGTCGCTCGCCGACTCGAGCGACGAGACGTCCACGAGTTCGACGTCGGCGTACTCCGACGTGGCCGTCTGGCGCCGTCTACCGTCGAACGAGCTCAAACGGAGTCGTCCGTCGAACTGTTCGACCGTACACTCGCGTCTCGGACCGAACAGCCGGCGCTCGCGAAGGATCGCGTCGTCGTCGATCGTCCAGTCCGCTCCGACGGGAAGCCCCCTCGAGTTGTGGGTGACGTCGACGTCGACGCCGTCCAGCGCGAGCGTTTCGACCCATCCGCCCACGTGATTTGCCGAGAGCAGCGATCTGATCGACTGTCGCGTCCCGTCGCCGGGGTAGGCGCTTCCGGCCGCGGTCTGTTCGACCGACTCGAGTACGCCGGCGGGGCTGTATCCGTACTCGATCCGCCGTCCGCCCGGGTACGTGAGCGCAGAGAGCCGGTCCGCGTCGTCGTACGCCATCTCCACTCGGCGCCCGTCCACCTCCTCCGAGCGAAGTCGGCCGAGAGAGTCGTACGTGCGGGTTACGGTCGCGACGTCGTTGCTCGCCCGTTCGAGAGCGCCGTGGGGCGTGTAGGTGAACTCCGTTTCTCCGACGGTCTCGGGCTCGTACCCCGGATCGTCCGAAGGTGGCTCGAACCCCTCGAGGTCCGGCCTCTCGGTCTCGAGATCGCCGCCGGGCGTGTACTCCCGGTGAAAGACGACGCCGTTTTCGTCCGTTTCGCGAACGGGGAGTCCCTCACCGTCGTACTCCAGCTCTCGTCGATCGTCGCCCCGTTCGACGGCGGTTCGGCGGCCGAGCGCGTCTCGCTCGACGTCGGTTCGGTTCCCGAGCGGGTCGACGACGCCGACGATCGCGCCGGCGGGGTCGCGCTCGTAGACCGTCCGGACGTCGTCGATCTCCGCCGCGACGATTCGTCCGAACGCGTCCCGTTCGATCGTCCGTTCGGTTCCGGCCTCGTCCACCTCCAGGACGGTCTCTCCGCGGCTGTCGTACGCCACGCTGCGGCTGTTTCCGGCTTCGTCGGTTCGTTCGATCGGACGACCCTGATCGTCGAATCGGATCCGCGTCCGGGCGACGCGGGTCACCGCGGATCCGTCGTTGGCCGAGCCGGTTCGTTCGACCGTGGTCTCGAGTCGCCGGTTCGCGTCGTCGATGTCACGAGTCGTAACCGTTCCGTCGGCGTCGCGGAGTTCGATCCGACGCCCGAGCGCGTCGTAGTCGAACGTGCGCTCCGCGCCGGTGGGATCGACGGTCCGCTGCAGTCGGCCGCGGTCGTCGTAGAACCGCGCCGTCGAGAGCGATCGATCGTCGGCGGCGTCGTCGCCGGGCACGAACAGGTGTCGGTGACGTTCGACGAGACGACCGAGGGCGTCGTACTCGTACGTGTCTCGGGTCCAGCGGATCGGCCCGTCTCCGTCGGGCGACGAACCGACGAGACGCTCGTCCAGCACGTGACCGGCGGCGTCGAAGGCCGCAACTCGACGCTCGTTACCGTCGGGGTCGCGGACGACCGCCCGACGGCCGAACGCGTCGTACTCGTAGGCGGTCGTCGCCCCCCGTCCGTCGGTCCGCTCGAGCGGATCGCCCGCCGAGTTGTACCGAACTGTCCGCACCGACTCGGACGGCGTATCCGCCGCTCGAACCGTCGCCGTCTTTCGCAGTCGGGCATCGTACTCGTACGCCGTATCCGTCCCCCGCCAGTCGCGCTCGCGCCGTAGCCGCCCCGAGGGACCGAACGAGCGGGTTCGGACGTCCCTTCGTTCATCCTCGCCGGTTCCCCGTGTCTCCTCGGTCAGCCTTCCGTAGGCGTCGTGGTCGAACGTCCGAACCAGCGGCCCGTTCGGATGGCGTTCGCCGTCGGCGTCGAGGAGTTGCTCGACGATCCGGACGAGACGCCGCTGGTCGTCGTACTCGTACTCGACGGTCGCGCGCTCGTCGGTTTTGCCGATCACCGGTCCGGTGATTCGCTCGGGAGTGTCGAAGGGGGTGAACGACCGGTCGATCGTCGCGCCGTACGGGCCGACCGTTCGCGTCTTCCGTCCGAGCTCGTCGACCTGAAAGGTCGTTTCGAGCCCGATCCCGTCCGGATCGTGGACGATCCGGCTGACGAATCCCGACCGGAGTTCGTCGTCGAAGTAGTCGAATCGAACGTGGACGCCTCCCTGGTGAAGGTCCACCAGCCGTCCGTCGTCGTAGTCGAACTCGATCGGCTGCGGAGAGATCTCCGACCCGTCCGGCCGCTCGACGTCCGGCAGCACGATCGACGACAGGTTCCCCGAATCGTCGTACTCGTAGCTCGTCGTTCCGACCCGCTGGTCGGGGAGTTCGTTCCCCTCGAGCGTCGCGTAGTAAGGGCCGCGAACGGCCGAGACTCGCCGTCCCGAAACCTGCGTTCGATCCGCGTACTCGTACGTCGTGACGATTCGCCGATTCTCGTCGACGTCGGGCCGCGGATGGCGGACGACCCGCAGCAGGTTCCCGAACGCGAGTTGCTCGCCGGGCGTCGCGCCGTCGGTCGATCCGCCGTGAACGTCGGCGTAGCGTTCGCGCTCGTAGACGTACTCGGTTCGACGACCGTCAGCAAGCGTCTCCGCGATCCGGCGGGCGTCCTCGTCGTACCGGTACGTCGACTCGAGGACCTCGAGATCCGACGACTCGACGGCGCGTTCGCGCCGCCGAACCACGTTCCCCTGTCGATTGAACTCGTGAACGACGTCGTGGCCGTTCGGATAGGTTACGCGGGTCCATCGGCGCGGAACGTTTACCGGATCCTCGGCCGGATCCACCTCGTGTTCCTCGACGATTCCGTACTCGTACTCGTACTCGCCGCCGTTGGCGAACTGGCCGACCACGCGGTTGTACCCCCACGTCCCCGGCTGCTGGCCGTACCTGTTTTCCACGACGGTCCGGCCGCGGGCGTTGACGATCTCCTCGAGGTTGTGCTGTAACTGCGGCGGTCGGTCGGGACCCGAGTACCGGTAGTCGGTCGTCGAGACGCGGTCGCCGAGGTGGAGGTCGACCTCCTCCAGGTCGCCGTTGTCGGTGTACGCGAAGTGAACGCGCCGCTCGCCGACCTCGTCGATCAACCATCGGATTCTGGCTCGTTCGTCGTACTGGAACCGAAGCGACTTGCCGACGGGATCGACGACGCGTTCGAGCCGTCCCGCGGCGTCGTACTCGAACGTCAGTTCGTTCCCGTTGGGATCGACGATCCGATCGGCGTAGCGATCCTCGTTGTAGTAGTACCTGAGACCCTCGACCGTCTCGAGAACGTACGTTCCTCCCCGCTTCTCGAGACGGTCGAAGTAGCCGTCGGGCGGGTCGAAGGTCGCGTCCTGCCACTCCTCGAGCGGCGGAAGGTCGCCGGACGGCTCGTCGATGCGCTGGACGTAGGGGTCCTCTCTGAGCGTTCCGGTCGATCGGTACACCACGTTGCGCCAGTTTCCGTCGTCGTCGAGTTCGCGCTCTTCGCGAAGCCAGAGGTTGTAGTTGTGGTCCCAGTTGTGCCCGAGCGGTCCGTCGTACGTCGCACCGCTCAGGTAGGTGCGGGTAAACGACAGGGCGAGTCCGCGTCCGGCGAGTTCGAGATCCGTCACCCGATGGAAAAACTGGCCGCTGGCCAGCAAGAGCGGATCGCCGCCCGTTTTCGACCGCTCGGTGGATGCGGTACCCTGACCGTCGGAGTCGGGGGCCGGTTCGTCTTCGGATTCGTCCGCGCCGATCGCGGTCGAAGCGGATTCGGAATCCGAGGCGTGCTCGTCGAGTTCGCCGTCGTCGCCGTCGACGGGACCGACACCCTGCTCCGAACGCATGGCTTCCGTCGCCTCTTCGGCCTGATCCGCGACCTGCCACCCGTACCCCTCCCCCTCCTCGGTGGAGAGGAGCTCGCGCACCCTGTCCGCCTTTCCGGGCCAGACGTTGTCCGCGAACTCGGTACCAACGCTCCGATCGATCTCGACGACGTGCTGAATAATCAGGTCGTGCTCGCCGAGCTGTTCGCGGATCCATCGGTACATCTCGTCCTCGGTGAACTGCCCCTGTTCGAGCGCCTCGGCGGCGCTAACGAGGAATTTGTAGACGATCACCCGCGCGAAGAGCCGTCCCCGTTCGTCCTGTGGTCCCATCGGTTCCCCGTCGACCAGCATCTCGCCCTGGAGATAGGACCAGAGCAGGTACGGAGCCGCCTCCTCCGGGTCGACCTCCTCGCCTTTTTCGCCGTCTTCGTCGAGTTCGTAGAACGTCCCGTCCTCCGGGGAATAGTGGTATCCACTCGACATTCGGCTTCACTCGCGTTCCTCCGACGGCGCGCGCTCTCGAACTTCCTCGACCGTCCGGGTGAGCGCCTTCCGTTTGCGATCGATTGCGCTCCGGAGCGGCTGGTCACAGATTTCCTGGCGCTCCAGCAGACGCTCGAGTTCCTGCAGCTGTGCGTCCAGGTCGGCGATCGCGGATTCCAGCGTCTCCGGCTCACCGGTCTCGACCTCCTCGCGGTCGCCACAGTCGAGTCGGTCTTCGACTCGCTCGAGCCCCTCCTCGAGGCGTTCGAGCGCCGCCGTCAGCTCCTTTCGAGTCGGACCACCGGGGTGATCCTCGGTGGTCGTCCGGTTGAGCATCGACAGCTTTCGACGGTTGATCTCGGTCTCGTCGAATCCCGTCTCGCGAGCGATTCGTTCGGTATCGCGCTCGAGTACCGCTTCGCGCGTGACTCGTTCGGGAGCGACCCCGATCGCCTCGCTCAGCGCACCGACCAGCTCCGGCGCGTCGTCCAGGGCCGGTTCCGAGAACTTCCCGGAGACGGCCTGGTGCTCCCGTGCGGTCTCGTACAGCCGGGTCACGGGATACTCAGATTCGGCCGCCGTCGTCGGCCGCGACCGACGGCCGTGGCCGGAGACGCCGCGAAGGAGCGCGCCGCGGGTCACGTCGGTGCTAACCGCATTTGCTTCCTGGACGCTCATCAGCCCGGCCTTTCGGGCCACGGCCGCCTGCTTCGTCTCGGAGACCAGGTCGGCGATGGAGGTCGGTGCGGCGTCGGTCTGTGCGGCCGTTCGCTCGCTCTCGTCGACGATCCCGCCCCTGCGGAGATCCGGCGCGTGCAGGTGACGGTCGGGATCCAGAAGCGGGTGGTTCAGCTCGAAACCGTAATTCGGATCCAGTTCGACGTCGAGGTACTCCTTCGGTTGCGGAATCTCCACGCTGTCGTACACCAACTGCTGTGTGTCGGTCGGTTCTTTTCCCGGACAGCAACAGACGCCGCGAGTGGTGAGCAGCAGTTCCTTGGTTGGCTCCCCGGTCGCGGTCTCTTCCTCCGAGATCAGGTGGATCTTGGCCGTCACCTGCGCTTTGGCGTGTTCTTCGTTCGTCGGTTCGTCCGGCGTTCGTCGGTTCCACGACGAATCGATTCCGTGATCCGCCGTACTCGTCGCCGACGCCTCGAGTCTGATCCACTCGCCGTCGTCTGCCACCTGTACGTCGATCGACCCGTTCTCGGCGGTCGAATCGAGGATCTCGTAGCCGCCGTCGGCCGCCTCGGTGTCGATCCGATACTCGTCGAATCCCTGCTCGTCGGGACGCCAGGTCACCGCGTCCGATTCCTCCATCTCGTAGACGGCGTACTCGTGATAGCCGCCCCAGGTGCTGTCGAACTCCTTTTTGTACGAGAGAACCTCCTCGGCTTGTCCGCTGTCGATGTGACCCTCGTCCGGCGGTGGAAGCTCCACGTGGGGGCCATCGACGACGGTGGTCTCGGTGTCGTGGGCCGTATTCTCCGTCTCCTGGAAGTGAGCCGTATCTAGCCTGACGGAGACGCAGAGTTCGTCGACGTCCTCTGGTTTGTTGACGACCAGGAAGATTTCCTGGACGCCGTCGATACCGCGAGGTCCGCGGACGAAGCCGCTCTGTGGCGCTTTCGTGTACGGGCGAGGCAACACGAAAAACAGGGCTCGGTTCGTTCCGAGGTGGTAGCTGTCGAAGAGGTGGTGGACCTGGCTCAGCTGGGTCGTGTGAGAGTACGTTTCGCGGCGCTCTCGACCGCGCTCTGACGTTCGGAGGCGAGCCTCCTGTTCCTGACCCATGCGTTTGGTGCCCTCTTTTTTCCGGTCGTCCCTCGAGAATCCGAGCCCGCCACCGCCCTTATCGCCGACGGATGCTTCCGCCTGAAACGACGTGCTCGAGCCCATGTCGACGTCGAGAACTTCGATCGACTCCGTGGTGCCTGCGTCCTTGCGGACGTTGACCGTCTCCAGGGATCGCGTGACCTGCTGGTCCGTCTCGGAGACCATATCGTAGAGCCGTCGCTTCTTCGGCTGGTAATCCATGATGTACGGTTTCTCCACGGTGGTACCTCCCGCGTTCTCCCCGTCGTCCGCTCCGTCCTCACCGTTTTCCTCGTCAGTCTCTCCGTCCTCACCGTTCTTCCCGTCGGTTTTCTCGCCCTCACCGTTCTCCTCGTCGCCCGCTCCGACGGTCACCTGAATGAGCGCCCCCGTACACCGGTAGTACTCCTCGAGTTTCGTTTGAAAGTCGTCGGCGACGTCCACGTCGAGGTCCTCCCAGTCGATCTCGCCTTCGATCTCCTCGTCTTTCGGCTGATAGCCGGTCAGCGTGCTGGTCAGCTTCAGGTACACTACCTCTCTCCCCGGGAAATCCTGGAACTCCTCGTCCGGCGTGTACGAGTACAGGGCGAGCGAGGATTGCCACTTCGGCGGGGCGTCGCCGTCACAAACGTCGAGAGACAGCATGTCGTCGGTCACGCACCGTCGTTTCCACTGGACGTCCGTCGGATGGTTGAGACCCATTTTCACCATGACGCACAGATAGCTAAACTAGAGACAATTATAATTTTCTATATTTATTCTCGTCAATGTATTCGGCTGGGCAGGTTGACTCAGAGTTATAGAGGGCAGAAAGTTCACCGGACCGTCGGGAGTACCTCAGTATGCAAGTGAAACCACTTCCCGGCGACGAGTGGATTGTCACGTTATGCCATACCAGTACGAGTGTTCGAACGGCGACTGTCGGTTTCTCGTTCGCTCGAGCAGCAGCGAGGAGGTGCATCGGCTCGTCCGGGCCCACGTTCGAACGGTTCATCGAGGACGCATCGCGTCGGTCGACCTCGAACGCGAGATCGAGCGCGTCGAACTCGCCTGACGGCGGAGGCGGCGAACAACTAAGTAGCTTGGACAGCGTGGTGAAAGTGATGGCAGACGACCCCGACGGGGGGATGTTGTCGTGGGACGAGTCCGTGTTCCGAAACGAACACGTCTTCGAAATCGATTACGTTCCCGAGACGTTCAAACACCGCGAGGGCCAGACCGAGAGTCTAACGTACGCGCTGCGCCCGGCAGTGCGGGGGTCGAGACCGCTCAACGTGATGGTTCGCGGACCGCCCGGGACCGGCAAGACGACGGCGATCCAGAAGCTGTTCGACGAGGTCGGTGCCCAGACCAGCGAGGTTCGGACGATCCGCGTCAACTGTCAGGTGAACGCGACCCGATACTCGGTGTTCTCGCGGCTGTTCGAGGGAACGTTCGATTACGAACCGCCCTCGTCGGGAATCTCGTTCAAGAAGCTGTTCGGCCAGATCGCGGAGAAACTCGTCGAGGAAGACAGGGTGCTCGTCGTCGCCCTCGACGACGTCAACTACCTCTTTTACGAGAACGAGGCCTCCGACACGCTCTACTCGCTGTTGCGCGCCCACGAGGAACATCCCGGTGCGAAGATCGGCGTCATCGTCGTCTCCTCCGATCCGGCACTCGACGTCATCGACGAACTCGACTCGCGGGTTCAGAGCGTCTTCCGACCCGAGGACGTCTACTTCCCGGTCTACGACGAGCCGGAGATCGTCGATATCCTCGACGAACGGGTGCGCCGCGGCTTCCACGACGGCGTCATCGCTCGGGACACCCTCGAGTACGTCGCCGAACTCACCGCCGAGAGCGGCGACCTCCGCGTCGGGATCGACCTGCTGCGACGGGCCGGCCTGAACGCGGAGATGCGAGCCAGCCGAACCGTCGAGCGAGGAGACGTCGAGGAGGCCTACGAGAAATCGAAATATCTCTCGCTGTCGCGGTCGCTCTCCGGCCTCGCGGACACCGAACGGACGCTCCTCGAGGTGATCGCCAACCACGACGGCGGTCAGGCCGGAGACGTCTACGAGGTCTTTCACGAGCGGACCGATCTCGGCTACACGCGGTACTCGGAGGTCGTCAACAAACTCGACCAACTCGGGCTGATCGACGCGGAGTACGCCGAGGTCGACGGCCGCGGACGCTCGCGGTCGCTGACACTCTCGTACGAGAAAGACGCGATCCTGGATCGACTCGAGTGAGCTGAGCGTCCGGAGGCGGAACGGAACGCTGCGCGCTCGCTGTGATCTCGCCTCGAGCGGTCCGCGTGGACGGAGTCCGAGGATCGCCCGCAGGGGCCGACAGCGCTTCGCGGCTCGTCGTTTCGCTTCGGTCAGTCGACGATGGCGATCGGGACGGTCATGAAACAGAGGAGGCCCAGGCCGAAGGTGACGATTCCGAGCGCAAACCGGCCAGGGCCGAGCCGGTCGTCGTCGACCGGGTGTGCGGGACCGACGGTCGCGAGCACCGCGGTAAAGATGCCCCAGACCGCCCAGATGAGGACCGAGTTGCCGCTGTGTCCGCTCACGTAGTAGAGGTAGACCGCGAGCCCGAACAGCCCGCCCGGAACGAGCGCCGCGATCGTCTCCTGGTACTCGCTGGTCATCGCCCGCAGGATGTGACCGCCGTCGAGCTGGCCGACCGGGATCATGTTGAGGAACGTGACGAACATGCCGACCCAGCCGCCGATGACGACCGGGTTGACCGCGGTCGCCGGATCGTCGCGGTACAGCGGCTGATCGACGGCCGCAGCCAGCATCTCGAGCAGCGGCGGATAGCCGAGCTGGATCTGAATCGCGTCCGGGTCCTGGACGACGGTCTCCGGGGCGGTGACCGGCGGCAGGTGCAGGCCGACGACGGTGACCGCGACCGTCGCGACGAGGCCGGCGAGCGGGCCGGCGACGCCGATGTCGAACAGCGCCTTCCGGTCGGGCATCCGTCCGTTCATCTTGATCACCGCACCCATCGTTCCGATCAGCGTCGGCACCGGGATGAAATACGGGAGTGAGGCGTCGACGTCGTGGTAGCGACTCATCGCGTAGTGGCCCATCTCGTGGACGCCGAGAACGCCCAGGATCGCGACGGTAAACGGCCACGCGCGCCACATTTCGGTCGGATTCGCGATCGGGTCGATGTGATACCACATCGATCCGGCGAACAGCGTCGACACGACCGTCAGCAACAGGAGGACGACGTTGGTCCAGGGGATGCCGTCGACGCCGACGCTGTGCGGTTCGGCGACCAGAACGAACTCGCCGTGACGTCTGGTTAACCGCGGTTCGTAGCCGCACTCGTGAAACGTCGCCCACAGCTCGTCGGTCACCCGCTGTGGCACGTCCAGCGGGTCGCCGTAGTAGACCAGTCGTTCCCCGCCGTCTTCGATCCGCGTCTCGTACACCGCAAACACCGACTCGATGCGCTCGAGCGGCGGTCCGGCCTCGAGAGCGTCGGCTTCGTTCGACGCGTCGTCACCGGACGGTTCGACGTCGTCCATCACCCGTGAGTCACTCCACGCTCATATTTACGTTCGCTGGAACCAGCACGTGTCGTCGCGACCTCACTTCGTCGCTCGAAGAAACGCGTACGCCGACGAAGCCGCGGGGACGGGCGGCGTCGACGGCAGATCTGTCGTCGAATCGGGGCGAGTGCGTTCGAAATTCGCGCGGACGTCGAGGCGTTCGACCGACGGGAGGGCGTCGGCTACGCGGGCTCGACGCGCCACGTCGTCGCGCTCGTGTACGACCACTTCTCGATCTCGAGGTCGGTGGCGGACTCGGAGAGTTTGACCATCAGCGCGCCGATCTCCTTGGGCGACATGCCGACGTCGTCGGCGATGAACTTCCCTTTGAAGTACAGTTCGCCGTCTTCGGCGCGTTCGCGGAGGTATCGTTTCAGGCGACGTTCCTTGCTTTCCGTGGAGGGTTGTGCTGATGTACTCATCGACGTCGCACCCTTGTGGCGAGAATATGTTATAAAGAGGGGACGGTTAGCGAAATTTCGGTTACGTTCAGCGATCCGGCCGGTAATGAATCTTTTACCCACATTTATGAAATAGTTTACTGGGCGTTCATACCTCAGCAGACGTTTTAAAGTCGAATCTAACGCATTATTTCCATTCTGATGTTCGGATTTTAACACAGTCTTCCAGTCCAAAGTATCGTTGTATTCTATGCTAAGTGTGAATGAATAACCTGCTCCGGACGTAAATTTATCGCTCAGGAGCGGTCGTGAACCCAGAACTCGTCCGCAACCGTCACCTCTTTTTTGAACAGCGGCACCTCGTCTTTCAGCCGGTTGATGCCGTCTTCGACCGTCCGAAAGGCCTCCTCGCGGTGTCCGGCGAGGACGACGACGAAGACGATGTCCTCGCCGTCTTCGACGATACCCGTTCGGTGATAGAGTTCGACGGCGAAGACCCCGTCACGTTCCTCGAGTTCCGCCTCGAGCGAATTCATCCGTTCGTCGGCGACGCCTTCGTACTTCTCGAACTCGAGGTACTCGGTTCGCTCGTCGTCCTCACTGTCTTTCGCGCGCACACGGCCTGTGAACGTCGCGATGGCACCGGCGCGGTCGGCGCGCGAGGATCGCTTGATTCGGGCGACGAGCGACTCGAGCGTCTCGTACGGTTCGGCGCGCTCGAGGGCATCGACGAGCGAGACGTCCTCGAGATCCGCGGCGGCGTCGACGGCGGCGAGAACGCGTTCGGAGTCCGCGTCGTCGGGATGAGACGTCTCTGCATCCGGTCCGACGACGATCGTCGGCTGTCGCAATCCCGGGACGCCGGCGACGACCGCGTAGTCGCAATCGATCGCCAGCCGATCGAGGGCGTTCTCGACGGTCAGCCCCGTGCCGTTTGCGGCCCAGTCGCCGTCCGCACCGAGGTCGTACGTGACGTCGCCGCCGACGGTCGTCGACTCGCGGACCTGCGTTCCGTCCGCAATCGTGGCGTCGTACCTGACGACGCCGACGCGGCCCGCACCGGAGAGTCGGTCGACCACCTGATCAACGACGTGTTCGAACGCGTCACCCCGCGCGTCGTGGTTGACGATACCGAGTACGTGCATACGTCTGACAAGGCCGGGTCACACTTTGTACCTGTCGCCGCCGGCAGGCGAACG
Organism: Natrarchaeobius oligotrophus; assembly: GCF_003841465.1. Lineage (GTDB taxonomy): Archaea > Halobacteriota > Halobacteria > Halobacteriales > Natrialbaceae > Natrarchaeobius > Natrarchaeobius oligotrophus. The sequence goes on from NZ_REFZ01000001.1 coordinate 261,854, forward strand.
GCGCCGTATCCTCGCGGGTCGGACGGTTCGGTGTGGCGCTGGACCGTCGGACGGTCGCGGTTGCGCCGGAACCGACGGACGCCAGTCCCTGTTACGAACCGTTTCGCGCGGAGTATGCGTCGCTGACCGCTCGTAGTTCATCCCCTCACACGAGTGAAAGAGGGGCGCTCGGGCCGGCCAGTTGGCAACCCTTAAGATAGCAACCCGGTTACACCGGATTAGCATGAAAGTGGTCGTCTCTATCGGCGGGAGCGTGCTCGTTCCGGAACCCGGCGCACATCGGGTCGCAGAGCACGCCGCCGTCGTCGAAAGCCTCGTCGCGGACGGCTGTCGCGTGGGCGCAGTCGTCGGGGGCGGCGGCGTCGCTCGGGAGTACATCGGTGCCGCTCGAAACCTCGGCGCGAACGAGATCGAACTCGATCAGCTCGGAATCGACGTCACTCGACTCAACGCGCGATTGCTCATCGCCGCCCTCGGCGAGGAGTCGGTGACCGCGCCCGCGCTCGACTACGAGGAAGCCGGCGAGGCGCTCCGCCAGGGGAACGTCTCCGTCATGGGCGGCGTCGCGCCGGCACAGACGACCGACGCCGTCGGGGCGGCCCTCGCGGAGTACGTCGACGCCGACCTGCTCGTGTACGCGACCAGCGTTCCGGGCGTCTACAGCGCCGATCCCAACGAGGACGAGGAGGCGACCAAGTACGACGAACTCTCGGCCGCGGAGCTCGTCGACGTCATCGCCGGCCTCGAGATGAACGCCGGCGCGTCTGCGCCGGTCGACCTGCTCGCGGCGAAGATCATCGAGCGATCGGGAATGCGAACGATCGTGCTGGACGGCACCGATCCCGAACGCATCTCCCGTGCGGTCCGCTACGGGGAACACGACGGAACCGACATCATCCCCGACGGCGTCGGCGAGGATCCGACGTACTGGGCGGAACAGGAGCGATGAGCGACGAACCGACCGCCGACACCGATCGTGAAAGCGTCGACGAATCGGCCGACGCGAGTCCGTACACGCTCCAGCGCGACGACGACGAACACCGCGCGTTCTGGGCCGACGCCGTGGCGGACCGCGTCGAGGCGCGCGATCCGGAGGAGCCGATCGTCGTCAAAGGCGGTATCTCGCCGTCGGGCGTCCCACACCTCGGCAACGTCAACGAACTCATGCGCGGCTACTACGTCGCCGAGGTGCTGCGCGAGCGCGGTCACGACGTTCGCCAGGTGTTCACCGCCGACGACCGCGATCCGCTGCGAAAGCTTCCCCGCACGCTCTGTGACCTCGAGGGGGAACTCGTCGACCTCGGCGAAGTCGACGCGGGCGCGCTCGGACGCAACCTCGGCGCGCCGTACACCGACATTCCCGATCCGTTCGGCTGCTGTGACTCCTACGGCGACCACTTCTCGACGCTCATCGCGGACAGCGCCGACGCCGTCGACGTGCCGATCGAACTCGTCTCGAACACCGAGCTGTACGAGTCGGGCGAACTCGAAGACGTCACGCGCTTCGTCCTCGAGAATCGCGACCGCGCCCGCGAGGTGCTGAGCGAGTACCAGGACAAAGTCGACGCGTCGTACGTCCCGTTCAATCCGATCTGCGAGGAGTGTGGCAAGATCACCGAGACCGTCACGGACGTCGATCTCGGGGTCGAGCCCGCGACCGTCGCGTATCGCTGTACCGACATGGACGCCGGCGACCGCACCGTCGACGGCTGCGGCCACGAGGGAACCGCGACGCTGCGCGAGGGAAAACTCCCCTGGCGGTTCGAGTGGCCCGCCCAATGGAAGGTACTCGGCGTCGATTTCGAGCCGTTCGGCAAGGACCACGCCGAAGGCTCCTGGCCCAGCGGTCAAGACGTCGCGCGCAACGTCCTCGAGATCGAGCCGCCCGTCCCGATGGTCTACGAGTGGTTCACTCTCGAGGGCGAGCCCTTCTCCTCGTCGGCGGGAAACGTCATCCTCGTCACGGACGTCCTCGAGCTGATCGAGCCGGCGGTGTTGCGTTACTTTTTCGCGAAAGATCCGGCGAAGGCGCGGGACTTCAGCATCGAGCGCCTCGACCAGCTCGTCGACGAGTTCGACCGACTCGAGGCGATCTACTTCGACGAAATCGAGGCCGACGAGGACGAGACGGCGTTCGCAAAGCGGGTGTACCCGCTGCTCGTCGACGAGCCGAGAGCGGAGCGAGTCCGACTCCCCTACACGTTCGCGGCCGTCCTCGGGATGACCGACGATCCCGCCCTGCGCGAGGAGATCGCCCGTCGCGAGGGACACGTTCCCGACGACGCACCCGAGTGGGCGGTCGAGGGAGCGCTTGCCCGCGTCGAGCGGGCCCGAACCTGGGCGCGACGGACGGAAAACGAGTTCGACTACGAACTCAAGCGGACGGAGATTCCCGACCACGACTTCGATCCCGCGACGGAGGCTGCACTCGCGGAGCTCGCGGAGTTCATCGAGGCGGGCCACGGTCCCGAGGAGATCCAGGGCGAAATTTACGAGACGGCAAAGCGCTACGACGTCGACGTCGGCGAGTTCTTCGGAGCCGGCTACCGGCTGTTCTTCGACGAAAAACAGGGACCGAAACTCGGTCCCTTCCTCGCGAAGGTCGACCGCGAGTTCGTCGTCGACCGACTGCGCCGAGAACGGTGACCCGCCGACGGAAGGTAGCGACCGGCGCTCGAGCCCGAACGATCGATTCGCGGCCGACCGTTGGCTCCCGGTCGACGAACCGGACGGCCAGACAAAAGCCATTTGAGAACGCCCCTCCGAGTATTCACCGATGGTAGCCGGTTCCCTCGCGTTCGTTTCGGTCCCCGAACTCTTCGGATCGGAGACGCTGACGTGGGTCGTCGTCGGTCTGATGGTCTACTGGTTCGGAATTATCGCCCTCCGGAACGCGAACCTCCTGCCGGAGTTCGTCGGCACTCAGGGACCGATCCTGACGTTCCACACCCAACGCGGCCGCGAGTTCCTCGACTGGCTGTCGGGACCAAAGCGGTTCTGGCGGGCGTGGGCCAACCTCGGCATCGGAATCGCCCTCGTCGTGATGGTCGCGATGTTCGTCTTCCTGCTGTTTGCGGCGATCGGTGCGCTCACCTCGCCCCAGCCGGCGACGTCCGTCCAGCAGCCACGCAACGTGCTCGTCATTCCGGGCGTCAACGACTTCCTTCCGCTCTCTGCGACGCCGGGAATCGTCTTCGGCTTGCTCGTCGGACTCGTCGTCCACGAGGGCGGACACGGGCTGTTGTGTCGCGTCGAAGACATCGACATCGAGTCGATGGGCGTCGCGATGCTCGCGATCATCCCGATCGGCGCGTTCGTCGAGCCCGACCAGGAAAGCAGCAGAGACGCCTCTCGAGGGGGCCAGACGCGGATGTTCGCTGCCGGCGTCACGAACAACTTCGCGATCACGATCGTCGCGTTCGCCCTGCTATTTGGACCGGTCGCGGGATCGATCGCCGTCGCACCGGGGGCGGCCGTCGGCGGCGTCGCACCCGACTCTCCGGCCGCCGAAGCGGGAATCGAGCCGAACGACCGCATCACCGCGATCGACGGCGAGCCGGTCGAAGACAACGACGCGCTCACCGAACGGGTCGAGGCCGCCGAGGGCGACCAGCTCGAGGTCGAACTCGACGGCGACCGGACGGTTTCGGTGGACCGGTCGTTACTCGTCACCGCGGCGATCGGAGACGGCGTGGCCGGGCTGGACGCCGGGGATACGATCGTCGCCGTCGACGGACAAGAAGTCGCCACCGAATCCGAGCTCCTCGAGGCCGTCGGCGAGAGCGAGACGACGACGCTGACGGTCGAGAGCGACGACGGAACCGACGAACGTGAGGTGCCGATCGGCGCGCTCGTCAGGATCGCCGACGACGGCCCGCTCGCCGAAAGCGGCGCGCCCGTCGACGGACACCTGGTGATCACGGCGTTCGACGGCGAGCGAACGCCGTCACAGCAGGCGTTGAACGACCGCCTGGCCGAGACCGACCCCGGCGACGAGGTCACCGTCGCCGGCTACCTCGACGGCGAACGCGTCGAGTACGACGTGGTCCTCGGCGAGCGCAGCCAGGTGACCGGCGGCGGAACCGTCGGCTTCTACTCCGTGTCGGGCATCACCGGCTTCTCGGCCGAAACGCTCGGCGTGCAGCTGTATCCCGCCGAGGCGTACCTCTCGGTGCTCGGCGGCGACGGCGACGACGTCGGCGCGTTCGCCGACTCGTTCCTCGGCAAGATCGGCTTCGCGCTGTTGCTTCCGATCGCGGGCGTTCTCGAGGTGTTGCCGTACAACTTCGCGGGCTTTACCGGCGGCATCGAGAACTTCTATCAGGTCGAGGGATCGCTGTCCGTCCTCGGCGACTGGACCGTCTTCGCGGCCGCGAACCTGCTGTTCTGGACCGGCTGGATCAACGTCCAGCTCGGGTTTTTCAACTGCATTCCGGCGTTCCCGCTCGACGGCGGCCACATCCTCCGGACGAGCACTGAGGCGATCGTCTCGCGGCTCCCGATCGAGGCGACTCGCGGAATGGTCCGCGTAGTCACGACGACGGTCGGGGTGACGATGCTCGTCAGCTTCCTCGCGATGCTGTTCGCGCCGGGGCTGCTCGCCGGGTAGAGGTCGGCGGTACTCGCTCGCATCGGTCTGGCGTTACCGCGTACGATCGACCGACTGACGGGACGCGGGCTCCGAAACTGACCGGCAACGATCCGCAGTAATCGGTGCCAACGCGACCGGCCGTCCGCCGACGCCGCGTGAAACGACCCGTGGATATTCGTCGGTTCCCGTCGAACGAGGAGTGATGGCAAGTTCGGCGGGTCGAAAATCGGTCAGGGCCAGGATCGCGAGCGCGCGCTTCGTGGCGGAACCGACCGGAGCCAGCTTGTATCGATGAGCCTGGTGTTCTGGATCCTCGTCGGGCTCTCGACGGCGACCGGACTGTTCATGGCGTGGTCGCTCGGTGCGAACAGCAACTCGCCGCCGTTCGCTCCCGCAATCGGCGCGAACGCCGTCTCGACGATGCAAGCAGCCTTCCTGATCGGAATCCTGGCGGCGGCCGGCGCGGTAACGCAGGGCGGGAGCATCTCCGAGACGGTCGGCGCGGATCTCGTCACGGGGGTGACGATCACGCCGCTGGCCGCGACGACGGGGCTGCTCGTCGCGGCGTCGTTTATGACCCTGGGCGTCTACTCGGGGTATCCGGTGCCGGCGGCGTTCGCGACGACCGGCGCGATGGTCGGCGTCGGTCTCTCGCTGGGCGGGGGCCCCGCGTTCGAGACGTACCGACGAATCGGAACGTTCTGGGCGCTCGTTCCCCCCTCGTCGGGAGGGATCGCGTTTCTCACGGCCACGCTTCTCCGGCGAGAAGACATTCCCGAAACGATCGGCGTTCCACTGCTGGCGGCCGTCGTCGCGGCGATCGTCGCACACGTCCGACTGGGGGTGATTCCACACCCCGAGCGGCCCCAGGGATCGATCGCGGAACTCGTCGCCCTCGCGGTCGAGAGTCCGACCGTCGCCGGAGTCGATCCGGTTGCGGTCGTCGTCACCGTCGTCTTCGCCGCCGTCGGATTTCAGTCCATTCGTCGGCGAATGGAGGCGTCGATCGATCGAGGAATCCGGACGTTTCTGCTCGTCCTCGGTGCGATCGTCGCGTTCAGCAGCGGCGGTAGTCAGGTCGGGCTCGCAACCGGCCCGCTCGAGGAGCTGTACGGGATCGAGCTCGGACTGCCGGGAATCGTTCTGTTGACGATCGGAGCGACGGGGATTCTGGCGGGAGCGTGGACCGGAGCGCCGCGGTTGTTACAGGCGACCTCCCGCGAGTACGCACAGTTGGGCGTTCGACGCTCGATCGCGGCGCTCGTTCCGGGGTTCATCATCGCACAGACGGCGATCGCACTCGGCATTCCGATTTCGTTCAACAACATCATCATCTCGGGCGTGATCGGAAGCGGCCTCGCAGCCGGTACCGCCGGCGTCTCGAGGCGGAAGATCGGGGTGACGATCGCCTTCTGGCTACTCACGCTGGGAAGCTCGATCCTGATCGGATTCGGGCTCTACCGCCTGCTCTCGACGGTTCTCGGTATCAGCTAAGCCGAGCTGAACGAACCCGAACCGTCACCGATTGACATCCTCCTCCGCCTGAAGGCGGAGGAATCCCGAGCGTTGGGATATTACGGTTTGCAGACTCCCTGCTCTCTCGTTTTGAACGATCCGCTCTCGCGGTCGAACAGGAAGACTCCGGGCTGTGCCAACCAGCCGTTACTCATATCCCCCGTCGGGGGACTCTGAGTTATCTTTCTGCGAATGTTCACCGCACCGTTCACGTCTGCGTTTATCGTCGTCTCGCACGACTCACATACGTACAGACCACGCTCCACGCGGTTCGCATCTCGAATCTGCCCGCACCACGAACACGTCTTGCTCGTGTTCTCCTCGTCCACTCGGTCAACGAGGATACCATGTTCCTCGGCCTTGTATTCGAGTAGACGGGCAAATCGGTCGAACTCCCATCCGTGCAGTTTCTTATTCCCCGACGCACCCCAGTTCCGCGAGTCGCCGTTCTCGTCTTCGCGGATGTCGCTAAGGTCGCCAACCGCTATCTTCTCCACACCTTCCTCGACACACCGTTGCACGATGTGCTTGCTGAGGGCGTGGAAGAAGTGATCTTTGCGCCGGGAGAGTTTCCGCCGAACCTTCCGCGCACGTTTCGATGGCCCGGTCTCGCCCTCCGTCCGGTACTCCTCGCGGGTGAAGTAGTGTTTGTCCTCTTTCAGCGTGTTCCCCGGATACAACTCCGAGGGGCCATCCTCGTAGTCGATGGCGAGATAGTTGCTGATGCCGAGGTCGATGCCTGCCGTGTTGTCGCCGGGAGCGTCCTCAATAGGAATCTTTTTCTTGCAGACGAGGTGCAGTTTTCACTCGTCGCCGTTCCAGACGGCACGCACTTGTTGGATGTTCTCGACTTCTACGTCGGGCCGGGTTTCGTACTCGGCGAGGATGAAGTCAGATCGACCGTCTTTCAGATTCCAGCCTTTCGAGAGGCGGAGTTGACCGTGTTTGGCGTCGTGCTTAATGCCTTTCTGTTTCCACGTCACGGTGGAGCGTGGGTGTCGGTCGCCCCGTTTTCGGTAGCCAGGTGGATTGTTGCCGTCGTCGGAGTTGTACCAGCCATTGAACGCCTCAGCAAGTTCTTCGAGAACTCGCTGTGCTCAATGAGCGAAGCTCATTGGCATCACGAGACGGCTTCGCCGTCTCGAACGAACTTGACTGAGAATGTAGGTCACTATAGCGTTCGTGGTCTTTCAACTTCGATTTGAGTTCGGCTTCATCGGGTATCTCACCGTCTTCATCCCATCGGCCTTGGATATAGTAGCGTCCGACGTTCCACAGTTTCGAGGCGGAGAACCCGCACTGGTCAAGGTCGCCACGAACCTGCGAGTGGTTCGTGATGCTTGCGACGTAGGTACGAGTTGTCTCCAGCATCGTACTGCGTTCATAACTTGTTATGAGTCATAGAGTAGGAAATCCTATGTTTGGCGTGGAATATCCAGCCCTACCAGTGTCGGTAGAATATGTCACTGGGTGACGGCGCGTATCCACGGCCCGAAGGCCGTGGTATTGCGCCTGTTCAGCGTATAACCGTCACCGGAACCGGCGCTTCGCCGACGACGGCGGTCGCGACGGTGCCGAGCAGCCGACGGAGCGCGCCGGTCATCGGCTCGCCGTGAGCGCCCATAACCACGTGGTCGACGTCCGTAGCGTCGACGTACGCGAGGATCGTCTCCGCCGGCTGACCGGTCTCGACGACCGTCTCGACCGTTCGGTCCACCGAGGCCGCCCGATCGCGAGCGCGCTCGATCAGTCGGTCGCCGCGATCGCGCGCCTCCGCGATCCGGGTTTCGTCCGGCTCCAGAACGTCGCTTTCGCTCATGCTCGCGTCGAGCGGCGTCACGACGTTCAACACGGTGACGCGACAGTCGAAGACGGCGAGCGCGTGCTCGAGCGCGTCGAACGCCAGCGGCGAGCCGTCGAGCGGGACGAGAACGTGTGATGGAACCACGTCCGTCGTTCGACGGACGGACTCTTGTATCTCACGTCGGCACCGAGTACACCCGTCGTCTCGAGAAGCGAGCGGGAACCGATCGACGATAGCTACTCGTCCTGATCGATTCCGTGGCGCTCGTAGAACTCTTCGGGGGAGTCCTCGATGCGCTCGAACTCGGTGTCGAAGTAGTCCTCGTGGTGGCGGACGACCTGCTCGACGATCCACTCGCTGAACGGTTCGTCGAAGTGCCACTCGCCCTCGAGGCGCGGAATTTCGAACCTGTCGTCGGTGGAAAACGCCGCGTAGACGTGGAAAAAGCCGAGGATCACGTCCGCGAAGTCGCTCGCTTTCTCGGAGCCTTTCTCGCGGCGGTCGGCCAGTTCCGTTCGCCCGTCGTCGGTCAACTCGAAGTACTTCCGGTCGGGTTCGTCCTCGCGCTCGATCCGTCTGGCCCAGCCTTTCTCTTCGAACTTGTAGAGGATGGGGTAGACCGAGCCGTACGATGGTTCCCAGTGACCGCCGCTGATCTCACGGATTTCCTTTAGAATCTCGTAGCCGTACCGCGGTTTCTCCTCGAGCAACTCGAGGACGAGGTAGGCGATGAGTCCTTTCGGCGGCCCACTTTTCCGCATGTGATCCGTGATTTAAACGGACGTACGTAAAGGGTTTCGGTCGTCGTACCACGCCCCGATCCGCGGATCGGTGCACGAATCCGTTCGGCCGAACTCGCGTCCGTCGGTCGGGCGATCGGTTCCCGCGCTCGAAACCCGGTCCTTCTTGGGGTCGCCACCCCAACCGACGGACATGGACCGTCGGACACCACCGCAGACCGAAGAGGGCTGGTACGTCCTCCACGATTTCCGGTCGATCGACTGGGACGCCTGGCGAAACGCTCCGGAGCACCGACGCTCGCGAGCGATCGACGAGGGCGTCGACTACCTTGCAGCGACGGAGCGACTCGAGGACGCGGACGACGGAGACTCGGCGACGTTCTCGGTGCTCGGTCACAAGGCCGATCTGCTCGTGTTGCACCTGCGACCGACGCTCGCCGACCTCGACGCGCTCGAGCGGCGGTTCGAGCACACCGAACTCGCCGCCTTCACCGAACGGACCGATTCGTACCTCTCGGTGACGGAAGTCTCCGGCTACATGTCCCAGGACTACTTCGACGAGGACGGCGAGGTCGAGGATACGGGACTGAAACGGTACATCGAATCGCGCCTGGAACCCGAGATTCCCGACGCGGAGTTCGTCAGCTTCTACCCGATGAGCAAGCGTCGCGGCCCCGACCACAACTGGTACGACCTTCCCTTCGACGAGCGTGCGGACCACCTCTCGAGTCACGGCGAGATCGGCCGCGAGTACGCGGGTCGGGTCACGCAGATCATCTCCGGCAGCATCGGCCTCGACGACTTCGAGTGGGGAGTGACGCTGTTCGCCGACGACCCGACCGACGTCAAAGAGCTGCTCTACGAGATGCGCTTCGATCCCTCGAGTTCCCGGTTCGCGGAGTTCGGCCGCTTCCTCTCGGCTCGTCGGTTCCCGCCCGAAAATCTCGGTGCCTTCCTCGCGGGCGAGGACGTTCCCCAGGAGTCCGCACATCCACACGGGTCGAGCGAGCGCGGTCACGGACGGTCGCACGGCCACGGCGACGACGGCAGCCACCACGACCACGGCTCCGACAGTCACCACGGCGACGACGAGGACGACGGCGTCCGTAGCGAACTCGAGGGGATCGGCGTCTACGCCGGAAAGCCACACGGCGAGGACGTCCACGCGGTCGTGCTCTACTCCGCCGCCGACCCCGACGAGCTGTTCGAGGAGGTCGACGGCCTGCGGACGAACTTCGATCACTACGACACGCACGTGAAGACGGCCGTCTACGAGCCGAGCGAGGGCGGCGACGACGCCGAAACGGCGGTCGTCAGCCTCTGGGAGACCGACCGCGCCGCGAACACGGCCGCCGGATTCCTCGCCGACCTGCCCGACGTCGTTCGCCAGGCGGGCGACGACGAGGGCGACTCCTGGGGAACGATGGGGATGTTCTACACCGTCGAATCCGAACACCGAACCGACTTCGTCGACACGTTCGGCGACGTCGCCGGGCTGCTCGCCGACATGGACGGCCACCGCAAGACGGACCTGCTGGTCAACCGCGAGAACGAAGACGACATGTTCATCGCCAGCCGGTGGGACTCCCGCGAGGATGCCATGGCCTTTTTCCGCAGCGACGCGTTCTCCGAGACCGTCGAGTTCGGCCGGGACGTCCTCGCCGACCGGCCACGACACGTCTTTCTCGCCTGATCGGCTCCGCTCACGCGACTCGAGGTGCGGCGTTTCTCCCGATTCTCGACTACGACAGCTCGTCGTAGAAGAAGTAGCCCGCCACGCCCGCCAGCCCGAGCGCGAGGGTGACGTACGGCCAGTTGCCGGCTTCCTCGCCCGTCAGGTAGGCGTGACCCGTGACGAAGATGGCGAACCCGACGTGGGCGACCGCCGTCGCGAACAGGAACGCGGTGAGGTCCATCCTACTCGAGGGATTCGACGAGAGCCAGATAGCCGTTTCGGACCGAGGTGGTCGGTCCGGCCACTCGCGCACCCGATACCGGCCGGGAGGGACGGTCGGTCCAACCCGCGACGGCAACCCGACTCGACGATGGGCAGGCAGTCCATCGAACGGCGTCGCTCGCGATAGCCCGCAGCCCAAGGGGATGTTAGAAGTCGTGATCCGGATCGTCTTCGACCGAGCGTTTCATCGAGTCGCGACGCGCTTTCGCGTCCCGTCCGGTCGCCTCGAGCAGGAAGTCGTTTTTCGCGTCGACGGCATCGCCGGCCGCCTCGAGTTCGTCCGGCCCGAGTTCGGTCGGATCGCGTTCGTAGAACTGGACGGCCAGTTTGTCCTTCTTGCCGGAGTACTCGACGGCACCGACGACGATCTTCTCGAAGACCGGGTTGTCCGGTTCGCCGATCACGTAGAGGTCACTTCCTTTGAACTCCGTGGTGTCGGTGATCGGACCGAAGTAGTCCTCGATCGTCGACTCCATGTCCGGGATTCGCTCCTCGAGATATTCACCGCGACGCATCTTGTACTCCTTCATGGATTGGAGATACACGGCGGGGTGTTTACCTCTTTTCATAGCCGATGTTGTGGATACTCGACACGATCGGTGACGAGGCGGATCGAACCAGACCGGGCGTGAAAACGAGCGGAAGGCGAGAGAGCCGAACGCGGGCGGGTTCACCGGAGCGGACGCTCGCCCAGGTAGCCTTTCCGACAGTCGGGACAGATATCGCCGGCGCGAAGCGAGCCGCGGTCGTCGCCGGCGACGAACTCACAGCGCGGACAGTAGAACTCGGTCGGTTCGTCCGCGCGACCGCTTCCGTTTTCGCCCGGCGTCGGTACCGAGCCGGCGCGTTCGATGCCGGAGCCGGACGCGGAGTCGTCGTCGGTCTCGGAATCGACGACGCCGTTTGCGGCGTTCAGGATCTCCGATTCGGTCGCGACCGCCTCGGCACCCGTCGACGAGTCCACGGCCGACTCGTCGTGCTCGAGAACGATCGCGTCGTCCTCGACCGGTTCGTCCTCGACGGGACCGTCGTCCGCCTCGGGCCACGAGGCGGGTTCGTCGACGGCGTCTTCCGGCGAGCCGACGTCGTCGGAGTCGGGCCACTCGCCGTGATCGCGGTCGTCGGCCGCGTCCGAGTCGCCGGGTGAGACGGTACTCGAGTCGCCGTCGTCTTCGAGAATCTCGCCGTCGTCGGTGATCGGATCGCCAGCGTCGTCGGTCGGGACGTCGACGTCGTCGGGATCAGTCGCCCGATCCGACGCGGGCTGTGCGTCGGTCGGTTCGGCGTCGACGACGACGGCGTCCGATTCGGCCGCATCGGAATCGGCCGCGTGGGGGTCGGCCGCGTCGGAATCGGGGGACGCGCCGACGTGTTCGGGAGGCGATTCGGATTCGGCGTCGAGAGTGGAATCGTCGGGGCGGGGATCGCCGTCCGGTCCGGTGACGATGCTCGTCACCTCGGTGTTCTCGCTGATGACGTTTCGTTGGCCACAGCGGAGACACTCTTCGTACTCCTGGACGGTGACGACGACCTCGCTGCCCCGTTCTTCGCGCTCGCGTTCGACTTCGGACTCGCCGTAGTCGTGTCCGAGCAGCGAACATCGCAGGACCATTGTGACACCGTACCCAGTCAGGCCATAAAAAACGTACCGCCTACGTCGTCCGTCCGTCTGACAGCGTCCCGACGTCTCGAGGCGGTGGCGTCGGATCCGATTTCGCCGTACGGATCGGTGTGAACGGCAAACGTCAAATCCCGGGTCGTCGAATGGTGAGACGGATGAGAGCGAAGCGGGAGTATCGAGACCGGGAGCGAACGGAGGTGGCGGTGCTCGATGCGCTCGTCGACCGGTCCGAGGAGGGGATGACCGTCTTCGAACTTCGTGCCGCCGTCGAAGCCGAGATCGACGACCTCGAGGACGCCCTGGCGCGGCTGAAGACGGACGGGCTGATCGTCGTCGAATCGGACGGCGACCGAACGACGATCAAACCCGACGAGCGCGTCGTCCCGAGCGATCCGTCCGAGACGGACGCCGAGCGGTCGATCGGCGAGTGGCTTCGCGAGCGGTTTCCCTTTTGAGTCGCCCTGCTGCCCGTCAGTTTCCCCTCAACCGCGATCGGTCGACGGTCGTGCCTGTCCGTCGGTACCGCAGACCGTGTGAATCGAAACGCCTGATACGCGCAGGCGACTGTGTCCAGCTATGACCGTCATCGAATCCGTTCACGAGGACCACGGCGCGACGTTCGGTGTGCGGGGTGGCCGAACGATCGTCGAACACTTCGGCCGGCCCGACCGGGCCCACCGAGCGGTCCGAAACGGGGTCGGGCTGATCGAACACGCCTACGGCGTCGTCGTCGTCGAGGGAGAGGACCGACTCGAGTACGTGGACAACGTCGTCTCGAATCGGGTTCCCGCGGAGGACGGGCGGGGATGTTACGCGCTGGTACTCGATCCCCAGGGCGGCATCGAGATCGAACTTTCCATCTACAACGCGGGCGAACGGCTGTTGCTGTTCGTCCCGCCCGGGACGGCCGAAGCGCTCGCCGAGGACTGGTCCGAGAAGGTGTTCATCCAGGACGTCGAGATTTCGGTCGCGACCGACGAGTACGCGACCTTCGGCGTCCACGGCCCCCAGGCGACGGAGAAGGTTGCCAGCGTCCTCAACGGAGCGGCGGCCCCGGACGACCGGTTCTCGTTCGTGCGCGGAACCATGGGGGACGCGGGAGTGACGGTGATCCGAACGGACGCGCTCACCGGCGAGGAGAGCTACGACGTGATCTGCGGGTCGGGAGACGCCGAGGCCGTCTACGACGTCCTGTTGAATCAGGGGTTGAACGCTGCCCCGTTCGGCTATCGAACCTGGGAGAGTCTCGCGCTCGAGGCCGGTACGCCGCTGTTCGAGACGGAACTGGAGGGACGCATCCCAAACGTGCTCGGACTTCGAGCCGCGCTCGACTTCGAGAAGGGGTGTTACGTCGGCCAGGAGGTCGTCTCCCGCGTCGAGAACCGCGGTCGGCCGAGCAAGCGGCTGGTCGGACTCACGCTCGAACCCGACCGCGACGAGAGCAGCGGGGACGCATCGTCGGTCCCCGCGTCGGGTGCAGCCGTCTTCGACGGCGACTCGACCGTGGGTACGGTCACCCGCGCCGGCGAGAGCGAACTGCTGGGGGACGTGATCGCGCTCGCTGTCGTCGAGTACGGCCTCGAGGCCGAGGCGGTGTCGGTTCGCGTCGACGGCGAGGAACTGCCCGCGGCGATCGTCGACCTCCCGTTCGTCGCCGGCTCCGATCGATCCGGTCGGCTTCCCGACTACCAGTGACAGTCACCGATCGAGTGTTGTACTTTCGCGGTCACTCGAGAGAAATCGTCACTGGTTCGTCAACTACCATTCGCGCTCGTTTGACGAGCGCGGTTTGCGTGTGATCCCAACCGACACGTCGCAATCGGGTGAATTGTCGAGGGTTTCCAAAGCTACTAGGACCAAACGCTAATTCCGTTGCAAACGGTTTGTAATACATGCAACATAATACAGACGACGGCACGATTCCCGACGGCGGTACCGTCGTTCGGTTCGAGTACGACGATTCGACGACGCCGACGCAGGGAATCGTGAACGGGATGGCGGCGCTCGAGGGCGTTCCCGCCACCGAGATCGCGCCGCTGTACGATCGGATTCGGACGGAGGCGATGAACGAGCTCCTCGAGCACGCCCAGTCGGTCGACGGCTACGTCGGCATCGAGTTCACGCTCGAGGGGTACACGGTCGTCGTGACCAGCGACGAACGGATCGCGATTTACGAGGAGGATCCGGTGACGAGAGAGCCGGGAACGGAGCCGTGACGGAAGACGAACCGCGTCGATCCGACCGCCGTCGCCGGCGAGCCGCGCGCTCGATGCGACGCGACCGGATCCCGTCACGGCGACGACCCGTTCGGGTTCGATTCACCGAGCGCAAAGGAAGGTATAAAGACGAACCGGTCCGTCGTCAGTGACATGACGACGCTCGGAACGGCGAGCGCGGAACCCGGCGAGATCGATACGGGCCGACTCGAGGTCGGCGAAACCCGAGACGGCAGCCCGTTCGGTCTCCCCGTCGCCGTGGTCAACGGCGTGGAACCGGGGAAGACGCTCTACCTCCAGGCTGCGAGCGACGGCGACGAGTTGAACGGCATCGGCGTAATCCGGCACGTCGTTCCGCAACTCGATCCCGCGGAACTCTCCGGGACGATCCTGATCGTTGGGATCGTCAACTACCACGGGTTTCAGGTCGCAGAGCACCGGAATCCGATCGACGACACCAAGCTGAACCGCACCTACCCTGGGAACGAAAACGGGACCTCGAGCGAGCGAATCGCCGCCGCGACGTTCGAGGCCGCAACCCGCGCGGATCTGATTCTCGACCTCCACCAGGGATCGACGAGCCGGATGATCGACGAAGTCCGAGTCAGGTGCGGAACGCGCCACCGACTCCACGACGACTGCCTCGAACTCGCCAAAGCGTTCGGCTGCGGGTACGTTCTCGATCAGAAGGGACCGAACGGCCAGCTCGCCCGCGCTGCCCCGGACGAGGGGATCCCCACCGTCGATCCCGAACTCGGCGGCTGCGTCGGCTGGGACGACTCGAGCATTCGACTCGGCGTCGAGGGCGTCTTCAACGTGCTCAGGTACTACGGCTTTCTCCCGGAGGCGGTCGAGCCCTCCCCCCAGACGCGGGCGAACGGGTTCGAACAGTACGGCGCACCCTGTGGCGGGCTCGTGACGATGGTCCCGGACCTCGGCGACGAGGTTTCGACGGGCGAGACGATCTTCGAGGTGACGACGCCCTTCGGCGAGCGAAAGGCGACGATCACCGCCGACAGCGACGGCATCCTCTGGCGAACGCGCCGACTGCCCCAGGTGGCGACGGGCGAGTACGTCTGTTCGGTCGGCACCGACGTCGACACCTTCTGACATGGCGTCCGATCTCCGCTGTGCGACCTGCGAGCGGACCTACCCCGCGGGTCCCGACGAACCCTGGCGGTGCGAGTGCGGTGCCCCCCTCGAGTTCGTCGAGCGGCCGTATCCGGAGGGGGAGCCGCTGCCGCTGTCGAAACTCGACACCCGGGACGGTCTGTGGACGTTCTTCGAGTTCCTCCCGATCGAACGACACGTGACGTTCCACGAAGGGTTCACACCGCTCGTGGACGCACCCGCGTGGGGCGCGCGATTCAAACTCGAGTACGTGTTTCCGACCGGCTCGTTCAAAGATCGGGGTGCGACGACGACGCTCTCGCGGGCGGTCGAACTCGGCGTCGACCGGGTCATCGAGGATTCCTCCGGAAACGCGGGCGCGGCGATCGCGACCTACGCCGCGCGTGCCGGTCTCGAGGCGGACGTCTACGTCCCCGAGAGCGTCAAGCAGTCGAAACTGATGACGATCCAGCGGGCCGACGCCCGTCCGGTCTGCATCGAGGGAGACAGACAGGACGCGACGGCGGCCTGTATCGAGGCCGTCGAAGCCGGCGAGGGGTGGTACGCGAGCCACGCCTGGAACCCGGCGTTCTACGCGGGCACGATGACGTTCGCCTTCGAAGTCGCGGCCCAGTGCGCCTGGAGCGCTCCGGACGCGATCGTGCTCCCGATCGGTCACGGAACGCTCTTTCTCGGCGCGTATCGGGGCTTTTCGCTGCTGAACGAGGCGGGTATCGTCGACGGAATGCCGCGTCTCCTCGGCGCACAGGCGGCGGGTCACGCCCCCATCGTCGAGGCGCTGGGCGGCGAGACGGTCGACGAAAACGGCGACGGAACCGAGATCGCCGACGGGATCAAGATCGCCGCGCCCGCCCGGCGCGACGAGATTCTGGCGGCGATCGATCGGACCGACGGCGACGCGATCGCCCTCGGCGGCGATCCCATCGAGAGCGCGCTCGATCGACTCCACCGGGGCGGATTCTACGTCGAGCCGACGTGTGCGGTCGCTCCCGCGGCACTCGAGCGCTACCGCGAGGCGGGCGTCCTCGAGCCCGACGACGACGTCGTCGTTCCGCTGACGGGGAGCGGACTGAAGACGCTCTGACGCGCGTCGGCGGTGTCGGTCCCGTTGTCTCCGACGCGACGGTTCGATCGCCGAACGGTCCTCGACCGCCCAGAAACGACGGATCGAACGGCTGGCGGCCGCCACTGACGCGAAGTACTCTGTCGATCGACATTAAGTGTTTAGTGCTGAAATATATCCTTTGTATCAAAGTACGTGGCGGTGGAGATATCCAATGGCAGACCGAACCCATCCGACACGACGTCGCGTCATCGAAGGACTGGCAGCCACCGGCATCGCAGCGTCCGTCTCCGGCGTCGCTGCCGGCTCGACCGACGGAGCGAGTCCGAGCGGCGCGATCGACGGCTACCTCGAGCAGCTGTCGATCGAAGAGAAGATCGGCCAGCTGGTGATGGTGACGACCCGGGGGCTCACCGATCCACACGAGTTGCCGCCCCAGGAGACCAAGACGGCGATTCAGAACCTCAACGTCGGCTCGGCCATCATCTACAACCAGACGTCGCCGGCGTACGCCGCCGCGTACAACAACGTCCTCCAGGAGTGGGCGATGGAGGCCGATCCGGAGATTCCGCTGTTGATCTCCGCCGACTTCGAGTACGGATCCGAGCACAACATCGACGTGGGTGGAACGACGCACCCGCGAAAGATGGGACTCGCGGCCTCCGGGTCGACGGACAACGCCGCGACGTCCGCGGAGATCACCGCCGAGGAGATCCGTTCGATGGGGTTCACCTGGAACTTCGATCCGGGAGCGGACGTCAACACCAACCCCGCCAATCCGGTCATCGGCATTCGGTCGTACGGAAGCGAACCCGAGACCGTCGCCGAGTTCACGGAGGCGCAGGTCGAAGCCTACCAGGACAACGACGTCCTGGCGACGCCGAAACACTTCCCCGGCCACGGCGACACGGACCACGACTCGCACTACGACCTGCCGATCGTCACCTACGACGAAGCGACGCTTCGCGACGTTCACCTCCCGCCGTTTCAGGCGGCGATCGACGCGGGCGCGGGCGCGATCATGACCGCCCACGTCATCGTGGAGGCCATCGACGACCAGCGACCCGCCACGCTCTCGCCGGCCGTCCTGACCGGCCTCCTTCGGGACGAGATGGGATTCGACGGCATCGTCGTGACCGACGCCATGTCCATGGACGCCATCGAGGATCACTGGGGAACGAGCGACGGCGCTCGCATGGCCATCGAGGCCGGCGCGGACGTCATCATGGCGACGGGCACCTGGGAGGACCAGGTCGACACCTACGACGCGCTGTATCAGGCCTACAGCGACGGCGAACTGACCGAAGAACGGATCGACGAATCCGTCAGACGGGTTCTCGAGGCCAAGTTCGAGTACGGCGTCATGGACGACTACCTCGTCGATCCCGAAGACGCGATCGCGACGGTCGGCCAGCGAAGTCACCGCGAGACGGCCGCGGATCTCGCACGGGACGGCATCACGCTGATCTACAACGACGGCGTGCTCCCGCTCGATCCGTCGCCGAACGAGACGATCCTCGTCGCGGGCGTCGAGGACCTGGTGACGATCCGGGAAGCGGTCGAGAGCGAAACCGACGCGACGACGCTCCAGCTGGCGGCGAGTTCGCACGACCCGACGCCGACGGAGGCCGACAACGCGGCCGCACTCGCCGCCGACGCGGACGTCGCGATCGTCCAGACGTACTCGCAGGCGACGATTCCGGACGGCCAGCTCGCCGTCCTCGAGTCGGTCGCGAACACGGGAACGCCGGTCGTCGGGCTGTCGACCGGGCTCCCCTACGACGTCGGCTCGTATCCGAACGCGGTCGACGCCGCGATCGCCTCCTACGCGATCGAACGCTGGCAGAGCCGAAACGCCACGGCGCTCGAGGCCGCCGTTTCCGTCCTCTTTGGCGCACAACCCGGCGGACAGCTTCCCGTCCCCATCGGGGATCAGTACGACGTCGGACACGGCGAAACGTACTGAAACGGACCGGTGGACGCCGATACCCGTGTAACCCCTGAACGGTCGCGGTTGCACCGGGAACTCGGTACAACAGACCGCACGAGCGAAGCCGACACCGCCGGGTCGGTTCGATACCTTTTGGACGGTCACCGCCGAACGGTCGGGTAGATGGTCAGCCGACCGCCTCAGTACTGCCCGCACTGTGGAACTCGCCTCGAGACGACCACCGTCGAAGCCCGCGACCGCAAACGGTGTCCCTCCTGCGACGACGTGATCTGGCACAATCCGGTGCCCTGCGCTGGCGTCGCCGTCGTCGATCGCAGCGAGCTCGAGCCGTCGATTCTCTGCGTCAAGCGGGCCGTTCCGCCCGGCGTCGGCGAGTGGACGCTTCCCGGCGGCCACATGGAGATTGGCGAGGATCCCGACGAAGCGGCCGCGCGCGAACTCGCCGAGGAGACCGGCGTGACGGTCGATCCCGACGCCCTCGAAATTCTCGATGCGACGGCGTTACCGCCCCGGGGAGGCAAGCACGTCACGATGATCCACTACGTCGTCGACCGCGAGGAAACCCGGGGGACGCCGACGGCCGGCAGCGATGCGCAAACGGCGCGGTTCTGGACGCCGTCGGAGTTCGACGCCACCGACGAACTCTTCCGACCGATTCACGAAGATCGGTTTCGGGACGTGGCCGACCGATTCGCGTAGTACACCGAAGCGCCGGACGATGCGTCGGACGCTTTCGCTTCTCACGTTCGTGTGCGAGTCGAAACTGTCTGTCTCGCAGACATTTGCCGATAACATTTAACATATTGGCGCGTGTTGCCAATAACCACACTTATTCGGCTCGGTATCCGATCCATTATCATGAAATCCCACGAGGAACGAGTCGTTCGGGTACTCTCCGATCCCGTCAATCGAGCCGTTCTCGATATCGTCGACGAGGCGACGAATCCGGTGACGCTCAGCGAGATCGCCGAGCGCCTCGTGTCGGAGGACGCAGCTATCTGCGAAGCGGCCGCGTACACCGATCGGCTGGACGACCGTCGACTCACGCTTCACCACGACCGACTGCCGAAACTCGACGAGGCCGGGCTGCTCGAGTACGACGCCGACGAGCGGGTGGTCACCGACGCGTCCGCGGAACGCGACGCCCAGTGGCGCGAACTCGAGGTGATCGACGAACTGCTCGCTCGAGTCGGCGGCGACGAGCGAACGACGCCGGAGATCGGACTTCTGGAGGGACGCGACGCGATCTTCGAGTACGGACGGGAGCTGGCCGAGAGGACCGAGGAGGAGCTGTTTCTCATCTACACCTCCGACGAGTTGCTCGGTCCGGACTGCCTCCCGGATGCGGAGAACGCGATCGGACGCGGCGTCGACTTCTACGCCGGCGGGACGGCACGGAGCGTGCGCCGGTTCTTCCGAGAGCACCTCCCGAACGCGACGGTGTGGGAGCCACAGCTCGACTGGATGAACGATCGAACGAAGTCGACCGCGCTGAGCCGGCTCATCGTGTCGGATCGAAAGCGGGTCGCCGTCGGTCTCTGGAACGAACGCGGGGAAACGAAACGCGAAGTCGGCCTGATCGGCGAGGGACGGGACAATCCGCTGGTGGTCCTGGTGCGCGAGCTGCTCGGACCCCGGCTCGATCACCTCGATTACCAGAGCGACGCGTTTCTCGGCGACCTCCCGTTCGAAACGTGAACCCGACATTCCTTTAGTTCCCCCCTGAATACGGGCGGGTATGTTCCTCTCTCTACGCACGGAAGTCGAGGACGCCCTCGAGGAGGCGCTCTCGACACTCGAGTTCCCCACCGACGATCTCGGGATCGAAGAACCGCCGGAGGACGTCGAGAGCGTCCTGGCCTCGAGCGTGGCGTTTCGCCTCGCCGGCGAGGCGGGCGCGCCGCCGCCGGCGATCGCGGGTCGAATCGCGGACGAGATCGACGTCGACGATCTCGCGTCCGTCTCTGCGGTAGAGACGCAGGGGCCCTACCTCAACTTCCTGCCGAGCGATTCGTACTTCGCGGGAACGCTCGAGGCGGCCACCGACGCCGAGTACGGCGCGCTCGACGACCGCGAGGAGTCAGTCGTCGTCGAACACACGAGCGCGAACCCGACGGGGCCGGTCCACGTCGGGCGGGCGCGAAACCCGATCATCGGCGACGCTATCTCCAATCTCCTCGAGTACGCCGGCTACGACGTCGACCGCCACTACTACGTCAACGACGCCGGCCGGCAGATGGCGGTGTTCACGTGGGCCTACGAGACGTTCGACGAGGACGATCTCGAGGACGAGCCGGCACGCGACCGGATCGAGTACGACCTCGTTCGGTACTACCGCAAGGGGAACGCGTTCCTCGAGAACGCGTCGGAGCCGGAGGCCGCAGCCGCCGAAGCCGAGATCGAGTCGATCATGCAGGGGCTCGAGCGCGGCGACGAAGCGACCTACGAGCGGGTCAGCGACGTCGTCGACCAGGTGCTGTCGGGCATGCGGGAGTGTCTCGCGCGCCTCCCCGCCGAGTTCGACGAGTTCGTCAAGGAGACGCGTTTTATGCGCAACGGCGACACCGACGACCTCGTCGCCCGTCTCAAGGAACTCGACGAGGCCGTCTACGAAGAGGACGCCTGGCAGCTGGATCTCGAAGAACGGGGGATCGACAAGAACCTGGTCTTCCTGCGGTCGGACGGCACCTCGCTGTACGCCACGCGCGACCTCGCCCACCACGAGTGGAAGTTCGAAAACTACGATCGCGCGGTGACGGTCCTCGGCGAGGACCACAAGCTCCAGGCCAGACAGCTCCGGACGACGCTCGAACTGCTGGGCAACGACACCGACGAGCTTCGACAGGTGCTGTACTCCTACGTCAACCTTCCCGAGGGAAAGATGTCGACGCGCCGCGGGACGGGCGTCGACCTGGACGACCTGCTCGACGAGGCGATCGACCGAGCGCGCAGAGAGGTCGAAACCCGGCTGGACGATCGGATCCGCGACGACGATCTGGACGACGCGGACATCGAGCGCATCGCCCACCAGGTCGGCATCGGCGCGGTCCGGTACGACGTCGTCTCGAAGCAGCCGACGAAAGCGATCACCTTCGAGTGGGAACGCGCGCTCGACTTCGAGGCCCAGTCCGCGCCGTACGTTCAGTACGTCCACGCACGCTGCTGTGGCATTCTCGAGGAGGCGGGCCTCGATCCCGACGTCGATCTCACCGAACAGGACGTCGAACTCGAGTCACTCGACGCCGGATTGCTCGAGACGCCCGCCGAACGGGACCTGCTCGAGACGATCGCGCGGTTTCCGGCGGTGGTCGACGAAGCCGCCGACGACCTGGAACCGCACCGGGTGGCGACGTTCACGCGGGAGTTCGCCGATCGGTTCAACGCGTTCTACCGCGAGTGTCCGGTGCTCGGAGACGACGTCGGGTCCGACCGACGCGACGCGCGACTGGCGCTCGTGGCGGCGTCCAGACACACGATCGCGAACGCGCTGTCTATCCTGGGCGTGGCCGCACCCCGGTCGATGTGACGATCGGCTCGAAAACGGTGCGACGGTGCGACCGGACCTGCGGTTAGCCCGATGTCGCGGGCGGCTCAGTCGCTCGCGGATAGTCCGCACTCGAGACGTCCGTCTGCCGGACGTGTCGAGCATCGTCGACGGGAACGGAGGTCGAGCCGCCGACAGTTCGAGGCGGACGAGAAGCGGCTACTCTTTCGTCTCGAGGACCTTCTTCGCGAGTTCGTCCCTCGAGATCTCGCCCTCGAGGTAGTCGAGCGCCCAGCCGACGTCGACGAACAGCCCGAGCACGTGCGCACCGTCGCGCTCGAGGTAGAGTTCGATGGTCTCGACCTCGTCTTTGAACCGGTCGGGGTCCGAGATCGCGTACGCGAGGTCGTGTGCGACTTCCTCGAGTTCGGCGTACAGCTCGTCGGTATCGGTGGTCTCGGTCTGGACGACGACGCCGATGCTGTTGCCCTCGCGTTCGACCTGCGTGATGGTCACTTTCTCGCTGCCGGTTTCGACGTCGCCGTCGAAGCCGGGAATGTCGTCGTCGCCGTCACCGTCGTCGTAGCCATCGTCACCGTCGTCACCGCCGTCGTAGCCGTCGTCTCCGTCGTCATCGTCGTCGATCTCTTCGCCGGTTTCTGTACTGGAACAGCCCGCGAGCACGGTAGCGAGCGCGGCTCCACTGCCAAGGAGGATTTTTCGTCGCTCCATGGTCGAGCGGTCGAGAGACGACCGGATTAGTAATTAGCTCGTACCTCCGGAGTCGTTGATCAGCCGTCGTCGTTCGTTCTTTCAACAGTGTTTCAGAAGAATTGATGTCTGATACGCCGGAATTTTCGAGTTACGGCGATCGATCGGCGAACCGGCGTTCGGAATCGATTACTTTCCGGAATCGACGATCGTTCGGACTCGAGGGTAGTCACAGCTTTCGAAAGAAATCGGGAGTACGGACGGCGTACCGGCGAGGCCAATCGGTGCCTACCGATCCGTTAGCCGGTCTCCACCGCCGCGACGAGCGGGGGTCAGCCGTCGACGAACGACGCGGTCGCCGGACGGGCTACGACGGATCGGATTCGGCTTCCGTGATCGCACTCGAGACGTCGTCGTGGGCCGCTTCGGTCTCGGAGGTGTCCGGGGATCGGTCCGCGTGGGGTGTCGCATCGACCGCCGCGTCGCCGGCGTCCTCGGAGGTCGCATCGACCGCCGCGTCGTCGGGCGTCGCATCGACTGCTGAGCCGTCCGCGTCGTCGGCCGACTGATCGGGAATCTCGATCCCGGCGAGGTCGGCCGCGAGCCGACGGTAGGAATCGGACGCGGGGCTGTCCGGATCGTAGACGACCAGCGGCGTTCCGGCGTAGACGCTCTCGCGGGAGGTCGGATCCTCGGGAACCGTCCCGAGCAACGGCACGCCCAGCCTGTCGGCGATCTCCTCGTAACTGACGTCGCTGTCCGGATGCGTCCGGGTCACGACGAGCCCGGCGAGATCGCCGCCGGCGCGGTCCGTCAACTCGACGGTCTTCTGGGAGTCCTGGACGGCGGCGGGTTCGGGAGTGGAGACGACGACGACGGCGTCTGCGAGGCCGAGCGGGAGGACGGTCTCGTGGCTGATGCCGGCACCGACGTCGAGAAAGACGAAGTCGTACGTCGAGCGAAGCTCCGAGACGGCCTCCCGAAGCCCTTCGGGCGAGGTCTCGGCGTACTCGTCGAGGTCGGTTCCGCTGGGAACGGCGACGATGTTGTCGGCGAGGCGGTAAGTCGCGTCCTCGATCGACACGTCGCCGGCCAGCACGTCGTGCAGGGTCGTCGCGTCGGGAGTCAGGCTGACGAATCCGGCCAGGTTCGCCATGCCGAGGTCCGTGTCGACGATGGCGACGCGCTCGCCTGCCAGCGCGAGCGCCGTCCCGAGGTTCACCGTCGTCGTCGTCTTCCCGACACCGCCCTTTCCGCTCGCGATAGCATAGACAGTCTCGTGGGACATACTCGAATACTGTCCGGACAGTGGAACGGCAACACCGTGAATCTTACCCCCGTTTGCGGTCGGACGACGGGATTCGTCGGCGAGCCCGAATCGACGGCGGTCCGCGATTCGACGGCGTTCAAAGAATACTTAGCTACAGCACCGTTTTGTACGGCCAATGAGCCAGGAGGGCGAGCAGGAGCAGTCCGACCGGAAGAAATACGAGTTCCGGAAGGTCATCGAGGATCTCACGAACTACGAGGGGTCCGGAACGCAGCTCGTGACGATCTACGTTCCGGAGGACCGACAGGTCAGCGACGTCGTCCAGCACGTGACCCAGGAACACAGCGAGGCGGCCAACATCAAGTCCAAGCAGACCCGAACCAACGTTCAGGACGCGTTGACGAGCATCAAGGATCGGCTGCGGTACTACGACACGTATCCGCCGGAGAACGGGATGGTGCTGTTCTCCGGGGCCGTCGACTCCGGCGGCGGCCAGACCGATATGGTCACCAGGGTACTCGAGAGCCCGCCCCAGCCGGTCGAATCCTTCCGGTACCACTGCGACTCCGACTTCCTGACGGAGCCACTCGAGGAGATGCTCGCGGACAAGGGACTGTACGGCTTGGTCGTCCTCGATCGTCGCGAGGCGAACGTCGGCTGGCTGAAGGGGAAACGCATCGAACCCGTCAAGTCGGCCTCGTCGCTCGTCCCCGGCAAGCAGCGAAAGGGTGGCCAGTCCGCACAACGATTCGCCCGCCTGCGCCTCGAGGCGATCGACAACTTCTATCAGGAGGTCGCGGGGATGGCAAACGACCTCTTCGTCCCGAAACGCCACGACCTCGACGGCATCCTCGTCGGCGGTCCCTCCCCGACGAAAGACGAGTTCCTCGACGGCGACTACCTCCACCACGAGATCCAGGACAAGGTGCTCGGCAAGTTCGACGTCGCCTACACCGACGAGTCGGGGCTGAAGGATCTGGTCGACAACGCCGAAGACGCCCTCGCCGACGCGGAGGTGATGAAGGACAAACGACAGATGGAGGAGTTCTTCGAGGAACTCAACGCGGGCGAGCTCGCGACGTACGGCTTCGAGCAGACCCGCCGAAACCTGATGATGGGCGCGGTCGACCGGCTGCTGATCAGCGAGGACCTGCGTAAGGACGTCGTCAGCTACGACTGCGAGGAGTGTGGAAACACCGACCGCGAGGTCATCGATCGGCGCAAGTTCACGCCCGAGCACACCTGCAGCGAGTGCGAAAGCGAGGTCGAGGCGACCGACGAGGACCGCGAGGACGCCATCGATCACCTGATCGAAATCGCAGAACAGCGCGGGACCGAAACCAAGTTCATCTCCACCGACTTCGAGAAGGGCGAACAGCTCTACGACGCCTTCGGCGGCTTCGCCGGCCTGTTGCGCTACTCGACCGGCGTCTAGACGTCCTGCTCGACGGATCGCTCTCCCGACGCGACCTCGGTCGACGATCGCTCCTCCCGCGCTATCCGCTCAGTGCGCGTTGCGATAGTCCGCGAACTCCTGGCGCAGTTCGCCGCCTCGAGCGACGACGACCCGACTGTTTCCCGCTCGCGGTTCTCGGAGGGGCCGCCGGTCGACGACGAGATCAGAGCATTCCGCGGAGGTAGACCGCGTCGTCGGTGATCTCGAGAACGCTCCCTTCGTCCAGCGGATGGGTTTCCTCGGTGACGGTTCCCCAGCCCAGTTTCGCCCTGACGGTGTCCACGAGTCCCGGATCGGGATCGACGTACGCGCGGCGCTCTTCGACCGCGACGAGGATGCCGACCTCGGTCCCGTCGGCGTTCAACACGCGTTTCCCCTCGTCCGCTTCGGTGAACGTTTCTCTCGTCATTCGTTCGCTCGTCTCCACTCCCCGCGACGCGTCGGATCGACGTCCCGAACGGCGACGAACGGACGATCCGAGCATAAACCGCCGAAATCGTTTCGGCCGTTCACCAGTTCGTTACTGCGCCTCGAGTCGTCGCTACGTCGGTAATTTCCGCTTTCTCGCTCGTCATCGAACGACGGAAACGGAGCGAGCGGGACAACAGAAGGGTTATGCCGGTAGTAACGTATTACCACTCGATCAATGGACGATTCCCCGTCCCTCTTCGCATCGCTCGACGACCCCCGCATCACGGAGCAGTTCTGCCGGCGGCTCCGACGACCGGCCGGCAACGTGTATCTCCTCGGCGTGGTCCACGACCACCCGGCGAGCGTCGCGCGCGTCGAGCGCGTCCTCGAGGCGGTCGATCCGGACGTGCTGGCGCTCGAGTTGCCGCCGGCGGCCGTCCCGCTGTACCGGGCGTACGCCGCCGACGAGGGAGCCGACGGCTCCCCCCGGTTCGGCGGCGAGATGAGCGCGGCGATCGGCGCAGCGGCGGGTGCGGACGTCGTCGGCATCGACGCGCCAAACTGGTCGTTTCTCCGGCGGCTCGTGACCCGGCTGGTCGCGGACCGGGTCTCGCCCGCGACCGCGCGGCGGCTCGTCTCGAGCGTCGGCGGCGCGACGCGTGAGGCGCTCGCCTGTCGCGTCGCGGCGACGTTAACCCACGCGACGTCGATGACCGTCGCGCGCGACGATCCGATCGAGTACGACTGCTCGCACACCGACCCGCCGGCGGAGCAGGCCGCACACGAACGTTCGCACGTCGCAACCGTCCAGGCGCTGCTCGGAAGCGTCGAGACGGACGGCACCGCGCTTTCGTACCGCGACGAGACCCGCGAGCGCTGTATGGTCGACAGGCTGCGGGAGCACGAAGCGGGAGGCGATCTCGTCGCCGTGGTCGGCGTCGATCACCTCGATCGGCTCGAGGAGGCCCTGTCCGAGCCCGATCGCGAGTGAGACGGGGGATCTCCGACGGCGAACGGGCGCGTTCTGCCGGTTCGGGAGCGGTACGGTCACCGCTTCGCGACGGTCGTTCTCAGTGACGAAGCGTGGACACGCAGTGCCAGCAGTAGGTGAACGTCTGATCCGCCGCGTTGCGCGCGCTGCAGTGGGGACAGCGAATCGTCTCGCCGTCGAGGTCGCGAGCGTCCCGGGGTGGCGGATCGACCCCGGGGACGTCGTCCGTCGCTCGCGGGTACCGGTCCGGCCCCGGTGCCGACTGGGACCGCGCGCGGTTGGGGTCGGCGAACGAGGGCGAACTCGTTCCCTCGCCGTCGTCGCGGCGGGCGTACACGTAGTACAGTACCAGATGGAGGAGGGCGAACAGGACCACGTAGCCGACGAGCCAACCCCAGAGCTCCATCACCGTGTCATACGTTCGCAAGACACTTGGGTGTTCCCCGATTCAGCGAACGCGAAGGGTCAGCGTCGGGTGAATTAGTGGGGCGGCTGAAGGTCGCGCTCGAACTCGTCGAAGACGTCGAGGTCGTCCGGCAGATCGTACTCGAGGCGGCGTTGATCCTGTCTGTTGACGCCCGCCTCCTCGAGCGGGGTCGCGACCGACTCCCAGCCGGGTTTGATCTTGACGCTCCGAGCCGGCATGCCGACCGCGATGTGGTGGGCGGGGATGTCGTGTTGAACGACGCCGCGCGCACCGACGATAGCGTTTTCGCCGACCTTGTTTCCGGCCCGAACCATCGAGTCGTACGTCAGCCTGACGTCGTCTTCGACGATGGTGTGGTAGTTTCGGACCGCGGTCTGGTCGACGACGTCGTGGTCGTGGCTGTAGACGTGGACGCCGTCGGAGATCGACACCCGATCGCCGATCGTCAGCCTTCCGCGGTCGTCGAGGTGAACGTCGTCGTGGACGACCGCGTTGTCCCCGATCGTGATGTTGTGGCCGTACGTGAACGTGATTCCCTTGAAAAAGCGGCAGTTCTCTCCGCAGTCGGCAAAGAGGTGATCCGCGAGCATTCGTCGAAACCGGAGGGCGAACTCCACGTTGTCCGCGATCGGGAGGCTGTCGAACTGCCGCCAGAGCCACTGGAGGTGCTTCGACCGTCTGAACTCGTCCTCGTCCTTTTCGGCGTAGTACTCGCTCTCTAACGTGGTGTTACAGGGATCGTAACTCTGCAGACGCACTTTCGTCGCCGCCGAAACCGACGCACCGTCCTGCCAGCGGTCGTACGCCTCCCTGTCTCCGGAGAGGTCGATCAGGACGTCCTCGACGACCGAACAGGTGTCCTCGCCGCTCGAGAGCCGCCGGTCGACCTCGTCGATGAACTCGCGCATACCCGTCTCCGCATCCTCGGGGAGAGAGACGTACCGCTTTGTCATACTCGAGGTATTGCCCGCGGAGTTGATAGGGGTTCGGTTGTGCGTCCGGCTTGCCGGTCCCGAGCGGAAGCGTTCGACGCGGACCGGGGCCGCGATCAGGTGTCAGGGATCGGCCGACTGCCACCGCGAGAACAGCAACGCGGGCAGCGCGATCGACCCGATCACCAGCAACACCGCCACGACGCCCGTGCCGACGGTGAGACGATCGGGCTCGACCGTCAACCGCCACATCACGACGGGCACGAGTACGGCGACGGCGAGTACGACGGCGACCAGGACGCGTCCGATCGGCCGCCCGCGAGCGTCGTCCATGCACGGACTAGTCAATCGGCGACCAAGAGCGCACCGATCGTTCCACGTTCGAAGCTGCCGGGATCGAGTCGAATCGCCGAACCCGTTCGGAACGTCCGCTCGCCCGTTCCGTACGCCATAAGTCGTCGCGCTACGAAGGGGGCGTATGCAATACCGCGAACTGGGCGACTCCGGCGTCGAAGTCAGCGAGGTCGGCTTCGGCGCGTGGGTCGTCGGCACCGACTGGTGGGGCGACCGAACGGAAGAGGACGCGATCGAGATGATCCGCCACGCCGTCGACCGGGGGATAACGTACTTCGACACCGGCGACGTCTACGGCCACGGTCGAAGCGAGGAACTGATCGGGGAGGCCCTGTCGGACGTTCGCGACGAGGTGACGATCGCTACCAAAGTCGGCTACGACTTCTACAACAACCCGCAGGCCGGCCACGGCGAACTCCCCAAGGAGATGGATCCCGACTACCTGCGAGAAGCCGTCGAGAGGAGCCTCGAGCGCCTGGGCGTCGACTCCGTCGACGTCCTCCAGTTGCACAACGCCAACGTCGAGGAGATCACGCCCGACGTCCTCGAGTTGCTCGACGAACTCGAAGAGGAGGGGACAATCGAGGCGAGGGGCCTCGCGCTCGGTCCCTCGATCGGCTGGCTCGCGGAGGGCGACTTCGCGATCGAAGAAGCGTTCGACTCGGTCCAGCTCGTCTGGAACGTGCTCGAACAGGAGGTCGGCAACCACTTCCTCGAGACGGTCGACGAGACCGGCTCTTCGACGAGCCTGATTCCGCGCGTCCCTCACTCCTCGGGAATTTTGAACGAGCAGGTGACGCCCGACACCGAACTCGGCGAGGGAGATCACCGCGGGTTCCGTCCCGACGAGTGGTACGAAACCGGCTGGGAGAAACTCGAGAAACTACGGTTTTTGGAACGCGACGGCGAGCGGACGATGGGACAGGCTTCGATCGCGTGGCTGCTCTCGCACGATCCGGTCGCGACCGTCACGCCGACGTTCCGGACGACCGACGACGTCGACGAGTGGGCGGCGGCGAGCGACGTGGCGAAACTCACGGACGACGAGATGGACCGGGTCGACGAACTGTACCGGAACGACTTCGACATCGATCGCGACGACGGCATGGACGCGCTCCGATCGTCGGTCGACGGCGCGGATATCGAATCCGCCGGTCTCGACAAGCTCGCGGCGGACTGACGACGGCGCGGCGGTTCGTCCGGCCGACCTCGTCGGCGGCCGAATTCGCGGTACAACTGTTTTCGACGGACGCGGTCACTCCTCGGCGACGGGCACCGAAAGCGTCACGAGCGCGCCGCCTCCGTCGTGCTCCGAGATCGAGAGTCGTCCGTCCGAGAGCGTCGCCGTCCACTCGGCGATCCAGAGGCCGAGCCCGCTACCGTGATCGAGGGGCGTCTCGGTCAGGTTGTGGAGAACTCGGCGCTCGACGTCGGGAATCCCGGATCCGTCGTCGCGGACCGAGAGGTGGACGCTGTCTGCAGTTCGGTCGATCCGAACGGCCACCTGCGGCACGTCGGAGTCGTTGTGGTCGACGGCGTTCTCGAGGAGGTTCTCGAGCGTCGCCTCGAGTAGCATCTCGGACGCGACGGTCGCCCGGATCGGCTCGTCGGGAACCGCCATCTCGAACGTCGCGTCGGGGTACGTCGATCGAACGTCGTCGAGGACGCGACGGACGACGGTCGAAACGGACACGACCTCGCGTGCACCCGAGGCGGTGATCGTCCGCTCGAGCGTTCGGGCCTTGTCGCTGAGGTCGACCACCTGCATGGCGCTCTCTCTGGCCGCGTCGATGTGTTCGGCCGTCGGCTCGGTCGCCGTCTCGGCGGCCGAATCGAGGTGGCCGACGACCAGCGAGAGCTCGTTTCGAACGTTGTGCTGGAGAACGCGGTTGAGGACGCTGATCCGTTGTTCGCGCTCGACGAGGTCGGTCACGTCGTCGAAGTAGATGATGCGACCGGTCCGCCGGTCGAACCGATCGGTGAGCGTCGTCGATCGTCGTCGGTAGATGCGCGTTCGTCCCTCCGTCCGGACGACGAACTCTCCGTCCCCGCTCGCGAGCGTCTCGGGGAGCGAACCGTCGCTGCCGTCGGGAAGGACGTCCGCGATCGGATCACCGATCTCGGGATCGTCGAGGACGCGCCTCCCGACGTCGTTGACGTCGACGACGGTGTCGGTTCGGTCGACCACGATCACCGCGTCGTCGAGCTCCTCGACGAGTTTGTCCCTCGCGACCGGCCGGAGATCGAGGAGGTCGAAGTGAAAGAGTGCGACCGCGAACGTCCCACCCGAGATGGTCAGTGCGGTCGTCGTGAAATCGATGGTCGACCCCGTCTCGGTGACGACGTTGACGACCACGTTCGTCGCCAGCGGAACGACCCCACCGATCATCAGCAGAGCCGACTGCTTTCGGTAGATCGCGCCGGACCGAACGAAAACGAAGGCCAACATCGCGAGCCCAGCGCCGACGAGCGCGTAGGAGTAAAACAGGTTGAGCCAGAAGAGCGCGCCGGGCTCGAACGCCACGACCGAGGCACCGTTGGCTCGCACCACGGTCGTCGAACGCCAGAAGTATCCGTGGAGCGGATTGGTGAACATGGCGACCAGCGTGAGCGCGGGAACGACCGAAAGCGCCGCGTACACCCGCTTCGAGAACCACTCGGTCTTGCCGGCGTAGGTCGTCGCAACGACGAAGTACGCGACGGGGACGAGCACGGTTCCGGGGTACCGGATCCGGTTCCAGAGGTACACCGACTCGGGGTTCGTGGCACCGATGCTCAACCCGTACGGCAACGCCCACGCCGCGGCACCGCCCAGTAACACCGCGAGCGGCCACGCCATCGGATTGGGTCGGTGACGTATCGCCTCGAGCGCGACCACGAGCGCGAGCGCTCCGCTGGTGAGAACGACAATCACCGGAACCGAAACCACCCACTCCATGACAGTATCACATCCCTGACTCTACTTAAGTCCGTATGAAATATCGGACCGATATTCCAAAGGAGAGGCGACAAACGTCAGTTGTTTATCGTTCTCCGCATTCACAAACGCAGATATTTGAACATACTTGTAGTTATACTGTCACCCGGGAGGCGCAGGTAGCGCCGAACCCGAGCAGGCAGATTCCCGCGCCGACGTCCGCATCGGCACCTCGAGGATTCGGCTTGGACCTCCCGAATTCGGCGTCCACGCGTCTTTCATTTCTCCGATCCGATCGCCGTCGAGATCGGTGCGCACGGACGTCGCGGACGAGCGCCGCCCGAAGCCGGCGAACCGTCGCCGCAGACCGCGTCGGCCGCCGTGACCCTCGAGTCGGCTCCGCCGCCGCGTCGGACGAGCTGCTGTCCGCCGGCTCCGGGACATCCGCATACCGTTCGCGATTGCACCCGGACGCGGGCCCGATGGCCCGTGTCAGGAATCGAGTCGGCGGGATAGCCAGGCCTCCCACGAGACGGTACCGACCGCGCGGTCCGGGCACGTCGCCTCGCCGTTGCGAAACGCGGCGGCAGCGGAGCCCGGGACGGGAAGTCGGACGATCGGTCGGCCCAGCCCCTTCGCCTCGCGGTATGCACTGGCGAGCTCGCGGACGGTTCGAACCTCGGGGCCGCCGACGGGCGGCACCCGGCCGGCGGGCTCGAGCGTCGCCCGTTCGCAGATCGCGGCGGCGACCTCCCCCACGTCGACGGGCTGGATCCGGACGGCCGTCGGTAGCGGCCAGATCGGCAGCCGCGAAACCGTCTCGAGCAACTCGAATGCGAACGAGTGAAACTGCGTGGCGCGAACGATCGTCGAGGGAACCGGACGCTCCTCGACGAGTCGTTCGGCCTCGCGTTTGTGCTCGTAGTAACTGAGCGGAATCCGGTCGACGCCGACGATCGAGACGTAACAGACGTTCGAGACTCCCTCGGCAGCGGCCGCCTCGAGGAGCCGTTCGGTTCCGCGGACGTCGACCGCCTCGCTGTCGCCGCGAGGGGCTGACGCCGCGTGGACGACGACGTCGACGCCCTCGAGGGCCTCCGGAAGGCCGGTTCCGTCGGCCAGGTCGAGTTCGACCCACTCGACGCCGTCGGCAGCCGACCGGGGCGATCGACTGGCTGCGCGAACGTCGTGGCCGGCCTCGACGAGCCGAGGGCGCAACGCCCGTCCGAGCGTTCCGGTCGCTCCCGTCAACAGCGTTCGCACGGGATCGGACATCGCGTACTAGTCGGTTCCGGGGCGACGTATCGCTGGTCCCGGATCCGTCTGGAGGATTTAAGTCGACTGCGGCGAGCGTTCCCGTATGAAACGCGTCGGGCTGACTCTCGATGCCGCTGGACGCGAAGCCGAGATCCACCCGATGTACGACGTGCTCGTCGGCGCGACCGAAGTCGAGCGAGCGACCGCGATGCACTGGAACGTCGCCGGAGACGAACTCGGGATCGTGCACTACGTCGAGGGAGATATCGAGACGTTTCGGGAGCACCTCGAGCGGATACCGGAGGTCCTCGATTACGCGCTCGCGCCGGCGGGGAGCGACGCCTTCTACGCGTACGTCAGGGACGCGACGACGGAACCGCTCCGGGAACTGATCGACGCCGTCTCGCGGAGTCCGGTCGTGGTCGTTCCGCCCGTCGAGTACGGCGACGGCGTGGTCTCGTGTACGGTGTTCGGTCCCGCAGCGGAGATCCAGACGGCCCTCGACGACGTTCCGGAGCCGGTCGAGGCGACCGTCACGGCGGTCGGCGGTATGACAGCCGTCCCCGGCGTGCTCGAGTCGGTACTCACCGACCGCCAGCGCGAGGCGCTCGAGGCCGCGCTCTCGCTTGGATACTACGCGGTCCCCCGCGAGGCGAGCCACGAGGACGTCGCGGAGGAGATCGGGTGTGCGCCGAGTACCGCCGCCGAACACCTTCGAAAGGGCGAATCCAGGGTGATCCGGTCGGCGCTCGCCGAACCGCCGTCGCGCCGCGGCGGTCGCCGGTGAGTGCGCCGCTCGACCGATATACCCTTAATCACCTAAAATGACCTTGCGGATACGCTTTTACGTGGCGACGGTGTGAGACTAAGTATCATGGGAGACGTCACGTACGTCCGGAAAGCGTGCGCCTACGTCACTCGAGGGACGGGCGAGTTGCTCGTCTTCGAGGGGCCGGGCCACGACGGCTTGCAGATCCCAAAGGGGACGCTCGAGCCGGGAGAGTCGCCGAGGGAGGGGCTGTTTCGCGAGGTGTGCGAAGAGAGCGGACTCGCAACGTTGAGCGCGACGCGTCACCTGTCGACCGACGTCTGGACCAGGCGTCGCCGCCCGCCCAAACGCTACGTTCGGAACTTCTTTCACTCGAGGGTTCACGAACCGCGCGATCGGTGGATCCACACGGTGACCGACGGCGGCGACGAAGACGGTTCCGAGTTCGAACTGTTCTGGATCGATCCGTCGACGCCGCGGGAGTTCGCTCTCGACCTCGACGACTACGTTCACCTGCTCCCGGCGGCCGACGCCGCGGACGAACTCGCGACGGCGTCGGACTGAGTTCGTTGCGACCGCCTCCGACTATTCCGAGAGCGCCCGTTCGACCGCCGTCGCGACGCTTCGAGCCTTCTCGGCCAGGTTCTCGGCGACGAGTTCGTCCGCGACTGCGGCCTCGAGTTCCGCCCGATCGACGATTTCGACGGTTCCGTCCGGTCGCTTGATCACGTCCACGTAGAGGTCGACGTACCGGATCGTCTCGGGGAACAGTTCGACGGGCGTACAGACGTTGACGTACGTCCCCTTCGCGGAGCCGTCGGCGCTCCGGTAGGTCGTCGGGTACCACCAGCGGCCCTCGCGAAACTTGGTCACCGCGACGTCGCCGTCCTCCTTCGGAACGTCGAGCGCGTCGTACGTCCCGCCGCCGCGCATCGACCGCTCGAGGGTGATCCGGCCGTCCGGATCCCGATCGGTGACGTCGCCGTACCCGAGCGAGATCAGCCGGCCGTCGGGTTTGCCGTGGCCGATCTCGAGGCGGTCGCCGGTCGTCGGCCCGAACTGACGCGAGACGGCGTCGAACGGAAAGTCGTCGGATCCGTCGGACACCGGGGCGGCGTCGGCGGAGCCACACACCGCCTCGGCGAAGTCGACGGCGGCGCTCGCGGCCCGATCGGCCGCCTTCGTCCGGTGGTGGCCCGGCATCGTCGTTTCGACGGCGCGCCGCGCGTCGTCGAGCGCGAAGCGAGACTCGCGGCCGAACCAGAGCCACGCCGTCCGACCCGGTGCGACGAGGCGAGCCGGTTCGGACGGCGCCTCCGGCGCGTCCTCGAGCGCCGACTCGAGTTCCTCGGCTCGCTCGACGGCTCGCTCGAGCGCGCGTCCCATCGTCTCGAGGTCCGCGTCGGTCGCCGCGGATCGCCAGCGCAGCCCCCAGCCGGACGGAACGTCGGTCGAGAGCAGGTCGGTCATGCCGACGAGTTCGTCGGCGCGCTCGCCCCGGAGCGCCGCCGAGACGCCGGTCCGGTCGCGCGAGAGAAAACAGAGGCCGCTCTCGACCTCGAGCGTCGGCTCGACCAGCGGCCGATCGTCGTCCCACGGCGGCGCGGGTTCGCGAACCTGCACCCGGTACCGGTCGCCCTCGTCGACGTAGCCGTCGACGTCGTCGTACCGGAGATAGCCGCGCCGACCGCCGCCGAGGTCGACCGCGGCGCCGCTGCCGCCGGCCGCCTCGAGCACCTCGGCGTCGAAGACCGCCCCACGTGGAGCGTCCGCCGTCCACCGGAAGGTGTCGACGCCGACGTTCTCGAGTTCGTCCGCGACCGACTCGACCGCGTCGGGAGCGCCGGAGACCTCGAGCCCCTGGCGGTCGCGGGTCGTCTCGATCCGGACGTCGGCCGGGACCGACTCGAACGACCGATCGAACCGCTCGCGGATCGGTTCGGAGGCCTGGACCGTCTCGAAGCCGTTCTCCTCGATCCAGCGGGTGATCGCCGTGGCGTAGATGCCCCGGATTCGAACGGTCGTCATAGGAGGTCGCGGTCGGGCGCGAACCTGACCCTGTCGTGGATCGTCGGCCCGAGCGTCAGTTCCACGGTGTCGTTGGACAGCAGCCGGCCGTCCTCGACGTAGACCCCCCACGTGTCGAACCGGAGCCAGCCGCGCATCTCGTCCGCGTGGGTCGTCAGGTCGAGCGACTCGACGGCGTGTTTCGGATACGTCGCGCTCGAGTGGGCCATCTCCATGTCGGAGTAGACCGTCTCGCGTTCGTCGAAAAAGGCCTCGAGCGCAGCCGCGTCCTCCTCGACGGCCTCGACGACCGCCCGCGAGGCGGCCCGGAGCTCCTCCGTCTCCAGACCGACGTCGCGAAGCGCCCGCTGAGTTCGCTGGTCGAAGTGCATACGCCCACGTTGGAGCGGGGCCCCTTTGTGGATTCCGAGTCGACTCGAGCGGACGCGAGCGGCGGTTCGAAACGCGAGGATCGGCGTCGGAGCGGGGACTCGTTCACGCTCGCGACGGCGAACGCTTACCGGTCAGGAGACCGTACCGGTTCGCATGAAACGCAGGCGGGACCCCGTCGAGCGTGCCGACAAGGAGTCGACCGACCTCTACGACGTCTCGACGTGGGAGCCGCGATCCGCGCTGGATCTATTCGCGTACGCCATCTACAGCGCCATCAGCTACGGCTTTCGCGCCATCGTGCTCGCGGTCGCGCTCGCGATCACCCTCCTGTTGCTCGTCCAGCCGGCGATCCTCGTCGCGGAGCGGCCGCTGCTGGGAATCTTCTTCGGACTGTCGGTCGTTCCGGCGGCGCTGCTCGCCGGATTCATCTGGTACACGGACATCACCTCGAACGAACCGCTTGGACTGCTCGTGGCGACGTTCGTACTGGCAGTGCTGTTCGCGACGTTCGCCGCGGTGGTCAACTCCGTCACCCGGCCCTGGTTCGAGGCGATCCCGATCGTGGGAACGGTGCTCTTTTTCTTCCTGATCGTCGGTCCCGTCGAGGAGGCCGTGAAACTGCTCGCCGTGCGGGTCTTCGCCTACAGGAGCGACACGTTCGACGCGGTCATCGACGGCGCGGTGTACGGAGCGATCGCCGGTCTCGGGTTCGCCGCGATCGAAAACGCCATCTACATCGCCGGAACGGTCGCGGAGGCCCAGGCGGGCGTGTTCACCGCGGCGACCGGCATCGCGACGGTTCGCGCGCTCGTCGGTCCCGGACACGTCATCTACTCCGCGATCGCGGGCTACTACCTCGGACTCGCGAAGTTCAATCCGCAGTACGCCGGTCCGCTGGTCGTCAAAGGATTACTGGTCGCTTCCATCGTTCACGCGATCTACAATACGACGGTCGGGATCGTCCCGGGCGCAGTCGCCTCGCTGTATCCCGTCTCCCCGGAGCTCGCCTTCGTCGGGTACGTGATCGCGTTCGACCTCGCGATCGGCTACTACCTCTACCGGAAGATCGCGCGCTACCGCAGAACCTACAGCGCGGTCAGAGACGACCTGGACGAGCCGGGGTTGCCGGAGGAAACCGAGTTCGATCCGCCGATGCGGTGATCGGCGACGCTCGCGGTCGCTCGAGCGTTCGTCGGAACGGACTGGCCTTTCGTCGATCGGCTGAGAACGCCCGGGGAGACGTTGGCAACGGTTGGATGACCGGTAACGTGTTTACCCCCCCACTCCCCGAGCAAGTAGAGACACGGGCCCCAGGATATTAACATTTTCCAACGTTTCTGGCACCGATCGAGACAGCTACTGGACAACCCCGTTACTCGTCTCCACTGGCGCTCCCGCGCTCGCGCATCATCGACGCACCGCGCTCGAGCCAGTTTCGTCGGAGGTAGACGCCGCCGACGACGACGTTCCGCCAGGCGAAGTCCGCCACGATAGCGACGTAGGCGGCGACGACGCCGTACCCGAAGTGGACGCCGAAGACGTACGTGATGCCGAGGAAGAAAAACAGCGCGCCCGTGACCTTGGCCACGAACGGCGGACGGCTCTCGCTCCCGCCGCGGAGCGAACCCGCGAGGACGACGTAACAGGCGATGAGCACCGTCGAGACGGCGTACGCTCGAGCGAAGTCGACGGCGTAGTCGATGGTCTCGGGATCTCGGGTGAACGCGAGGACGATCCACTCCGCCCCGACGAACAGGACGGCTCCGAGCCCGCCGACGGTGACGACCGCGAGTGCGGCCGCCGCGAGGCCGTCGAAAAACGCGTCGTCCGGCTTTCCCTGGCCGAGCGACTGACCGCTGATGATGTTCGCGGCGACGCCGTAACCGCGGGCGAGCGGCGAGGAGACCTGCTGGTACACTCGCCGCCCGATGTGGTAGGCGGCGTTGACCTCGGTGCCGAACGCGAGCAGGATCGCGTTGAACGGAAACTCGGCGACGAGTTCGGTGATCCCCTCCGAAACGCGCGGTGCGCTGATGACGATCAACTGCTTCGCGATGACGAACCGACGAGGGCGAACGAACGCGAGCTCCGATCGGGGGCTGTGGATGACGGCGAGAAACGTCGCCGCAGCGAGCAGATCGGAAAACGCCGTCGCGACGGCGATGCCGACGATCGAGAGGTCGGGAAACGGCCCCACGCCGAGCGCCAGGCAGACCGTGAGAACGATGTTGAGGGCGTTCGCTCCCGCGTTGACGTACATCGGGGTGCGCGTATCGCCGGTCCCCTGGATCGCTCGCGCGGCGATCATCGTCACGTGAAACGCCGGCGCGGAGATCATGATCACAGCGAGGTAGAGCCCGCCGAGCCGGACGGTCTCTCGCTCCGCGCCGAGGATCTCGAGCGCCCAGTAGCTGCCGACGAGCCCGAAGACGACGAACGGAACCGCCGCGATCAGTCCGAGGACGAGCGCCTGCGTCACGGCCTCGTTGCGGTTTGCCTCGTCGCCGCTTCCCGTATCCTGACTCGAGAGGGCGATCGCCCCGTCGCCGATCCCCAGTCCGAGCCACAGCGGCAGACGGCCGTAGATGTCCGCGAGCCCCACCGCGGCGACGGCGGCGGGCGAAAACAGCCCCGCGACGACGATGTCCGTCGTCCGCATCAGCGTCCGGAGCACCTGCTCGGCCATGACGGGCCACGAGAGATCGAAGACCCGCCGCCAGACGGCGATCGTGCGCGCCCGAAGCGACGGATCGTCGGGAAGAGTCACCGGACGACGATACGGTCGTCCGCCGTTTGTACCTTGAGAAAGCGGTCAGCTGGACCCGGCGGACGTCGCGACGGGCCGACGACGAGAGAGCGACGATTCGGTCGTCCGGCGGAGAGATAACCAGAAGGCACTTTTCGACCGCGCCTGGAGGCTCAGTATGAAGCGCCGGACCCTCCTCACGGCGTTCGGTTGCGTCGCGGTCGGTATCCCGGGCTGTCTCGCCGGCGAGAGCGACGAGGATCACCCGCCCGAGTGTCCGACCACGCACACCGTCTCGGTCGTCGCCGTCGAGAACGTCTCCGGCGGCGAATCCGTTTACGACGCCGAATCCGACGGATTTACCGAGGTCGAAACGATCGCAGAGGCGCTCGAGACGGCGGACGCGGTCGTCGAAGACGGCGACGCGGTCGACGCCTACGACCTCTCGTACGATTCGGACGACGTCCTCGCCAGAAACGGCACGACGACCGAAAACAACGACGTCCAGGATCGCCTCTCGGAGTTTCCGTTCGTCGAGTACGAGGATCGAACGTACCACCTCGCCTGGGAGGAAGTCGTCTGCTGATCGCCCGCCACGGCTCGGGGCGGGTACGCGAGCGGTCGGTTGATGCGGAGTCGCGGGTCGACTCGAGGTCGGGCGGAATCCGTCTCGATCGACCGATGACCGTCGAGGCGACCTGCCGTCGGCCGATCGCGCAGTCGCAATAATGAAGTACCGTGCATCGTAGACGAGGACACGACGAACGGGGATTCGGGGGGATCACCGAAAGCGGAGAACGGGTGGCGCTCGAGACGATTCCGTTACACTCGACGAATCTCCTCACCGTCCTCGACGAAAACGGCATCATTCAGTACGAGAGCCCCTCGATCGAACGCATTTACGGGTTCGACCAGAACGACCTCGTCGGCGAACAGGTCGCGGACTACTTCCACCCGGAGGATCGCGACCGGATCGTCGAGGCGTTCCAGCTCGTCGTCGCCAGCGAGGAGTACGCGGTCGAGGCCGTCGAGTACCGACACGAGCGAGCCGACGGAACGTACTGCTGGGTCGAATCGATCGCCTCCGCGAATCCGACGCCCGACGGGTTCTACGTCGTCAACACGCGCGATATCTCCGACCAGCGCGAGCGGGAAGCGGAGTTGAGACGCAAGAACGAACGACTGTTGGAGTTCGCGAAGATCGTCTCACACGACCTGCGAAATCCGCTCAACGTCGCTCAGGGGTCGACCGAACTGGCGCGA
Organism: Natrarchaeobius oligotrophus; assembly: GCF_003841465.1. Taxonomy (GTDB): domain Archaea; phylum Halobacteriota; class Halobacteria; order Halobacteriales; family Natrialbaceae; genus Natrarchaeobius; species Natrarchaeobius oligotrophus. The sequence continues at coordinate 301,831 of NZ_REFZ01000001.1, forward strand.
ACGGAGTGCGAGAGCGAGCACCTCGACGCGATCGAATGGGCACACGACCGCATGGAGGTGCTGATCGACGATATTCTGACGCTCGCTCGGACTGGAAATCAGATCGACGATCTCGAACCGGTCTCTCTCGCGGCGCTGACCCGCGAGTGCTGGCGACAGGTGATGACGAACGACGCGACGCTCGTCGTCGAAACCGAGCGGACGATCCGCGCCGATCCGTACCGGCTGCAGCAGTTGTTGGAAAATCTCGTTCGAAACGCGATCGAACACGGCGGTCGTCGAACGACGGTCACCGTAGGCGACCTTCCGAATCGAGACGGGTTTTACGTCGCGGACGACGGGCAGGGGATCCCGAAGTCGGCGCGAAACGCCGTCTTCGAAACCGGCTACTCGACGTCCGAGAACGGAGCCGGCCTCGGACTGCGCATCGTCGAGCAGATCGCTCTCACACACGGGTGGGATATTTCGCTGACCGAAAGCGACGCGGGCGGCGCACGGTTCGAATTCACCGGCGTCGAGTTCGACCGGTCGTAGGCGTCTCGCGTTCGTCAGTTCGAGCGCTCGTCGGCAACGCACGACGGTCGAAACTCGCGCATCACGCCGACTCGAGCGCCGCGAGCAAGTCCTCGTACAGCCGCTGTTCGCGGTCCGCGAGGTCGTGGACCGTCTCGGCGACGTCGGTCAACGTCGGACCCATACGCTCGGTATCCGGACGCTCGCTCGCCGCTTTGAGCGTCTCCCCGGCGTCCGTCCAGTCGGCGGCGATGGCGTTCATCCGCTCCGTCGCGTCGGCGGGGAGCGCCGGCCCCGACCCGTCGAGTGACTCGAGAAAGTCGGCGTACAGCTGTCGGAACGCGCCGCCGCCGGTTCCTCTGCGTTCGACGTTCTGATAGGCAAAGCGGACGCTCCACTGCGGATCGTCGAACTCGACCCAGGACGGGAGTTCGTCGGCGAACCGCCTGACACCCGCGAGTCCCTGGGTGCCGAAGTTACCGTCGGGCCCGGTTGCCCGATCCGCATCGAGCATGGTTCGAGCCATCTCGGCGACGGCGTCAGGCGCGGCTTCCTCGAGCGACCGGCCGGGCTCGGGATCAGTGACGACGAGGTGACGGTTCGAGAGCGGAACTCCGTGCGTCGAGTTCATCGCCTGCCGAAGTCGCTCGAGGGGAACCCGCTGGCGCTCGTCGAACTCGGTGTCGGAGAGCACGGCGGTGTCGCCGCCGTCCTCGAGGCCGACACAGAGCACCGAGTGGGGCCCGAAGTGGGTGTCGCTCCCGAAGTAATCGAGGTAGTAGATGTCCGTAAAGACCATCACCGGATCGCCGGCCGCGAGGGAATCGCGGAGCCGTCGACGGACCGTCCGCCAGCCCTCCCCCTCGTGGCGGTCGACGCCGATCTCGAGCAGGTCGAAGAACGTCTCCTCGATTCGCGGCGGTCGGCCGATGAATCCGCGGTGAGGGCTCTCGGGCAGCTCGAAGTAAGTGAATCCGAGCCCGGCGGCCAGCCCGAAACACGTCTCCTCGTCGCACCCCCAGCCGTAGTGGGTGGCGAGGTTGCGAAGCGACGTCGATCCGCAGTGACGGCCGGTTCCGTGGGAATACTCGGCAATCGTCGCGTCCATGTGGAGTCGTGACGGCGACGGCTCAAGAACGGCACGGAAGGGGCGATCCGCTCGTCGGGTGCGAGTTGACGTTGCGTCGGGGAAAGGGTCGAACGCGGATCGACGTCGTCACGGCAAGAGACGTGAGCGGATCGATCGGGGGCGTGCAGAACCGGTTCGTAATCGTCGTCGGTCCCGATCGACTTCTCCACCCGGTCGAAAACGGGGTCGGAAACCGACTCCCGCCGGGACCGAGTGCTCGGTGAGTGTATAGTAGCTACGGAAAGTCGGTGCGCATCCGATCGCGAGACGGCGGAATGGTCGGTGTACAAACAGCTTCAGTTGTTACGATCGGATCGACGATTCGGCGACCGTGGCCGCTGCACCGTTCCCGGCGTGACGGATCCAGCGGTCGTCTCGCCGTGATCGCAAACGTCGAAAGAGTTGCCGATCCACCGGGCATTCGGGCGATCCGACCATATCCGTTTCGAGTGTTCCCAACTCGTCCGAGCCGTGCGGAAATTTAAGCAGGAAACGACCGTACTACCAGCCATGACGGACCACGTTCTCGTACCCGTCGACGACTCCGACCGATCGACCCAGGCGCTCGAGTTCGCGTGCCGGGAGTATCCCGACGCCACGATCACGGCGTTGCACGTGGTCGATCCCGGCGACTTCCACGCCGCGGTCGGGCCCGAAGGCGGCGCGATGGCGGACCACGACGAAATGCAGAAACGCTACGAAAATCGGGCCGAATCAATCCTCGAAGACGCTCGCGAACTCGCCGCCGAGTACGGTTGCGACCTCGAGACGGAATACCAGATCGGCGGCGTCTCCGGATCGATCGTCGAGTACACCGACATCTCTCGATCGATCGTCGAGTACGCCGACGAACACGACGTCGACCTCATCGCGATCGGTAGTCACGGCCGAGCGGGCGCGAGTCGCATTCTGCTCGGCAGCGTCGCGGAGACCGTCGCCCGTCGGTCGCCGGTTCCGGTCGCGATCGTCCGGTAACGTCTCGAGAACTGCGCCCGGACCGAGCGGTCGGGAGGGTGAAAGTTCTCCAGCGGTTTACCCGAAATGCGGCGCGCCCGTAAGGTGAGCTACCGACTCCCCCGTGATATCCGCGTTCTGTCGCCGCCTTTCGGGTTTCGAGGGAGGTCTCACCGCCCGATGTTTCGGGCGCTCAGTACTCTTCGAGGCTGTTCCCATCGGGCGTTGCAACGAACCTGTCACCGTTTTCCCCCTTTCCGGCCGCGAGTTGGATGCCCGGTTCGGTCATGACGCTCGCCGACTCGTGGTCGAGTTCATCGGCTATTTGCGAACGAGATGAAGTAACGACGCCCCCGCCGGGAGGTTTGAACGTGAGCGATTCGACACCAGTCCCGTCCAGTTCGAGCGATACCGTTTCGTGAAATCCCTCGAGCCCCCACTTGGACGTGACGTATGGCGCTCGCCCCGGGACGCCTTCTTCTCCCCTCCCCGACGAAATGTGAATGACCCGTCCCGATCCTTGCTCGAGCATGGGCTCGAGCGCCGCTTTTGTCACGAGAAACAGACCCCGAAGGTTCGTATCCAGGATCGCATCCCAGATATCGATCGGAATGTCGACGACGTGGTTAGTGTCGGCTTCCCCGGTAATCGTGTGTTGGGTTAAAGCGGCGTTGTTAACGACGACGTCTATGGTTCCGAACCGATCGATCGTGGTATCGATCGTATTCGTCACGTCATCCCACTGTTGAATGTCGCCGGCGATCGGGACCGCTCGCCCCGGACCGTCCATCGAATCGGCCGCTTCTCGCAAGCGACCCTCGGTTCGTGCGGTGCAAATTACGGTCGCACCTTCGTCGACGAACCCCTCGGCCATTGCTTTGCCCAGTCCCGCGCTTGCGCCGGTCACGACGATAACCGTGTTCTCCAATCGCATGGTAGTGGCGTGATAAGGCCTTTCTCTAGCGTATTAAACGTGTGTGAAAAGTTCCGGCTCGAGACCGTTGAATCAAGCAACGAACAGTCGAACCAACGGAAAGACGTGTTGGAGGCGAATCGATAACACTGCGGTCCACAATCGACGGTATAATTCGTCCTTCCCAGAAGTGAGAAGTCGGCCGAGTTGGCGCAGATAGATAGCGTTCCGCTGGATCAACACTGTTACGGCGTCTTCCTCGCAATAGGGACGTATGCAAACCCACATCGTTCCGGTCGGCTTCGACTACGACCGGCTGATCGCGCCGCTCGTTCGCGATCAGATCGACGTCGACAGCGTCATCCTCCTCGAGGGAGCCGTCGGAAGCGAGGCCAACGTCGAGTACTCCCGCCACCTCTCGAAGAAACTCGAGACGGACTTTCGGAATTTGCTGGGCGCAGAGACCGACCGGTTCGTCCTGGAGGACGTCTACGACTACGACGAGGCCTTCGAACAGGCGTACGACCTCATCACCGTCGAACTCGACCAGGGCAACGAGGTGTGGGTCAACGTCGCCGCGATGCCGCGAACGGTGAGTTTCGCGTTCGCAAACGCCGCCCACTCGCTGATGGTCGAACGCGAGGACGAGCGCGAGCAGATTCACACGTACTACACGGCACCCGAGAAGTACCTCGAAACCGAACTCGCGGAGGAACTTCGCGAGCAGATCGCCTTACTCGAGGACCTCGAGGGCGGTCCGGACCCGGAGACGGTCGACGGCGACCGGATCGAACGCCGCCTCGAGAGTGCCCTCGACCTGCTCTCGGAGTTCGACGAGCGGGGAACGACGATCGGGGCGAAAGAGATCGACGGTCGCCACATCGTCGAGTTGCCCGTGGCGTCGTTTTCGAACGTCAAACCCTTCGAGGAGCTCATCCTCTACAAGCTGGGCGAAGACGGCGAGTTCGCTTCCGTCTCGGAGCTCGCCGAATCGCTCGCGCGCGAGCTCAACGAGGAGTACACCGACAGCTTCCGATCGAAGGTCATCTACAACGTCGATCGGCTGGGTCCGGGCGGCAAGGGCTACATCGAGCGCGAGGAGCGCGGCAAGTCCTACCGGACGCGACTCTCCCGAATCGGCGAACTGTGGGTTCGGGCGCACTCGGACAACGATCGGACGTAACCGATGTCCCCGGCTCCGGCACCGACGGACGCCGCTATTCTGTGGATCGCCGGCCTGGGCGTCGTCGTCCTCGCGGGCCTTCTCGTCGGCTGGCGCAGGCGGACGACGGGAAGTCGGCGCGCGCTCGCGAACGAACTCGACGATCGCTTGGCGGAGTCGATTCCGACCGGAACGGCGTCGCACCTCGAGCGATCGCCAACCGTTCGCCGGCTGGCGGTCGCAGACGTCGATGTCGAGGACGGATCGACCGAGACGTTCGTTCCCGTCGTCCGCGTCGCCCTCGGAACGAGCGATCGGCCCGGAACCGAACTCGCCCTGGAGTACGTCGCCGAAGTGATCGAGACGATCCACCCCGTTTTCCGGGAGCGAGACGAACGCGTCGACCGATACGACGTGGAGTTCACCTTCGGCCCCGGGGGCCTGGTCGTCTCCGGGGAGTGCCGTCGCGTCTCCGTCCCTGCCGATCTGGCCGACCGGCTTCTCGAGGACGAGCGCTATCGCGCGTTCGACCTTCACCGGGACGTCGACCGCGACGACGGCGAGACGGCGACGCTGTGGGGACGGTGTCTCGAATACTGACGAGCGCAGGCTCGCGCCGCGCGGAACGGCGACGACGACTCGCATCGCGGCGTCACCCTCGAGACCGCCCGGCCGGTCGGCCGTCCGACCCGCGGATCGCGGTCGACGCGACCTCGGACGACTACCACCGGAAGCCGACGGGGTCGGCCGGCGGCTCGAGCGGACTCGAGGGTAACCCGTCGCCGACGGTCGGATCGTTGAAAGCCCGCGGCGCGACGTCGTTCGGCCCGTCCGGGTAACGAAGCGACGCGAGCAACTGGAGCTGGCCGCGGCCGACGCCGAGTTCGAACTGCCCGCCGCCGTACAGCCGAATACCGCGTTCGTCGCAGTGGGCGATGGTTTCGAACAGCGACTCGAGGGAGCCGAACCGGGACGGTTTGACGTTGAGCCAGCCCGGCTCCCACGGGAGCGCCTCGACGTCCTCGAGGCCGTGGATCGGCGCGTCCCAGGCGACGCGCTCTCGCACGTCCGGCCGATCCAGCAGCGGTTCGGTCTCGTCGGTCAGGGCGGGGTCCTCGACGACTGCGTCCGGGAACGACTCGAGGACGAGGTCGTACAGCGCCGGATCGGCGGGAACGTCGACCTCGGTCCCCTCGTACTGTCCCTTGAGGTCGAGGATGCGAACGGCGTCGGTTCCGACGGACTCGTGGATGGCGTCGACGAGCGCGTCGTCCCAGTCGGGCGTCGGATCGAGTTTGAATCCGATATCGGGCACCCGTTCGCGAAGGCGCTCGAGGCGCTCGACCGTCGGCGGATCGCCCAGGCGGGTGCTGGCGACGAACCGGACGGACTCGAGCGTCCGGTCCAGGTGACTCGCGAGATCGGACTCGGCCTGCCGGAGGGCGAGGTCGAGCGCCGCGCTCTCGAGTCCCCACCGGCGGTAGTTCCGAAAGACCTCGCGGTCGGGATCGCCCGCGGGAAAGAGGTCGATTTCTTCGAGGCGCTTCGAGAACGTTTCGAGCGTGTACTCGCCGGTCAGATCGGGGAGACCGACCCGGGCCAGCGCGTCGTGTTCGTCGGCCTCGTACGTGACGTCTTCCCCGATCCCCGTCACCTCGTCGCCCGATCCGCCCGCCGGTCCGACGAGCGCGATCTCCGTCGTGACGCGCGTGAACTCGCTCGAGGTCTCCCGCTCCCGGCGATCGGTCGAAACCGACTCGATCTCGAGCGGGAGGTCCGCGATCCGATCGTCGTACATAGCGGATACTCGCGGGCCAGCGAGAAGAGCGTTTCACCGGGGCGGAACTCCGCGGACGACGGTCACTCCTCGCGACGCTGGCGCTGGCGCAGGTTCTGTCGCGTGAACTGCGGTTTCACGCGCGTCGCCCGTCGGGTGCGGAAGCTGCGGTAGAGCTGGATCGTCACGATCACCGAAAACGCCGCCGCGACGATCGACGCCTGCGGCGCCTCGAGCGCGTAGAGAACGCCCATCGAGAACAGCGACATCGTGAGCAACATGCCGTAGATCAGCCGCTTTGCGAGCTTGTCGAAGACGTTCTCCGAGTCTTCGACGCCGATGCGGACGAAGAGGTCCTCGCGGTCGAGGCGGTCGAGCGCTCGTTCGGCTTTCGGGGTGATCCGCGTCAGGGACTCGCCGGTTCGCCTGAGCTGTTCGCCGGTTTCCGAGAGATACTGTTTGATGGACTCCTCGCGGTAGCCCTGTTCGGTGAGGTAATCGGTCGCGGTCGCGATGAAATCGAAGTCCGGATCGAGGGTGACGCAGACCCCCTCGACGACGGTGGCGACCCGGAGGACGAGCGCGAGGTTCTTCGGCAGCCGAAAGGGAAAGACGTAGATGGAGTCCTCGATCTGGCCGACGATCTGGTTGATGCGGTACTGCTCGACGTCTTCGCCCCTGGCGTCCTGGATGGCGATCTCCATCACTTCGGCCATCACCGCCCGGTCGGCCTCGGGCGAAAGCGTCCCGATTTCGACCAGCACGTCGAGGATGGCGTCGATGTCCTGGTTGGCGACCGCCACGTAGAACTCGACGATCTTGTCCTGGACGAACTCGTCGACCCGACCGGACATCCCGAAGTCGTAGAAGACGATCCGGCCGTCGTCGGTCACGGCGAGGTTCCCCGGGTGGGGATCGGCGTGGAAGACGCCGTCGTCGACGATCATCTGCAGGTAGGATCGCTCGAGGTTCTCGGCGATCTTCGTCCGGTCGATTCCGCGCCGTTCGAGTTCCTCGACGTCGTTGATCTTCGTCCCCTCGACGTACTCCATCGTGAGCACGCGCCGACAGGAGTGGCTCTCGATAACCGACGGGATGACGAACCGGTCGTCGTCCGTGAAGTTCGAGCGGATTTCGGTCAGCATCTCCGCCTCGCGCTCGTAGTCCATCTCCTCGCGGATCGTCTTCGAAAACTCGTCGGCCAGGTTCTCGAGCGAGAACGACCGGGATTCGTCGACGAAGTACAGCAAGAGCGGAAGCGACCAGTGGATGACCCGCAGGTCGGCCTCGACGAGCTCCTCGACGCCCGGCCGGCGCACCTTCACCGCGACCTCGCGAGTGCCGTCCGGACTCGTCGCGGTCGATCCGTCCCCGTCACCGGGATCGAAATCGCTCGCGGCTTCGTCTGCGATCCGGGCGCGGTACACCTGTCCCAGGCTCGCGCCGCTGATCGCCTCGGTGTCGAACGCCTCGAATCGGTCGTCGACGGGGCCGAGTTCCTCCTCGAGTACGCGCTTCGCGCCGGCCCACTCGGCCGGCGGCACGTCGTCTTGCAGCGCCGAGAGCACGTCGATGTACGCCGGCGGCAACACGTCCGGGCGGGCCGACAGCAGCTGGCCGAGCTTGATGAACGTCGGACCGAGCGTCAACAGCGACTCGAGCAACACCTCCGCGCGGTGGCGGTGGGTCTCGTGGTCGACCCGCCGCGATCGACCGAACAGCAGGAACCGGCGGCGATCGCGGGCGTAGGCGAGCAACAGCGGGAGGAACTGCCACGCGACCAGGACGAACCGCTTGTACGCGCGGAGTGAAGCCAGTCTCGTTCACCTCGGTTCGGTACGCTCCTCGTCGTCGGCCGGTCGGCCGTCACCGGCGCCCTCGCGGTCGTCACGTCCGGACGACGAGCGGTCGACGACGTCGATCGTCGTCTCCCCGTCGGTCGACCGCTTCGGAACCGTCACCTCGAGGACGCCGCGGTCGACGGAGACGTCCGTCTCCTCGGCGAGCGCGTCGTCCGGAAGCGGTACCGACAGATCCAGAAAGACCGACCGGTTCTCCTCGAGGTAGCGGTAGTCGTCCGAGAGGTCCTTTTCGCGCTTTGCATCGATCGAGAGACGGCCGTCCTCGATCGAGAGGTCGAGCGAGTCGGCGGTCACTCCCGGTACGTCGAGTACGAGCAGGTAGGCGTCCTCGCTCTCGAGGAGATCGAAAAAGACGTCTTCGGAGAGCTCCCGCAGCGCGTCGCGCAGCGTTGACATGGATACAGGTTCGAACGCCGATACGAAAAAGCCCGCGGTAGCGGTGAGGCCGCGGAGCGGAATCGACGCTCGTGCGACCGGGTTCCCGGCGGGTTGACGTGTGACGGATCCGTCACGGTAATCCACCGCAGTCCGCCCGTTCTCGTCGACGGTGACTCGACGACCGATCACGAACCGAGGACGTCTCTGGCGACCGCCGCAACCAGCAGCACGCAGACGACGACCATCACGCCCTGGGAGGTGGCCGCGACGACCGAGTCGACGGAGCCGCCGGTTGCGAGCGCGATCACGTCCGGAATTCCCCGGGCCGAGCCGAGGATTCCGAGGACCGCCAGCGCACCGATGCCGTAGGTCGTGAGTTCCGGTCGATCGAAGCGTCGACCTGCGGTGCCGAGCCCGACGAACACGACGCCGAAAAACGCCGGAATGAGCGCCGTGACGCTGGCGAAGTCGGTGAGGGCGTACGCGCCCAGTCCGAGGACGACGAGGACGGCTCCGAGAACGATCCCGCTCGCGGGGGTGATCCGATCGGTATCTGCCATATCCCTGTATTTTCGTCGACGTGTGAACTATCTTTGGCTCGCGCGTCGAAACCAACCGATCCCCACGCTTTTTGCGCATGCCGAACCCAGTCAGGGTATGAAAGGAGCCGACAGCGAGCGCACCGACGCCGGGTTCAAAGTCCGGACGCCGGTCGACGAGGCGCGCGCGATCCTCAGGAACGCGGTCGCGCCGTCCGACGACGCGTCCGAATCGGGGCCCGTCGGTTCGCCGAAAACCGGAATCGAGTCCGTCGACCTCGAGCGGGCCGACGGCCGCGTGCTGGCCAACCCGGTCGCGTCGGCGCGAAACGTCCCCCACTACAGGCGGGCGGCGATGGACGGCTACGCCGTTCGGGCCGAGGACACCTTCGGCGCGAGCGATCGCTCGCCGGCCGTGCTTCGAACCGCCCGAGACGACGGTCTCGATCCGGGAACCGCCGTCCGGGTTCACACCGGAAGCGCCCTGCCGGACGGCGCGGACGCGGTCGTGATGATCGAGCGGGTGACGGAACTCGAGGCGACCGGCGAACTCGAGGTGGCCGACGCGGTGGCCGAAGGCGAGAACGTCGCGCCGGTCGGCGAGGACGTCGAGGCGGACCAGCACCTCTACGACGCGGGCCACCGGCTTCGGCCCTCCGACCTCGGTCTCCTCCGATCGGCCGGCTACGCCCGGGTTTCGGTCGCAAAGCAGCCGACGGTGGGCGTGATTCCGACCGGCGAGGAGCTCGTCGACGGCGATCCGGGACCCGGCGAGGTGATCGAAACGAACGGGCTCACCGTCTCACAGCTGGTCGAACGCTGGGGCGGGACGGCGACCTACCGCGACGTCGTCACCGACGATCCGGAGGCGCTCCGGGTCGCGATCCAGCGCGATCTGACGAAAGACGTCGTGGTCACGACCGGCGGCTCGTCGGTGGGCGAGCGCGACCTCCTGCCGGAGGTGATCGACGTCCTGGGCGAGGTGCTCGTCCACGGAGTCGGGCTCAAACCCGGTCACCCTGTCTGTCTCGGCGTCGTCGAGGAGACGCCGGTTCTCGCGCTTCCCGGCTATCCGGTCGCGTGCATCGTCAACGCCGTCCAGTTTCTCAGACCCGCGCTTCGGTGGCTCGAGGGGGCGACGCCCGAAGCGCATCCGACGACGAGCGCACGACTCGAACGAAAGATTCCCAGCGAGCCGGGCACCCGCACGTTCGCCCGCGTGCAGCTCGAGGATCGCGACGGGGACGACGAGCCGCAGTTCGCGGCGATCCCGACCCGCGCGAGCGGCTCGGGCGTGCTCTCGAGCGTCGCGCTCGCGGACGGCTGGGTCGTCGTCGACGACGATCGCGAGGGGATCCCGGCCGGCGAGACGGTCGACGTCGAGAACTGGGAGCCGACGGCGTGAGGTGGCGAAGCGACGAGCTATCGTCGATCTCGACTCGTCTCCCGCGAGGCGTCGGACTCGAACCGATCGTACCGACTGCTCGAGCCGTCGGACTCGAGCAGTCGATCGAGTTCGCGCTCGAGTTCGGCCTCGTCGATCTCCCCGTCGACGTACCGTTCGCGCAGGCGATCCCGCGGATCGGTCGTGGCGGTTCGCCGCTCGCGGTCGGTCGACGAGCGGGCGGTGCGCTCGGCGTCCGTCCGGTCGTCGCGGTCGCGAAACAGCGAGACCAGTCCGACGATCGCGAGCACGCAGACGGCCGCGACGACGGCCATCACGACCAGCGAAACGACGGTCGCGACGACCGAGAAGACGATCCCGACGATCGTCGCGACGACGCTCAGGACCAGTATCACGAGCGCGAGCGCGGCGAGTCCCTTGAGGAGAAGCGTGCCGAGACGTCCCATACGGAAGGTACGGTCGGAGGAACCAAAAATCTCACCACGGTCAGCTACCCGCGCTGGACGGATGCGACGAGGACGCGACGGGTGATCAGGAGTCGTTCGAGCGGGGCTCGTCCGGCGGCGTCGCGGTCGGCTCGGTTCGGTCGGAGAGGCCGATGAGGTAGACGTCGAGGAGACAGACGAGCACCACCGCGAGCGGAACGGCGACGTCGACGTAGTTGACGGCGTCGAACTGCAACGCGGTGACGACGAACGGTTGGCCGGGCTCGAACGCGCCAGCGAGCGTTCGGGCGCTCAGAGCGCCGAGTGCGAGGACGTAGAGTGCGAACCAGATCGCGCCCCGTTTCCACAGCCCGAGATAGCAGTGCCCGAACCCGGCGGCCAGCGCCGACAGCGGATACGCCACCCAGATCGGGCGCGTCAGTTCACCCATCGTCGCACTCTCCGTGCTGGAACGGAATCCTCGTTGCCCACTCGAGGCGGGCGACGGGCGACCGCTCGTCGCGACTCGTCTCGAACGGGCGGTCGCGGTTCAGTCGCTCGATCGCCTCCCGCGCCCGCTCGAGGTGTCGCTCGCGTTCGCTCGAGGGCGTTCGCCGAGAGCGGTCGTCCCCGACCCGTTCGGAGTCGTCGACCGGAGCCGACGGCGGTGCACCCGACAGAATCCGCGTGACGTCCCGTCGCGACACCTCGCCGGTGGACGGATCGGCCGCGAGCGCGGTCGCCAGCGCGCGACCGTATCGTTCGATCGCCGCGCGGGTTTCGTCGGACGAGCCGACCGCCGCCGCGCCGAGTTCCCCCGCCGTCCCGACGAGCGTCCCGGTCGGCGCGAACTCGGCGTCCGCGTGGGTCGATTCGTTCGCCGCGCTCGCCAGTAGCTGCGTGGCGAGCTTCGTCGAGCCGCCGGTCAGCACCCGATACAGCTCGAGCGATCGGTCGGCTGGAACCGGCGCATCGGCGAGCCGTTCGTACGCGTCGGCGTGCAGGTAGTCGCTCGCCAGCACGGCGGCGTCGCGGACCGTCGGTCGGTCGTACCGATCGCTCGTCAAGAGATCGAGACGGATCGTCACGTATCCCTCGAACGCCGAGACGGCGTTCGCGACCGGCTCGACGATGTGGCTCACTTCCGTCTCGGAGAGCTCCGGTGCAGTGCGTCCGCCGAGTTGGCCGGCGAGCGTACAGAGGGCGACGGGGAGGGACCGATCGCGCGGGGACAGCGCTTCGGTGACGATCGTTCGGACCGACGGCGAGAGCTGCGTGAACGACCGGTCGAGAGGGGCGAAATCGTCGTGGATTGCGGTGTGTTCGCTCATGGGGGCGGGCTGGTTGGTAGTTACGGGCCGGTGGAGTCGTCGACGTCAGAGCCGATCGGATCGACGGCGTCTCGAAACGACGGACCGTCGTTCGGCGGCCGCTCGGTCGGGAACGAGACGCCGTCGACGAGGAGTTCGTCGATAATCCGGGCGATCGTCGCCGAACGCACGGCGTCGAGGTAATCGCCGCGGTCGAGGGTGAGCTGTCGGACCCGAGCGCCGTCGATCGCCGCGATCAACAGCGCAGCCGTCTCTTCGGAGTCGTGGTCGACGAACTGACCGTCGTCGACGCCCGCGTTCAGGATGTCCTCGAGCGTCGACCGCAGTCGGTCGTCGATCTTGCGCAACTGTTCGCGGTAGCGGCTGTTGTACGGCGCCTGCGTCCGAAGTTCGAGCATCGCGGCGTGAAACGATCGGCGATCGTCTTCGTCCGATCCGTAGAGGTACCAGTCGAGAAACGTCGCCAACCGCTCGATCGGCGGCCGGTCGTCGAACCCCGCGGCCCGCTCGTCGAACTGCTCGAGCAGGTACTCGAGAAAGTCGACGACGATGTCCTCTTTGGAGTCGTAGTGATAGAACAGCAATGACTTGCTCCTGTCGGTCCTGTCGGCGATGTCCTGGGTGGTGAGGTCGGTGTAGCCACGTTCACAGAGCGCCTGGTAGGTCGCGTCCATGATCGCGTTCCGAACGTCGGCGGCCGTCACTACTGACTCATTGGTCAGTGGCGGATAAAAGGCATTTCGTTGCCGGTGATTGTCACTTCTTGAATCGCCGCACGCCGAACTGGTCGTACGCACCGTATGCGACCTCGAGCGAGCCGATCCACCAGTTCCACCGGTCGACGGGAGTGCCGTCGGGTGCGTCGGCTAGTTCCGCGACGACGACGTCGTTCGTGAGCGGAACGCCGACGTCGTCGGCGTATTTCCCCGAGTCCGCGAGGTCGACGGCCTGGCGGACGACGACGCGGGATTCGCCGTCGGTTCCGCCGAACTCCGCGCGCAGTCGGGTCTCGAGTCGTCCGGGATCGATGAACACGACCGACCGTACGACGGACCCGTACTTGACTGTTGTAGCGCCGACCGGACGCGGTGATCGCGGCCCGACCGGACGCTCCGGACGGAGGTTCTCGAGCGAACGCCGCGAACGACGGCGGAACCGTCGGCGGGAAACGATGTTCTTTTGAGCGACGGCCGTCTCCCGTCGACCATGGCAAGTTTCACTGTCGTCGTCGGCGATCCGGATTCGGGGTCGTCGTACCAGCTCGAAGCGGAAGAACAGGACGCAAACCGGTTCATCGGCAAGGCGATCGGCGAAGAAGTCGACGGCGGTGCGGTCGGTCTCGACGGCTACACGCTCCAGATTACCGGCGGCTCCGACGACGCCGGTCGTCCTCTCAACGGCGACGTGGCCGGCGCGAGCCTGAACGAGGTGCTGATGGAGGGACGCCAGACCGGCTACCGGCCCTCGCGCGACGGCGAGCGCCGACGAATCACGGTCCGAGGCCGCGAGATCTCCGACGTCGTGGCACAGATCAACACCTCGATCGTCGAGCGCGGAAGCGCCGACGTCGAGGAGCTGCTTGGCGACGCCGACGACGAGTAACCGAACGCGATTTTCCCACATCCGATGGCAGACAGAGTTTCGAGCGATCATCCGTCAGTTCGAACGGTTCGCGCGACGTGTACCGAAACGTCGACCGACAGCGCACTCGAGATACCGGCCGACGAGAGCGACGCGATTCCGGTCGAGGAGGTCGTCAGGTTCGTCCTCGACGGCGAGGAGTGCTTCGGCCGAGCGACGCGTTCGCTGGGGAACGACGGGCTCACGGTCTACGGCGTCTACGAGACGCCCGACGCGGCCAGAGATCCGGGTTCCGCCCCGAACCGGCTCACCGACTGGATCGACGCCGAAGACGTCCGGACCGGCGGTTCGATCCTGGTCGACGTCGTCGAGCCCGATTTCCTCTACGGGCTCCGCACGCCGGGTGAGACGGCGTACTACGACGCCTACGAACCGCCGAGCGAGAGTTTGAGCGAGATCGCGAGGAGTCTCGAAGATCGCTGATCGGCCGCCTCCCTCGAGTTCGCCCGGCCGGAAACCGATTCGCACCGACGGTGAAAGCGCCGATCGACGGGTTCAGCGACGCGAGAGGAACGCGTACAGGAGGAGTCCGAACGCCAGATGCTGGATCATCGACTGTTCGATCGTCGACGCAACGTACTCCTCGTCGGCGATCGAGTACTCCTTCGTCCGAACTTTGGCGTGCATCGACAGCACGTCGTCCGCTTTCAACTCGTGAAGCGACGGGTAGATCGTCCCGGGGCTGAGCGTGGTGTCGAAAAACCGGGTCAGATCCGAGATGAGTTCCTCGCCGTGCGTCTCTTCGCGCAACGCGATGAGCATCAGGAGCACTTCCTCGAGGTTCTCCTTGACGATCTCCTCGTCGAATTCGACCTCGTCGGTCGGGAGCGTTTCCGTCACCTGATCGATCAGTTCGCCGAGTTCGCGTTCGACCGCCTCGACGGACCCGTCTGTTTCACCGAGGGAGCCCGATTCCGACGCGTCTTCCGTCGCTGCCCTCGAGAGTTCCTCGAGTACGGATTCCGTGGTAATTGCATCGTTGTGCATTGACGATCACTGATAGGGGGGTTTTCGTGAACGGACGCCTTCTCGTCACCCGCCAGCGGGGAAGAACCGAGAGGCCTATTCACGACTACTGGATTTCTGGCACTACCACCTATTAAACGACAGGGTGCTGCCCAGAACGTTCAGTAATAAATAAAGTATCTCGAGAGAACATAATAACGAATCGACGGACAGAAAAAACACACCGCCAGCAAACAGCGCAGCAATATTGAACATTGATCAACAAATCTGGCTCGAAATATATTGATTGGCCACAAGTGATGTAATTTCGAGGTTATGCATACTTGTTTTGGCCAAACGGCCGGACGAACAACCAGTTTTACAATGTCCAGGAGCGACAGCCAATGCTAATTATCGATCGCCCGGAGCAGATTTTCGGTGACGTGCGAACGACGGTCTTTTCCCTCCTCGAGCGGCAATTTGGACGTATGACGACCCCACGAGAGGAGTTTCTGGCTGGCGAGCGACTCGACGACGTCGCCCTCTATCTGGCCGACTCGTACGTCTCCGACGATCGACTCGAGCGGTTCGGCACTCGCGTCGACGACGGCGTTCTCATCGTCGTCGACGGCGAGCGCGGACGAAACGCGTTTCGTGCCGCGACCGGAACCGGGGCGATGGAGTTCGCTCAGTCCGCGATGGGACTCGAGGGGATCGTCGACGACGAGCTAACGGATGGGCAGTGTCCGGAGGCACCCGGCGACGACGATCACGAGGTGCAGTTCGTCTTCGCGTTCGCGGAGGAACGAAACGAGGACGTCGGCGGCATCTACGCCGAGGGGGACGTCGTCCACGCCTACGCCCGGTGTTCGTGTGGAACCGCGTACTCCGATCGGTGGAACGTCGCGCCGGCGGAGCGTCAGCGGTCGTAGCGAACCGCGACGCAAGCGGGGTGTGGACGTCAGCGCGGCGAACCGAACCCGTCGTCGCCGGGACGCGGTCGCCGGAACTCCTCCCCGGCAATCGCCCCGAAAAACACGATTGTCCGGATCGTCGTCGCAAACCTGTGAGCACCGACCCCGACGAACTCGAACTCACAGACGCCGAAGAACAGTCGCTGCACGACCTGCAGCTTGGAATCGAGTATCTCTATTGTGCGTACGGATCGCTGCTCGAGTTCCACCACCAGCTGGGCCACGCGATGGATCGGATGGACGACGCCGAGAGCGCGCTTCGCGACGACGGTCACGAGAGGTGGGCCGACGAGCTTCGAGACGACCACCTGCCCGCGGGGACGATCAGCGACCAGTGGACGTTCGAACTCGTCGAGAAGTTCTCCCACGAGTTCCTCGACGACGTCGACGCGTTCGAACGAACGGTGCGAGGCGAACTCGCTGACGGCGTCGATCACGTGACCGAACGCCGTCGGAAACGCCGGCTGCGCGAGCGGGCACGACGAGACGAGTAACAAGGGTTTTCGAAGAGCCGACCGTAGCCCCCCGCATGAGCGAACGGTACGACGCGATCGTACTCGGGGTCGGCGGGATGGGGAGCGCGACGGTCGCACACCTGGCGACGCGCGGCGTCGACGTCCTGGGCCTCGAGCGGTACGACGTCCCACACGCCTACGGCTCCTCGCACGGCATCACGCGCACCTTTCGACTCGCCTACGCCGAAGATCCGGCCTACGTCCCGCTGTTGCGACGGGCGGAGACGCTCTGGCGCGACCTCGAGGACGAACACGACCGACAGCTGCTCTACCGGACCGGCTCCGTCGACGCCGGACCGCCGTCAGATTGGCTCGTGGAGGGCTCGATGCGCTCCTGTGAGGAACACGACCTCGAGTTCGAACGCCTCTCGAGCGACGACCTCGCAGAGCGGTTTCCGGGCTTTCGGTTGCCCGAGGAGTACGAGGCGATCTACCAGCCCGACGGCGGCTTTCTCCGACCCGAGGAGTGCACCGTTGCACACGTCGATCGCGCACACCGCGCCGGTGCGACGATCCGCGCGCGCGAGCGAGTCGTCGACTGGCGACCGACCGACGGCGGCATCCGGGTCGAAACCGACCACGGCGCGTACGAGGCCGACCGGCTCGTGATCACCGCGGGACCGTGGGCCGCCAACTTCGTCGACGTCCTCGAGGGGATCGCGGTCCCCGAACGGCAGGTGGTCACGTGGCTCCAGCCGAACGAGCCAGACTACTTCGAACCCGAGCGATTTCCCGTCTGGAATCTCGGTACCTCCGACGGCCGGTTTTACGGCTTTCCCGTCTTCGGCGTTCCCGGATTCAAGTTCGGCCGGTATCACCACCGCGAGGAGTCCGTCAACCCCGACGCGTTCGAACACGAGCCCACCCAGGCCGACGAGCGACTGCTCAGGCAGTTCGCCCGCGAGTACTTTCCGGACGGGGCCGGCCCGACGATGCGCATGGAAACCTGCCTGTTCACCAACACGCCGGACGGTCACTTCGTCCTCGACACCCTCCCCGAGCACCCGCAGGTCGCCGTCGGTGCCGGCTTCTCCGGCCACGGGTTCAAGTTCGCCAGCGTGATCGGCGAGATCCTGGCCGACCTCGCACTCGAGGGCGAGACCGACCACGACGTCGACGCGTTCTCGATCGATCGATTCGAGTGAGCGACGTCGCGGGCCGACAGAGCGGTCCGGGTGAGCGTCGTCGGTCGAATCCCGAACGGAACCGGCGTCAGCGCTCGTCGAGGATCTCGTCCGCGAACGTCGTCAGGGCACGCTCGGGGTCGTCGCCCTCGAAGCCGACGATGACGTGATCGAGTCCGTACTCCTCGAGCCGGCGGAAGTAGCCGCGAACCCACTCGACGCCCGCGCGGTAGCCGAGGTGCAACGGCTCCGGTTCGGCAGCCGGATCGTCGGCGAAGGCGAGTCGGACGGCGATGACGAACGGTTTCTCGCCCGCCAGTTCGCGCCAGTCGGCGAGGTAGCTCTCGAGCGTTCGTTCGGGCAGGTGATAGAAGAGCCAGCCGTCGCCGCGGTCGGCGATCCACTCGCGGGACTGACGCGAGTTGCCGGTCGGCAACAGGGGGATCGTTCCGGCGGTCGGCTTCGGAACGACGTCGAGGTCGCCCGCCAGTACACCCCATTCGCCCTCGAGTTCGGGAAACTCCTCGCGCCAGCACGCCTCGACGGCGTCGAAGCGCTCGCGAAAGATCGCGCCGCGATCGTCCCGGTCGACGCCGAAGGCGGGATACTCCGGGTCGCGATCGCCCGAGGCGACGCCGAGGACGAGCCGGCCGTCCGAGAGCCGATCGACCGTCGCGGCCGACTTCGCGACGTGGATCGGGTGTCTGAGCGTCAGCACGACGCTCGCGGTTCCCAGTGCGACGTCGTCGGTGTGGGCGGCGACGTGAGAGAGCCACGGCCAGACGTCGTAGGTCTGGCCCGCGTCGCCGAATCGCGGCCAGAACGTCGGTACGTCACGCGTCCAGAGCGCGTCGAAACCGACCGCTTCCGCGCGCTTTGCGAGTTCGACCTCCGCGACGGGATCGGGCGTCGATCGATTCGTCCCGGTCAGCGGAAAGACGGCACCGACGGTCAGTCCTTCGCGGTCGAACAGCCGCCGGTAGCCCGCGTTCTCGCGTCCGGAAGGCATTCGCTCGAGCTACCGACCGGATCGACAAGTCGCTGTCGCTGTCGGCTTCGTTCGAAGGCCGACGACTCGACAACCGTTTCGCCTCGGTCGACCACAGAGAACCGCTCGAGACCCATCGCCGTCGGGTACTGACGGCGTCGAAAAATATCGAAAACGGACGGGGTCGTCGGAGGTTTGTCGTTCCGACGCGCCGGTGCAACCCGAACGGCTCGCGGTTGCGCCGACAACGACGTTCGACAGTCCGTCTCAGTCGTCGGCCGGTGCCGCGCCGCTTTCCTCGGCCTGTTCTTTCGTCCAGGCGAGCTTGCCGCCGGCGGCGAGGATGTCGCGTTCGCGCTCGGAGGCGTCGAGCGTCGCGGTGTACTCCTCGTCGCCCACGCGGACCGTGAACTCCTCCTGGCCGCTGGTGACCGCCTCGTAGACATCGTCGACGATCTCGATCTCGTCGCCCTGGTCGATCGACTCGTAGGTGTCCTCGTCGATCGTCAGCGGCACGATGCCGAAGTTGAAGAGGTTGGCGCGGTGAATGCGCGCGAAGCTCTGTGCGAGGACGCCCTCGATGCCGAGGTACATCGGACAGAGCGCGGCGTGCTCGCGCGAGGAGCCCTGGCCGTAGTTCTCGCCGGCGACGAGGAAGCCGCCGCCGGCCTCGAGCGCGCGCTCGGCGAAGGTGTCGTCGACGCGGCTGAGGGTGAACTCGGAGAGTTTGGGGACGTTCGACCGGTACATCAGGATGTCCTGGGTCGCCGGGATGATGTGGTCGGTCGTGATGTTGTCCGCCATCTTGAGCAGCGCCTCGCCCGAGATGTCGGAGCCGAGCTGGTCGCGGATCGGCACGTCGCCGATGTTCGGCCCCTTGATGAGTTCGTCGTCGACGGCCTCGTCGGGCGCGATGAGGTCGGTCTTGGAGCCGTCGTACTCGTCGGGGAGTTCGACGCCGGGGTCCTCGAGGTCGTCGAGTTCGTCCGCGAGGTCGCGCGGATCGACGATCTCGCCGGCGAGCGCGGCGGCGGCGGCGACCTCGGGCGAACAGAGGTAGACGTTGTCGTCCTCGATTCCCGAGCGACCCTCGAAGTTGCGGTTGAACGTTCGCAGCGAGACGGAGTCCGAAGCGGGCACGTGGCCGATGCCGATACACGCGCCGCAGGTGGCCTCGGAGAAGTTGACGCCGGCAGCCATCAGCTCGGCGACCCAGCCCTCGCGGGCGAGCATCTCGGAGGCCTGCTTCGAGCCGGGCGCGATGATCGTCTCGGTCTCCATCGAGGTTTCCCGGCCCTCGAGCATCTTTGCGACGGGGAGGATGTCCTCGTAGCCGCCGTTCGTACAGGAGCCGACGATGACCTGCTCGACGGACTCGCCTGCGACCTCGCGGACGGGCACGACGTTGTCCGGCATCGACGGCGTCGCGATCAGCGGCTCGAGGTCGGAGAGGTCGACGACGATCTCGTCGTCGTACTCGGCGTCGTCGTCGGGCTGGAGCTCGACGTACTCGTCGCCGCGACCGACGCGCTCTAAGTAGTCCTCGGTCCGTTCGTCGGTCGGGAAGATCGACGTCGTCGCACCGAGTTCCGTGCCCATGTTGGTGATCGTCATCCGCTCGGGCGCGGTCAGCGTCTCGACGCCGGGGCCGGTGTACTCGAGGATCTTGCCGACGCCGCCTTTGACGGAGAGGCGTCGAAGCATCTCGAGGATGACGTCCTTGGCGGTGGCCCACTCGGGGAGTTCGCCCTCGAGGCGGACGCTGACGACTTCGGGCATCTCGATGTAGTAGGGAGCGCCGCCCATCGCGACGGTGACGTCGATGCCGCCCGCGCCGATGGCGAGCTGACCGAGGCCGCCGGGCGTCGGGGTGTGGGAGTCGGACCCGAGAAGCGTCTTCCCCGGTGCCGCGAAGTTCTCGCGGTGGACGTTGTGGCAGATACCGTTGCCGGGGCGAGAGAAATACGCGCCGTAGGTGCCCGCGGCGGAGCGAAGAAAGCGGTGGTCGTCCGTGTTCTTGAAGTCAAACTGATACGTCTGGTGATCGCAGTACTGCGCCGCGATCTCGGTCTGGACCTCGTCCAGTCCCATCGCTTCGAACTGGAGCCAGACCATCGTCCCGGTCGTGTCCTGGGTGAGGACCTGATCGATCTCGATCCCGATCTCCTCGCCGGTTTCGAGGTCGCCCTCGACGAGGTGATCGTCGAGAATCTTCTCGGTGAGAGTCTGTCCCATAGCACCTGAAACTCGGCCGGCCGTCCTGATAAATCCAGCGTGTTACTATGACGATCAACCGTGTTAATTGCGACCATTACGGTAGTGTTCGAGCAATTCTTGCCGATCGACCGCGACGCCGTCGCCGTGCTCGCGCCGGGACGTTCCGGCGAGTCGAATCCGAGCCGAACGGATACGCTTTTCTCGACACCACCCCCTGTTGGGGACACCGCAATGTTCCGTTCCGGTGCGTTCGTCGCCGACCACGTCTCGCCGACGACCGACGACCAGGTCCAGCCCAACGGCGTCGATCTGACGCTCGACGTCGTCTTCGAGCAGCTCGAGCCGGGGCGAATCGGCCGCGACGGCAAGCAGATCGGCGACCGCGTCGCCCGCCCGCTCGAGGAACTCGAGATGAAAGATCCCGACACCTACTACCTGCCGACGGGCGCGTACATCGCCCGCTACGGCGAGCGGATCGCGATCCCGGAGGGACACGTCGGCTTCGTCTACCCGCGCTCGTCGCTGATGCGAAACTCCTGTATGCTCAACACGGCCGTCTGGGACGCGGGCTACGAGGGCCGCGGCGAGGGACTGTTACAGGTCCACCACGACGTCGAGATCGAACGCGGCGCCCGGATCGCCCAGCTCGTCTTCGCCGAAGCCGACCACGAGGACGTCTACGACGGCAGCTATCAGGGCGAGAACCTCGAGTGACGTGTCACCCCGGTCACGTCGCGTTCGTCTCGGACGGTCTCCCGTACCGACGTCTCGAGCGACCGCCGAACGGCTCGTCGCGCTCGGGAAACGACCGACGCCGGTCAGGATCGAGCGGGCGCGATCTCGAACCCGACTCGCCGCCCTCGGTCGAACCGGAACGGTGCGGTTCGGCGTCTCGCTTTTTGTCCGCGGGATCGAACTGACGGGTATGCCCGGTGAGCCCACTGCATGATGGCGACCACGCACGTCTTCGTCGGGCTCGCGGCCGTCGCCCCGATTGCGTACGCCGCGCCGGAGCTGTCGACGCCGCTCGCCGCCGGAGCGATCCTCGGCGGTCTCGCGCCGGATCTCGACCTGGTCTTCGAGCACCGTCGAACGTGTCACTTCCCGGTCGTCGGCGTCGCGGTCGCCGCCGTCGCCGTCGGGGTTGCGCTCGTCGCACCGTCTCCGTTCGCGGTCGCTCTCGCGGCATTCGCCGCCGTCGCCTGGATCCACGCCGCGAGCGACGCCATCGGCGGCGGCCCGGAGATGGACCCCTGGAACGATCGGACCGAGCGGGCGGTCTACGATCACGTTCGCGGTCGCTGGATCCGCCCGCGACGCTGGATTCGCTACGACGGCGCACCCGAGGACGCCGCAATCGCGACGGCGTTTGCCGTGCCCGCCCTGCTGGTCTTCGACGGCTGGGTGACGGCCGCCGTGATCGTCGGGCTCGCGACGTCGTTCGTCTACGCACTGGTTCGTCGTCGGCTGGTCGCGTGGACGCCGGAGTGGCTCGAGTGAGACCGCGACGATCCACGGGTTCGCCGCGTCTCGAGGCGAGCGTTCGTCCGTCGGTCGACCGGTCGGATCGCGTGACGGTCGCAGTCGGCTGCAAGTCGGAACGCTGATACCATCGCCCGCCAAGCGACGGACATGGTCGATACGTTCCTCGTCCAGACGACGCACCTGGTGTTTGCGGCCATCTGGGCCGGCAGCGTCTTCTACGTCGCGTTCGTCGTGTTGCCGCTCGCTCGAGACGGCGCGTTCAACACGACGAAGCCGCTCGAGGTCATCTCCGGAAAGCTGACGACCATCTCGCGCGTGAGCGCGCTGGTCCTGTTGCTCACCGGCGGCCACCTCGCGGGAACGCGGTACACGAGCGAGAGTCTGATCGAGACGACCAACGGCCAGCTCGTCCTCGTCATGGTCGCACTCTGGCTCCTCCTGGCCGCGCTGGTCGAGATCGGATCGAAACGACTCGAATCCGGACTCAACGGGAAGAAGCTCCGTGAACCCGCAGCCGACGCGCTGGGACTGTACCGGACGGCGGCGGTCGTCGCCGTTTCGTTGCTCGTCGTTGCCGGCGCGATTACGACTAACGTCCAGGCGCTGCTGTGATTCGACCGTGACCGTCGCGGACGCCCCATTGCAACGCCTCGAGCGCCACCCTTCGCCGGGAACACGCCTCGAATGCGAGGTCTCCAAACCCGCCTACTCGTTCGTCGACGAACGTATGATTTCCGGCCAACACGTCAACGGAAACCGAACATTCTTGCGAAAGATACTTAATCGGTTACTGTAACGTACTCCCATGATGCTCAGGGGGAAAGACATGGCGCTCTCGCTTTTGGCCGTCGGCACGGCGGCGGTCGCCGGCTACGTGCTTCGCTCGAGTCGAACGCGAACGGGCGATTCGCGCTCGAAGGCGGACCTCGGCGCACGGATCGTCGCCCGCGAGGAGATTCCCGCCGACGCGACCGTCGTCGACGCCTCGTCGCGACGACTCGAAGAGATTCCCGGCGCGCGACGCGCCATCGAACGGGCGGTTCGAAACGGCGCACGCGAGGAGTGGGAGCACGTTACGCTCGAGCGAAGCGGTGCCTGGTCGGTCGTCGACGCGGTCCGCGGCTCGCTGCCGTACTACGACGGCACCGACGGGGAGTACAACGGCGTCTACGTCCGCTACGAGGATCGGTTTCTCGTCCTGGACGCCATCGGCTGGGCGCGCCTCGAAGACCCCCTCTACTGACGCGTTTCTCCACGCCGGCCGATCGGCCGGGAAAATCACAACCACTACCTCGGTTCCCCCGCGAGCTATCGATATGCAACTGGGCGTAATCGGACTCGGACGGATGGGCCAGATCGTCGTCGACCGCGTTCTCGAGGCGGGAACCGACGTCGTGGCGTTCGACCTCGACGCGGAGGCCGTCGCGACGGCGGCCGACGCCGGTGCCGAACCGGCGGACTCGATCGCTGACTTCGTCGATCGGCTGGGCGAGACAAAGCGGATCTGGCTGATGGTTCCCGCCGGCGAGGCGGTGGACGCGACCCTCGAGGAACTCGAGGCCCACCTCGACGCGGACGACGTCGTCGTCGACGGCGGCAACTCCTACTTCGAGGACACCGTTCGTCGCGCCGAGTCGTGTCCCGCGGCCTACCTCGACTGTGGTACCTCCGGCGGACCGGCGGGTGCAGACCTCGGCTTCTCGCTGATGATCGGCGGCCCCGAGTGGGCGTACGACGAACTCGAGCCGGTGTTCGACGCGGTCGCGACCGGCCCGGACGGTCACGAGCGGATGGGACCGTCGGGATCCGGCCACTACGTCAAGATGGTGCACAACGGCGTCGAGTACGCGCTGATGCAGGCCTACGGCGAAGGGTTCGAACTGCTCGCCGAGGGGCGGTACGACCTCGACCTCGAGGCCGTCGCCTCGGTCTGGAACAACGGCGCGGTGATCCGGTCGTGGCTGCTCGAGCTGTGCGAGGAAGCCTTCCGTGAGGAAGGGTCGGACCTCGGCGACGTCGCCGACCGAATCGAAGGCGGATCGACCGGCACCTGGACGGTTCGGGAAGGACTCGAACAGGAGGTTCCGCTGCCGCTGATCTATACGGCCCTCGGCGAGCGGTTCGGCTCGCGCGCAGACGACGGCCGGTTCTCGCGACGGCTCGCGAATCGGCTTCGGTACGGGTTCGGCCGCCACGAGGTTCCGCGCAGGGAGTGACGGAGAGACCGACTGAGCGGTGCAGCGTCCGCGTGCGAACGCGACCCGAACCGACCGCGACGTCGGACCACAACACGTATATCGATCCCTGCCGAAGCCGGGACTGACGTCGCCGTTCCGGGAGCGGCCGCCGATCGGAACGAGTCCGCGGGTCGAACTGTTCTTTCCTCGTGGGAACCGGGGCTGGAATATTGAGGTATCTTCTTTACTACCGCTCTCGAGACCACCAGTTATGAACTCTCACTCCGCGTCGACGACGGTAACCCAGGAACGGTCGCCGAGTATGGCCGTCGTCGACCTCGTCGCCCGGGTGGAGGGCGTCGATCCGATCGAGCTCGATCCGCTGTACGGATCGATCGATCCGGACGTTCTGGATTCGCTCTGTGCGTCGAGCAACGGATTCGACACGCTCGAGTTCGTCTACGCCGGACGAACGATCACGATCGAACGGACGGAGGACGGACTCAGGATCTCGGTCGCGGACTCCGTCGTTGGGACCGACGCGGTCGGCGTGGCCGACACCGAGTCGTCGACGTGACGCGGGACGGACCGCCGTTCCGACGAATTGGTGCAACAGCGAGCCGCCTCGAGATCGCGCGATTCGAAACGCGAAGCGTCTCATCACGACGCGGGAGTGAAGCTGCCGCGAGGTCCGCGAATCCGAGGAGTCGCTCGATCGCGAATCGCCGCGATTTCGAACGAACTCGAGGCGCACGGTCTGTTCGGCCCGTAGGCGGACCGCGATCCCGCCGGAACTGGCGGACGGCGGTCCGTATCAGCCGTCGGCGTCGTGCCGACCGAACTCCCGATAGACGAGGGCGCGCTCGCGCGCCGACAACCCGTAGAGCGAACAGACGCGATCGTGGATCGTTCGGTCGACGACCGCGAGGCGGTCGTCCAGGTTCGCCGCGCGCTCGCGATCGTCGACGTACGCCTCGAGATCTGCCGCGACGTCCTCGAGTCGAGGGAGCGCGATCGCACGTAGCCGATCGATCGGGGCGATCGTTCTCGTCGCCGCCGCTCTGTAGTTCGCGAAGCCGTCGGCGCGCTCGACCGCGTACGGGACGAACGCCTCGAGAAGCGTCGCGAGGTCGTCGTCCGCGTCGGCGATCGCGAGCGCGGGGATCGGATCCGTCTCCGCGTATCCCCACCGGTCGGTGTCCCGGTCGCGGCCCGGTTTGTATCGAAGGCGCGCCGAGACGACGACCGTCGATCCGTCGCGTCCGACGTCGACCGATCCGATCCGCAGGTTCGGCCACGCATCGGTCGTCACGGTGAGAGACGGACCACGCCTTTCGTTCGGATCCGCGACGCGGCTCGAGAGGTCGCCGAGCGTCGGCCCGTCGTCGTACTCGTCGAGGTACGGGCCGATCGTTTCGGGGATCGCGTTTCGCTCGGCCGTCCCCGCGAGCCGTTCGTCGACCGCCGCGACGAGTTCGTCGTCCGGTCCGCCGTCCATCGCGATCGGAAACGACTCGAACGTCGACTGGTTGATCTGGGGAAACACCGATCGGTAAGCCGCGTGTTTGTAGTGGTGGTAGTAGTTCAAAAGCGGCGAGGAGAGCGCGCCGAGAACGTGTTTGTACGCGTCGATCGATCCCGACTCGAGGCGGACGGTGTAGACCGACTTGATCGTCGCCAGCCCGTCCGGATCGTACGTCCCGATCAGCGAGTCGCTCGTCTGTCTGAAGGCGAGCTTCGGGCTGCGGTACCGGCGTTCGTCCTTTTCGATGGCTGCGGGATCGACGTACCGGAGTTCGCTCTCGTCGACGTCGTACCGGCGGATCGCGCTTCCCGGCGCGATCGGTCGACGATCCGCGGCGGGCTCGTCGCGAAGAAACGCCGCCCGCTTGCTCACCTCCTCCCCGCGAGCGAGGTCGGCGACGGCCGAAAGCGGCGGGTGGTCGTCGATTCGATCCAGCACGTCGCGCGTCGTCTCGTCGAGGTGGATCAGAAACCGATGCGCCGGCTGTCGCTCGAAGACGCCCACCGGAACGCCGGTCGTCCGCAGCGAACGAAGATCGGTCGCGTCGGTCGCGTCCACGCAGGCAACCTCACCGCTCTCGCGTCCGCCGCCGATCAGGATCGCGACCCCCGCCTCGACGCCGTCGAAGGCCGCGCCGACGCGGGCGATGCGCGACGGGGGCGCGTGCTCGAGGACGAACCTCCGGATCGGCCCGGCCTGCTCGCGCGCCAGGATCGAATCGGGCACCACGATCCCGACGCGACCGTCGCGGGCCAGCCGGATCGCCCGCTCGTAGAAGGCGACGTAGAGGTCGAACTGCCCCTCGGTCGCCTCGAAGGTCGCCTCGAGGTAGGATCGAAGCGCCGAATCCATCGCCGCGCTGACGTTCGCTCGACCCGCCGTCGCCACCCACGGCGGATTGCCGACGACGGCGTCGAACTCCGGCGGCGCGTCCGGAACCGCGCTGTCGGACGCGTCGGGAAACGCGAGCGGCCAGTGGAAATACCGGTCCGACTCGGCTCGTCGTCGAGCCGTCTCGAACCACTCCGTCTCCGCCAGCCGACGCCAGCGATCGTCGTCGGTCAGCGCATCCGACAGCCGGTCGATCGCGTCGGCCGGAACGCCGGTGCCGGCTCGCCCCCCGCTCGTCTCGGCCCGTTCCGCGAACGCGCGCGTCGTCTGGACGTCCGCGATCGCCTCGAGGCGCTCCCTGAGTCGATCCCGCGCGTCGTCGGTATCGTGCGAACGGTCGAACTGGCGTCCGCCGTTCGAATCGCCGGGCGACTTCTCCCGAACCGACACCTCGAGGCGTTCGAGTAGCTCCCGGTCGGCCCCGACGAGGGCGTTGCCCGCCTTTACGTGACGCTCGAGCGCCGACGCCACCGTCTCGTCGCCGCCGGCCCGCAACCACATCGACGTCCGCGCCAGGTCGACCGCGACCGGATCGAGGTCGACGCCGTAGACGCAACGCGCCGTGACGCGGCGACGCACTCGGCCGAGACTGCCGTCGGCGAGCGACTCGAGTCCCCCTCGTGCCGCGTGGCGCTCCCGAGCGACGACGAGCGCACGCGTGAGGCGGTCGACCGCGCGCTCGAGGAAGTAGCCACAGCCCGCGGCGGGATCGAGAACTCGCAGTTCGAGGAGTTCCTCGGCGAAGGCGTCGACGTACCCCGGTTCGCCGGGCGAGCGGTCGAGTTCGCGACGAATCTCCTCGATCTCGGGGTCCAGGGTGTGTTCGACGACGTACGCGACGACCGGATCGGGCGTGTAGTACGAGCCGGTTCGCTTTCGATCGGTCGACGCCGGCGTCAGGTACGCCCCGCCCGCGTCGACGCGCCGGTCGGTCCCGTCGTCGGCCGAGCGTTCGATGGCAGCGCGTGCGATCGGATACTCGTCGTCCCCCAGCGCACGCGATTCGTCCGCGAACTCGATCCGATACTCGAGCAGCCGTTCGTAGACGGTCCCGAGGTGTCGCGTCTCGAGCGAGGAGTAGTCGCGAAATCCGGGCTCGTCAGCGTCTGAGCCGTCGGTCAGGACGGCGACGGCCCAATCGAGCGCGTCGTCGTCGACCCTCGAGAGGGGGTCCCGGTCCACGGGTTCGGGCGCGGACGGCCCGTCGCCGGATTCGACCGACCCGCACCGGACGCCGCGAGCGTACAGGTCGACGACGAGTCGGTAACACGCACGCAACGCTCGGTCGTACGTCCGCTCGAGCGGGCCGTCGGCGCGCCGCCCGGAACCGCCACCGGCGTCGTCCAGGGGATCACCGCTCTCGAGATCGGCGGCCGCGGGATCGGTTCCCACAGCTTCGACGTTCCCCCGGCGCTCGAGGTCGTCGCGAGCGAGGACGCAGACCGCCCGGCAGCACCGTCGGCGGAGGTCGTCGACGACCGCGCGATCGGCGACGGAGCGCTCGTCGGCGGCGACCTCGAGGAGCGGCGGTCCGCTCGAATTTCGAAACGCGACGCGGCCGAACAGGCAGTAAAAGTACCTGAACCCCGTCGAATCTCCGGTTTCGAGGATCTCCTCGAGGTCGATCTCGAGGTGTGCGTCGAACCGGCGTCCCGGACGATCGCCGTAGAGTCGCCACCGCTTCCCGTCGGTGAGCACGCCCCAGCGTGCGGGCGACTCGCGGAGGAACTCGGCCATACGCGTACTCGGGTTCTCGAACCCGCGCTCGCCCGTCGAATCCTGAGCCTCGAGCGAGCGCCCCCACCGACGCACGTCCGCGACGACGAGGTCGGGTCGATCGTCGCGACCGGCGGTTCGCGGGTCGTCCGCGCGGACTTCGTCGGCGGTCGACGGGTCGTCACCGGGACCGTCGGCCAGCGGGCGACCGGAGTCGCTTTCGGTACCGACGATCGCGTACGGCGGCCGGCTCCGCGGCCGATCGGACGGCGGGTCAGACTCGAGCCGATCGAACTCGAAGCCGAGCGCCCGGCCCACCGGCTCGACGAGCGACGCCGAAAGTTCGGACGCGGTCCGGTTCGGCGCGTCCGTGCGTTCGCGCTCCCAGACGGCGGCAACCGACTCGTAGGCGTCCCGGAGGTCCCGCTCGTCGGCCGCGTTCCAGGCGACCGTTTCGGGGAGTCGGCGCTCGAGAACGGCGTCCGAGAACAGCCCGCGGTTACGACAGCAGTCGGGAACAGACGACATCGATCACGGGAGCGTCGCGACGGCGGTTCGCCGGCGCGGGCGAGAGGGACGGTCGACTGGGGACGGTTCGGATCGACTCGAGCGCATCGGCACGCCGACTACTAGCTCGGCCTGAATGTATAGTCTTTTCGCGGCCGGACGTCGCGCCGGTGTCGACGCGTCGAGCGATCGGCGCGGACGCGGCGCTTGGCGCGTCCGGTCAGTACGTCCGGTACGTCGTCGACCCGACCTCGATCCGGACGAGCGTATTCTCCTCGTAGGCGTCGGACCGAACGCCGTACTTCTCGTTGATGCGCCGTCTGGCCGCCGCGGTTCGCTCCTCGTCGTCGACGACCCGTGCGGATCCGAGCATCGTCACCGTCCACCGCGGGTCGCCGCCGTCGTCGGCCTGGACGGAGAGGGCGACTCGCGGATTGTCCCGGACGTTCGCGAGCTTTCGCCCCGTGGTTACGACCTCGACGACGCCGTCGTCGTACCGGAACCAGACCGGCGCGACGTGAGGTCGTCCCTCGAGACAGGTGCCGAGGTGGGCCATCAACGGCTCGCTCTCGAGCAGTCGCTCGGCTTCCGGCGGAACGTTCGACACGGGTGATCGTCGCCGTCGAACGACAAAAGTCGTCGCCCTGGTCGTGCGGGACGGGGTCGGAATCGACCCGCGAGCTCAGATCCGATCGCTCGTCCGCTCGTTCGCACGCAGTCGCTGGGCGTCCAGGCTGACGTAGTGAGCGAGCGTTCCGGTCAGCCCGTCCTCGGCGATTCGACGGCCCGAACTCTCGACCAACACCCGCGGACAGTACCCCGTCGGATACCGCGCGCCCAGCGCCCGGCTGAACGACGTGTCCTCGTTCGGCACGTCCGGAAAGCCACCGCGTTCCTCGAACGCCCGGCGGTGGACGAAGCAGTTGAATCCCGGCAGAATCGGTCGCTCGAGCCGGGAAAACCAGTGGTTGATCGTCACCTCCATCAGCTTCGCCCGGCGGGGTCCGGCGATCCGACAGTACGAACTCGCCGCCGCGAGCCCGTTGGCCTCGACGAAGCCGAGCAGGTGCGTCAGGTAACTCGCCCGAACGCGCGTGTCGGCGTCGACGAACGCGAGCCACTCCCCGCTCGCGTAGTCCGCGCCGAGGTTTCGCGACGCGGCGATGCTCGAATCCGGGCCCGAGAGCACCGTCGCGTCGTACTCGCGGGCGACGTGGCGCGTGTCGTCGCTCGAGTCGCCGTCGACGACGACGATCTCGTACTCGTATCCGGTATCGAGATCGGTGAGGCTGGCGAGCGCGCCGCGAAGGTACGCCGCCTCGTCTTTCGCCGGCACGACGAAGCTCACGTCGGGTTTCGGCGTCTCCGCGGCGTCCCCACCGTCCGCGTCGATCGACTCGCCGGCGTCCATGCAGCCGACTCGAGACCCCGAACGCCCTTAAGTGCTGACCATTCCCCACTGAGTCGGCGAACGGACCTGTGAGGTGGCCTCGCATCGTCCAAGCTATATCATGAACATTTATGTATGATCGATTCGTAGCGACCGGTACAGATGTCGGTCGTACGCCTCGCTGTACGCTAATTCCTTTTCCGACGAGCATCAGCCGCCGAACATTCGACTCCGACCGACATGCACACCCAACACACCACCCCACGACCCGACCCGTCTTCCGACCAGCCGACGCCTCGAACACAGTCGATCACGTCGTTCGATGGACGACCTGCGAGCGCTCGAGCCCCGGCGACGTTCTCCGCGCGAAACACCGACCGCCTTCGGAATCTCGTCGACGAGTTCAACGCCGGATTCGTCGCTTCGGGTAGGGAGGACGACTCGACGTAGCTCACGTTCCCGCGATCAAAACCGTCTTTGGACCGCCGGGCGTAGACTCGAGCGGCCGATGACGACGCACCCGCTCCGAGCCGGACTCGGCATCCGGTGAGGACGAGCCCTATGAGTGCCGAGGCCACCGGTCTACTCGGGATACTTGTACCACCACCGACTTTGCGATTGGTTCCACCGTTCACGAACGGCCGGTCGCCAGCGTTGATCGCTGAGATTCCTCACTCCGGTGGATCGATCGCTTTCGGCTCGTTGTCGCCACAGCCGTGGGAGTAGATCGGCCGAATCTCTCGAGCGCGCTCGTCGGGTTCGTCGATCGTCTCGAGTGTCACGTCCTCGACGACGTAGTACATGTTGACGTGGGAGAGTGCTTCGCCGTGGTCTTCCGCCCAGGTTTCACACAGGTGTTCCGCGAGCGTTTCGGAGACGATATCGTCGGGACCGCCGCGTCTGACGCTGTTCATGTAGAAGCGTTCCCGGTAGGTGCCGAACTGCTTCTGGAGTTCGTCGTGGGGTCTCTCGTAGGTCAGCGGACGCTCGTTGTACGCGTCGACCGTCTCGCCGCCTTCGGTTTCGGCCGGGAAGACGTAGTATCGGTCGACGGTTCGCGGATGGGGTGCGAAGACGGTCCACTCGGGCTGGGAGACGCGGATCGCGTCGGCCCTGTCGTCGATGCGCTCTTTCGGACCGTCCTCCTCGTCGACCGACTGGGCGACGGGCAGGTGAGCCAGCGCCGGTACGACCAGCAGCGAGACGACCGCGACGACCAGTGCGAGGGTGTAGACGGTCGTCCTGACGTGGCCGAGGGTCTCCGAGTCGATCCGGGCGCGGGGGAGTCGAGATCCGAGCCGCTCGAGTTCGGTTCGGGCGTGGACGAGTCGGAACCGCTCGAGTGAGACGGAGCGGACGAGGGCCTCGAGTCGGTCCCAGACGGGCGTCTGCAGGAACAGGAGCAGGCCGGCGATGGCGACGTACGGGAACGCGCCGATCCGAACGGTGATCGCGAACGATGCGTGGCCGGCGAGGAACATGGCGACGAAGAGCGTGCGTGCGTTCCCCCGGAGGAGGACGAGCAACCAGGCGAACAGCATCATGTAGTACCACGTCATCCCGCCGTACTGCAGGAGCGTCGGGACGTTTCGCATACCGTCGCCGAGGAGGAAGGTCGTGTTGTCGAGTCCCATGATGAGCGGGGTGGCCTCCCCGCCGGTCCACAGCGCGGATTCGCGCTTGTGGTAGCCGTTGAGGACGTACATGTAGACGATCTGGGCCAGGATCGCCGCGGACGCGAGACTCGCAACCGTCGGTCTCGGCGGCGCGTCGGCGTGGAGGGCGTCGACCGACCACCGTTCACCCAGCGGCAGGAAGATCGCCCAGAACAGCAACATTCGAAACAGCGTGTCAGCGAAGCTGAGAACCAGCGGATTGTGGTGATCCAGCGAGACGACGAGCAGAAACGAGAGGACGATCGCGACCCTCGTCCTGTAGCCGACGATCAGCTGTACCGCGACCAGTATCGTGAGGACGAACAGCGCGGCGATCACCGTCGGATCCGTCGTGAAGTAGTAGATCGAAAACGCGTTGTCAGCCGTCATCTCCGTGGCCACGGACTGCGGGACGACGCCCGACTCCGTGTAGAAGAACGTGAAGTTCCGAGCGCGAAGGAGGACGTCCGCGACGATGAGTAATCCGGCGGCGATCCGAAACGCGGCGAGCGCCCGGGTATCGATTCGAACCGCCCCGAGATCGACGTACGTGGCCTCGCGTAGGTGGCCTCGAGTACGCCTCGAGATCGTCCGGAGCGGATTCATGTCCGGTGTGATGCAGTCCTACTCACAACAGTATGGACCATATACGTTGGTTCACGGCAGCTGTCCGATCGTCGCGTCTCGAGCGTCGACGCCGGGTCGTCCGATCGGAAGACGCCGGTCCAGCGATCGAACGCAAGCGAGGCGTACAGCTGACGTAGACGGTAACTACGGAGACGGTTGTCCGGGAAATCGGGACGACAGGTCGGATGACAACAGTCAGCCTCATTCGTCCCGGGTCACTTTCGCATCGCGAGGAGCCAGGCCATATATTTCCGCAAATCGGGCGCGTTTTCGTCGGTTGCAACCTCGACGAAGAGACGCACACTGTAGCCGGAGCGTTCGAGCGGGTCGCCGACTGGCCCGAAGACGTCACGCCGCCGTCCGAGCGACTCGCGCGGGAACGGACTGCGCGAGGGCGACCGCTTTCGAGCGCGAGCCCTAGACAGTTGCCCCAGCGGTTCGTACGTCGCGTATGGAGATTGGGATCATCGGCGCCGGTGCAGCGGGTGCGGCCGCGACGTACGCCATCCAGCGAGACGCCCCGAACGCTCGGTGTACGGTACTCGAGAAGTCCGGCGGCGTCTGCGGGCGGGCGGCGACGCGACGGGCGGACGGGCGATGCTACGACTACGGAGCGAACTACCTGAAAGACGACGACGATCGCGTCGTCTCGCTGGTGACCGAACGACTCGAGAGCGACGGTCTCGTCTCGGTCGACGAGCCGATACACGTCTTCGACGAGGACGGAACCGTCGACGAAGGCCGGGAGACGGACGAGCGGAAGTTGACCTATCGAACGGGCATCACGCAACTCGCGAAGCGACTGTTCGCCGAGACGGACGCGACGGTAAACCGGAACACACGGATTACCGGAATCAGCCGCGACGGGGACCGGTGGCGACTGACCGACGCCGACGGCGGACAGTGGGGAGCGTACGATCGGCTGCTCTGTACGCCGCCGGCCCCGCAGACGGCGCGACTCGTCCGCGACGCGGACTGGGACGACGACCGACGCGACGCCATCATCGAGGCCGCCGAAGCCGTCGAGTACCGGACGATCCTGACCGCCGTCCTCGGCTACGAGTTCGAACTCGAGGTGCCCTACTACGCGCTCGTCAACGTCGACAAGGGACACGAGATCGGCTGGATCGCACGAGAGGAGTGCAAGCCCGGTCGCGTTCCCGACGGAGAGTCGATCCTGATCGTTCAGGCGAACGATCGGTGGTCGGTCGAACGGTACGACGACGATCCGACCGAGATCGTCGCGGCGCTCGCCCGACTGACCGCCGACGTCGTAGACGACGATCGACTCGAAAAGCCAGCGTGGACGGATTTCCAGGGATGGCGGTACGCACAGCCCGAAAACGGAGTCGATCGGGGTCCGGTCGAGTCGGCCGAACGCGAGGGACTGTACTGCCTCGGTGACTGGGTCGCCGGCGAGGGGCGACTCCACGCCGCCGTTCGGAACGGACTGGAAACCGGCGAACGGGTCGCTCACTCGCTCGGAAGAGACGACTGAACGACACAGCGGCGTCACTTGCCGACCGCGACTCGCCGGAACGATCGGCGTGCGAGACTCCCACGCTCGGCCTCTCGAGTGGGATCGATTTTCCCATTGCGTCCGTTGGCACTCGACGCCACGCGGCGAACCCTGACAGCGCCGGCAGACGCCTCAACACCGCCAGGGCCGTAGCCGCGGCAACCGCCGCTCACACCGCAGTTCGACCGGAACCGCGGCCGGTGGGCGGACCGACCACCACGTTCGCCGAGACGATCTCCATGCCCCTCGACGACTACGAACTCCACGAGCGACTCGATCGACTCTCGGACGCCCGCGCGGATCGGGACGTCCTCGTCACGCTCGCCGTTCCGGCCGACGGGACGATCGGCGAGGCTCGCCAGCCCGTCGAAACCGACTACGCCGAAGCGACCCAGCTCGACGAACGGTCCTTTCCCCGGCCGCTCGTCGACGCGCTGGAAGCGGCTCGGAGCCGCCTGAACGAGTACGACGAGCTCCCGGAGAACGGGATCGCGCTCTACGCGGGAGAGGTCAACGGCGAGCTCGTCACGGTGGTCTTCGACGAGCTGTCGGTGCCGATCGAGGAGTCGGCGTACGAACACGCCAACGCGTTCGACCTCGAGCCGCTCGAGTCCGTCACGGAACCCGACCGGAGTCACGGCCTGCTCGTCGTCGAGCGCGGCGGGGCGGCGCTCGGGCGGCTCGACGACGACGGCGTCGACTCGATCGACGCGTTCGACAGCGACGTGCCGGGCAAATCGAGCGCGGGCGGACAGTCCGCCGAGCGGTTCGAGCGCGACCGCGAGCGCCGAAAGCGCGAGTTCTTCGACGCGGTCGCCGATCGGGCCGAACGAGCGTTTCTCGACGACGGAGACGGCGTCGACTCGGTCCTCCTCGGCGGAACGACGGGAACCGTCGAATCGTTTCGCGAGGAGGCCGACCTCGACCACCGTCTCGAGCAA
Source organism: Natrarchaeobius oligotrophus (assembly GCF_003841465.1). Taxonomy (GTDB): domain Archaea; phylum Halobacteriota; class Halobacteria; order Halobacteriales; family Natrialbaceae; genus Natrarchaeobius; species Natrarchaeobius oligotrophus. The sequence goes on from NZ_REFZ01000001.1 coordinate 337,056, forward strand.
CGGCTCGAGGGACCGTTCGCCGTCGAGTACGCCAGCGAGCAGGGGCTCAGACAGCTCGCCTCGAAAGCCGAAGACGTCGTCGACGAGCGCGACCGGCGGGACGTTCGGCAGACGCTCGAGGCGTTCTTCGACGGCCTGCGCGACGACGAGACGCCCGTCGCCTACGGCGCGAGCGAGGTCGACGACGCGCTCGAGTACGACGCCGTCGAGACGCTGTTGCTCTCGACGAGCGTCGACGGCGAGCGGATCCGGACCCTCGGCGATCGGGCGTCGGATCAGGGCGGCGAGACGGTCGTCGTTCCGGACGACTTCCCGGACGGGAACCGGTTCGCCGAGGCGTTCGACGGGGTCGGCGCGCTGTTGCGCTTTCCGATCGGGAACGGGTGACGGCGGACGCGACCACCGCAACCCGGAAGCCGTCGTTCCCGAGCGCGTCGGCGTCGTTCGCGGTTCCCGGCGTCCCGCTCGCCCCCTTCGTCCTCCCCCGTCTCGAGCGGACGCGGTGATCGCGGTGATCGCCGATTCGCGAGGGGAGTACGATGGCGGTCACCGACTATCGTCGTCGATGCGCTCGAGATCCGACGCTTCGATCGGCAGCAACCGCTCCGGGAGACGGTCGAGGACGGGGTCGGGAACGCACACGAGAATCCACTCGGCGACCGCGACGAGCGGTTTTCGCACGAGCGCGTACCCCGCCGAGATCGCGAGCAATCCGAGAACGACGCTCCGGACGACGCCGTCGAAGACTGCGAGAGAAGGGACGGCCAGCGCGACGGCGAGAACGAGGTCCTCCGGAGCACCGTCGTAGCGAACCCAGCGTCTGGGCTCGATCCACCGTCCGTGGTAGTGGCTGTAAACGGCCCGATCGGACGTCTCGAGCCAGGGTTTAAGCTCGAGACCGCCGCCGAACGCGTCCATCGCCGAGTGCAAGGCGGCCGCGAAGAGGAAGACCGCGACGGCGACGGTCTCCGGGACCGGAACGATCCACGCGACGGCCGCCGCGGGAACGGCGAGCAGCCAGTAGTAGACGGGGAAGTGAAGCGTCCGCCGGTGACCGGCGTAGAGATCGAGATCGGGAAAGAGCCCACCGACGATCGCGGCGACGGCGACGACGACCGCAAGCTCGGGCGCGACGGCCGCGAGCGGAGCGACGAGCGCGAGGGCTCCGAGCGCGTGAGTCGTGGCCATCATGACAGTGACGCGGTTAGGAACGGGAGCCACATATGGTCGTCGCGTCGGGCGATCGATCGCCGGTGCAAGCCCTGCCCTTTACTCGAGCCCGATCGTACGGATCGTCCGAATCGTCGCGACAGCCGGCGGCGACCGCCGCGAGCGCCGTCCACTCACCCACCGATGTCCCGCACCCCGACCCGCGCGTTCCACGGCGAGCGATCGAACGCCTACCTCTCCTGGCTCGCGATCGCCGTCGTCGCGGTGGTCGGCGGCCACGCACTTCTCGACGGCCGCGTTCACGACGTTCTGTTCGCCGCGACCGTCGTGGCGGTCGCGCTGGTTCCCGCGGTCGCACTCGAGTCGAAACGCGCCGCCCTCCCGTGGGAGGTGACGGCGGTCACGGTCGTGCCGCTGCTCGCGGCTGCGATCGCGCCCACGTTCTGGAGCCGACAGCTCGTTCTCTACGCCGGCGCCGGGGCGCTCGCGCTCGCGCTCACCCTCGAAGTACACGCGCTGACGGAGATCCGACTCGAGCGCTGGGTCGCCGTCGCCGTCGTCACGATGGTGTCGGCGTCGATCGCGGCCGCGTGGGCGATGGCGACGTGGCTGTGGGACCTCGTCGCCGGGACCGCCGTCCTGGCGAGCAACACCGAAGTGATGTGGCTCCTGCTCGCCGCGACCGTGACGGGATTGTCGGCGGGCGTCTGCTTCGACCTGTACTACCGGCACTTCCCGGGCGAGGAACTCGTCTCGGCACCCGTCGACGGCATCGCGGAGAACGCGTTCGCGATCGAAGCCGGCATCGACGGCCGACCGTCCCTCGAGCGTCGACTTCCGATTTCCGGACGCACGCAGTGCGGGCTCGTCCAGGTACTCCGATTCGGGATGATCGCGATGGTCGGCTACGGCGCGGTCACGCTGGATTCGGGCGTCGTCGTCAACGCGGCCGCAATGCTCGGCGTGACGTTCGTGCCGACCCTGCTCCGACGGCGGTACGAGATCCCGTTCGATTCGGGGCTCACGCTCTGGATCACGTTCGTGGTCTTCATGCACGCGATCGGTTCGTTCTACGTGTACGATCGATCGTTCTGGTGGCACAACGTGACCCATCCGCTCTCGGCGACGCTCGTCGGCGCGGTCGGATACGTGGCGGTTCGGGTCGCGGACGAACACCGCGACGAGATACACCTGCCGCCGGAACTGACGCCGGCGTTCGTCGTGGTCTTCGTCGTTGCGTTCGGGGTCTTCTGGGAGATCGGCGAGTTCGGGTTCGACCTCGTCGCCGATCGCACCGGTCTCCAGATGCCGCTGGCTCAGCACGGACTCGACGACACGATGTCGGATATCCTGTTCAACGCGATCGGCGCGATTGTCGTCGCTCGCTGGGGGCTGGCGTACCTCACCGACGTCACGGACGCCGTGACGGATCGCCTCGAGGCATGGTCGGTTCTCGATGGGTGACGGACTGGAGGCGGTAGACGCTCGATCCGAAATGCAACGGCCACCTCCATGCCCTGACGGCGTGGAATCGGGCCAGTGGATTTCCGGCTGATGTGACGTTCGAGGGTCCACCCCGCACTCGACGGGAACCGACAGCTTCGCGGAAAATCTGTGGTAGCGGTTCGGCGAAGAACGGATCGACGGCTGGCCACAGCGTTATCCCGCTCGCCGCACTAACCCGGAGGATGGCGGACGACAAAACTGCACGAGACCAACGAACGGACGACGAAGAACGACGCCAGCGAGAGCGAGGGCTTCGAGAGGCGCGCGACCGCGCAGACGAACCCGAACCGATTGACGCCGAATCCAACGAACAGCTCGGCGAGCTGGACGAGCGACTCGAAACGCACGAGTATCCGACGACCATGGACGAACTGGTCAGTGCCTACAGCGATATCGAGATCGAGACGCAGGGGGGATCGAAAACCGTAGCGGAGGTCCTCGCTCCGATCGACAACGAATCGTACGAATCCGTCGACGACGTTCGGAATCGGATACGGGGACTGGTTCATCGGTGATGGGATCGTCCCCCGCGACCTGCATCCGGCCGAATTCGACCCCGTCACCCGAGATCGATGCTCCGCGTTTTTGCGCCCGGAGACTCGATTCTCCCGCCCACCGGTCCCTTCACAACGGATGGGGAACGTCGACGTCCCCGCAACGGACGTGACCCGCTATTCTTCGGCGACGTCGATCGAGCGGTAGATTTCGGACCGCAACTCCGACGCCTTCTCTTCCCCGATGACCTCGCTCTCTTCGATCTCGTCTATGAGTTCGACGATCGCATCGCAGAGCCGCTTCGGATGGTCGATCCGTGTATCGGGTTCGTCGTCCATACGCTCCGTTCCGCATCGAGAGTATTCAACGAACGGGGTGCACGAGCAGTTCGACCATTCGTCTCGGTGGACTCCCGGAACGAGAACGAGTCGCGGCGGTCGTTCACGTCCGGACCGGTGCGTCGTCACCGGTGGTCCATCGTCTCGAGTTGCTCCGGGTACCGATTCCGGATCGTCACTTCGGTGACCTGCGCGACGGCCGCCACCTCGCGCTGGGTGTTCCGTTCGTGACAGAGCAACGAAGCCGCGTAAATCGCGGCTGCGGCCCACCCCGTCGGGGACTTGCCCGAAAGAAGTCCCCTGTCCGTGGTGACGCTGATGATTTCGATGGCTTTCGTCTCGACGGCCTCGCTCGCGTCGAGTTCGGAACAAAATCTGGGAACGTACTCCCGCGGATCGACCGGTTCCAGTTCCAGGTCGAGACGTTGGGAGACGTGCCGATACGTCCGTCCGATCTCTTTTCGTTCGACACGCGACACCTCGGCAACTTCCTCGAGACTCCGTGAAATTCCCTCCGTACGGCAGGCGGCGTAGAGACAGCCGGTAGCGACGCCCTCGATCGACCGGCCGCGAATCAGATCCTCGGCGAGCGCGCGGCGGTAGATGACGCTCGCCACCTCGCGGGCCGAACGCGGAACGCCGAGTGCACTCGCCATTCGGTCGATTTCGCCGAGAGCGTGCTGGAGGTTGCGCTCACCGGCATCTTTCGTTCGGATGCGCTCTTGCCACGTACGAAGCCGGCGCATCTGATCGCGCTTGTCGGCGGACAGGGAACGTCCGGCGGCGTCCGTATTCTTCCAGTCTATCTGCGTGGTGAGTCCCTTGTCGTGCATCGTCCGCGTGATCGGGGAACCGACCCGGGATTTGCTCCGGCGTTCGGACTGATTGAACGCTCGCCACTCTGGACCACGGTCGATATTAGGCGTCTCGACGACCAAGCCGCAGTGATTACAGACGAACTCTCCCCGATCGTCGCTCTTGATGAGGGTCTCCGACTCGCACTCAGTACACACCCGTTCCGGATTCGGTTCCCGCGCGCGTCGTTTCGCTTCGGATTCGCGCTCTCGCCGACGGACGGGTCTGGTTGTCACGTGTCGTCTCTCGGTTCGCACGTTCTTAAGGCCTCGCCGGCTCGGTGAGGAAAACGGGTTCGACGGCGGGTCTCAGACGGATTATCGCGCAGGGCTGCGGCTGAGACGAACTGCTGGACGCGACTACCGGTGCAACCACGACCGTCGGACGGTCCCACCGGTACATCGTCACAGCAGTCCGTACGAAACGTCGTCCGTGATTTGCGATCCGTTCGATCAGCGGGTGGTACTCTTCGCGTTACGGTGACGACTCGTCAAAAATGAAATCCCGTTCGGCGTCGCCTCGTAGCGACGGTCAGAATCGGTTTAGTTGCGGACGACGTTCGTCGCGCGGGGGCCCTTGGGAGCCTGTTCGATGTCGAATTCGATCTCGGTGCCCTCTTCGAGGTCCGGTCCGCCGACATCTTCCATGTGGAAGAATACGTCGTCGTCCGCGTCGTCCGTCGAAATGAAACCGTAGCCGCCTGTGTCGTTGAAGAAATCAACGTTACCTTTCGCCATTACAAACAAACGTACGATCGAACCACGGATAAGACTTGCGAGGGGCGTGGTACCACGATCGCGGTCGTCGGACGCGGATCGAGTTCCGCGACCGATCGAATCGTCGCTCGCGTCCGTTATCTCCTCGAGTACCGTAGCCGTGCGATCGGTCACGACCGAGTCGCGTCGGCCGTTAGGGCTGACTCGTTCCCGGATCGTTTGCGGCGGTCAGTCCCGACGATACTAACCGGCGAAGAAGCACGACGATTCCGTTTTCGAGCCCGTTCGCGAAAACCGCCCGTTCGCTCTGCTTGCCGTTATCGGCCTGTGGATAGTATGTGCCGATCAGCAGCGTCGTTCGATCGACGAGCAGGATTCGACTGATCGCAACCTCGTGATCGAACTCCGCACCGGTAAGCCAGTCCAGTCCGGATTCGAACGTACGAACGTTGGGGAGTTCCGTTCCGAGTCGCTCGGTGATCGCCTCCGTTTGACCACCGAGAAGGATCGAGAGGTCCCGATCGTTCGCCTCTCGAAGGCCGTCGAACAGCGATTCCGACATGATCTCCTCGTCGACGACGAGAAGCGCAATTTCCGACTCCGCGTCGTCGATGAGATCGAGCATTCGCGTCTCGATCGCCTCGTTTCCCATCAGCGACCACACTTCCTGGAGCTGGTCGTCGTCTTCGGTCTTTCGAACGCTGGTGTTCTCGAGGTACGTCTCCAGCGTCTCGATGCGGTTGTCGTATTTCTGTCGAAGCGTCTGCGTCGCCTCGTTGATATCGACCGCTCGAAACCGCTGGGGGCTCGAGTGTTGCACTTCGACGAGGCCCTCCGACTCCAGTACGCGGATCGCATCGTACACTCGCGTCCGTGGAACCTCGGAGATGTCGTGTATCTCCTTGGCCGTCCCGGTCGAGAGTTGCGTCAGCGCCATAAAGCAGCGCGCTTCGTACTCTTTGAGTCCGAGGTCCTGCAATAAACTAACCGCCTCCGAAATGATTTCGTCCTGTGTCATGGCCCAACCACGAGTTCGGTCGTCCGAACGTGCGAGATTGAGCACCGAGCGGCAAAAGGATTGTGTGACGGCTCGTCGTTCCATCCATTTCGATCGGCAAGAGCTTTCACCCAGATCATCACACAAGGTACTTGTGGGTAGACGCGCTACCCGTACCTGGCGCGCTCCGTCACGGCCCAACCACGGCGGAGCGTGTCATTTAGTACGTTCCGGTCCCCCGTTTCGAGGAGCGTTCGCTGCAGACGATACTCGACACCGTTCGAGTACTCGATCGATCTCTCGGTACCGGATCGACCAGCACGCAGCCGGAAGGCCACACCTCGAGGGACGCGGTTTTACCCCGCGACCGGCGTTCGCGGATCAGAAAAGCCCCCGTCACCGGGAGTGTGTACCGTTGTCCACCAGTCGGACCAGGGGAGGTTTTCGAGGTTCGAGACTGCGTTCACCGACAAGCCCCACCCTCGACGTGCCGGAGGTGCGCCCGGTGAGGGAGTGGACCCGCCGATCGCGGCCCCTCAGCGGCGGGGCGTGCTACCACAGTCGCGAAGTTCCTCCCGATGAACGTGAAGCACCTCGAGGAGCGGTCGGATGGCCTCGAACTGAGGTCCCCGTTCTACGGCGTTTCCGTCGCCTTCCCACTCGATAAATCCGTAATCGGCTAATTTGGGAAGGTGGACGTGCTGCCGTTGAAGTCGATCGCCGGAGACGACGATCGTCTCGTCCGGTGACGAATCGGAGTACGGCGACGTCTCGGATCGTGCGTCCGTCTTCAGCAGGGCGAACAACAGCTCCCGTCGCTGGTCGTCCGCTAACGCATCGAACAGCCGATCGACTTGGTGGCTCATCGTGGAAACAGTAAGGATCCTCGTCCTCTTGTATCCCAAACATATTCACGACGATCCGGGTTTTGATTAATCGGGTGACACAGAACAGCGGTCGATCGATCCAGCCGGGACTTCGCGAGCCGTCGCCGGGCTCTCCCTCGAGCGACGGCCCGCGCCGTCGGTCAGTATCGATCGAGAACGGCGTACGCGACCGGAACCGCAAGCGCCGCGAACGCCGCGAGCACGAGGAACATGACGGCGGGCGTGGAGTAGGTGAGGACGAATCCGGAGACGGCGGCGCCGGCCGCGCCGATGCCGAAGATGCCGGCGAACACGAATCCGAACGAGAGCCCCCTGACCGACGGCGGCGAGTGTTCCGCGACGCTCGCCTGCATGAACGGCTGGAGGCCGAACAGGAACAACCCGAGGAGCACGCTGACCGCGATCAGCGGGACGGGACCCGCTTCGACGGCGGGAACGTAGAGCACGGCCAGCACGGCGAGCGAGAGGAAGACGACGAGGACGCCGCGTTCCGGGCGAATCCGATCGCTGATCCGACCCGCGGCGTACTGGCTGGCGACGCCGACGAGCAACAGCCCCGAGTAGAGGTACTGATCGGGGTCGATCGATCGGTCGCCGACGGCGACCGGCTCGAAGACGGCGAAGCCGGCGAGCAGTTCGGGAAGAAACGTGAGGATACCCCGGTAATACAGTCCCTCGAGCACGTAGAGGACGAACACGAAAGCGAACGCGCCGACGAACAGCGTTCTGGTGTCGTCGATCAACGTTCGACGAAGTGAGACGTCGTCCGGTTCCCCGTCGCCGTCCGCAGCGTCCTCGGCCCCGCTTTCGTCCGGGTTCGAAACGAGGACGACCGGAATCGTGACGATTGCGGGGATCGTAAGCGCCAGGGCGACAATCCGCCAGTCGAAAAACAGCAGCAGTACGATGGTGGCGAGCGGGCCGAGCGCGATGCCGACGTTACCGGCCATCCCGTGGTAGCCGAGCGCCGTTCCACGCCGCGAGACGCCGGTGCTGATCAGCGACAGACCGGCCGGGTGGTAGACGCTCGCGGCCACCCCCCAGAGCACCAGCGAGAGCGCCAGGACGATCGGATCCCGCGCGAGGCTCAGCGCGACGAACGACGCCGCCATCCCGACGACGCTGAACAGGATGAGCCGTCTCGAGCCGCGACGGTCGGCGAGCACGCCACCGGGAAGCGCACCGATCCCGTAGATGCCGTATCCGAGGGCGACGACGAGCCCGATTTCGGCCGGCGTCAGCCCGAACTCGACGAGCCAGATCGGGATGAACACGGGAATCGAGAGCTCGAACACGTGGACTGCGGCGTGGGCGAGCATCGTAATCGTCACGATCTGGCGCTCGTCACCGTCCATGTACCTCGGGTGGTTAGGACGATAGACGGGATACTCTTTCGACTCCGGCACCGTTCGGCCCGGTCCGCGGCTTCGGTCGTCGAGTCACGAACCCGCGCGATACCCCCGTCGACCGTCAGATCGCGGGCGAGTTGAATCGGGGGAGGCCGGGCGAGAGCAGGTAGCCGCCGGTAGCAAGCGCGCCGAGTCCGAGCATCACCCCGTACAGGATCCACCAACCGGTGCTCCACTCGAGGTCGATCCACCGCTCGTAGACGTGGGCCACGTTCCGAAAGCAGATCGCCGCGGGAATCGCGGCGACGGCGAGTACCAGGCTCTCCTCGCGCGTTCGACCGGGCAGGTACTCGAGGACGAATCCCAGGTCGCCGACGATCGGAAGCTGCGGGAGCAACTCGGCGGCGACGATCGCCAGGACGCCGTCCTCGCCCACGTCCGTCGGATGGCTGACGAAGACGGCCGCGAGGAAAATGACGACCGGCACCGACGCGAGCGAGAGTCCCGCGAGCTTCAGCGCCCGCCACCAGTCGTTCGCCTCGTAGCGGCGCGCGTACGTGAACGTCGCCAGCGACGGCGACTCGTACGGATACGTCAGCCGGTTCCACAGCGCCGGAAGCCCGCTCCGAAGGACGTACAGCGTCCGCAGGACGTACGTGACGATCAGCCCCAGCTCGAGCGCGACGAGCGTCGCGTTGAAAGCCGCGTTGCCGGTCGCTGGACGGCCGCCGAACAGCAGGAACGAGACGACCGCGAGCGCGACCAGCACGGCGTGCAGGACGAACATCGATCCAGCCAGACCCGCCCCGGCGCGGGCGCACGATTCGAACACGGCCGCCCTTTCGTCGGTCATCACCCGAGTATAGCCTGGTCGTAGCGACCGCTTGACTGTTGTGACTGTCGGGACGATTGCCGGTGACGGTCGGGGGCTTCCCGTCGACGACGATCGAGTCGACTCGCACACTCGGTGCGTCGCTCGAGAAGATGACCCGAAAGCGGTGTATCCGATGTTCGGAGCCGTCAACCGGAGTTCGACGGGCCGGGAGCGCCGGTCGACGGCCGGTGTTTCGCGTTTACTCCGTAATCGCGACGGTCTGAAGGTACTGATTCTCGACGATTGCGGTCCCATCCGTCGCGCGATTGTACCGACTCATGACGGTCTAGAGGTCGTCCAGGAGGGCCTGTCGTTCGGCGGGATCGATGGTCTCGAGCGCTCGAATCGTCGGGCCGAAGTGCGTGCTGAACACCGCCACAGCGTGGTCGATCGACCGATAGTACTGGCGCGTCGTCCGTCGAGTGTTCGCAGTCGACCGAACGCCCGCACCGAGTAGTTCCTCGACTCCCTCGGTCGTTCCCCAGCGAAGGGGAGACTGAACGCCGGGTGGTGGAGGGGCGTACTCGGCGTGCACGGCGAACCAGTCACCGCTCCACCCCTCCGACATCGGGCTCGCTAACGTGTATCCAGCGGGTGAACCCGCCGCTGGCGGGCTCGCCCGCGTGCTTCCCAACGCTTGTTGGCTAGCTCACGACATTTCTCAACGAAGTCGAGGAGATCGATCTCCATACCAAGCTCGATCTCCTCGCCTTCGACCGTCTAACCCGTGATATCGGCCGATAAGATCGCTATTCGATACGACACTTAAACGTAATCTTATGGGATCCAATTTAGTGTGAGTAAAGAAATAGTAATTCTTAATGAATATCCTCAGCATATACTTGTATTACTCCGCTTCTCTCAAAATGGATTCTCGACAAATCGTTGCTCTCATCACCCCTTTACTTATTTATTCTAGGCCATTAATTATTCTATTTCAGATAAGCTAAGAAAATATTAATACCAATATAGTTGTTCGGCAAATATGTATGTCAGATTGATCTGACAACAGCAGCAGACGGCGCACCGTGCTGAAAGGAGTCGGAACGCTCACTGCCGTTCTGGCGACCCCCGCAGTGACGGGCTCCGCAGTTGGAGCGACCAAGGACGACTCGGCCGCAGTGAAAGGATCCGACGAGAAACTCCCCGAGCCGATTGCACGTCAGATCGCGAAGTATCGTGTTGCACACAACAGCACGCGTGAACACTTTGCAGAGTTCGATCCGGAGGGACTCGTCAAACCGGAACTGTTCTACTCGGTCTCCGAGGCCGGATCGTACAGACCTGCCGCCTGGGTATATCCGATCGAATCCGACGGAGAAGAAGTCGGACACGTAGCGGTGAGCGCGCAACCGGACTCACCCGGAATTATCCGGTCCAGCACGCAGCCCGCACCACAGACCCGACTGTGGAACAACCGAACGCTCAGAAGTGAGGCCGGCGGTGATGAGATACGGTTCATCTATAATAACCCGATGAGCTTCGGGGTTGAGGTGTCGTCGGCGAATGTCGCAAGCGCCGAGGATGGAAAGTCGGCGTTCGTCGACCTGAAGCACGAACACACGGCGTTGATCGACGCCGTCGCGAAACCGGAATCGGTAACCCAAACCGACAAAGCGGCGACCATCGATCGAAGGGGCCTGAAAGAGGCCGTCAAAGAAGGTGAACGGATCACGGGTAGCGTGCTCTCCTCGGAAAGCATCAGCAGCGATGTCCCGAATTGGGATGCGGATGACTGTCGTCCCCCTTGGGTTGGTTGTGTTCCAGCTGCCTCTGCAATGTGTATTGGAACCCACGAGTCGGTATCCAACTACTGTGACCTGATGTGGGAACTCAACGATCTGCTAGATACCGACAGTGACGGCAATACGTATCCCTTTGACTTTGACGGTATTGAGGACTACGATTCCTCGTACAGTGCCTCGAATACCTATTACGGTCGCCGTTCGGAGATCAAAGATCAGATCGATTCGGGGAACCCCTGTGTGCTAAGCCACTTCTTCGAGATTGACATAGACAAAGGCGATGTTAGTAGTCCAAGCGATCTTCAAGACGAAGCAGTTGGCCATGCCGAAACCGTCCATGAGTACGAAGAAGGCGACGACCCCTGGTATGATCCGACGGAACCCACGCTGTACGTGACCACTTACGACACGTACGGGGGCACCAGCGAGTTCTCCTTGAGTAGTTCAACCGTCCTGTACCTCGTGCAGTCGATCGAACCGTAAGCACACCGAAATCGAGGTCACAATCTTTTGTACTCTACAAAGCCGTTAGTAGAGACATCCGCTTGCTGAGTTGAGACCAAACAAACAGAGCGGGCGGAAGTGAAATCCACGAAGACCAGCTTCTGAACGGTCCCGTCAGCATCTCACCAACGCGCGTTTACGCTCGACCTCCGGGGCGAACGCTGAGGCCGAGTGAACGGATATTTCGAGATACGTATTCGAATATTTGGGTAGCACTCACACAACCCGCGGACTGCCAGAAGCCTCTCTTCGACTATTGAACGGCTATCTCAATGGATGTCGCCGTAGACGTCGAGTTCTCGCCGACACGAGACCTATCATTAAATTTGGGAAATAGTCGGATATCACCCCTCTCGTCCAGTGAAAATGCGAATTCGAGAGACGATTAGAACATCGAAAATTCGAAATGACCGAACGATATCGACAAATCTAGCCGCACTGGTGCTGATTACGCCTATAACTAGTGAGTGGTTCAGGGACGATCTCCCGTGGACGGATTACAACGACCGAAGACGAGTTCGACCGGTACAACCAACACCCACTCGATTTGGACCCGGAGAATCTCGAAATCGGCTCGAGAAAGGACGCCGCTAACGTCGAGCGGTCGACTATCGACCAGCGTCGGAAAAACGTCGTTGAATCGCTCGTAGAGTGGAGAAATGAGATCGCTTGCTGTCGAGGGGGCGATGACACAGAGTCTACCTCCCGGAGCGAGCACCCGCTGTATCTCGTCGAGGACGGCCATCTGGTGGTCCTCCTCAAACAGTTCGAGCGTGAAGCTTACGAGAACAGCGTCGAAACTGTTGGAGTCAAACGGTAACGCCAGCGCATCACCACAGATGACCGCAGACCGGGAATCATCGTCAAGACGCTCGGTAGTTATCCGACACATCTGCTCTGCAATGTCGATACCGACGACGGTGCCGTCGGAGCCAACAGCGTTCTGTAGCGTGCCCAATCCACGACCGGTTCCACAGCCGATGTCGAGAACGTGGTCGTCTGGGGAGACGTTGAGGAAGTCGATCCCGCATCGTCGTAGACGCCCTTGAAAGGGATCGACGATCACATCGTAGTACCGGCTAAGCGCATTGTACCACGCTTTGCTATCCTGGACGTTGCGTGTCCGTGTCCCTATCACTGACCTGTGTGTTCTTCTGATCCGCGAGAAAGTCTCCGGAAGAGATAGATGAGAACGAACGCAATCCCTCCGGTAATCAGCCCAGCGATAAGCAGCACGAGTACGATAAGGACGGTGGGGATGGCAATGTTACCAACTAGGACTGATAGAACCAAGCGGGGTCTTACAGCGATGGGCATCAAATGTAGATTCGCGTTCACCTTATTTATGTTTTATACTTGTTCGATAGAATTACCATGTCTGTCAGACTAATCTCGGCACTGTCCGGAGACAGCTGTTGTCCGCAATGCTTTCTAACTCAAGCTTTGTCGAACCCGATCGCCGACGATTGTTTGAGGAACGGATCCACGTGCTGTGTTGTATAGCGATCTAATCAGCTAATATCACGGGTTAGACGGTCGAAGGCGAGGAGATCGAGCTTGGTATGGAGATCGATCTCCTCGACTTCGTTGAGAAATGTCGTGAGCTAGCCAAACAAGCGTTGGAAAACACGCGGGCTCGTCCGCTGGAAACACGTTGTATTGGACTGTCTTCGGTTGGAAGAAGACCACAGCTATCGGGAAACGCCGAACCGGCTGGAAATGTGGGTTCCATAAGATTGTCCTCATGTTCGCCATCATCAACATAGAAAAGCTCAGTGAGCTCCTCTAATCACCATTCAGCAGCTATTCAACAAAGCACCTTTTTGGTTCTCCGTTACGTCCGTATACGCGGTTTCGTCCATGCTCTCATCTCCGCTCGCGAGCGATTCGATCGCGAGCCCTACGCCCGCTCGTTCCCGTGAGTCGCTCGGGAAACCGGGAGATCGCTCGAGAAGACGTTGTGTGTTACACGGTAGCAGTCAGCATAACAGTGTCGGATCGACCCGGCGTATTCTCCGCCGGGACGGTCACCTCCGAGGGCGACCGGTATCGAGGCGATCGGACCGCATCTGGACGAACGAGTAGATCCGATCCTCAGACTCGTCCGGGGCGTTCGTCGCTGCGGTCGGTCGGGACGAAGACGCGTTCGATCCTTCGTCGCGTGGATCCGGTCAGAAATGCGTGTAACGCGTCCCACCGGCGTTAACGCTTTTCGGCGCGAAGTGAGATGCTCTTTACCCCGTACTCGTTACACGCGTTCGTCGCCCGATCGGAGACGAACCGATACTGGGGGTTCTCTCTGATTTCGACCGCGTCGAACCCCGCTCGTTCTACCATTTCCCGGTAGTTATCGATCTGCTCCGCTCCGCCGATACACGCCGCCCAGAGGTCGGCGTTCGATTTGATGCTCTCCGGCATCTGGCTCTCGCTGATGATGTCCGAGAGCGCGATCCGTCCACCCGACTCGAGCACGCGGTAGGCCTCTTCGAACACACGGTCTTTCGACGCAGAGAGATTGATCACACCGTTCAAGATGACCGCGTCGAACGACGCATCGTCGAACGGAAGGTCCTCGATGGTACCACGCTCTATGGTGACGTTGTGAAACATCCCTTCGTTCGCGAGTCGTCGGGCATTTTCGAGCTGTTCGTCGGTCATGTCCACGCCCGTGACCGAGCCGGTCTCGGTCACCCGTACGGCGGCGACGAACGCGTCCATACCCGATCCGCTACCGAGATCGAGAACCGACTCTCCCGGCGCGAGAGCGGCTAAATCGAAGTGGTACCCGACCCCCGCAAACGAATCGATCGCCGCCTGCGGAACGTAAGCGAGGTCGTCGGAATCGTAGCCGAGGCGCTCTACCAGATCCTGGCCCATTTCGAAGTGGAACTCGCCGTCCGGCGTCTCCGCGACGTCCCGATAGACCGCTTTCACTTCGCGCTCGAGTTTGCTGACGTCAAGTGATTTCGACATTCTGATCCCTTTATACGGTCTGTAGATGGTCGTCCTGCAGTTCCTCGTCGGTAAACTCCTGTCCGTGGACCTCTTTCATGTGTTTTCGTGCCAGTTCGACCGCCTCTTCTTCGTTCTCCGATTGGATGATGAATCGACACGTATCCGATACCGACTCGCAATCGAGTTTGTGTGCTTTTGTCACGTTGAGTCACCTCTGACCGTCTTCGCTCACCGGTGACCGAGGGGGTAAGCCGCCGACCCTCCCGTTCGTCGAACGGTGATCGTACTCAGTATCATGTTCAATGTTACCAAGCACCTATATCCGTACCACAGAAGATTGCTTAACCGTTTCCGACGAAAGATATTCATATACGGACCGGAGAGTCCGACGTTCCTGGGAGTAGTGGGGCCGGATACCTCGGCGGAGTACGAACGGTTCGGGCGTGAGAAACCATCGGAGGGGAAAACGGTGGCGTTCGCCGTCCGTGATCCGCCTCGAGTCGGACCACGATACGGCGGTCAGTGGTTGGCACGCGCTTTGACCACCCCCGTGAACCGCCCCGGCGTCGAGTGGTTCGAGACGAGTCGCGTCAGTACGCGAGAGTGAAGCTTCCGCGAGGTTCGCGAACACCTTGGATTGTCGATCGACCTCGACCACGGAGAAATCGCTGGCGGCCGCACTCGAGGTACTCGGCCGGATTCGCCCGAACGATAAAGCGCGCCCCATCTATGGCAGGCGCGAGATGGAAGCCATGTGAACAGGTACCTCCTCCCGATGAACGAGCCTCAATCTGCTTCCGACGGCGTCGTCGAGGACAGCGAGACGTACCGTCACGACGAACACGGGTGCGTCGAAGTCACCGGAATCTGGCACCGAACCCGCCGCCTCGAGACGACGCGCGACGTCGACCGCCGGAACACGATCGTCGTCCGCTTCGTACCCGGCGCGGACGGACGCTGGATCGACGAACTCGCGGAGCCGTTAGACGACTTTCTCGACGAGATCGACTGACTCCCGCGGCCGTTTTCGCCAGTTGAGGATCGCGTGCAATCTCGAGTCGGTCCGTTCGCACGCCGACCGAGTCCCCACGGCGCAGTCGATCGTGACGTCGTCGGTAGCAGAACGGACCCCGCCGAGCGCCCGTTACTCCGATTCGCCGTGGGCGCGAGCCTCGAGGGCGAGCATGCCGACGGCGGCGACGCAGTCGGGACAGCAGACCTTCGTGACGGCAGCGTACCGTCCCTCGAGTGCGGAACAGGGCTCGCTCGAGAGGCGGATCACCCGCTCGCCGGGTACGGGGTCGCCGCAGCGGTCGCAGACGGGGTCGGCGAGGTCGTCGGCGCTCGCGGCGGGGTCGGTCGTGGAACTCATCGGCGGCGTCCCCTCGGGCGTCGCGGTCGGCTTCGGCGTTCCAGGTATCGGCTCCGGCATCGCAAGCGTCGACTCCGGCGTGGGCGCGAGTTCCTCGGGACTCGAGTCGGCCTCGAGATGAAAAGCGCGCGAGTCGGACTCGAGCGGTCGCTGGATCGGCGTCGTGGCTGATCGATGGCGATACTTCGTCGTCGTGCGAGACCTTTTTGTCTCGGTGGCAGTAACGAAAGCATGGCAGCCAAACGTCGTGTGTTTGGAAGCCACCGTCTCGGGTGTTGCAGCACCCGGGGCATTTCGTACGCATGCCCCCGCGCTTGCGTTTCTGGAGCGCGATGGCTTCCATCCTGACAGACGCACTGAACGATAATATAATTACTGGAACGCGCTGAAGGAATCGAAAGCGCGGTGTCGGCGATGTCGTCGTCCCAGACTACTATCGCTCGAGGATCCGTGGAGCTGATTCTACGCTCTTCCGTAGGAGAGTGTTGGTCCAGTTGTGTTGCTTGTCTGCGTGATTGAGATCTACATGTAGAGCGGTTCTTGATCGATGACCCAGTTCATAGCACTCAGCTCAGAATCGCAAGACAGCGATCCATCAACAATGTTCTACACAAGAGCGATCAACAAAGTGCTACACAAGAGCGTTTTATGAAAATAAATTGACGGATGCGTCACACGAGCATGTGCATTTGAATAAGCATACAGTTTGATCATCACGAATTGTGACCGTCTCATTCGAACAAATATCACAAGTTAATGAAATAAGATTAATAATATCAGGGCAATACATCTGTATATGAAACGACGGGTCGTGATCGGAGGAGTGACAATCCTGCTGGTGTTTGTCGTGGTTGGCTCCCTGTTTGTGCTCCCGTTAAGCGTTGATCAGACAGACGGTCCAGTGGAGATGGGTTCGTCCGAGACATTCGTTTCCTCGGGAGAAATATGGGTTGATAGCGATGAGCTACTTGTGAAACACAATGTCACGGTCCTTGAGGAAAATGAAGCCCATGGCACGTTCGAAACCAGCAACGGAACCATCGAAACCGTATCCGCTAACGGAACGATCTACAAAAAATACGAGACAAGCATCGACGATAAGGACTGGGTGGAACAAAGGGAGCCGACCGATGCAGAAAAAGTACACTTCGGACAGCATCAGGACAGAGTCGTCATGATTACCAAAGAAAACAGAACTCAAACCGATCCCTTGGGCATGCAGTTTATTTTTGATCAGATCAGATACCTGGCGACCTTGCCCGAATACGACCGCGTCGATGAGGAGGCCGATCGAGTTGTCTATGAACCAACCTCGGCGTGGACCGAAGATGCCGCAGGGGAGATGATCCACGTCACGCCGGAGGCGGGTGAACTCAGCGTCGACACAGAAACGGGCGTCCTCCGGGAGGCATCACTACAATACGAGGGTACGGATGTATCATCCTACGGTGAATATCTGCTTCGGACAGGCGAATCAGCAGAAATCCGTGTCGAATACGAGTACGAGCCGGATACCGATGTCGAGGACATCGAAGCACCTGACTGGGTAACAGAGTGTGTCAAGAACGATCGTTGTGAGTTCTGACCGGACGGCTCCGGTGAATCACTAGACTGCGGCAACTCAGCATGAAAAACCACGTTACTCGAGGCCTCACACCGGAGCGATCGTGACTGCACCATAGAGGAATCCGGCGGTAACGAACCGATTGACAAATCTCAGGGAGTCAGTGAGACAACACATCCCAACTCTGTATGGCGATTCACCAACGTCGACCGGACTATATTGACGCTCCTCACCGCCCTGGTCCGATCCCGAGCATCAACACTCCGCTCGAGACACCAGTACCGACCCCATGTCAGGCCGGCTCCTAGTAAACGGCACGGTTCTTGTATTACCCCTCACAAATCTCTAACTCATCGCCGGTGTCAACACTCCTGATTCCAAAGGGAAGCGTTACGACTGCTTCGTCGGATTCGTCGTCCACGACTGTGATCTCAAGATCGTATGATCCGGTCGAGTTGAAAGCTAGATCTCGGGTGAGATCGATGTTGACGTCCGGCGGGAACTCGATCGGTTCGTCTGTGATTTCGCCGACTAGCTTACCATCGACCTCCTTGAGATCGTCTCGTCTTGCGAACTCGACTTCACCTTCAGAGATGCCATCCTCGCCAGAAATTTCGATTTCGAGGCGGATGTCACCACCAGATTCGTCAGACCTGTTGGCGAGCGAAAATTCGAGGTCAGTGAAGGATCCTGTCTCGACAACAGAGGGAGTCATGATCTCGAGATCGACCGCGGTCTGAATAACAACCTGATCGCCGCCGATGGCTGCAGGCGGCCGCTCGCTTCGCTGTTCGTTCCGTATCAGGACCTCAAGGAACTCGGGAATCGAGTCTTCCTCGAACGATTCATGATAACAACACCAGCCATCCATTCCGCTTTGTGTCAACCCAAGTTCCTTCCCCGCTTCCGTGACGTCCACCGACGAAAAGCTAGTTTCGATCGGATCGATGTCCGCAATTTCGCTGACGTAGGCCCAAGAGTCGTTGAGGCCGTCCTGGGTCTTGCCTAAGAGTCCACCGCCAGTGTTTACGAACTCCGCAATATCTTCTTGCCGGTCAATGAGCGCCTGGTTCTCGCTGTTAACAAGGCCGTTGTTGATCTGGTCCGTACTGCTGACGATCCCGATCATCGCATACCCATCGAAATCGACATTACGAATATTGTCGCTTTCATTGACGAATGTCACCGGTTCGTCAACGCGTGAATCGTTCCCGACGTCGCCTTCCCAGTAGTCGACGATATCTGGATTACTATCGGTATTACCACCGAGCACGAGGATACCCTCGCCATCGTTCGTAACACTATCCAAGATCGATTCGACCATCTTAGCGTGTTCCTCCGGCGGGCCGTGACTGCTCGACCCTGGAGTCAGCTCCGAATCAAGACCCATCAAAATCACAGGGCCGCCAGTAACTTGCCCTTCGACGGTGAGTGTTCGGCGGTCGCTTTCGATACAGACTGGCTCTGGATCGTCGGACAAATAAAAACTCGGACCGTATGCGCCGACATCCAGATTTCTAGCGTCAAGGGGTTCCGAGACATCGATATCCGTCGACGTGCTGTATCCGACGACACCCTTCGCAAGTGTTTCCGAAAGCAGGGATTCGGGTGCAATAGGTGTGTCCTGGGTCAATGAATCACCAGCCGACCAGAACGCCGCGAGTTCGACGCCGGCACTGCCGCTTGTGCCCGCGCCAGCAAGTCCACGTGCGGCGCGGTAAGTCATAACCGGGCCCGGAAGGGCAGCGGAGATCACCCCATTTGCGAATATTTCAAAGCTCTCGCCAAGGAGATTCGCGACGACTTCCTCAGTCGTATCACCCACCGTGTTGAACTCCGATGTCGATGTGAAGTTACTAACCCCGGTTTTTTCTGCGAGTTCACCCTCGACCTCGACGTCCAGGACGAATTCGCCGATGTCACTAAACACCCGGTCTATTGACACTAACTCAAGGGCTCTCGACGACGGATCACAGTCCGTCGTCGATGTTATAATCAGGTCGAACTCTTCATCGACGGATCCATCAGCGAAATCCTCCTCACTGTAGTCCCTCTGGATTGGCGCGCTAATAAGGTCCCCCTCGTCTGCGATATTTCCGTCTTTATCATATACTGCGACGAGTTCACCTTCTGGCCCCGGATCCGCGCTCATTACGACGGATACATCACCGGTTGTAAGGGATCTGCTCTGCCAGTGTGCGGAAAACGTCGCGGGGATACGGAAAACCCTCGTATCATCATCGAGGTCGTCCGGAACCCAGTCCGGAATGCCGTCACTGACGCCTGGCAGCCAACTCCCAAAGGCCGCATCGTTGTACGCGTACTCTAAGGGGTACAACACGGGAGAGTCATCGTTCATACAGGTTTCCGGCAGTAGTTCCAGCGAACTGTTTTCTTGACTGGGGTCGTAAACTTCTCCGCCACTCTCGGTCAGAGTCGGCAACAGGATCTGGAACCAGAATTGGTCCTCAGGGTCCGTCGATTCGACCGAAAGACCAGAAGATACCCGCTGGCCCGCGTTCAATTGAGTCTGTTCAGATCTGATCTCACGTGCTACCTCATTGATTCCAGCCAACCTCCCAATTGTATCTGGTGTATCAAAATCGACGAGGTTGTCTGAAACACCCTCCGGTACGTTGAACACGTCGACATTGGACAGCCCAGCCGTGGTTCTCAGTGTGATGGATTCCGAACCAGGATTGGAGACATCAAACAGTTCTGTGAAATTCTTCGGCAGATCATCGCCGGATTCTGAGCTCAGGTCGATCGTGATATGATCACCGATCTCCACGCGCGAATCCGTCGATTCGAACTCTATCGCGTCGATATCCTTCGACGCTTCGAACCTGACGAACGTTTCTTCTACAGTTTCCTCGGGTTCTGCCAGTGGTTCGGGAAGAATTATCGTTCCGTCAAGCTCTCTCCCCGCACCACCGACACCACCCTCGTCGAATTCAGTCAACTGGAAGAGAGAAAACCCACTAGCCAACGCAAAATAATGGTAGCTGGTGGGCGTTTCGTTGACGAGGATCGTTCTGACCTGCTCGAACGTTCCGTTGACCTGACGCTGGAGCGTCAGATCCTGTGGGTTATCAATTTCGTCCCTATCCACAGAGAAGCAAAACCGAACGGTCTCCGGTTCGTCTTGCTCAAAATCATTCACAATCTCGAACCCACCGTCGTCAATTGAGTCGTATGCGTCTGGAAGTGCAGGATCATCGATCGTTATGTCCGGATCGATAGTAAATTCGACCGTCCCGACGGACTCCCGCCGGACCGACAGAGAGAGCATGCGGATCGATTCATCCTCGTTGATAGGAATGTTCGGCAGGTCCGCAATAATCGCCCCTTGATCATCGAGTTCAGAGGAAACGACTTCGACAGGGGGGTCATCCGAAACATCGAGGTTGAGGTCATCCTCTGAGCGCGGTGGCCACGGTGCGATCGCAAGCTTGTTGCCTACAAACCGATTGTTTTCTTGGATCGGTTGCGTATCAACATCAGCGAGTTCGGAGTCGTCGTTGACGACGAGGAGACCCACGTAATTGTCCAGAAAGAGGTTCTCTCCATCAGAACCGCCCAGTGAGACTTCTTCTGTATCTGGGTTAGTCCGTAGTTGGACCCCAGCCCCTTTCAGTGCCTTATCCCCTTCTTTACGAACGAGTTCGTCGGTGCCGAGAACAATGTTATTAGATAGGCTGATCGTTTCATCATAACCCCGCCCGATGTCGATTCCAACTGTGTCGGTGTCGATATCAAACCCTTCAATTGTGACATCGGAAGCATGAACCTCGATGCTGCCCTCAAGTAAGGGTTGAGTATTGAATTCTGGGACCTCTATATACTCGGTAACGTTACTACTACCGTCTACCGTTGCATTCCCCCTTGTCGCTGTGATTAGTCGATTGGCATCTCCCGTGATGGCCGGGGTTGCGTTCCCACGGGCAGCAACGTACAATCGCTCTACTTCGCCTTCGATCTCCGGACTGGAATTACCCTTCGATTCCACGAAAACAGTCTCATAGGATCCTGCTACAGTGGGTTGGGCGGTACCAGTCGTGGTGAGAATCAGGTTGTCACCTTCTCCGATTATTTCCTCTGAGGAATTTCCGCTCTCTTTTACCGCGATAGTCTCGGTTCCCGAAAACATCCGTGTCCGAGAGTCAGATTCCGCTCGCAAAGTGAGTGAATCTGTGTTGATTTCCACATTCTCTCGGAAGAGAGTCTCCAATCCGACTTCGATAGTGTGGCCCTCCTCAGCCTCATCTACAGCAGATTGTATCGAATCGTACGTATCGTCAGCATCTCTATTCTTGACTTTGTCTCTCTGGTTATTCGGGTTTCGTGACAATCCATGAACGGGTGCCGATAAGGCCGTGACAGTACCAAGTCCGGCGATGAAGTGACGTCGTCTCATATTTCTGGGATTTATTAATTGTTATTAGTTGTATTGATCGAATGGTTCAGCAAATTCATTTTAGTAATCTTCAGTATTAAACACATATAAACGTATTATAATATAATTTTTGGTTCTGTGAATCACTAGACTGTGGTGACTTTAGGTGAAAAAATAGTCGCTCGAGACGTCACGCTGCACCGATCGTGACTGCGGTCTCGAGCCCGCTGAGGCCGTCTTGCAACTCGATTCGAGCGTCCCGAGTCAGTCCGCGACGACCGCGGGCAGACCGGCGAGTTCGACGTCGTGGTCGTCGATTCGCTCGTGGATCGCCTCGAGCAGTTCGACGGCGTTGGGGTTGTCGCCGTGGATGCAGATGCTGTCGGCGGGGACCGAGATCTCCTCGCCGTTTGCGGCCTCGACGACGCCCTCGGTGGCGATGGAGACGAACCGGTCGGCGACGAGGTCGGGGTCGCGGTCCGACAGCTCCTGTTCGACGATCAGCGATCGGTCGGCCCGGTAGTCGAGGTCGACGTACCCCTCGAAGACGGCCCGCAGGCCGTCGACCTCCTGGGCGACCTCGTAGATGTTCATGTCCGTCGCGAGGTAGATGAGGTCCTCGTCGACCTCGAGCATTCCCTCCATGACGGCCCGGGCGTGCTCGGGGCTCTCCGAGAGCATCGAGTACATCGCGCCGTGGGGTTTGACGTGCTGGACCGAGGTTCCGTGGCGGCGGGCGAACGCCGTGAGCGCGCCGAGCTGGTAGATGACGTAGTCGCGGACCTCCTCGGGGCTCGCGTCCATCTTCCGGCGGCCGAATCCCATCTTATCGGGGAGGCCGGGGTGGACGCCGATACCGACGTCGTGGTCTGCGGCCAGTTCGACCGTCTCGCGCATCACGTGCGGATCGCCCGCGTGGTAGCCCCCGGCGACGTTCGCGGACGTCACGTAGGGCATGACCTCGGCGTCGTTTCCCATCGACCAGTTGCCGAAGCTCTCGCCCATGTCGCAGTTGATGTCGATCTCGACCATGTGTGCAACTCCGTCGCACGGCCCGATATAGGTTGTGTGCGGGTCGCACCCGGCGCTCCAGTCGCTCGAGACTCATCACGCATCGAGCCGTTCGACCGCGGATCGGAGTCGGGGATGGGTCGAACGGGAAAAAGCGGCGGATCGCTCGAGCGCGATCACTCCACTTCGATCTCGACGATGGCCTGGTCGGCTTCGATCTCGGATTCGTCCTCGACGTGGAACTCCCCGACGGTGCCGGCCTGGTCGGCTTCGATCTCGTGGAAGTTCTTCATCACCTCCACGAGGCCGATCGTGTCGCCGGCCTCGACGCTGTCTCCTGGTTCGACGAACGGTGCTTCTTCGGGATCCGAACGTCGGTAGAAGACGCCCGGCATTGGTGAGTTGACGGTGGTGGTCTGGGACATTGTGATTTCGGAGCCGCGTTACCACGGCGTGCTGTGTGGCGTGTGGACGAGTGTCGTATCCATCCGATCCGTACGACGTCCGCACTCATACGTGTTGGCTCGAGACGGCCACCTCGTCCGCGTTCGAGTCGGTTCGATCGCGGACGCTCGAGTCGGCTCGATCCTCGCTGGGGGCGACCCGCTCATCCGTCGATCACGGACCGAATCTCCGCGAGGCGCTCGCTCCGACGCCGTCGCGCGTCGATCGCCTCCTCGACGTCGACCGACTCGAACGAGACGGTCTTGTGGGTCTGGCGCTGGGCCAGCAGTCCCCGATCGGCGCTGATGACGGTGCCGACGGTGGCGTAGCCGCCGCCAGTTACCGCGTCCTGCATGAGGACGATCGGCTGCTGGGGAACCTGAATCGAGCCGATCGGGTAGCCGAGGTCGACGACGTTCGACGGATCGGTGCCGGCACCGAACGGCTGGTCGCGCTCTTCGAACTCGAGGTCCGGTCCCTCGAGGCGGTAGCCGACGCGGTCGGCCTCCGCGGAGACGGTCCACTCGGCGGAACAGAGCGTCTCCCTGGCCTCGTCGGTGAGCCGGTAGCTGGTCAGACCGACGACGATCCGGACGGTGTCCTCGTCGGCGTAGTCGGGGACGTACTCCGCGGGCAGTCGCGTGCCGACCAGGTCGGCGCTGCCGTTCGCGGGGTCGCCGATCGGGAGTTCGTCGCCCGCCTCGAGTCCGCGGCCTTCGTGACCGCCGATGCCGACCAGCGTGTACGTCGACCGGCTCCCCATCACCTCGGGAACGTCGACGCCGCCGGCGACGGCGAGGTACGCGCGAGCGCCGTCGGTCGCGAACTGGACATCGAGTTCGTCGCCCGCATCCACGGCGACGGTCTCCCAGGTGCCAATCGGATCACCGTTCAACTCCGGCGACATGTCGGCACCGGTGATCGCGATCACGGCGTCGTCGTCGAACGTGGCCGTGATTCCCTGGTAGGTCATTTCGACGGTCGCGGCGTCGCCGTCGTTGCCGACGAGGTAGTTCGCGACCGTGTGGGCGTACTCGTCCATCGCCCCCGACGGCGGCATGCCGATGTGGTAGTGTCCCGTCCGGCCGAGGTCCTGGACGGTGCTCGCGATTCCGCCCTCGCGAATTTCGATCATTCGATTACCTCCGTGAGCCGCTCGTTGTACTCGTGTGGCGACTCGAAGAACTCCTCCGGCGAGAAGCGCACCCGCTCGTAGGTGTACTCGTACGTGCCGGCTTCGACCTGCTCGCGGATCTCGTCGTAGGTCTCGCGGTCGATGCGGCGGTAGTTCAGGATGTCGCCGGGGTTGGGAAACACCATCGAGTCGCCGAAGTCGGGCAGCGACTGGTCGACGTCCAGCACCTCGATGGGCGTCCGCCCGTACAGCTGGTAGCCGCCCGCACCCTGGACCGGGTAGATGACCGAGAACGCGCCCCCGAAGCCGACCGCGCGACTCGGCGTGTCGGTGCGGGGCTCGACGTACTTCGGCACCTCGAGCTGTTCGCTGCGGGGCACCATCTGGAAACACCACGGGAGTCCGGGGACGAACCCGACCATCGTCACCATGTGCGGCGCGCCGACGAACGCGTCGAGAAACGCCTCCACGGAGTCGTAGCCGTTGATCCGCGCGGAGTACTCGAGGTCGGTCGAGTCGGCGTCCTGGTGGCGGTCCCGAAACTCCATGAGCGTCTCGTGGGTCCACGGATCCTGGAAGAGGACGGGGACGTCGATCAGCCGCGTCTCCCACTCGTACTCCTCGAGGTCGAGTTCGGCCTCGAGTTCGCGAAGCTCCGCGATGAGGTCGTCCGGGTGGATCACCTCGGGATCGATGCGGAGCATGTAGGAGGCGTTGGCGGGACAGTTCTCGACGACGCCCTCGATGTCGCGTTCGGCCACCTGCTGGGTGATCGCCATCGCCTTGAAGTTCGCGGTGAAGCTCATCGCTTCCGCGAGCTCGACGAACACGTGATCGTCCGCGCCGTACTCGTAGCGGGGCTCGGGAAGGTCTACTGGTTTGATCCGTTCGTTCGCCATGCCGTACGATACCAAATCAGAGTTAGCTATGAATAGGTATTGGTGAGCGTTCGAGACTATTCAGTCAGTTTCGGATTCGATACCAGAATCCCACAAGTCAATGAATCTCATGCAAACCAATCGAACTGCGTCCGGACCGCCGTTCGGCAACGTCGACCCGCGACCGCCCGGACGGCCGCTGCTCGCGACCCGAACCGCGGACCCGACTCCGTCCGACTCGAAAATCGAACTCGAGAACAGTGTATCGAAGACGAGACGGTACGTTTGGACGGAAATTATCGAAAACGCACACATTCTTCCAGCCCTGGTCGACATTCAAGATAGTTTTTTACCCGCTCGAACCGACTTCCTGTGTTGTGGTGACAATTCCCAATATCCCATGAGATTCGACGGGACGTTCGAACTCGAGGACGCGTCGACGGAGGCGGTCTGGCTCGCGCTGTCCGATCCGGTGATGATCGAGCGGTCGCTGCCGGGCTGTGAGTTCCTGCTCGAGGTCGACGGCGACGAGAACTTCGACGAGCTTCGCGAGCGGGCGGACGCGATCGAGGAGCAACCGCCCACGCTGCCCGAGGCGACGCCGGAGGAGGTCGCCGAGCGCGCCTTCGAGGAGGGCCAGACGTACGCGGCGCTGATGGAACTGGGCGTCGGCGGCGTCAAACCGAGTTTCGAGACGACGGTGACGATCGCCGAACGGGAGTTCCCCCGGATGGCGACGACCGGAGAGGGGTCGGCCGCCAACAGCTCGTTCGAGATGTCGGCGTGGATGGAACTCGCGGAGACCGACGACGGCGTCGCCGTCGAATGGGAGGCCGAGGCCGACGTCTTCGGCAAGATCGCACAGCTGGGCGGTCGCGTCATCAACCCGGTCGCCAACCGTCTCGTCAACCAGTTCTTCGACGACGTCGCCACCCGGCTGCGCGAGGTAGAGGACGCAGACGACGAGGGCGACCGAACTCGCCTCAGGGATCGAATCAGGGACGCGCTATGAGCGCCGGATCACCGACGATCGGAGGACGAACGCTATGACCACGGACACACACGAGATCACGCTCACGGTCAACGGAACGACACGAGAACTGCGCGTCGAACCTCGGACGCTGCTGATACACGCGCTCCGGGACGAGCTGGGGTATACGGGACCCAAGGTCGGCTGCGAGACCACCCTCTGTGGAGCCTGTACCGTCCACGTCGACGGGAAGCCGGTCAAGTCGTGTACGATGCTGGCCGTCCAGGCCGACGGTGCCGACGTGACCACGGTCGAGGGGCTCGGCGAGGCTGACGAGCTTCACCCGCTTCAGACGGCGTTCCAGGAGGAACACGGGCTGCAGTGTGGCTACTGTACGCCCGGCATGCTGCTGACGGCGCTTTCGCTGCTCGAGGACGAGCCCGACCCGACGCGGGCGGAGATCAGGGAGGCGCTCGAGGGGAACCTCTGTCGGTGCACCGGCTATCAGAACATCGTCGACGCCGTCGAGACGGCCGCCGCGCGGATGAACGCGGCCGAGGGGGCCGACTGAGATGGCGTCGGAACCGAACGCCGAGAGCGTCTTCGGCTCGTCGGTCGAGCGCCGCGAGGACGTCGGTCTGTTGACGGGCGACGCCGAATTCACGGACGACAAGCTTCAGGACGCCGCCCACGTCGCGATCCTGCGCAGCCAGTTCGCCCACGCGACGATCGAGGAGATCGACGTTAGCGCCGCCGAGGAGCGCGACGGCGTGCTCGCGGTCTACACCGGAGCTGACGTCGAGGAAAGCGGCGTTCCGAACGATATCCCGACCGCGTGGATGCTTCCCGGGCTCGTGACCCCGCAGTACCGCATCATGGCGACTGACAAGGTACGCCACACCGGCGACGCCCTCGCCGCGGTGGTCGCCGAGGACCGCTACGCGGCCTACGACGCCCTCGACGACGTCGACGTGACGTACGACCGGCTCGAGGCGGTCACGAGGCCCGACGAGGCGGTCGAGTCCGACGTGACCGTCCACGAGGAAGCGCCCGACAACGTCGCGTTCGACTTCGAACTCGGGGACGCCGACGCCGTCGACGAGGCCTTCGAGGCGGCCGACCACGTCGCGAGCGTCGACCTCGAGCAGCCGCGCATCATCCCGAACGCCGTCGAACCGCGTGCCGCCGCCGCGTCCTACGACCCCTCGAGCGACGAGCTGACGGTGTGGATGACGTCACAGAACCCCCATCTCCACCGGGTGCTCATGTCGACGGCGACGCTCGGTCACCCCGAGCACAAGCTGCGGATCGTCGCCCCGGAAGTTGGCGGGGGCTTCGGCAGCAAGATCTACCACTACCCCGACGAGGCGATCACCGCCTGGTGTGCGAAACAGCTCGGCGGCTCGGTCAAGTGGCAGGCGACGCGAACCCAGAGCTACGCGACCGACTGCCACGGGCGCGATCACGTCACCGAGGCCGAACTCGCGCTCGATTCCGACGGCACCATCCGCGGACTGCGCGTCGAAACGCACGCGGGTCTGGGCGCACACCTCTCGCAGTTCGCCACGGCGACGCCGTCGTACCTCTACGCGACCATCCTCTCGAGCGAGTACGCCATTCCGGCGATCCACTGCCGCGTGATCGGCGCGTTCACGAACACGACGCCGGTCGACGCCTACCGCGGCGCGGGCCGCGCGGAGGGAATCTACGTCACCGAGCGGATCGTCGACGTCGCGGCGAGGGAACTCGACCTCGACCCGGTCGAGGTTCGTCGGACGAACCTGATCCCGCCCGAGGAGTTCCCCTACGAGACCGCGGTCGCGCTCGTCTACGACAGCGGCGAGTACGAGGAGGCGATGGACCGCGCGCTCGAGCTGATCGACTACGAAGGCGTCCGCGAGCGCCAGGAGAAACTCCGCGAGGGGGGACGGTACCTCGGGGTCGGCGTCGCGAACTTCGTGGAGTCGGCGGGGCTCTCGCCGTCGAAGGCCGCCGGCGAACTCGGCGCGCAGGCCGGCGGCTGGGAGGCCGGCGTCGTCCGCTTTCACCCGTCCGGTACCGTCTCGGTCGCCGTGGGAACGGCCGACCAGGGCCAGGGTCACCGCACGACGCTCGCCCAGGTCGCGGCGGCGGAACTCGGCGTCCCGGTCGACGACGTCGAGGTCGTCGAGGGCGACACCGACGAGGTCCCCCAGGGGATGGGGACCTACGGCAGCCGGAGCGGTCCCGTCGGCGGCGGCGCTGTCGCCCAGAGCGGCCGCAAGGTCGTCGAGAAAGCTCGATCGATCGCCGCCCACAAGCTCGAGGCGAGCGAGGACGACGTCGAGTTCGACGACGGAACGTTCCACGTCGTGGGCGCGCCGGATCGATCGATCTCGATTCAGGAACTCGCCTACGCGGCCTACCTCGGCCACGACATCCCCGACGAGATGGAGCCCGGACTCGAGGCGACGTCGTACTACGATCCGGAGAACTTCACGTTTCCGTTCGGAACCCACGCCGCGGTCGTCGAGGTCGACCCGGACACCGGCGAGGTCGAGTTCCACCGCTACGTCGCGGTCGACGACTGCGGCGAGCAGATCAACCCGATGATCGTCGAGGGCCAGGTCCACGGCGGAATCGCACAGGGGATCGGCGCGGCGCTCTCCGAGGCGGCGAACTACGACGACAACGGGACGCTCGTCTCGGGCTCGATGAACGAGTACGCGCTCCCGCGGTCCGACAGCTTGCCGGAGTACGAAACCGACAGCACCGTCACGCCGAGCCCGCACAACCCGATCGGTGTCAAAGGCGTCGGCGAGTCGGCGACGATCGGCGCGACGCCGGCCGTCGTCAACGCCGTCGTCGACGCGCTCGAGCCGTTCGGCGTCGACCACCTCGACATGCCGCTGACGGACGAAACCGTCTGGACGGCGATCGACGGGGGTGAGCGCTGATGTACCCGGCATCCTTCGAGTACGTCGCGGTCGACAGCGCCGAGGAAGCGATCGACTCGCTCGCCGAGCACGGGGACCGAGAGGTCACGCTGCTGGCGGGCGGACACAGCCTCCTGCCGATGATGAAGTCCGGACTGGCTTCCCCGGAGGTCGTCGTCGACCTCGGCGGCGTCGACGCGCTCTCCGGCATCGAACGCGGCGACGACGCGACCCGGATCAACGCGATGACCGAGTACGCCGCGGTGGCCGACGACGAGGGGCTGTGGAGCGATAATCCGGTCGTCCCGGAGGCCGCCGCCGCGATCGGGGACGTGCAGGTGCGAAACGTGGGGACCGTCGGCGGTAACGTCGCCCACTCCGACCCCGCGGCCGACCTTCCCGCGGCGATGCTCGCGGCCGACGCGACGATCCACGCGCTCGGCCCCGACGGCGAGCGCGAGATCCCCGCGGCCGATTTCTTCCAGGCGATGTTCACGACCGCGCTCGCGGACGGCGAGCTCCTCACCGCGATCGACGTCCCCCACCTCGGATCGGACGACGCCGCCGCCTACGTCAAGAAGGCGAGCCCCTCCTCGGGATACGCGCTGGTCGGCGTCGCCGTCGTGCTCGAGACCGACGGGGAGGAGATCGCCGACGCGCGGGTCGCCGCCAACGGCGCGTTCGACCACGCGATGGCCCTCGAGCCGGTCGAGGAGGAACTCGTCGGCGGATCGCTCGACGACGAGTCGCTGCCCGAACGCGCGGCCGGACGGGCCACCGACGACGTCGAGTCGTACCTGGTGCTCGACGACGAGCAGGCTTCGAGCGAGTACCGGGCGCACCTGCTCGAGGTTTACGCCGAGCGCGCCCTCGAGACGGCGATCGACCGCGTCGGCGACGGTTCGAACGCCGACGGCTGATCGAGCGGCAGTCGTCCCGTCTCAGCCCGGGACCGACTTACCGCAGACCGGTTCACTCGAGGACGAGTCGCTCGCGTTCGAACGTCCCTTCGTCGCCGTTGCCGGCGACGCAGCTGGCTCCGGCGTCGTCACCGTCGCTGATACTCGCCTCGTCCTCGTCGTTCGACCTCGCGCCGCCACCGCCGCCCGAGCGCCAGCGCCACGAACCGAGTTCGAACGGCTCGAGCGAGGCGATCAGGTACGATCGATCGGGCCAGGTCGCCTTCGCGGCGTCCGTCGCGCTCGGACGCGGCGGGCCGGTCGGGTGCGAGTGGTAGAAGCCGACGATCTCCTCGCCTCGTTCCTCGAGTCGATCGAAGATCGACAGCTGTCGCTCGGGATCGATCCGGTAGCGCGTCCGCGGCGTCTCCGCGACGTTCGCGGCGGGGTACTGCGACCGAACGCGGCTGCGCTCGTCGCCGAACTCGCCGCCGAGGACGCCACAAATCTCCCGTGGCCGTCCGTCTCGAGCCCGTTCGACGATCGCGTCCCGGACCGAGGCGGAGACGACGAGCGTCGGCGTCTCGGGATCGATCGACGGATCCGAGTCGCCCGTCACGGTTCCGGACCGCCCGTCGCGTCCCGCTTGTGGCCACCCTCCGGTCCGGGAGTCGCGTTCACGGCGGCGACGTCGTCGAGCCGATCGAACGGGACGGCGACCTCCGCGAGCGGCGCGCTCGAGTCGGCACCGTCGGTCGAGTTCCCGTCGACGCCGTCGCTGGCTCCGATCCCCTCGAACAGCGTCGGCTGGACGATCCGCGCCAGGACCTCGAGCGCGTCGACCAGCCGCGGTCCGGGACGATTGAGGTAGTGGTTCCCGTCCATCGCCCAGACGCGCCCCGCTCGAACGGCAGCGAGGTCGGTCCAGCCGTCGCGATCGACGAGGTCGCGTCTGTTTTCGGCGATCTGTGCGAGCGAGAATCCGCAGGGTGCGACGATCACGACCTCCGGATCGTACTCGCGGATCTCGTCCCACTCGCGCGGTCGCGACCGCTCGCCGACGTCGGCCAGCCCGTACTCGCCTCCGGCCCAGCCGACGAGTTCGGCGGTCCAGTGGCCGGCGATCATGACCGGATCGGTCCAGTCGAAGATCGCGACTCGCGGCCGGTCGTCGGCGTCGAGCGCCGCCGTCCGTGAGCGAACGCGATCGATGCGGGTCTCGAGTTCCCCGCGAACCACCCGTGCGCGCTCGAGTCGATCCGTCGCTCGTCCGACCCGTTCGACGTCGGAGAGCACGTCGTCGACGGTGTGGGGATCGGTCGTCAGGATCTCGGGCTCGACGAATCCGGACGCGGCCCGCGCGCTCGAGGCGCGACGCTCCGCGGCGATCCGCTCGACGGCCTCCTCGACGATCACCTCGTCGACCGCACAGACGTCGCACGCGTCCTGCGTGACGATCAGCTCCGGCTCGACGGCGGCGAGGGTTTCGACGTCGACGTCGTAGACGCCGCCGTCCGCGGCCGCCTCGAGCACCTGCCGGTCGATCTCGCCGCTTTCGGCGTCCGCGTCGACTCGCGAGCGGGTGATCGACGGCAGCGACTCGACGCCGGGCGGATAGTCGCACTCGTGGGAGACGCCGACCGGCTCGAGGCCGAGCGCCGCGACGGTCTCGGTCGCGGCGGGCAGCGTCGTGACGATTCGCATGGTCGACGGTAGGGAGCGAGACGACAAAAACGCCGCCCCCGATCGGTTCCCCAACCCGATCGTCTCCGACCGGTCGAAACGGCGTCGCTCGATCCGCCGAGGTCGAGCGTCCTCACTCGAATCCGTCGGAACCGGCCGATGGGGTCGCCTCGACTCGTTCGGGACGGCGATCCGTCCCGCCGTGACGATCGACGACCCGACGCATCAGCTCTCGTTCGGCCCGCCTGAGCAGCATCGACGCCGAACTCTCGGCGCACTCGAGCGCGCTCGCGACGTCCGCGAGCGCCGCCCCGCGGGGGACGTCGTAGTAACCGAGTTCGAGCGCCGCGCGAACGGCCTCGCGCTGGCGGTCGGTGAGCGCGCCGGCCATCGTCGCGCCCCGCCGATCGTAGGTTCCGACCTCGACCACGGTCACCTCGACGTCGGCGGGCAGCTCCTCGAGAACCCCCTGGACGTCGCCGCCGTCCCCGACGATCGTCATCCGCATCGCCGCCTCGTCGTCGAACCGGACCGGAGGAACGACCACCAGCTGGCGGTCGGCGAACGCGGCCCGCCAGGCCCGGTCCTCCGGGCGGGTCTCCTGGCAGGCCCAGACGTGGATCGACTCGTCGTCGATCGGCGCGATCCGGTACTCCCGGATCGACTCCACGCCGGCCAGCGCCGCGCGGTATCGCTCCCTGTCGGCCTCGACGTAGAACAGCTCGTACTCGAGTCCCTCGTCGGGGACGACGTTCCACGTGAGCAGCTCCTCGTAGCGAACGGCGTCCTCGGTGCGGATGAACTCCTGCATCGGGTGGAGCATCCAGTCGGGCTGGCGAAGCCGAACGTCGACGTACTTCATCCGATAGGCGTCGGTACGTTCTCGAGTACATAAATTCCCTAGGAGCTTCGACCGAAGGGGAATCCGCGAGACGCCCGAAGGGAAACCCATGACGTCACGACGAACGGCCGTCGGCGACGACGCCGCGATCGAACGCGGCGACGGGGTTCCCCCGCGACCGCTCGAGGAGTATCCGCTCCCGCCGGGGCCGGACGGCTATCCGCTCGTCGGCAACACGCTCTCGGTCGTCCGCGATCCGTTCGCGTTCTACGACGAACTCGCGACGCACGGCGACGTCGTTCGCTACCGGGTCGCCGGGCGGACGTTCACCGCGCTGTTGCACCCGGACTACGTCGAGCGCGTGCTGGTGTCGGAACCCGGCCGGTTCGAGCGGTACGTCTTCGCCGACCTCGGGTTCGATATCGGCACGGAGGGACTGCTGATGACCGACGGGACGCAGTGGAAGCGCCAGCGCCGGCTCCTCCAGCCCGCGTTCACGATCGATCGCATCGAGACGTACGCCGAGACGATGGTCGAGTGCGCCGAGCGGACCGCCGACTCCTGGATCGACGGCAGCGAGGTGGCGCTGAACAGCGAGTTCTCCGAGTTGACGCTTCGCATTCTCGCGAAGGCGCTGTTCGACGTCGAAGTCGATCCAGCGACGGACGGCGAGGTAATCGCTCGGGCCGCCCGGGCGATCAACGAGCGCGTCAACGCCCGGAACCTGT
Source organism: Natrarchaeobius oligotrophus (assembly GCF_003841465.1). Classification (GTDB taxonomy): domain Archaea; phylum Halobacteriota; class Halobacteria; order Halobacteriales; family Natrialbaceae; genus Natrarchaeobius; species Natrarchaeobius oligotrophus. The sequence goes on from NZ_REFZ01000001.1 coordinate 370,283, forward strand.
CGACGTTTCTCCCGCAGTGGGTGCCGCTGCCCGCGAACCGGCGCTACGAGCGGACGATGCGCGCGTACCGCGAGCAGGTCGACGCGCTGATCGATCGACGTCGGAGCGCCGACTCGAGCGGAGAGGCCGACGATCTGCTCTCGATCATGCTTCGCGCGAGCGACGATCGCGGCGGGACGCTCTCGGAGACCGAGGTGCGCGACAACCTCGTCACGTTCCTGTTCGCCGGCCACGAGACCAGTTCGCTCGCCCTCACGTACGCGCTCATGCTGCTGGCCCGCCACGACGACGTCGCGGCCACACTCCGCGCGGAACTCGAGGAGGTGATCGGCGACGAGCGGCCGACGGCCGCCCACGTCCCGGAACTCGAGTACGCCGACGCGGTGCTCACCGAAGCGATGCGACTGTACCCGCCGGCGTACATCCTCTTTCGAAAAGCGACCGACGACGCCGTTATCGGCGGCTACCGGATTCCGGCGGGGACGATCCTGACGCTTCCCCAGTTTCACCTGCACGTCGACGACCGGTTCTACGACGACCCCGAGGAGTTCAGGCCGGAACGCTGGCTCGACGACGACCGCGACCGCCCGGAGTACGCGTACTTCCCCTTCGGCGGCGGGCCGCGCCACTGCATCGGCATGCGATTTGCGACCCTCGAGATGACGCTGATCGTCGCGGTCCTGTTGTGCCGGTTCGACTTCGAACTCTCGAGCGAACCGGATCCGGAGCCGTCGGCCGCGGCAACGCTCCAGCCCGAGAACGACGTCCGCGTGCGGGTTCGCCGGCGGTAGACGTCTCCGGTGTCACAGCGGAGTGGAAAAATTGGGACCGAAGCGTTACCGCTCGCCGTCCGCGCCGAAGTCACGGCCGTCGTCCGCGTCGTTCCCGCGGTCGTCCTCGTCGTCCTCACGGCCGCCGACGCGAGTCTCGCCGTCACCGATCTCCTTTCGCTCGCCGACGTCCCGATCGCCGCTCTCGAGTTCGTCCGCGACGTGGTCGTCGTCCTCGCGATCCTCGACTTCGATCTCGAACTCCTCGATCCCGTCGTCGGCCGGGTACTCGGCGACGTCGAACTCGTCGGTTGCGAGCTCCCGCCCGTCGACTCCGACGCTTCCCTCGTCGATCTCGATGACGACACCCTCGTGATCCGCCGAGCGCCCGAGGAGCCGGTTCGCACCCGATTCCACCTCCCGGTTGACCGACCAGGCGAACCGCAGCACCGACTCGAGTTCGGTGCTCGCCCGCCGCGTCCCCGGCTCGGCCGACAGCTCGCCCAGGCTCCGGGCTCCCTCGGGGTGGAGGTACTGGATCGGGTGATCGGTCGGCACCTCCCGGAGGTCGACGTCGAACGACCAGAGGTACGGCAACAGCTGAACGGCGTATCCCTTCGGTTTCGGTGCTCTGCGCCCGGCCGCGGTGAGGACGGTAGCGATCGCCGTCGTCCCCGAATCGGTGTCGTAGTAGACGCCGGGAAGGCCCGGAACTGAGACGCGCATACTCGAGCGGTCGAACCCGTCGGGGGTGAGTCTAGAGCCGGCAGTGCCAGCCCGCTTTTATACCGTTGCGGCGGTCGCAAGCGGATCCGACCGACAGAACTGGCCGCTTCTCGGCCACACCGGAGGCTACCCGCGAACCCGATCCCCTCAGAAGTTGTCGGCGAACTTGTCGCGGCGGTTCACGTCGAGTTCGCTCACGCTCGAGCCTTCCCTGCTCGCGGCGAAGGCGATCACCTCCGCGACCTCCTCGGGTTCGGTCACCTCGCCCTCCTCGAACGCCTTGGCGAACGTCGAGCCGCTCGTCGTCTCGAACTCCGAGCGAACCTCGGCCGGGTTGACGACCGAGACGCCGACGCCGGCGTCGCCGACCTGCGCGGCGACGCTCTTTGCGAACCCGCGGACCCACCACTTCGACGCGGCGTAGACGGGGTTGAACGAGCGGGGGTACTTCCCCGCGAAACTGCCGACGAAGATCAGGTGGCCGCTTCGCTCGCGAACGTGTGGGATCGCCGCCCGCGTCGCGTAGAAGACGCCGTCGACGTTCGTCTCCTGGATCGTCTCGTACTCGTCGGTCGACATCGCCTCGACCTCGCTTCCCCGCGAGAGCCCCGCGTTGTTCACCAGCACGTCGATCCCGCCGAAGGCGTCGACGGTTTCGTCGATCAGCGCGTCGACCTGCGTTTCCTCCCGGACGTTCGTCGGGACCGCGAGCGCGTCCGCGTCGTGCTCGCGCTCGAGTTCGTCCGCGAGTTCCGCCAGCCGATCCTCGCTGCGGGCCGCGAGGACGACGCTTGCACCGTCCGCGGCGAGCGCTCGAGCGGTCGCCGCGCCGATGCCCGAACTCGCGCCGGTGACGATCGCGACCTGTTCTTCGAACCGTCTCGTCGCTGTCATCGGTGTCGAATCCTGCGTCGTCCACGACCGTCGGTGTTTCGCTTGTGGCGTTCAAGACGCGAACTGGCGGGTGAAAGACGGGACTAGAGACGTACCGATTCGATCACGCCGAGGGTGCGGATCGTAGCGGCGACGACGACGAGGACCACGCCGACGAACCAGAGCCACTCGCTCGAGAGCGGTCCGTCGCCGTCGTCGTCGGGGAGCGGCATCGATCGGGTGAGCGCTCCGGTCGCGTATATCGCCCCGCCGATCGCGAGCAGGACGCCGGCGACTCCCTCTCGCGACGCTCCGAGCCGTCCGGACGGCGCACCGGCCAGAACGCCGTCGACAGCGATCGCACACCCCCACCAGACCATCGCGAGGCCGTACAGCACGTGTACTCGTCTCATGCACCTTCGTTCGTGTTTTGTTACTAATTATTCTTCTGGGAACGTATCGTGCAACGGGAAGAGTACGCAGGGCGTGTCAGCCTCGAGCGCCGAATCAGTACTCCTCGAGGTCGTACAGCTCGCCGTACTTCGACTCGACGTACTCGAGGAAGTAGTCGGCGGTGAACGCCTCGCCGGTCGCGCGCTCGATCAGTTCGGGCGTGGTGTAGCGCTTGCCGTGCTGGTGGACGTTCTCGCGGAGCCAGCCGTTGAGGTCGTCGAACTCGCCCTCTCGAATGTCGTCCTCGAACGGGCCGAGTTCGGCCTCGGCGGCGGCGTACAGCTGTGCGGCGAGGACGGAGCCGAGCGAGTACGTCGGGAAGTAGCCGAACGAGCCGTGGGACCAGTGGATGTCCTGCAGGCAGCCCTCCGCGTCGGTCTCGGGTCGGACGCCGAGGTACTCCTCGTACTTGTCGTTCCAGACCTCGGGCACGTCCTCGACGTCGAGGTCGCCGCTAACGAGCGCGCGTTCGATCTCGAAGCGGATCACGATGTGGAGGTGGTAGGTGAGTTCGTCCGCCTCGACGCGGATGAGGTTGTCGTCGTACACCTGGTTGGCCGATTCGTAGGCCCCCTCGGGCGTGACGTCCTCGAGTTCCGGGAATCGCTCCCGGGCGATCGGCAGGAAGTGCTCCCAGAAGGGCCGGGACCGGCCGACGTGGTTCTCCCAGAGGCGAGACTGGGACTCGTGGACCGAGAGGTCGCGGGCCTCGCCGAGCGGCGTGGCGTAGCCCTCGTCGGGGAGCCCGAGCGTGTAGTTGGCGTGGCCGAACTCGTGGATCGTCGAGGTGATCGATCCCAGCAGATCCTCGGGTTCGAAACGCGTCGTCACGCGGGCGTCGAACTGGGTGCCCGACGAGAACGGATGAGGCGCGGTGTCGAGACGACCCCGGCTCCAGTCGTAGCCCAGCGAGTCGAGGACGTCGCGGGCGAGCGCCTCCTGGTCGTCGTCGTCGAACGAGCCGGCGAAGGCGTCGGTCTCGAGGTCGACCTCGTCGTCGGACTGCGTCCGACTGCCGGAGGCGCGTCGCGCCTCCCTGCTCTCGTCGATCGCGTCGATCAGCGGGACGAGTCGGTCGCGCAGACGCTCGAGCACCCGCTCTGCGGTCTCCAGGTCGATGTAGGGTTCGTACTCCGAAAACAGCACCTCGTAGGGGTCGGCGTCGGGATCGACGTGTTCGGCGTACTCCCGTTTCAACTCGACGAGTTCCTCGAGCACCGGCGCGAACGTCTCGAAGTCGTCGTTCGCTTTGGCTTCTTTCCACTTCGGGTGGGCGTTCGTAGTCGCCGTCGAGATCCGCTCGACGAGTTCTCCGGGAACGCTCGTCTCGCGATCGTACTGGCGGCGGACTTCGCGGACGACCGCGGATCGTTCGTCCGGGAGGTCGGCCGACTCGAGTTCGGCGAGTAACTCGCCGGTCTCGTCGGCGGTCAGCAGTTCGTGGCTGATCGAAGAGAGCGTCGACAGCTGCTGTGCGCGGGCCGGCGTTCCCTCGTCCGGCATCACGACCTCCTGGTCCCACCGGAGGATGCCGGCCGCGTTCGAGACGTTCGAAATGCGCTCGACGCGCGATTCGAACTCCTCGTAGGTCCCGCTCGATTCGCTCTGGGCGTGCTCACTCGCCATTTCCTTGCGGTATCACGCGAACGGGTATCAACCTCGTGGTTCCGGACGATTGACCCCTGTCGTTTCGGCCCACAGATTCGTCGCGGTGGCCCTTCGAAACCGGTCGGGTCGGCGTCACGCTCGCGTCGTTGTCCGACGACTGATACGGCCATTCGCGACGGGGCGGGCTCGAGACGCCCGCGTTCGGGCGAGTGCCGATTTCGGTACGAGGCGGGTGGACTGTGCAAGCCGGAGACTGTTCGTTCCCGCTGACGTTTCGTCGGTATGGTCCTTGCAACGGCAGTCGTGTTCGTCGTGAGCTTACTCATCGGTGCGCTCGGCATCTACGTCGGTGCGCGCGCCATCGTCGGAGCCGGCGACTACGATCACGCGATCGTCACCGCCCTGATCGGGGCGATCGTCTGGGCGGTCGTCGGCTTCTTCGTCGGCTGGATACCGCTTTTGGGTCCGCTTCTTGCCCTGCTTGCGTACGTCGCGGTGATCAACGTCCGGTATCCCGGCGACTGGACGGCCGCGGCGATGATCGCCCTCGTCGCGTGGGTGACGGTCCTGATCGCGCTGTACGCGCTGGCCGTGATCGGCGTCACCGGCTTCGACGCGGTCGGCGTTCCGGGCGTCTAGCGGCTCGTCGACGCCGCCGATACGCTCCGAGCGGACAAGAGTTATCAATCCTGGGCCACGAACTCCGACGATGGGATTCTTCGAGAAGCTCGGGCGCAAGGTCGGCGAGTTCACCCACGAAGCCAAACGGGCGGCCGACGAGGAAGCGGGCTACGAGTGTCTGAGCTGTGACGAACGGTTCCACACGGACAGAGAGACCTGTCCGGCGTGCGAGAGCGACGACGTGGTCGCGCTCGAGTGATCGTCCCTCGTCTGCCGACCGGCCGTCGCTTCCTCCGCCACGGACCCCTGCGGATAACGGACCGTTGCTCGAGTCGGCGCCCGTACCGAGTAACGTTTTACATCCGGAGGAGTATCGTCGACTATGACTGCTGGGGCAGCCGACGAACCGACGACGCTGTCGCCGGACGACGCGTTCGCCGTACTGGGCAACGAAACGCGCTTCGAGATCATACGAACGCTGTGGGAACAGTACGAACCCGACGATCCGGCCAACGTGGTCAAGTTCTCGGACCTGTACGACGGGGACGCCGCGGTCACGTTCTCGGAGCTGTACGACGGCGTCGGCTACGGTGACACCGGAAACTTCAACTACCACCTCGAGCAGCTCACCGACCACTTCGTTCGCAGGACGGATGCCGGGTACGAACTCACCGAAGCCGGCTTCGAAATCGCTCGCGCGGTCGTCGCGGGCACGGTTCGCGAACATCCGCGTTTCGACGCCACGGAGGTCGACGCTAACTGTCCCCGATGTGACGCACCCGTCGTCGTCGACTACGAAAATCACCACGTGAGCGCGGCGTGTAGCCGCTGTTCGGGAATCTGGCAAAACGCCGACGGCGAGGACGGTGTGCTGTTTACGTTCTCGTTTCCGCCGACGGGACTGTCGAACCGAACGCCCCAGGACGCCTTCCACGCTGCGCTCGCGTTCAACCTCAACCGGATCCGTTCGTTTATCGACGGCGTCTGTCCCGACTGCTCGAGCGTGGTCGAGGAGTCGCTCGACGTCTGCGAGGATCACGACCCCGGCGACCGGGGCGGCTGTCCGCGGTGTCACCGTCAGCACGCGATCGAAGTGTCCGAGGTCTGCCACGGCTGCAAATCGGTCGCCCGCGGACCGCTCTCGATTGCGATCCTCGCTCATCCGACCGTCACGTCGTTCTACCACGATCACGGAATCGAACACCGGTTCGCATCGTGGGAGACGTTTCGGCGCGGACAGTCCGTCGAGGTGGCGATCGTCGACGACGATCCGCTCCGCAGTCGCGTCACCGTTCCGTGCGAGGACGACAGGCTTCGACTGACCCTCGACGAGTCGCTCTCGGTCGTCGAGGCGATCCGGGAAACGTCGTCCGTTCGCAGCTACTGATGGGGCGTGGCCGGCGAACGACCGATCGGTCGGCGAGTGGAGTTAACTCGGCGCGCTCGGCGTCGGTTCTCCTTCGGTGCGGTCGGACACCGGCGTCGGTTCGGTCTCGTTTTCGGCCTTCTCGAGCAGGTCGGTGAACGCGCTCGAGCGGTCGGCGATGTAGTCCATCGTCTCGCTGTCCGGCGTTTGTCCCTCGGCTTCGACGAGGTAGGTCGTGATCACGACCGTCTTGATCCACGGCGAGAGGAGCCCGAAGTAGCCGATCGCGACGACCCCGCCGACCACGAGCCAGACGGCGATCTCGAGGATCGTTCCGAATCCGCCGAGCGCCCCCGACAGCACGGCCAGCGCGCCGACGAACGCGAGTGCGACGGCGTGCATGCCGAGTACGATCAGGAGCGTCGAGCCGAGCACGGGCTTCCAGGTCTTCCCGTAGAGGACGAGACCGTCGCGGGCGGCCGTCCAGGTGCCTTTCTCCTCGTGCAAGAACATGTGCGCCAGGATCGCCTGATCGATGTACGACGCCGCCAGCCCGATGGCCCGCGTCGCGATCGTCATCAGTTGCCGCAACGCCGGCACGAACTCCGCCAGTCGCCCGATCGAGGCGACGGCTCTGTTGAACTGCTTGATCACCGTCTTGATCACCTGATCGACGGCGAACAGCGCGCTGGCTTCGACGAATCGATCCATCACCTGCTGTTTGCCGAACCGAAGCTGGTCGTCCGGAACGTCGCCCGTGTCCACGGCGTGTGCGATAACGGCGATGTGACCGGCCGTGACCAGATAGAGGACGTACCGCCGGATCAGCGCCACGAACCCGCCGAACACCACCGTCGCGAGCAAGAGCAGTACCAGACCGACCGCCCCCGAGACGCCCATCGATCCGAACAGAATCCAGAGCACCAGGCCGAACCAGCCGACCGCGAGCAGTGCGAACGCCGCGCCGACCGCGAACCGCACCGCGACCCACGGCAGCGTCTTCAGGAAGATACTCGTCGCCTTGCCGAAGTGTAGTACCATCGCCGCAGTTTTTCTCCCCTCCATATATTAATGTTTCCTCGACCGATCTGTACTATTATACAGTATGGAATCTTATGGTTTCCGGGGAACAACACGACCGACGTGATTGTCCGTTCTAACCTGGCTTTCGCTTCGGCCGGCCGTCAGCTCTCGATCCGTGGGATTTCGGTTTCGGTTCCGACTTCATCTCGACCGCTCGTCGATCGTACTGTATTCTCCTACAGATTACGCTTATTGTCGTCTCGAGTGAACGCCCACTGATATCGATGACGACGAACGATCCGCGACCGAAGACCGAGCCCGCTCGCTCGCTGCTTCAGGACGTCTGGAGTGCAGGGGACGTGAGGCTGATCGACGAACTGGTGACAGCGGACTACGTCCACACGGATCCGTTGCTCCCGGAATCGCTCGAGGGTCCGAAAGCGCTCGCGGGATGGGTCGAAACTGTCCGGAAAGGGACGCCCGACATAGCGAAGACGATCTGCGAGACACACGTCGACGGCGACGCGGTGATCGTGACGTACCTCGCGAGGGGGACCCACCGGGGAGAGATCATGGGAATCGAACCGACGGGCAGATCGATCGAAGTCGACGGCATCTGCGTCTTCCGAGTCAGTGACGGCAGACTCTCGGAGTGTACGGACGTGTGGGATGCGTTCGGCCTCTTCGATCAGCTCGGAACGTTTCCGCCGCTCCGGTAGGTGCCTCGAGCGGCCGGCGACGACCGAGCATCGGCCTCGGCGACCCGCGGCTTTTGGTGTTACTTCCGCGTCGAAATCACTGCCGGGCGCGGTACTCCCGTCGGTTCTCCGTCTTTCTTCGCTCCCGCTCGGCGGCGTTCGCTCGGTCGCCGATCGCCGCAGTCGTCCCGGCGTCGACGAGAGAAGGGGACGGAACGCCGGCGTTACTCGTTGCGACGAAGCGCCACCACCGCGGCGACCAGCAGCGAGACGACGGCGACCGCCGCGCCGAAACCGGACACGTCGTCGGTCGAGTCGTCGTCTCCCTGCGACGGTTCGCCGTCCGTTTCACTTCCGTCGTCCGCGTGACCGTCACCGCGCTCCGCGTCCGGTTCGCCGTCTTCCTCGGTAGCGTCGTCGTCCGTCGAGGCGTCGGTCTCGTCGGCGTCGGAACCGTCGTCCGAAGGGGGCGTTCCGCCGCTTCCGGAACCGGTCGATCCGCCGCTACCACCCCCGGTGGACGGTGAACCGCTCGCTTCTTCCTCGACGGAGACCGTTCGAGTTGCGGACGCTTCGTTACCCGCTTCGTCGACGACGGTGAGTTCGACCGTGATAGACTCGCCGTCGACGAGGTCCGACACTTCGACGACGGCCTCGTCGGACGTGAGCCGGACGTCGGTACGCTCGTCGGGGACGTCGACGTCGATCCGCGTTTCGGAGACGTCGATCGCCGAAATCACGGGGGAGTACTCGAACGTGACCGCCACCGGACCGTGATCGGCCTCGAGCGATGCCCCCGGATCGACGGTTACGCGCTCGATCTCCGGCGGTTCGTCGTCGGTCCCCGCCACCGCGAACTGGCTGAAGCCGTCGACGGTCGCGAGCAGTTCGTTCGTATCCCCGTCGAACTCGGTCTCGAGCGCCTCGAACTCGGCGTCGCCGTCCCCGGATCGAACGATCTCGAGTTCGTCGGGGTCGAACGAGTTCAGAAGGGTGGTATCGAGGTCCGCGATCGGAATGCGGACCGTCGCTTCGTCGAGTTCGTCGGCGGCGAGTCCGATGTCGCGAACGTCGAGGTAGCCGTCGGCGAGGCGGTTCGCGTCGAGTTCGGTGCCCGCCGGCGGCGTGGTGCTGGCGGAGACGACCGCCTCCCGCTCCGTGTCGTCGTCGATCGCCGCTTCGTCGCCGACGAGATCGAACGCGGCCGCCACGTCTGTCGGATCGACCTCGGCCTCGCCCGCGTCGATCACGTAGCCGGTGATCGTCGACTCGAGGGTCGCCTCGACAGCGTTCCCCGCGTCGTCGGTCCCCGTCGCGGCGATCGTAACCGTCGTATCGGCGTCGCCGACCGATCCGCCGTCGAAATCGATCAGCAGCTCGTCGTCTTCGTCCTCGAGTCCGTCTGGAATCGCGCTCGCCTCGGGCGTGCGGTCCTCGATGCCGTCGCCGTCGGCTTCGATCTCGAGATCCGTCAGGTCGAACGGTTGATCGGCCTCGATCGTGAGCGTCGCCTCGCTCTCCGTGAGATTCGCCACGGCCAGCCGTAACTCGGGAGCGGTCGTGTCGATCGTTACCGTCTCGCCCGTCTCGTCGACGGCGTTTCCGGCTTCGTCGGCGACGGTTGCGATCACCGTGTAGTCGCCGTCGGCGACGACGCTCTCGGCGGCGATCGTCGCCGCGAACGTTCCACCGTGGGCGACGCCGTCGTCGACGGTTTTCGTCCGGGTGAACGACGTGAAGTCCGCGCTGACGCCCAGTTCGATCTCGCTGACGTTCGCGTCGCCCGGATCGACCTCGACGTTCACGACCAGTTCGTCGTTCGTCAGCGCCGGATCGGCACCGATCGCCGTAATCTCGGGCGGTTCGGCCGTGTCGTCGCCGTGAACGGTGATCGGTGCGCTGTACTCCGCATCCGACGCCGAAACGACGAGATCGTACTCGCCGGGATCGGTCGGAGCCGCGACGGTAAACGATCTCGTGACCGATTCGCTCCCGTCGATCGTGACGGTTTTCTCGTCGGTGACTCCCGCCAGCGTGACTCCGACGTCCTCCGTTCCGGCGGCGGACCCGACGTTCACGACCTCGACGTCGACGGTGATCGATTCGCCGGGTTCGACGCGATCCGCCTCCGGATCGACGGACGAGATGGTGAACTGGTCGCCGTCCGACGATCCGTCGCCCGGTGAATCGTCGTCGCCGGATCCTCGGTCGTGGTGTCCGAGCGTCCCGTGACGCACCCGCGAGTCCTCGCTCGAGCCGTCGCCGTCAGCGGCCAGCGCGTAGAGCGTTCCGTCGTAGCTCCCGACGTAGACGGTGCCGTCGACCACCGTCGGCGACGAGTAGACCCAGTTTCCGGTCTCGACGCGCCACGATATCGTTCCGTCCGCCGCATCCAGCCCGTAGACGCTCCCGTCGTAGCTTCCGACGTAGACGATACCGTCGGCGACGGTCGCCGACGACTCGGTTCCCCACGCCGGCCCGTCAATGACTCCGGTCCACTCCTGGCTGCCGTCATCGGCGTCCAGCGCGTACCAGAGCTCGCGATCGAAGTTGTAGTCGTAACTGCTCGCGTACACGACGCCATCCGCGACCGTCGGCGAGGAGGTGACTCGGTAAGCCGTGACGTACGTCCACCGTTCGGTGCCGTCCTGCGCGTCGAGCGCGTAGACGGTGAAATCGTTGCTCCCGACGTAGACGGTGTCGTCGACCACCGTCGGCGAGGAGAAGACGTCCCCGCCGGTCTCGTGGCTCCAGCGCTCGGTGCCGTTCTCGGCGTCTATCGCGTAGACGCGATCGTCGTTACTGCCGACGTAGACGGTGTCGTCGACCACCGTCGGCGACGATCGAACCGGTCCGCCGGTCCCGTAGCTCCAGCGCTCGATGCCGTTCTCGGCGTCTATCGCGTAAACCTGGCCGTCGTCGCTCCCCACGAACACCGCGCCGTCGGCGACCGTCGGCGAAGAGAAGACGTCGTCGCCAGTCTCGTGGCTCCAGCGCTCGGTGCCGTCCTCGGCGTCTATCGCGTAGACGCGATCGTCGTTACTGCCGACGTAGACGGTGTCGTCGACCACCGTCGGCGAGGAGAAGACGTCCCCGCCGGTCTCGTGGCTCCAGCGCTCGGTGCCGTTCTCGACGTCTATCGCGTAGACGCGATCGTCGAGACTCCCCACGTACGCGGTGCCCCCGACGACCGTCGGCGACGAGTACACGCCGTCGCCAGTGCCGTACGTCCACACCTCGTCGGTCACCGTGACGGTCCGCGTGATCTCGACCGTTCCGCCCTCGGCGTCTTCGATCTCGAGGCGGACGGTGGCGTGACCGGTTTCGTCGAATGCGTGCGTGATGACGGGCTCGTCGGTCGAGACGTCGACCTCGCCGTCGCCGGTGAAGTCCCACCGGTAGTCGACGATCTCGCCGTCCGGCGCGTTCGAGTCGCCGGCGTCGAACGCGATCGGCTCGCCCGCGAGCGGCCTCTCGGGCTCGTGGTCGAAGACGGCGATCCGCTCCTCGAGAGCGTAAAGCGTGTTGCCGAAGTCGAGTCCGTAGTAGATCGCCCCACCGACGACTTCCGGCGCGGCGGACGGACGGTCGTCGGTGTGAGTGAGACTCCACTGAGTGAGTCCCGTCGCCCCGTCGAACGCCTCGACGATCGCGTCGCCCGACTCGCTTCGAGACGCGACGTACGCGGTTCCACCGTGGGCGGAGATTCTCGGCGAGTCCCGTTCGACGCTCCACAGCACCGAACCGTCGTCGCCGTCCAGCGCCACGACCTCGTCGTTCCCTCGCGCGTACACGGTCCCATCGTCGAAGTCGTGAACGTGGACGCCGTCCGCGCTCCAGATCTCCTCCCCCGTCTCGACGTCGACGGCGTAGGATTCGGTTCCGGCACCGACGTACACCGTCGCTCCGTCGACGATCGGCGATCCGGTAACGTAATCGCTCGCGGAGAAGGCCCACTCCTCGGTTCCCGTTTCGAGGTCGATCGCGTACAGCGTTTCGTCGCTACTCCCGACGAACACCGTCCCGTCCGAGACCGTCGGATCCGAGTGGACGAAGTCGGAGGGATCGTCGAACTCCCACTTCTTTTCGCCGGTCTCGGCGTCGATGCCGTATACGCTCAGCGGAACGCTCCAGCCTCTCGTCCCGACGACGACCGTTCCGTCGGACACCGCGGGTCTCGTTCGCACTTGCCCTTCGGCGTCGAACGCCCACCGCTCGTCGCCGGTCTCGGCGTCGACCGCGGTCACGTTGCCGTCGCTCAGCCCGACGTAGATCGTTCCGTCAGACACCGTCCCGGCGGCGTGAGGTTCGTGCGAAAGCTGGGTCGACCACAGCGTTTCGCCGGTCGATTCGTCGACGGCGTACAGCGCGCCGCTGTTGTGGCCGCTCGTCGTCACGTACGCGACGCCGTCCGCGACGTCAGGCGGATACGGCGAGTGGCTCGTCTCGACGTTCCACCGTTCGTCCGGTCGGTCCGCGACGTACTCCTCGGCCGTCGGCGTCTCGACGTCGTAACTCGCGCCGTGTTCGTCGCCGATCGCGTCGACCGTCGCCTCGAGCGTCCACTCGCCGTCCGCGACGACCGTCACGGTGACGGTCGCGACGGTGAGCGCGTCGCCGTTCGACTCGAGCGCCTCGTCCCCGTAGACGACGTCCGTGCCGGCGGACGAGCCGTCCGTCGAGACCGGCTCCGCCGTCTCGAACAGGGGGTCGCCCGTCGGTTCGACGGCGGTGATCTCGACGAGGTCCGTACTGGACACCTCGACGTCGGTCGAGTAGGCACCGACGTCGTCGACGTTTTCGACCTGGATCTCGAACGTGATCGATTCGCCCGCTTCGACGTCGGTGTCGTCGGCGGTGATCGTCACCGTTGCGCCCTCGTCCGCGACCGCGGCCGCGGTGCTCCCGACGAGGACGGCGACCATTACCGCGAGCGTCAGCAGCGTCGCCCGTCGAATCGCCGAACGGGATACCGGCTCACGCATCGCCGTCACCTTCCGTCACCCGCTCGTACAGCGCGGCGACGTCGTCGTCGGTCACCGTCCCCGGATCTTCGCCGGCGAAATCGAACTTCTCGGGATTCGTCGTGACCACCTCGTCCTCGAGGTGGCGATGCAGGGCCTGAACGTCGGCGACCGTCGACTCGCCGTCGCCGTTGACGTCCTCGTAGAGGCCGTCGCCGTCGAGGTCCCGCGGCGGCTGCTCGAACGGGCCGATAGGATCGAGGACGTCTTCCGGCGGACGGGGGATCGGGAAGTCGTCGACCACGACCGTCCAGTCGGCGTCGAAGTCGAACGCCGGCATGGTATCGTCGCCCCACGGCGCGGGCGCGATTCCGAGCATGTCGTCCGTCTCGAGCCCCACGACGTCGTTTTCGGACCCCGATTCGTCACCGATTCCCGTCACGTTCAGCTCCGAATCGTAGTACGAGTCCGTGACGATCCCGTCGTTCGATCCGACGAGTCCGCCGAAGTCGTAGTCGCCGGTGACGATCCCCGACGCGTACGACTCCGTGATTTCACCCAGATTGTTCCCGACCAACCCACCGATCATCGTCGAGCCGTACTGGTCCTCCCCGTCGACGGCTCCCGTCGCGAAACAGCGGGTGATCTCGCCGCTCGAGTGTCCGACGAGTCCGCCCACCTGGTTTCGTCCGGTGACGCTCTGGTTTTTCACGCCGACGTTCTCGAGGGTGCCGTCCGGCCTGAGTTCGGCGAACAGGCCGATGAGGTCGTCACCCGTTCCCGTCCGCTCTACGAACGCGTCCGAGATCACGTGACCGTTTCCGTCGAACGCGCCCGAAAACCCCGATCCCGGACCGCCGATCGGATCCCATCCGTCGCCGTCGTTTGCGGATTCCCCGGCACGTTCGTCGTATCCGTCCGTCTCCGCGTCCAGATCCGCGACGAGTTCGAAGTGAGCGTCGGGATCGTACCGGACGTCGTGAAGGTGCTCCCACGTTTCGATCCGGTACGGACTCTCCTGCGTTCCGCTCCCGCCCGCGAACGTTGCGCCGGCGACGCCGCTGAACCCGACGACGACGCCGGCAAGGCCGACCCCGACGCTCGAGAGCATCGTCCGTCGCGAGACGGATCGCACGAGTTCGCCTCGCCGGTCGATTTCTCCGTCTGTACGGTCCCCGTCGGAGTTCGTCGCTCGTTGCTCGTCACGTCGTCTATCGAGCCGTCGACCGCTCGCCGGCGCTCCGGCGTCTCCGTCGCGTACGGCGTCACGTTTCGACCGGCGTCTGGCTCGTTCGTCCGTTCTCTCCTCGGTCATCACCCACAGTATTAACTATCGTAATATAGTAATTTTCAGCATTTTATTATAGTAGGAATCGAGACATTTCGAGTTCGTCGGACGGAGGACGGATTCAACGCGGGCTGGCCGCCTTTCGGACCCCGACAGAATCACCTCGCGAGCCGGAGATTACCGCGGCCAGCGTTCGGCCACGCGCCGGTACGTCTCGGAGCACCGCTCGAGGACGGTCACCGAGACGCTCTCGTCGTCGGTGTGTGCCTCGCCCGGCTCGGAGGGACCACAGACGACGCACTCGGTGCCCGCCGCCGAGAGCCATCCAGCGTCGGTCGCGTGGGGTTTCGTCACGAGCGACGGCGATCCAGACTGGGCGGCGTCCGCGGCGTCCAGGACGGTGTCAGCGAAGGCGTCGTCGTCGCAGCGCATCGGCGGGAGATCCTGATCGACGATCCACTCGACGCCCTCGATCGATTCGACGCGCTCGAGCGGCGCTCGCTCGCCCGGCACCGTCCGTTCGTCGACGGTCAGTTCACAGCGGGCGGGGACAACGTTCATCGCCGTCCCGCCCTCGATCTCGGTGACGACGACGCTCCCCTCGATCGTCTCCCCCGCGACCTCGAGCGACGGCGGCTCGATGCCCCGGACCAGCGAGACGACGTCGGTCGCACGGTAGATGGCGTTCTCCCCCGCATCGACCTCGCTCGCGTGGGCGGCCGCGCCGCTGGCGACGATCGTGCTCCCGCGACGTCCCTTGTGGGCGACGACGACGTCCGTGACGTCCGGGCCGGAGTAGTTCGTCGATCCCTCCCCGACGACGGCGTAGTCGGGTGCGAATCCCTCGTCGATGGCGTGGCGCGCGCCGACGCCGCCGACCTCCTCGCCGACGAAGCTCGCGAAGACGAGTTCGCCGGCCGGATCGACGTCGCGGAAGGCGACCATCGCGGCCGCGACGGCCCCTTTCATGTCCGCCGCCCCGCGCCCGTAGAGGCGATCGCCGCGACGTTCGACGACGTACTTTCCAGTGTCTGCGATCCGTTGGGGCGGTGCCGGCTCGACGACGTCGTGGTGGCCGACGAGCGCGAGCGTCTCCCCGCCGGAACCGCGGCGGGCGATCACGTTGCCCGCGCCGTCTCGCGTCACGTCAGCGTCGGTCTCGCGGTCCAGCCACTCCTCGACGTAGTTGCCCGCGAGCGTCTCGTCCTCGTGGCTCGGGATCGCCACGAGGTCGCGGGTCAGTTCGACTACCTCGGATGTCATGGGGACGGCTTCGGCCGCGAGCGTGTTCATTGCATCGACCGGCGGCGCGCTCGCCGGCTCTCGATTGCACCGACTGCGGGAGAACTGCACCAGCTGCGGGAGGACTGCACCAACTGCGGGAGGACTCGACCACCGTTTTTCAGGGCGACTGGACGAGCCGCTGCGTTCCACCGCCGCCTCGAGATCAGTCCGCGGTGAGCGAACAGGTTCCCTCGTAGCTCACGTCGTCGACGGAGTCGATGGCGGGGTCGTCGCCGCAGACGGGACACGCCGGATTCGATCGCATCTCGACCGTCTCGAAGGTCATGTCCATCGCGTCGTACATGAGGAGTCGGCCCTCGAGCAGTTCGCCCTTCTCGAGGAGGTACTTGACGACCTCGGTGGCCTGGATGCAGCCGACGGTGCCGGGGAGGACGCCGAGGACGCCGGTCGTCGCACAGTCGGGGACGGTGCCGGGCTCCGGAGCCTCGGGAAAGAGACAGCGGTAACACGGTCGATCGGCCGTCGAGTCCGCCCCGTCGCTTCGGTCGTTGGTGAACGTCGTCACCTGTCCTTCGAACCGGTAGATCGCGCCGTGAGAGAGCGGCGTCTCGGTGAGCACGCAGTGGTCGTTGAGCAGGTACCGCGTCGCGAAGTTGTCGCTGGCGTCGAGGACGACGTCGTAGTCGGCGACCAGTTCGTCGACGTTCTCCGGCGCGAGCCGATGCTCGTGGGTCTCGACGTCGACGTCGGGGTTCAACGCCGCGACGTAGTCGGCCGCGCTCTCGACTTTCGGGCGGCCGACGTCGCCGTCGCCGTGGACGATCTGACGCTGGAGGTTCGATCGCTCGACGGCGTCGTCGTCGACGATACCGAGTCGGCCGATGCCGGCGGCCGCGAGGTACTGGATCGCCGGCGATCCGAGCCCGCCCGCCCCGACGACGAGAACGGAGCCGTCGAGCAGTCGCTTCTGTCCCTCCGGACCGATCTCGTCCATGATCACGTGTCTCGAGTAGCGATCGAGCTGGGTCGCGTCGAGGCGCAAATCGCTCATACGTGACGTTGGATCGAGACCGAGAAAAATCCGCGGTTCGGTCGACGAGGCCCGGAGACGACGAGCCGTCGGCGACGGGGTAACGGAAGCTGTCCGCCCTCCGATCGTGTTAGTATGCACCCGATCGTGTTCCTACACACCCGGTCGTGTTACTATGGACCACGATTCCGGCAGCGTTTCCGGCGACCCAACGATTTAATACTGTGCTGTGCGATACCATACCTATGGCATCCTCACCCAACGGTGCCGACGACGACGTTTTCGACCAATTCCTCACTGACCGCGGTCACACCGTCGAACGTGTCGGGTGGGAACGAGAGTATAACAAAAAGCAGTGTCCCGACTGTGGCGGCCTCCACGAGACGTCCGCCACGACCTGTACCGTCTGCGGGTGGGAACCGACGGCCTAACGTCTCGAGGAGCCGCCTTTTCGACGGGAGATTCGTCCGATCGGTACGATCCGTCGCTCGCACAGTCGACTATTTTCAACGTCCGACGTGCGATACAATTATATCCCCTTACTTCCCAACACAATATCGGAGATATCAATGCCGACATGCCAGAACTGTGGCTCGTTCGTGACGGACGCGTACGCCCGCGTGTTCACCCCCAGTGACGTCGACGATCCCCGCGTCTGTCCCGACTGTGAGGACAAGATTCGCGACGGCGCGGACGTTCGAACGGCCCGCTCGCCGCGAAATCCGTGAGCGTCCGTTTCGACGTCGAGCGTATCAACGAAAACCCACGTCACTTATGGGTATCGCGCCCCTGAACAGCTATAATGGCTACTACGGAGACGAAGGTGACCCGGCTGTTCGGTGGTCCGGGAAGCGGGAAGACGACAGCGCTTCTCGACCACGTCGAAGAGATCTTAGAGCAGGATGGCGTTACGTTCCGGGACATCCTCGTCGTTTCGTACACGCGGGCTGCCGCACAGGAGGTTCGCGAACGACTCGCCGATCGCCTCGACGAGAGCCCACGAGCGCTACAGGGCAACGTCTGTACGATGCACGCGAAAGCGTACGATCTTCTCGATCTCTCCCGCGGCGACGTTATCGGCGAATCCGACAAGGAGGAGTTCTGTGATAACTACGGCCTCGAGTTCGAAGACGAGTACAGCGGTGCCGGTCGCCGGACCGCACGGTCGACGACGATCGGTAACAAGATCATCGCCACGAGCCAGTGGCTCCAGCGGACGCGCCGGGAGGTTTCCGACTGGTACGACGTTCCCTTCCAGTGGGACGTCGAGGAGGTTCGGCTCCCGCCGGAGATCGACCCCAACGCACAGGAGGGCAACAAGTACACGCCGACCTGGCCCAGCGACGACGACCGGATCGACGTTCCCGAAGCGATCCGCGCCTGGCGCACGTACAAGGGCGAACAGGGGAAGATCGGCTTCGCGGACATGCTCGAGCGCGTCAAGCAGCGGTCGCTGCTGCCGAACGTCGACTACCTGGTGATCGACGAGTTCCAGGACATTACCACCCTCCAGTACGACGTCTACGAGGAGTGGAAACCGCACATGACGGAGGTGCTAATCGCCGGCGACGACGATCAGGTCGTCTACTCCTGGCAGGGTGCCGATCCCGCGCTCTTGCTCGACGAGGAGGTCGACGAGGACGTTATTCTTCCGAACTCTTACCGCCTGCCGTCGAACGTACTCAACGCGGTCAACCGGGAGATCCGTCACATCGACCACCGCCAGGACAAGGATCTCAACCCGCGCAAGGAGGGTGGTTCGGTCGAAGCTCACCGGAACGCCTCGATGCTCGATCTCGTCAGGTTGGTCCGTCGAACCCTCGCCGCCGGCGACGGGACGATCATGGTCCTGTTCCGGGCGCGCTACCAGATGTTCCAGTTCATCGACGAGTTCATCACCGAGGGCGTACCATTTACCGCCCTGACCGACCAGCGGATGTGGACCGACCGGCTCACCCAGTACGTCCGCGCCGTCGAGGCGATCGACGCCGGCGAGGACGTCACCGGTCTCCAGGCCCGCCGGCTGGCGGACATGCTCCAGGAGTCCGCGTTCGGCAGCAACGAGCGCGACGACCTCTTCGACGCGATCGACGATCTCCAGGAGGAGGCCGGTATCGACGACCTCCAGGAACTGACGGTTCCCGCGGCGGTCGTCGAGGACCACGCGCCGTTTATGCCGGGCCCCGCGTCGGCGTCCGACATGGTCCGAAAGGTGACCAACTTCCAGAAAAAGAGCGTCCGGGCGTACTTCGCGATCGGCGAGTACGCGGGGATGGACACCGATCGCGTCCGCGTCGGCACCATTCACTCCGCCAAGGGTCGGGAAGCCGATCACGTCGTCGTCGCGACCGACCTCACCGAGAAGGTCGTCGAGCAGATGGTCGCGACCATCGAGGATCGAGAGACGAACGACGTCCCGAGCGACGGCGGCACGGACGGTGCCGTGACCGGACCCAACGGCGAGGAGTTCACGAAGACGACGTCGCCCGTTCCCGTGCTCACGGACAACGAGCGCCGAGTCTTCTACGTCGGCATGTCCCGGGCCCGCGAACGCCTCGTCCTCCTTGAGAATCTGGTCGACGGCGCACCGACGCTTCCGATCGACGTCCTGCTCAACAACCGGATCACCGAGACGGATCTCGAGGAGCTCGTCGAGCAGGCCCAACAGCCCGACGGTCCCGAGGTCGAAGCCGAAGCGCCGTGACCGACGGGCCGGCCTCCCGCGGCGACGGTCCCCCCGCCGTCCGCACGCACCTCGAGGCGATCCTCTCGGTCGAACTCGAGGATCGAAACGCCTCGGCGTTCGTCCACGCCGGATCGGCGGACGAGCCGGCCGTGGCGTACTGTCTCGCCGCGTCCGAACGCGCTCCGGTGGCGGTCGGCGCGGATCGAGCGAGCTCCGCCGTCGCCTACGACGGCGACGACTGGCTCGTTCGCTCGTCCGATCGGTCCCGCTCCGACGACGGCCGTCCCGCGGATCGGCTCGCGGCCGACCTCGCCGACCGAGTGACAGGTGAAACCGTGCTGACTCCGGCGTACGTTCCACACGACGCCGCGCTCTACCTCGAGGATCGGGGCCTTTCGCTCGCCTCGAGCGATGTCCTCGAGCGCGCACGGGCGACGAAGACGGACGCCGAACGTGACCGGATCGAGAGCGTTCAGCGGGCGGCCGGCGCTGGAGTTCGACGCGCGGCCGCGTTGCTCGCCGACGCGGCGATCGCGGACGGCGCGTCGACCGGGGACGGCTCGGCGGCCGGCGGTCGTCGACTCGTCCTCGACGGCCGGGAGCTGACGCCCCGTCGCCTCGACCGCGCGATCGACGAAGCGATCGTCGCGGCCGGGGCGTACCCCGCTGGAACCACCGTCGTCGAGCCCGGTTCCGACGGCGTTCTCCGGCCGGGCGAGCCGATCGTTCTCGCGGTCGCCCCGCGCGGTCCCGACGGCTATCGCGGCGGCCTCGTTCGAACGCTGGTCGTCGAGAGCGACGGCGGCCGGGAACGACGCGCCCACGTGGCGATCACCCAGGCGTTCCGGTCGGCTCGAACGATGCTCGCCGCCGGAACCGAGTCCGTCACCGCCGTCGAGGCCGACCTCGAGGCCGAAATCCGGGCGTTCGGCGAGGACGGCCCGATCGAAACGCGGGCGTCGGGAATCGGGCTCGAGCCCCGCGAACGACCGATCGACGGGGGCGACGAGATCGGGCCGGGCAGTCTCGTCCGCCTCGAGGCGGCGGTTCGCGTCGACGACGACCGATGGATTCGACTGGCCGACGTCGTCTCGAAACGCGAGGAGAACGCCGACCGACTCGACGCGCCGTCGCGATCGCTCGTTCCCGAGAACCTGCTCGAGTAGTCGGGCCTACGGCGATTCACACGAACCGTCGTCCGGCGGTCTCCGGTCGTCCGCACGACAGACCGTATCAGCTACCGGCGTCGTTACGATCGTACGCCGTCGTGCGCTCCTCGTCGAGGACGAACGGACCCTCCTCGGGCGTTAGCTTGGTCACGGTCGCCGCGCGGAAGACGTACGAGGTGAGGACGGCGTACGGCGCGAGCGAAATCGTGTACGCGAGGCTGATAAACACCGACAGCGGCGTGTAGCCGAGGACGGTAACGGTCGGAAAGAGCCCGCTGTCGAGCGCGAGTAACACGTACGTGTTGAACACGATGATCGGGAGCGAGACGGTCAGCAGCGTCGTCGAGAGATTCGAGAGCTCGAGTTTGTAATAAAGCGTCTTGAAGTACTCACGACAGACCATCAGCGTCCGTAGCGTGTCCATGATCTCCTCGACGATCTCGCGCTCTTGGGCACCGAGTTGATCGTCGTACTCGGTGAGGATCCGCCGCGACTGGTAGAGCTGCCAGGACGAATCGTAGTTCAACCCCGTGAGGAGCTCGTCGCTCGAGCCGTTCGGGACGAGCGCGAGCGTCCGCAGTACTTCCTCCGTATTTTCGTGGATGTCGGACCGAAGGCGGTCGAGCTCCTCGCGGTAGCCCTCGCTCGTGCCGCTTTCGAGTCGCTGTAGCTCGTCGGCGCGGTCTTTGATCGACCGGAGGACGACCGCGGTGAACTGTCCCGGGCGCGCCGGACTCACCTCGACGGTTCCCTCCTCCTCGATCCGGCCCTGGAAGTCGATCGTCGTCTCGAGTCGGCGGGTCTGATCACCGAGCGACGTGAGCTCCTGGGAGATACCCACGGCGGCGATCGAGACGACGATCGACACGAGCAGGATCGTTCCGCTCAGGAGCGTGTTGAACACGGTCTGGACCACCGTCGTCTCCGAGAGCAACTCCTGGTACTCGATCGGCCAGACGCCGCCCATCACGAGCAACACGGCGAAGACGCTCGCGAGCAACGAGATCGCGACGTGCTCGCGGTCGCCCTCGAAGAGCACCCACCGTTTGATTCGCTGAGCGCCCGTCCGCTCGACCGAGCCGTCGGAGAACTCGACGCGATTCCGGACGGACTGTCGTATCCACTCACCGTCTACCATCGGCGGTTCCACAGGGCCCACGAGTAAATATCCTCCCTCGGCTACTGCGGCGTCGACAGGTTCGCGCGCGCCGCTCAGCGCTCGTCGGCGTCCGACGGTTCGTTCGCGTCGACCGATCCCGTGAGACGGCTCGCGACGACCTCGCGTGGACTCGGGAGACTGAGCCGGCGTTGGACGACGACGAGCGCGATCGACAATCCGAGGAGGATCGCGCCGGTCACCGGCTCGCCCCGAACGAGCAGGAACTCGAGGCCGGCGAGGGCGGCCGGAATCGCGAAGACGAGAACGCCCGCAAGCTTGATCGTGTCGATGATACCCATCCCTCTCCCGTAGCGCGGGCAGGGGCAAAAACGCGGCGACCGCCGCGGTGTCGAAGGGATCGTCGTCACGGAACCGTGATCCATGTCGGACTCGGAACGCCTTTAGCACCGCGTCGTCAGGATTTCGTATGTTCACGGGAATCGTCGAGGAGACGGGCGAGATCGTCGCCCGCGACAGGACCGCGGACGGACTTCGACTCCGCGTTCGGGCGGACGAGATCGCCACCGGACTGGAGCGCGGCCAGAGCATCAGCGTCAGCGGCGCGTGTCTCACCGTCGAACGGTACGCGGAGGGCGAGTGGTTCGAGGTCTTTCTCGCGACCGAAACCGTCGACCGGACGTACCTCGGGGAACTCGCGGTCGGCGACGCGGTCAACTTAGAGCGGGCGATGCCGGCGGACGGTCGTTTCGACGGCCACGTCGTCCAGGGCCACGTCGACGCGGTCGCGACGGTTTCGAGCGTTGAATCGGTGGACGAAGACTGGTTCTTCGCGTTCGAACTGCCGTCGGGGTACGACCGCTACGTCGTCGAGAAGGGATCGATCACTCTCGACGGAATCAGCCTGACCGTCGCGGACCTCGAGTCGGACGGCCGCGTCACCGTCGCGATCATCCCCACGACCTACGAACTGACGACGCTCTCGGAGAAGTCGCCCGGCGATCCGGTCCACCTCGAGGTCGACGTCCTCGCGAAGTACGTCGAACGTCTGCTCGAGGCCCGCTTCGAGTAGGGACCCCGTCGCGAATCGTCGCTCTCCTGTCCCCGAGCCCGCCCGGAGTCAGTCGTCGTCCGGGCCGTCACCGCCGCCGATCTCCACGTTTCCGACGAACTCCGAGATCGTCTCGCGGTCGCGCTCCGGATCGATCGCGAGCGTCGCCTCGGTCGCCTCCCGGATCGGTTCCTCGAGCGGAAGGGTTCCGCCGGCGACGCCGTAGGTGTGGTCGGTCGGCCAGACGGCGACGTGGGCCTCCGCCCGAATTCGGTCGCCGTCGTCCGCGGACCCGCCGCGGTTTCCGGCGATCCGCTCGCTCGAGTCGGCCGCGGACGGATCGTCCGTTTCGCCGGCGGATGGCACGGCCCCGCCCCCGTCACGTCCGTACCGGCCGATCGGGAAGGTAACGTCGTAGATCCGCCAGCGTCCCGCCGCGCCGTTCGGCCCCTCGAACTCGAGTTCGTCCCGTTTGCCCGCGACGCTCGCGCCGCGGTTCTCGAGTAAGTCGACGAACTGCGTGCCGGCCTCGTCGGCCGCCCTCGAACGAAACGCGGCCGGCGAGACGCCGACGGACGACAGCGACGGCGAGAACGTCAGATCCACGATGAACAACGATCGCGGGGGAAACTCGTTCTGCCCGCTCGCCTCGATCGCGGGGTCGGTCGGTTCGTACAGCGTCGTCTCGGCGGAGATCGTCGCGAGGAGGACGCTCGTCTCTCCGGACTGGCGTCCAGAGACTCGCCACGAGTCGGCGAGCGACTCCGGCAGGTGGGTCATCGCACGCGGATAGGCGGCCGTCGCTTTTCGATGTGGCGGTCGGCGACGGTTCGGCGTGACGGGTACGATCGTCGGGGGTCGAGTGGGCCGACGATCGAGTGGACCGACAGCCCCACGACGGGAGGATTGTTCGAGACGCTTCGACCGAACTGAAACGGATCAGTCCGCACTCAGCCCGTCGAAGTAAATCGTCCGTCGCTCCTCGGCCGCCGGCGTCGTGACCAGCGAGACGCCGACGGTGACGACGAGCCCGAGCCCCATCCCGACGAGACCCGCCGTCCAGCCGAGGTACGCATCGCGGAAGACGGTCGTCACCAGGAGGATTAGCGTCGGCTCGAGGCCGGCGACGACCGGTCCGACCAGCGCGAGCTCGCCGAGGACCGACCCGACCAGTTCGATCGCCGCGACGACCGAGCCGACGAACAGGGTCGTCAGGTAAAACAGCTGGCTGGCGAGGATTCCCGCCGTGATCCCGGCTCGCGTCGTCTTCCGCCAGTAGAGCGCGATCAGCACGGGCAGGGCGAGCTGTGCGAATCCGCTGAACGCCGCGTCCCCGAGTTCGAACAGTGTCGCGGGGGTGAGAAGGCTCGCGCCGAGCGCGGCGGTGGCGAAGATGACGACCCCGACGCGCGCGAGCAGGTCTTCGCGACGCTCGGAGAGACTCCGATCGACGAACGGCCGGTAGAGATCCCGCGTGAAGTACGACGAGCCCGACAGCAGCATCGAGTCCGACGAGGACATCATCGCGGCCATCGCCCCGGCGATGACCAGCGCGGCGAACCAGCCCGGCGTAAACGCCGCCAGCACCGCCGGGAGGACGTTCCCGCCCTCCGGGACCGCGACGTCGAGTCCGCGGGCCCACGCGCCCAGCATGAACGACGGGATGAACAGCAGAACACAGAGGATCGGCCAGAGCGCGAATGATCGCTTCAACACCGTGCGCGATCCCGCCGCGAAAAAGCGCTGGTTCACCTGCGGAAACATCGCCACGCCGAAACCGATCACGATCGCCGTCGAGAGCATCCACTGGACCGTGTAGTGGTCGCTCCCCAGCGCGAGGTGCTGTGCCGCCTCGGCCTCGAGCGCCGCGGTCGCCGCCCCCGGTCCGCCGACGACGGCGAGCACCCAGATCATCGCCACCCAGGTCGTCACGAGCATGAACGCTCCCTGGAGGGTGTCGGTCCAGGCGATTCCGCGCATCCCGGCGACGACGACGTAGAGGATCATGAACGCCGTGATCAGCCCGGCTCCGACGGCGTAGGGGACGGCTCCCTCGGTCAACGCCTGGAGGGCGGTGCCCGCGCCGACCTGCTGGAGCATCACGTACGGGAACAGCCAGAGCAGGCTCACGCCGGCGACGACGCCCCGGAGCCGCCTCGAGGCGAATCGATCGCCGAGCATCTCCCCGAGCGTGACGTACTCGTATCGCTGCCCGAGCAGCCACTGTTTGTAGCCGATGACGTACCAGAGAATCGCGAAGATGATGCCGTCCATCAGCCCCATCACGAGCACCCACTCGGGCCCTTCGTGGTAGGCGACGTTCGGGCCGGCGAAGAACGTAAACGCCGACAGCAGGGTCGCGAACGTCGTAAAGAGGAGGACGATCGTTCCGAACGTCCGACTCGCGAGGTAGAAGTCCTCGGCGGTCCGATCGGTCATCCGGTAGGCGACGAGTCCGATCGCGAGCGCGAGCAGGAGGTAGCCGACGATGATCCCGACCTGCAGCGTGAGCGTCACGGTTGATCACCGCCGGATCGAACCGACCGTCGATCCGTTTCGCCGCCCGTCGGGGCCGACGTCGAATCGGTTTCGATGCCGATCCCCCAGGCGCGGGTTGCAAACAGCCAGAAGACGGCCGACGCCAGCACCATCCAGCCGACGTGCCACCACAGCCACAGCGGGAGGCCGGCGACGACCGTCCCGTCGCCCCACAGGAACCACGGAATCGCGAGTCCGCAGAGTACGATCCCGACCGCGATCCAGACGAGTCGGCGACTGCGCATACCGGTGGTCGGAACGGGCCGTGTGTAACTCTTGCTGTTCGACGCCCACAATTGAAGAATTTCGGTCTTCAACCCCATTGCAGTCCGCTCCGGCCGGTTATCGGTAGGTAAAATCGCTCTTTCACGTAGGAAAAAGCGTATAGGGGTCGGACAGAGAGTGTACAGTATCCTGACATGGCCCGTCTGTTTCCCTTCCGCTCCGAGACGACCGCCCGGGACGGGCAACCCCGCGTCGTCGATCTCGAGGGCGAGGACGCCGACGCAGTGTTCAGCGCCCTCTCGTCGACGACGGCCCGACGGATCTACGCGCGACTCGACGAGGAACCTGGAACGCCCAGTGACGTCGCCGACGCCATCGACTCCTCGATCCAGAACGTCCGCTACCACCTCGAGAACCTGGAGGAGGCCGGACTCGTCGAGGTCGTCGACACGTGGTACTCCTCGCGCGGCAACGAGATGAGCGTCTACGCGACGACGGACGGACCGCTGATCGTGACGAGCGACGAGTCGACGGCGAGTCAGCTGAAGACGGCGATTTCGCGGCTGATCGGCGGGATCGGCGCGCTCGCCGGCGGGAGCCTTCTGGTTCAGTACGGCGTCGGCCGCTGGCTCGATCCAGCGGCCGTGGGGACGACCGAGGACGCGACACCGTCGACCGCCGAGGAACCGACGCCGACGGCGGCCGACGATCCGGACGACGACTACCTGGTCGGCGACGACGCGGCAGACGATCCGGTTGACGCCCCCGACGAGGAACCCGACGCCGAGACGGAGCCGGGGATGGCCGGCGTCGAGGAGGAGGAAGACGCCGATGAACCCGACGACGACGCCGTGGACGACCTCGAAGCCGACGACGACGTGGACGACACAGCGGGCGACGAACCCGTCGAGGAGCCGGAAGCGGTCGACGACGAGGCCGTCGACGACTCCGACGCGGCGGATCTGGACGCGGCGGACGACGTCGAACTCGAGGGGGCGAGAGCCGACGATTCGGCCGAACCCTACGCCGTCGATCCGAGCGCGGACGGCGGCACCGAGGCCGTTGACGCGATGACGACGCTGCCGCCCGGGTTGCTGTTCTTTCTCGGCGGACTGGTCGTCTTGCTCGCAGTGACGGCGTACTGGTACTGGTACCGCCCGGTGTACTGATCGTCCGGCGTCGGTCGTTCGAACGGCGACCGCCTTCCGTTCGTCCGCTCGAGCGCCGCGCGGTTTCCGACCTCGCGGCCGACTTCGCCCTCCGAGGTCAACAGCTATTTGCCACTCACGACCCAATTTCTACGTAACCGGTCTCTGTGCGCGGGTTCCGCGTCACCGCCCCTCCCCGGGGACAGATCTCCCATGGAAGATACGACGAAATACCTCATTCACGCAGACGTCGCGGCCGACGGGGTCGTCGAGCGGAGCGACGTTGTCGGCGCGATTTTCGGGCAGACCGAGGGTCTGCTCGGCGACGAACTCGATCTCCGCGATCTCCGCCAGTCGCAGAAAGTCGGCCGCATCGACGTCGAAATCGCGAGCACCAACGGAAACTCACGCGGCCACCTCACCATCGCGACCAGCCTCGACAAAGTCGAAACCGCCACGCTCGCCGCCTCGCTCGAGACGATCACCCGCGTCGGCCCCTGTCGCGCCGACCTCGAGGTGACCGAGATCGAAGACGTCCGCGCGGCCAAACGCAAGGAGGTCGTCGACCGCGCGAAGGAACTCCTTCGGACGGGGTTCGACGACACCGTGATGTCCTCCGAAGAGATCCTCACGGAGGTTCGCCAGCACGTTCGCGTCGAGGACGTCACCGAGTACGAGGGACTCCCCGCCGGTCCGCGCGTGACCGACAGCGACGCGATCATCATCGTCGAGGGACGATCCGACGTGCTCACGCTGCTCAAGTACGGCGTCAAAAACGCCATCGCCGTCGAGGGGACGAACGTTCCCGACGCGGTCGCCGAACTCACCCGCCACCGAACCGTCACCGCCTTCCTCGACGGCGACCGCGGCGGCGACCTCATCCTCGAGGAGCTCTCGCAGGTCGGCGACGTGGATTACGTGGCCTTCGCCCCGTCGGGCGAGTCCGTCGAGGAACTCGACCACCACCAGCTGTTCGCCGCGTTGCGAAACAAGGTGCCCTACGACAGCGTCTCGGGATCGAACGAACCCCGCGAGGTCGTCGCCGCGACCGACGGCAGCGCGACGCCGGCACCCCCCCTAACGCGATCCGGTGCGGCCTCGACGGCCGACGCCGTCGACGACCGCACGAACGGGCCGGTCGCCGCGGACCCGAGCCCGAGTGCGCACGCTGACGAGCGCGGGGAATCGCCGACGAGTACCGACCTCGCCGACGAACCCGAGGTGACGTCCGAGCCGGAAACCGTCTACGAGCACGCGGCCGAGATCGTCCGCGGGGGGACCGACCGCGTCCGGTTCGTCGGCGACGACGGGAGCGCGATCGAGGAGGCCGCAGCCAGCGAGGCCTACGACACGCTCGCGGGGCTCGAGTCGGTTCCGGAAACGGTGGTCCTCGACGGGATCCTCAGCCAGCGCCTGCTGGATCTGGCCGCAGACCGCGGCGTCGGTCGGATCGTGGCGCGTTCGCTCGGCCAGTTCACCAAGCGGCCGACCGGCGTCCGAATTCACGCGATCGACGACGTCGCCGACGAACCGCCGGAGTGACGGCTCAGCCGAGTACGGCGAACGAGAGGACGAGCAGCGCACAGACGAGCGCCCCCGAGAGCGTCGCCAGGAAGTTGACGCCCTGATTGCCGAGGACGCTCCCCTCGAGCGTCGCACCGAGGAGGCTGTCGACGGTCATGCCGACGAAGCCGGCGGCGACGATGACGCCAGCGCCGACGGCGTCGACCTCGGGAAACAGCACGTAGGAGATGGCGGCGACGATCGCCGCACCCGCGAGGCCGGCGATCTCGCCCTGCCAGGTGACGCCGCCGTCGGTTCCCGGCTCGACGGGCTCGAGCGTCGTAATCAGCCGGGGTTTCTCGAAGACGCTGCCGATCTCGCTCGAGAGCGTGTCGCTCATCGCGGTGGCCACGGAGCCAGCGAACGCGAACAGAAACAGCGCCGGATCGAGGCTGGCGGGGAGGAGGCCGGCCGAACTGGCGGCGTAGCCGAGGACGGCGGCGAGGGCGACGGCGGCGTTGCCGAGGACGTTGCCCGTTCCGCGAGCGCCGTTGTTGTCCTCGGCGACGCCGAGGTCTTCCTTTCGGTCGTACCTGAACTTCGTCGAGAGGCCGCCGAGCGCGAAGAAGGCGATGAGCACGACGAACCAGCCGTACCCGCCCAGCACGATCGTCACCAGCCCGAGCAACACGCCGGTCAACATGCCCGCGATCGACGCCGTATCGAGAGCGTACGACGCGTACCCGAGTGCGATCGTGACGGCGAGTGCGCCGACGATCTCGAACTGGCCGATCGCGGGCTCGAGCTCCGCGAGCAGCCACAGCAGGAATCCGACCGAGAGCATCACGACCGGGTCGTCGTACAGCAACAGCACGTCTCGAAGCAGGGCCGCGAGGAGAGCTCCGCTCGCGGCGAGAAAGACGATCGACGGCACGAGGGGGGCGAGGTCGACGCCCGCGATCGCGAGCGTTCCGGCCTGTCCGGCGATTCCCGCCGCCGTCGCGACCAGACAGAAGACGGTGACGACGGCGACTTCGTGGTCGATCCGTGATCGGGCGAACTGCTCGGCGACGTTGCCGTAGCCGACCAGCAGGACGGTGCCGACGAACACCGCGATCGACATAGATGTCGACACGGCGACGAGTCCGAGCGCGATCCCGGCGAGGACGAACGTGATCAGTCCGTAGAGCCGACCGTCCTCGTAGTCGCCGGGGTAGGCGAGGAGGTCGAACAGGGGCCCGTCGGTCACGGCGAACGCACCGAGCAACGTCGCTCCCGCCAGGACGGCTCCGACCGTCGGTCCGAACAGCGGTACGGCGAGCGAGAGCGTACAGAGTGCCGCGAAGACGACGGCTCGCCGGACGGGTGTTGTCACGATACCGGTGTCTTTCTGTGGGGGTTACTTGAAGGTTCCCGAACCCGCTCCATCGCCTATTTCGTTCGATGTGGCCACTCTACCGACGGTTCGTTCGAATCGAACGAACCGAGTCGTCGTCCCGTAACCTGTATAGTATCGGATCTGGAACTCGAATCCGTGGGACTGTACGAACGGTATCTCGCACGTCGAATTCGTCGCCACGAGGCCGATCCGCCCGACCACGTCGCACTCGTCATCACCGAACGCGACCTCCTCGAGGCCGGAGCCTACGAGACGCTCGTCGACTGTTTCGCCTGGGCGTTCGAGTACGCGTCCAGGGTGACCGTCTACGTGAGCGTCCTCGACACCGAGGCGGTGCCGACGCTGCGCCGCGAACTCGAGGGCCTCGACGCGCCGCGGGAGGTCGCGGTTCGCGGACCCGACGACCGAACCCGGGCCGACGCGCCGATCCAGATCGGGATCGGACTCGGCGGCAAACACGAGTTCACGAGCGCCGTTCAGACGCTCGCCGAGAGCGTCGACGAGGGCGAACTCGCACCGGAGGAGATCGACGACGAACGGGTCGAAGAGCACCTCGTCTTTCCGGCCGAACCCGATCTCGTCATCAAGACCGGGGCCGAACGACTCTCGGATTTCATGATCTGGCAGTCGGTCTACTCGGAGCTGTACTTCACCGACGTCAACTGGCGGGACTTCCGCAAGCGGGACTTTCTCCGAGCGGTACGGG
This sequence comes from Natrarchaeobius oligotrophus, assembly GCF_003841465.1. Taxonomy (GTDB): domain Archaea; phylum Halobacteriota; class Halobacteria; order Halobacteriales; family Natrialbaceae; genus Natrarchaeobius; species Natrarchaeobius oligotrophus. Next base: position 400,490 of record NZ_REFZ01000001.1, read on the forward strand.
AGTACTGCAATCGGTCGCGCCGATTCGGCCGGTGAGATCCGACATCCGGGCCGGTCGATCGGTTCGCCACTCGAGTCCCGTTCGGCCGGGTCGGCGACGGCGGAGGATCCGAAGCCAGTAACGCCGTTCCCCGGAACGAGCGGTCGGACGACACCGACCCGGCACGTGCAGCGAAAACGAGGGGCGTCTCCGCGGTGACGGATCAGGTACGACGGACGATGTTCGCTGCCTTCGCGCCGCCGGTCGACTCCGAAACGGTGCTCGTCGCGATCCTCGTCGCGGCCGTCACGGTCGTCCACCTCCTGCCCGACGAACTCCCGGATTCCGCGGGCCTCCCGCGACGATACCTGCTCTCGCTGACCGGCGGCGTCTCGATCGTCTACGCGTTCGTCCACCTGTTTCCCGAACTCGACGAGCGTCGGGACGCCCTCGAGGGCGTCTCGGTGCTCGTCTGGTCGCTCGCGGCCCACCACGTCTACGCGATCGCGTTCGTCGGGCTAGCGCTGTTTTACGGCCTCGAGCGGCTGGCGACGGTCTCGCGGGACCGCGAGGTCGACCGCCGGCTGGAACCGCTCTCCGAGGACCCGATCTTCTGGGTCCACGTCGGCAGCTTCGCCGTCTACAACGCGTTCATCGGCTACGCGCTCGTCCGCGGGGAGACGGGTGCGGACAACGTCGCGCTGTTCGGAGTCGCGATGGCGCTGCACCTGTTCGGCAACGACGAGGCAATGGAGCAACACCACCGCGAGCTGTACGCCCGATTCGGCAAGTGGATCCTCGCGGGCTCGGTCGTCGTCGGCGCGGCCGCCGGCGCACTCTATGCGATCGGTGACGTCGCGTTCGCGACCCTCCTGGCGTTGCTGACCGGCGGCATCGTCTTCAACGCGATCAAGGACGAACTACCCCGGACCCGCGAGAGCCGGTTCTGGCCCTTCGCTGCGGGATCGGTCGGCTACGGCGTGCTGTTGCTGATTCTCTAGCGGAGAACGCGCCCCGAGATCTCCGCTCGTCTCGTCCGTCAGTCGGCCGCCCGCCCGCCCGAGTCGAGGCCGTCGACGCTCTGTCCCGCGGACGTGCCGGCGTCATCGGCCCCGTCAGCGCGTTCGATCTCCTCGAGGTCGGAGCGCTCGGCGGTCGGCAGCGAGTCGCGAAAGCGCTCGACGACGGACCGGGCCTCCGGAAGGTCCGGCTCGCTCACGGCGGCGAGCAAGGCGAGCGCACGGCGGGCGCGGGTCCGTCGCCAGGATTCCTCGCGGTGTTCGTAGGTCCGAATACCGCGCAGGAAGTCGGTCTTCGAGAACTCCGGCCAGTAGGGCGTACAGAAAAAGACCGCCGCCTCGTTGCCGTTCGCGTGCCACGGCAGGAAGTTCGAGGTTCGCTCGTCGCCGCCGGTTCGGATGATCAGATCGACGTCCCGAACGGGTTGGTCGTACAGCCGGTTTTCGATCGTTTCGACGTCGATTTCCTCGGGTTCGATCTCTCCAGAGTCGACGTCGGTTGCGACCCCCCGCGTCGCCTCGAGCAGCCGCGAGCGGCCGCCGTAGGCGAGCGCGATGTTGAGGACGAACCGATCGTAGTCGGCGGTTTGCGCTTCCGCGTAGGCGACCGCTTCCGTGACGCGGTCGGGCAGTCGCGCCGTCTCGCCGATCGCCCGAATGGAGACTTCGTTCTCGTGGACGCGGTCGGCGTCGGCGAACTCCCTGAGTTTCTCACAGAGCAGATCGAAAAGCGGCTCGTTTTCCTCGGCCGGTCGATCGAAGTTCTCCGTAGAGAACGTATAGAGCGTCAGCTCCTCGACGCCGACGTCCTGGCACCACTCGAGGATGCGTTCGGTCGTTTCGGCACCCGCGCGGTGGCCGTCGTGGGCGTCCCCGCCGCGTCGACGGGCGTACCGACGGTTACCGTCCTGGATCACTGCGACGTGGGTCGGCGCACCGGATATCTCTCGCGAGAGCAGGCGTTCGTAAGCAGCGTCGACGCGCTGGCGGAGCCACTGCTTCATCGGTCGATTCGACGGTATCGACGACTATGTGTCTTGTGTGTCACTCTCCGACAGTGAGACGAGCCGACACGCAGATCCGGCGTGGAATCGTGACGGCTATCCGTCCGGACGGCCTCGAGTCCGGCAATGACCGACGCGAACGCGAGTCCGATCGACGAGGACCTCTATCGACGAACGAAAGCGCTGCTCGAGCCCGGCGAGATCGAACTCAACGCGGCGATCGTCCACACCGACTACGACGGCAGCGAGGACGTCCAGATGATGCAGGCGACGATCGACGTCGGCGACATCGTCGCGGAACACGCCGGGTACGATCCGAAAGACTGCTACGTCTACTCCGGAAACGACGACCCAGACTTCTCCTCGAACCAGCACCAGGGGCTGACCCTCGAGGACGAGTCGTTCGTCTGGGAGTGCCAACAACTCCTCCGAGAGGGGAGTTTCGACGTCGTCGTCTACTACGAGGCAAGTGCCGACCACGAGGCGATCCTGGAGGACGTGCGGGAACTGGGTTACGAGGTAACGGGCGTCGAAGGATCGTAGCCGGAATCCGAACGATTCTCGCCGCGTCCGGGCCGAATTCGGTCTCGAGTCGGAGCGGAACTGGCTCGCAAACCGAAGACGGCGGGCGCGAATCGAGACACAATCCACTTACTTCGGCGAGTCGTACGACAGGACGATGGTCCCGATTCGCCGTAATCAATCTTCGAATCGCCCCCTTCTGCAGGTGATCGGCCGGTGCACGTGATCGTCGTCGGCGCGGGCGAGGTCGGAACCAACATCGCGAGCGCGCTCGAGGCAGACCACGACGTGGTGGTCGTCGACCGGGACGCCGACCGGGTCGAGTCGATCACCTACACGCTCGACGTGCTGGCGATACGCGGCGACGGGACGTCGATCGACGTCCTCGAGCAGGCCGGACTCGAGGAGGCAGACATGGTGATCGGGAGCACCGACGGTGACGAGACGAACGTCGTCGTCTGCGGCGCGGCAAAGACCGTCGACGATCCGTTCACGATCGCCCGCGTCAAGAAGACGGACCTGCTGCGGACGTGGGAGCGTTCGGAGGAGGCGTTCGGCGTCGATTTCATGGTCTGTACCGATCTGGAAACCGCCCAGACGGTCGTCGACATCGCCAGCCTGCCCGACGCGCGCGACGTCGACAGCTTTGCAAACGGGCTCGTTCGGATGGCCGAACTCGAGATCGACCCCGAGAGTCCGGTCGCCGGCGAGACCGTCGCCGAAGCCGATCGGTTCGAGTCGTTGACGTTCGCGGCGATCATCCGCGACGACGACGTCATCGTTCCGAAAGGGGAGACGGTGATCGAAGCGAACGACGACGTCGTCGTCATCGGCTCCGTCGAGAGCGTCCGCGCCTTCGCCGCGAGCCTGACGCCGACGCCGACGCTCGAAGAGGCCGACGAAATCGTCATCGTGGGCGGCAGCGAGATCGGCTACCAGACGGCCCGGCTGTTCGAATCGGACGGTCTCGAGCCGCGACTCGTCGAACGCGACCACGACCGGGCCAGAGAACTCGCCGAGCGACTGCCCCGAACGCTCGTCCTCGAGAGCGACGCGACCGACATCGACTTTCTGGTTCGCGAGCACGTCGACGAGTCGGACATCGTCGTCGCCGCACTCGACAGCGACGAGAAGAACCTCCTCGTCTCCCTGCTGGCGAAACGAATCGGCGTCGAACGAACGATCGGGATCGTCGAGGCTGGCGAGTACGTCGACCTCTTCGAGACGGTCGGCATCGACGTCGCGGTCAACCCTCGTCTCGTGACCGCCGAGGAGATCACCCGGTTCACCCGCGAACGGCGCACCGAGAACCTCGCCATCCTCGAGCACGACCGGGCCGAGGTCCTCGAGATCGAAGTCGACCGGGACAGCCTCCTGTTCGGAAACCGGATCCGAAACGTTACGTCACAGCTGCCGGACGGGGTCGTCATCGGGGCGGTCACCCGCGACGGGGAACTGATTACGCCCCGCGGGGAGACGGTCCTCGAACTCGGCGACCACGTCGTCGTCTTCGTCGACACCGACGTGCTCGACGAGGTCGCGGCCGCGCTCTAGGTCTCGCACCGGAGAGCGTCATCGGTTCCCGCTGCTCCAGGGTTCACGGCACGCGACCGCGCAACGAGGGCGGCCGCGACACGGAAAACCTGCCAGCGAGGCTAGCTGTGTCTGACGTACGTTTATGTGTCAGGGTACGTCCCTAGAGCGTATGTCGAACAACCGCGTCGAGCAGCTCGAATCGACGGTCGCGGAACTCGAGTCGACGGTGGACGGATTGACGAACGAGCTCATCGAAGCGAAAGAGCGCATCCGCGTGCTCGAGGCCGAACTCGATGCCGAGTCGCCGACGCGCGTTCCGGAGCGTCGCGACGGTGAAGCGGACGAAACGACCGCAGAAGAGACGACCCAGGAGGCCGAACCGGACGACGTCGCGGAGGCGACGGCCGGCGCGGCCGGTGACGAAGCGGAAGACTCAGGTAGCGACGACATTATTGTCGCATAACCGCAGGGGACGCGCTCGAGCGTGGGGCGAATCGGTCCGTCGCCCCGACGATCGCGCCCACCCGAGGACGGAGGCTCGAGGAGAGAATGTACATCAAGGCAGTCGTTCTGGACAACTTCAAGAGCTTCGGTCGAAAGACGAAGATCCCGTTCTACGAGGATTTCACGGTCGTCACCGGACCGAACGGCTCCGGAAAATCGAACATCATCGACGCCGTACTCTTCGCGCTCGGGCTCGCCCGAACCCGGGGGATTCGCGCGGAGAAGCTGACCGACCTGATCTACAATCCGGGCCACGAGGACGACTCTTCGACCGGCGGTCCGCGCGAGGCGACGGTGGAAGTCGTCCTCGACAACGGCGACGGGGCCCTCGAGCGATCGCAGATCGTCAACGCCGCCGGCAGCGAGGACGTCGGCGACGTCGACGAGATCCGCATCCGACGCCGGGTGAAAGAGACCGACGACAACTACTACTCCTACTACTACCTCAACGATCGCTCGGTGAATCTCTCGGACATCCAGGATCTCCTCGCGCAGGCCGGCGTCACCCCCGAGGGGTACAACGTCGTCATGCAGGGCGACGTCACCGAGATCATCAACATGACGCCCCACGCCCGTCGGGAGATCATCGACGAGATCGCCGGCGTCGCCGAGTTCGACGCGAAGAAGGCGGACGCCTTCGACGAACTCGAGATCGTCGAAGAGCGGATCGACGAGGCCGAACTCCGCATCGAGGAGAAACGCGAGCGTCTCGCCCAACTCGAAGACGAGCGTCAGACCGCCCTCCGATACCGCCGGCTCCGCCGCGAGAAAGAGGTGTACGAGGGCTACCGGAAGGCGAGCGAACTCGAGGAGAAACGCGACGAACTCGCGGCCGCGACCGAGCGGGTCGACGACCTCGAGGACGAACTCGAGACGCTCCGGCGAGAGCTCGATCAGCGCCAGGGTGCGGTCGTTCGCCTGCAGGAGGACCTCGAGGACCTCAACGCCGAGATCGAGCGCAAGGGCGAGGACGAACAGCTCCGGATCAAAAGCGAGATCGAGGAGATCAAAGGTGACATCTCCCGGCTCGAAGACCGCATCGAGGCCAGCGAGGAACAGATCGCCGACGCCGAGTCCGACCGGCGCGAGGCGTTCGTCCAGATCGACCGCAAACAAGAGCGCATCGAGGAGCTCCAGTCGGAGATGCGCGAACACAAACTCAAGAAGGCCTCGATCACGGCCGAGATCCAGGAGCGCGAGACGAAACGGGACGAACTGGAAGCCGAGATCGAGGCGGTCGACACCGAGTTCGACGAACTCAAAGCCGACCTCGCGGATCGCAAGGACGACCTCGAGCAGGCCAAAACGGAAAAGAACGACCTCCAGCGCGAGCAGGACCGCCTGCTCGACGAGGCGCGTCGACGATCGAACGCGATCAGCGAGACCGAGCGCACGATCGAAGAAAAACGCGAGGCGATTCCCGAGCTCGAGAGCCAGCGGGCCGACCTCGAACGCGAGCTCGAGAAGGCAGAGAAGAACCGCGAGAACATCGCGGGCGTCGTCGAGGACCTGAAAGGCGAGAAGCGCCGCCTCCAGTCGGAGATCGACGACGTCGACGACGACCTCCAGGCGAAACAACAGGAGTACGCGGAACTGGAGGCGAACGCGGGCGAAAGCGGGGACTCCTCGTTCGGCCGCGCGGTGACGACGATCCTCAACGCCGGAATCGACGGCGTCCACGGCGCGGTCGCCCAGCTGGGCAGCGTGCCCGGGGAGTACGCCGTCGCCTGCGAAACCGCGGCGGGCGGCCGACTGGCAAACGTCGTGGTCGACGACGACGTCGTCGGTCAGCAGTGTATCGACCACCTCAAATCGCGCAACGCCGGTCGCGCGACCTTCCTGCCGCTGACCGAGATGAGCCGGCGCGGACTGCCGAAGGCGCCGTCGGATCCGGGCGTCGTCGGATTCGCCGCCGATCTCGTCGACTTCGACGACCAGTACGCCGGCGTCTTCTCGTACGTGCTCGGTGACACGCTGGTCGTCGAGGACCTCGAGACCGCCCGCGCGTACATGGGCGACTACCGGATGGTGACGCTCGACGGCGACCTCGTCGAAAAGAGCGGCGCGATGACCGGCGGCTCCGGCAGCGGCTCGCGGTACTCGTTTACCGGCGGCGGCGAAGGGCAACTCGAGCGCGTCGCCAAACAGATCACGGCGCTGCAGGACGAACGCGACTCCCTCCGGTCGGAGCTGCGCGACGTCGAAGGGCGCCTCGACGACGCCCGCGATCGAAAGACGGACGCGAGCGACGAGGTCCGCTCGATCGAAAGCGAGATCGACGCGCTGGACGAGCGTGCGGAATCGCTCGAGGCCGAGATCGACTCGCTCGAGGCCGAGATTTCGGAACTCCGCGAGGAGCGGGAGTCGGTCGACGAGCGGATGAACGACATCTCCGAGCGGATCGAGGAGCGAACCGAGCGGATCGAGGCGATCGAGGCCGACATCGACGACCTCGAAGCGGAGCTCGCGGCGTCGAAGATCCCGGAACTCACGGCGGAGATCGAGGACCTCGAAGACGAGATCGACGAGCGCGAGGACCGGATCGACGACATCGACGCCGCGCTCAACGAACTCGGCCTGGAAAAGGAGTACGCCGAGGACGCGATCGAGGACCTCCACGACGACATCGAGGCGGCCCAGAACCGGACGGCCGAACACGAAGAGCGCATCGAGGAGTGCGAGGAGGCCATCGAGGACAGACGCGAGACGCTCGAGGAAAAGCGCGAGGCCGTCGCCGACCTGGAGGAGGAGCTGACGGAGCTGAAAGCCGAGCGAAGCGAGCTGAAAGCGGAACTCGCCGACGCGCGGACGAAACGCGACGCCCAGCAGGATCGCGTCAACGCCGTCGAGAGCAAACTCGAGGGCGAACGCGAGCGCGCGGACGACCTCGAGTGGGAGATCGAGAGCCTCGAGGACGAGGTCGGCGCGTACGACCCCGAGGACGTGCCGGACCACGAGACCGTCCTCGAGATGATCGAGCTACTCGAGACGGACATGGAAGCGATGGAGCCGGTCAACATGCTCGCGATCGACGAGTACGACGACGTTCGCTCCGATCTGGACGATCTCGAGGACGGACGCGACACCCTGGTCGAGGAGGCCGAGGGGATCCGCGACCGGATCGAGCAGTACGAATCCCAGAAGAAACGGACGTTCATGGACGCCTACGAGGCGATCTCGAGTCACTTCACCGAGATCTTCGAGAAGCTCTCGGAGGGAACCGGAACGCTTCACCTCGAGAACGAGGCGGACCCGTTCGACGGCGGGCTGACGATGAAAGCCCAGCCCGGTGACAAGCCGATCCAGCGCCTCGACGCGATGTCCGGCGGAGAGAAGTCGCTGACCGCGCTCGCATTTATCTTCGCGATCCAGCGACACAACCCCGCGCCGTTTTACGCGCTCGACGAGGTAGACGCGTTCCTCGACGCGGTCAACGCCGAACGGATCGGCGAGATGGTCGAGGAACTGGCGGATCGGGCGCAGTTCGTCGTCGTCTCACACCGTTCGGCGATGCTCGATCGCTCGCAGCGGGCGATCGGCGTCACGATGCAACAGGACAACGTGAGCGCGGTGACCGGGATCGATCTGAGTAGTGAGGAGGTGCCTGCTGATGACTAACGAGGAGAGCGAGGCGCGAAGCGCCTTGGAAATGGCGAGCGAGGAGCGCAGCGACCCGCGAGCCGCCGAGGATCCGACGGCGACGACGGGTTCCTCGGAAAGCCGAGCGGGGAACGACGTGACCCGCGAGGAACCCGAGGGGCCAACGGCGACGACGGGTTCCTCGGAAAGCCGAGCGGGGAACGACGTGACCCGCGAGGAACCCGAGGGGCCAACGGCGACGACGGGTTCCTCGGAAAGCCGAGCGGGGAACGACGTGACCCGCGAGGAACCCGAGGGGCCAACGGCGACGACGGGTTCCTCGGAAAGCCGAGCGGGGAACGACGTGACCCGCGAGGAACCCGAGGAGTTCTATCAGGAGGTTCGAACCGACGGCGGCGACGACATCCCGCTGCACATCGCCGGTCACGAGGACCGCGAGCCGCCGGGAGCAAAGAGCGGCGGGGCCGGCGAGACGGTGCTCGAGTTTTCGGAGGACGGGACGGACTCGAGCGCCGACGCCGGAGCCGGGGACGACGACGCGGACGACGAGGAGGTCGAGCCGGTCGAACTGCTCGTCCAGCTCGCCAAGGACGGCGAGATCGATCCGTGGGACATCGACGTCGTTCGGGTGACGGACAAGTTCCTCGAGGCGCTAGACGACGCGGACCTGCGGACCTCGGGGCGGGCGCTGTTCTACGCGAGCGTCCTGTTGCGGATGAAAAGCGACGAGCTGTTCGCCCCGGACGAGCCGGACGAAGAGGAGCTACCGCCCTGGGAGGCACCGTTCGCCGACGACGGGGCGGACGCCGAAAGCGAGCACCCGCCGGGGTTCGATCCGATCGAGAGCCTCGAGGCGGAGATGGAGCGCCGCCTCGAGCGCAAGCAGGCCCGCGGAAAGCCCGAGACGCTGGACGAACTGGTTCGCGAGCTTCGAACGGCCGAACGCGGCACCTGGTGGAAGGAGTCGCGCAGTTACGACACGAGCGACTCCCCGCGCGGGTACGACCGCGGCGTCCAGGAGCTGAGTTACCACGCGGAGGATCAGTTTCGCGTCGACGACGAGCCGACCAGCGACGACGTCACCCACACGACCCACGAGGAGGACATCGAGACCGTCATCGACGACGTCGAAGCGGTTCTCGAGGAACAGTACGAAAACGGACGCGACGAGGTGCTGTACGCCGAGGTCGACGAGGTGGGCGGCACGCGCGTGATGACGTACCTCGCGTTGTTGTTTCTCGCCCACCGCGGCCGCGTCACGCTCGAGCAGGACGAACTGTTCGGCGACCTCTGGATTCAGCGGCCGACGCTCGAGGCGGAGCCGAAGGAAGCGGTCGCAGACTGACGTCCCGGTGTCGGAAAGCGATCGCCGTCCATTACGGATTGCCGTCCCGACGCCCCGACGCTCGCCGGAACGAGTCGTCGCCGAACGCGCGCCGAAAGGATTATTTTCCGCTCGCCAGTGTGACAAGACGAATGACACGACCGGCTCGCAGTCACAGCGCCGGCGAGGGGCTTCGACGCGTCGCGGACCACCTCGGGTTCGCGCTGTTGTGGTGCTGGATCCTCGTCTCGATGTTTTTCGTCCCGGCGCTGCTCGGCTACTGGTGGCTCGGGACGATTCTGTTTCTGCTCGGACTGATCGTCTGCTGGCAGGCGGCCGAGGCCACTCGCGATCCGGTGTACGCGATCGGAACGCGTCGCGAGGTTCGAACCGGCCGCGTCGAGGACGATCGCGTCGACTGCGACGAGTGCGGTCGCTCGGCGCGCGGCGGCGAGTACCGCCGGTACGAGCGCCGACGCGTCCTGTTCGGAACGACGATCGCGGTGCTCGAGTCGGGCGAGAACGTCTACTGCGAGGCGTGTTCGATCGATCCGCGCGACCGAGACGGTCGCGAAGTCGAGTCGACCCTCGAGTCCGGAATGGGCGTCGGCTCGCCAGTCTCCGACGCCGAACGCGAGGGCGATCGGCGATAGGTCGGCGTCCGAGCGCCTCGTAGACGTCGCTGCCGCCGGTTACGTCGATGATCGTGCCCTCGCGTTGCGGAACGGACCCGGAAACGGTCGGATTCTCGTCGATCGCTGAGAGCGCGCCCGAATCATTGGTCATCGATATCACATATCACAAGCGATCAAATACGTCGGGTTACATTACACTGTCATGCCCTCCAGCGGCGAGTCCGACGCGGGGAACCTGACCGACGGCTCCCTCGTTCGGCCGATGTTCGTGCTGGCCTGGCCGCTCGTGGTCATCCAGCTCCTGCAGGTCGCCTACAACGTCGGCGACACCTTCTGGCTGGGCGCGCTCTCGCCCGATGCGGTCGGCGCGGTCAGCCTCGCGTTTCCCCTGTTGTTCCTGCTGATCGCCGTCGGCGCGGGCTTTACGACGGCCGGTGCGATCCTCATCGCCCAGCACACGGGCGCCAAAAGCGGTGAGGGTGGCCTGATCGCGGGTCAGACGCTCTCGTTCGTCTCGCTTCTCGCGATCGTCCTCGGGATCGTCGGCTACCTGGCGACCGATCCGATGCTCGCGCTCCTTCCCGCCGACGCGGACACGGAGGCGGCGATCGTGCCGCTGGCGGCCGACTACCTGCGGATCTTCTTCCTCGGGCTCCCGTTCGTGTTCGGCTTTTTCGTCTTCGTCGCGCTCATGCGGGGGTACGGTAACACGTACGCGCCGATGCGGGTGATGGTCGTCAGCGTCGTGATCAACCTCGCGATCGACCCGTTGCTCATCTTCGGCGTCGGCCCCCTGCCACGCCTCGAGGTCGCCGGCGCGGCGGTCGCGACCGTCATCTCGCGGGGCGCGGCGACGGCGATCGGGTTCTACGTCCTCTACTACACGGACGTCGGCCCGGAGATGGAGGCGAGTCACTTCGTACCGCGACTGGAGTACGTCTCCGAGATCGTCCGACTCGGCGTTCCGACGGCGATCGAGCAGTCGATGACGGCGCTGGCGATGGTCGCGATGACCGCGATCGTCGTGACCTTCCCGCCGGCGGTCGTCGCGGCCTACGGCCTCGGCAACCGGCTCATCTCGCTGGCGTTCCTGCCGGCGCTCGGGATGGGGCAGGCGATGGACTCGATCGTCGGTCAGAACCTCGGTGCCGACAGGCCGGACCGGGCGGAGTCGGCGACCTGGATCGGCGCCGCCGTGGTCGGCGCGATCATGGCCGTGGCGGGTCTGATCGCGTTTCTCTTCCCGGAGCCGTTCGTCTCGGTGTTTCTCACTGCCGAGGCCGAAGGGCGGGCGGCGACGATCGAGTACGGGGTGACGTACCTCCGGTTCGCCGCGTTCGCGTTCGTCTTCATGGGCGTGATGCAGGTCGTCCTCGGCGCGTTCCGCGGCGCGGGCAACACGAAGACGGCGCTCGTGTTCGCCGTTCTCGGCCTGTGGATCGTCCGGATCCCGGCGACGTACTACCTGATCTTCGTCGCCGGCTGGGGGACGACCGGCATCTGGGCGGGCGTCGTCGTCGGCGACGTCGTCGGCGCGATCACTGCCCTCGCCTGGTTCACTCGGGGCACCTGGAAGGAATCGATCGTCGACGACGCGGACGACGGAAGCGGGACCGACGACGGTCCGCCGGGACCCGAAAGCGAGTCGGTCGCGGAGTGATCGTCCGCCGTTCGACCGCGGCCGTCGTCCCCGAAAACGCATTACCTTCTTCGGACCGACGGAGTGAACGTGGAACGCGAGCGCTCGAGCGACGATCGGTGTCACCTCTGTGGAACGACCGTCGGAGCCTCGGCGTCGGCGCTCGAGACGGCGGCCGGCGACGTCGTCTGTTCGCCGGGCTGTCGGGACGTCGCGGCGTCGCTTCCGCCGGTCGGCGACGGCGGGGCTGCAACGGACGTCGCGGCGAGTGCGTCCGCTGGGACGGACGCCTCGCCGAACTCGCTCGTTCGCACGTACGTCCGGATCGACGGCATGTACTCCGCGACGTGCGAGGCGTTTCTCGAGTCGGTCGCCGAGCGCCGGGACGGCGTCGAATCCGCCAGCGCGAGCTACGTCACCGAAGCCGTCACGATCGACCACGATCCCGACCGCACCTCGGCGACGGAGCTTCGAGACGCGCTGACCGGGCTCGGATACACGGCGTACCTGCGCGAGGAGGCGGCGGGCGGCGACGACTCGAGCGGCGGCACGCGACGGTCCAGGGAGATGTCGGGGCTACGAAAGCGCCGGTCGGACGACGCACTGGAGTTTCGGTACGTCGTCGGCGTCGTCTTCGGCACGTTCTTGCTCGTTCCGTACGTGGCGGTTTTCTACCCGGTCTTTCTCTCGTCGTACTCCAACTGGGGCGTGTTGCGCTACTACGACGAGGCGTTCGCGAGCCTCGACGGGCTGGTGTTTCTCCCAGTGTTTTTCGTCGTCACCGGGCTCGTCCTCTATCTCACGGGGTTGCCGCTGTTGCGCGGCGCGTACGTTAGCCTCAGGCTCCGTCGCCCGAACGCGCACCTGCTCGCCGCCCTCACGATCGTCGCCGCCTACGCGTACGGGACGCTCTCGATCGCGCGCGGCGACATCGACGTCTACTACGATCTGACCGTCGTGGTCGCCGCCCTCGTCATGGCGGCGATCTTCGCGGAAGCGACGATCAAACGCGAGGCGACCGGCCGGCTCACCGAACTCACTTCGCTCGAGGTGGACGAGGGTCGACTGCTCGCGGACGACGGATCGACGCGGTCGGTGCCGGTCGACGACCTGGCGGCCGGCGACCGGGTGCTCGTTCGGGCGGGCGAGCGGGTTCCGATCGACGGCATCCTGCGGGCGAGCGCGTGCACGGTCGACGAGGCGGTCGTCACCGGCGAGTCGTTGCCGGTTTCGAAGGAACCGGGCGAGGCGGTCGTCGGTGGCTCCGTGGTGACGGACGGGAGCGCGATCGTCGCCGTGGACGACGATTCGACAGGCGGCATCGACCGCCTCGCGCGGTCGGTCTGGGACGTCCAGAGCGCGGATCACGGCGACTCGCGGCGGGCGGATGCGCTCGCGGCGACGCTGACCCCGATCGTGCTCGGGACGGCGATCCTCGTCGGCGCGGGTCGGTACGCTCTCGGCGACACCCTGCTCGACGTCTGGTCGGCGGTTCTCCTGACGGTCGTGGTCGCGAGCCCGTGGGCGCTCGCGCTCGCGGTTCCCGCCTCCGTCGCGGCGAGTCTTCGCGAAGCCAGCGAGCGCGGACTCGTCGTCTTCGACGAGACGGTGTTCGAGCGGCTTCGCGACGTCGACGTCGTCGTCTTCGACAAGACGGGAACGCTCACGACCGGCGAGATGACCGTGCTCGAGGCCGACGCGCCCGCCGACCTCCTTCGGGACGCCGCCGCCGTCGAGCGCAGGTCCGGCCATCCGGTCGCGCGAGCCCTTACCGACGCGTTCGGGACGGAGCGACGGGAAGAGCCGTCGGACGACTCGGTTCGATCCGACGGGGGATCGGACTCGAGCGCGGACGAGTTCGACGCGAGCGAGGGCGGCGCGAACGCGGGCGGAACGCGATCGAGTGTGGACGACGCCCGATCGCAGCCGACGGTTCGCGAGTTCCGGAGTCACGCGAACGGCGTCGAGGGCGTCGTCGACGGTCGACGGATCCTCGTCGGTCATCCATCGCTCTTTCGCGGGTGCGGCTGGTCGCTTTCCGAGGAGCTGGCCGCTCGCGTTCGCCGTGTACGAGACGACGGCCGGCTTCCGATCGTCGTCGGTCGCGACGGGAGAGCCGACGGCGTCGTGGTCGTCGGGGACGAACCCAGGGCGGGCTGGGACGAGACGATCGCGAGCATCGGCGAGCGCGACAGGACGGTGGTCGTCCTGACGGGCGACGACGAATCGGCGGCCGAGCGGTTCGCCGAACATCCGGACGTCGATCGGCTGTTCGCTCGCGTGCCGCCGGGAGGCAAGCGGGCGGCGATTCGACGGCTCAAGACGGAGGGGAGCGTGGCGATGGTCGGCGACGGGACCAACGACGCGCCGGCGCTCGCCGAGGCGGATCTCGGCATCTCGCTCGGGAGCGCCACGGCGCTCGCGGCTGACGCGGCCGACGTCGCGACGCTCGAGGACGATCTCGCGGCCGTCGAGCGATCGTTCCGGCTGGCGAGTGCGGCGCGCCGGCGATTTAGACGAACGCTGGGGCTTGCGCTTTCGTACAACGCCGTCGTCCTCCCGATCGCCGCGGTGGGCGCGTTGAACCCGCTGTTCGCGACCGGGGCAGCCGTCGGCTGTGCGGCGGTCGTCGCCGCGAACGCGTCGCGGCCGCTCGTCGACGAGTGACGTCCGAGCGAGCGCGGTTTCGTTCCCGCGAGGGTGCGTTTCGATCCGCCCGAGCGCGTTTATTCGCGAGGCGATGGCGGAGGTCGGTCAGCCCTCGAGCAGCGTCCACTCGTCGGGGCCGCGAGCCGCGACGACGTTTCGGCGCTCCATCTCCGCGAGCACCTCGGGGATCCGGTCCGGCTGGGCGATCTCCATCTCGATACGCTCGATGCCGTGGTACTCGGCGAGGAAGTGGCGGATCTCGTCTTTCGTGAACGTCTCCTGGTCGGCTCGCTCCATCGCGCCCGAGATCAGATCGACCATGTCCTCGATGAAGTTCCAGGGGTAGACGATCCACGTCCACTCCTCGAGTTGTTCGCCGACGTAATCCGGCTCGAACTCGCTGGTCCGGAGCAACTGCAGCGTCGCGGTGCGAACTTCGCCGGCGTCGCGGTCGTCGACGTACTCGTAGGCGCGGCTGATCGAGCCGCCGGTGTCCGCGATGTCGTCGATGACGAGGACGTCCTTTCCCTCGACGCTGCCTTCGGGCATCGGATATCGGACGGTCGGCTCGCCCGTCTTCTCGGCCGTACCGACGTAGTGTTCCATCTTCAGGCTCGTCAGGTCGTCGAGCCCCAGGAAATCGCAGAGACACCGTCCCGCGAACCAGCCGCCCCGCGCCAGCGCGACGATGACGTCGGGTTCGAACTCGTCGCGACGAACTTCGTCGCTGACGTCCCGACACAGGCCGTAAATGTACTCCCAGTTCGTGATCGTACAGTCGAAGTCGTCCGGTAGATCGGACATCTGGTGGCCACCTACTCGAGAAACTGGCGGCGATCACAATAAGTGGGCTGATGGGGAGTGTCGTAACGAGTGGTCGGTGAACCCACAGACGAGTCGTCGTTTCACCGGCAACGATTTACCACAGTCCCTACGAAACGGCGGTCTCGACGCCGTGCGATCCGCCAGCAAGTATTTCTCACCGTTGACCGAACTCCCGAGCGATCGATGGCTTCCACGCGAAACTACGACCGACTCCTCGAGTTCGAGAACGTCGTCGGCGTCGACTACGACGAAACCGAGCGGCGGGTTACGGTGTTCGTTTCGGACGACACACGGATATCCGCGGAGGACGTTCGCACCCGTCTCGCGGAGCCGGACGGCGTCGAGGTTCGCTTCGTCGATCCGTCGACCGGCGAGGCCGCGCCGTCGCGTCAGCCGTCTCTCGATCCCGTCATTTCGTCGGCGTTCGCGACCGCCTCGCTGTCGCTCGAGTCCGCGTCGATCGACGGCGACCCGAGTCCGGGCGAATCGATCGAGGTCTCCGTGACCGTCCGCGCCGAGCCCGGGACGTACTGGCTCTCGATCGACGCGGTCCGGGCGGACTCCCCCGAATCCGATCGATCGAAACGCGGCGACGACGATCCCGCGATCGTCTCCGTCTCGGGACGAACCGACTCCCCGGGACGGGCGGTCGTGACCCTCCCCGTTTCCGTCCCCGACGAGACGACCGGACCGGTTTCCGTGCGGATCTGCGGCGGCCCGCTCGACGACCTCGAGTGAGTTCCGTTCAGTTTTCGACCCGAGAGATCGAACGCGAGCGACGCACTCCGTCGTCTCACCGACGTTTCGTCCGATTCGCGTCCGATCCGGGACCGATACCGGCATTATTTATAACTCGATGGTATAACTTAGTTATTGATGGCGAACACGCAGATCGCAGCCGCTCGAGCGGGACGAATCACCGAGGAGATGCACCGCGTCGCAGAACGCGAGAACCGCGACCCCGAGTTCGTTCGCGAACGGGTCGCCGACGGGCAAGCCGTGATTCCGGCGAACCGGAACCACGACGCGCTGGATCCGATGATCATCGGCCGGGAGTTCGCGACGAAAGTCAACGCCAACATCGGGAACAGCGAGACGACCAGCGACCTCGAGACGGAACTCGAAAAACTCCACGCAGCGGTCCACTACGGCGCGGATACGGTGATGGATCTGGGTACGGGAAGCGACCTGGACGATATTCGCGAAACGCACGTCGACCACTCGCCGGTGCCGCTCGGCACCGTGCCGCTGTACGAGGCGGTCAAGCGGGCCGGGAGTCCCGAGGACCTGACGACGGACCTGTTGCTCGAGGTCATCGAAAAGCAGGCCGAGCAGGGCGTCGACTACATGACGATCCACGCGGGCATCCTCGCGGAGCATCTTGCGCTGACCGACGGCCGAAAGACGGGGATCGTCTCCCGCGGCGGCTCGATCGTGGCGAAGTGGATGGAAGAACGAGGCGAGCAGAATCCCCTGTTTCAGGTGTACGACGAGATCTGCGAGATCTTCGCCGAACACGACGTGACGTTCAGTCTCGGGGACAGCCTCAGGCCGGGGAGCCTCGCCGACGCCTGCGACGAGGCCCAGTACGCCGAACTCGACACGCTGGGTGAACTGACGCGTCGCGCGTGGGAGTACGACGTTCAGGTGATGGTCGAGGGTCCCGGCCACGTCCCGATGCACAGAGTCGCGGAGAACGTCGAGCGCCAGCAGGAGGTCTGCGACGGCGCGCCGTTTTACGTGCTCGGGCCGCTCGTGACCGACATCGCGCCGGGCTACGACCACATCACGAGCGCGATCGGCGCGGCGATGGCGGCGCAGGCGGGAGCGGCGATGCTCTGTTACGTCACCCCGAAAGAACACCTCGGCCTCCCCGAGGAGGACGACGTCCGCGAGGGGCTGGCGGCGTACCGGATCGCCGCCCACGCGGGAGACGTCGCGAACGAACGACCGGGCGCTCGAGACTGGGACGACGCGCTCTCGGAGGCTCGATACGAGTTCGACTGGCGCGAGCAGTTCCGGCTCGCGCTCGATCCCGATCGCGCCCGCGACTACCACGACCAGACGCTGCCCGGCGACAACTACAAGGAGGCGCGCTTTTGCTCGATGTGCGGTGTCGACTTCTGTTCGATGCGGATCGATCAGGATGCGCGCGACGTCGAGGACGGCGAGATGACCCGTCTCGAGACGAAGACGGACCTCGAGTCCTCGTCCGCGGCGGAGGTCAACCTGCCGCCCGTCGGCACCCACGACTCGCCGTCGACGGTCGACGCGGACGGCGAGTCGGCTCTCGAGGGGGCGAGCGACGACTGACGGCGATCGAGGTCGCGTGTCAGTGAAAAGAGCGAATAGCCCCCCGCGTCACGTCCCCGTATGAACACGACCCGGATCGTTCAGGTCGACGCGTTCACCGACGAACCGTGTACGGGAAACCCGGCCGGCGTCGTCCCGGACGCCGACGGACTCTCGAGCTACCAGATGCAGACCATCGCGAGCGAGATGGCCCTGAGCGAGACGGCGTTCCTGCGGACGAGCGACGAGGCCGACCGCGGAATTCGGTATTTCACGCCCGCACAGGAGGTCGACCTCTGCGGGCACGCGACGATCGGCTCGTTCGCGTTCCTCCACGACGAGGGCCTCGAGCCGGGAACGACGACGCTCGAGACGAACGTCGGCGTCCTCGAGATCGAGGTCGCGGACGACGGGGCCGTCTGGATGACCCAGGACGCGCCGACGATCCGCGAGGTCGACGTCGGCTACAGCCGCGTGGCCGACGCGCTCGGGGTCGAGCGTGCGGCGCTCGAGGGGGCGAGCGACGACCTCCCGCTTGCGGTCGCCTCGACCGGCCTCCCGTTTCTGGTCGTCCCGATCACGTACCTCTCCGATCTCGGCAACGCGACTCCGGAGATGGCGGCGATCGAGCACCTCACCGACGCGGTCGACGCCACCGGAATCTACCTCTGTACCTTCGACGCGCTCGAGGCGGAGTCGACACTTCACGGACGGATGTTCGCGCCGGGAGCCGGGGTCCCCGAAGACCCCGTCACGGGCACGGCAAGCGGCGCCGTCGGCGCGTACCTCGATCACTTCGGCGCGTTCGACGACGACATGCCCGACGAACTCCGCCTCGAGCAGGGTCACTACGTCGACCGACCGGGACTGGTTCGCGTCAGGGTCGGCGACGCCGTCCAGGTCGGCGGCCGCGGCGTCACCGTCCTCGACGGCTCGCTGCTCGTTCCCGACGACGAGGACGACGACATCCTCGAGGCCTGACCGCCGTCGCGGTCGGATCGCGTCCTGTCGCGATCGCTCCCGACGAGTACCCGGTTTCGAACTCGAGCGGGACGATCGGTGACATCCCTCGAACGGCCGCGCGAAACGGACAGTATTTCCTGCAATATGCCATTCGTCAAATATAATCGGATTCACCGAAAGCGCTCGCTGTACGGCGAAATTCACCGTTCGTCACAGAACATCATTCGATCGTGAGTTGTGATTTGTGGCGATTATTCGCAACCTTCTTTAGCTACTCACTAGTCCACGCAAATAGAGATGGCTGTACTCTGGCTGGACGAGATCAGTGCCGGCGACCTCGAGACGGTCGGCGGGAAAGGTGCTTCCCTCGGTGAACTCACGGGCGCGGGCCTGCCCGTCCCCCCGGGCTTCGTGGTGACGGCCGGAACCTACCGGTCGTTCATCGAGGAGGCCGAAATCGACGACGAGCTGTTCGAGGTCGTCGACGTCGATGCCGACGACTCGAGCGCGCTCGCGACGGCCGCGGACCGCGCCCAGGAGCTGATCCTCGAGACGCCGTTTCCCGAAGACCTGCGCGAGGAGATTCTCGCCGCCTATCACGAGGTGGGCGACGGGGAGGCGTTCGTCGCGGTCCGCTCGTCCGCGACAGCCGAAGACCTGCCCGACGCGTCGTTCGCGGGCCAACAGGAGACGTTCCTGAACGTCACCGAAGCGCAGTTGCTCGACCGCGTCCGGGAGTGCTGGGCGTCGCTGTTCACCCAGCGGGCGATCTACTACCGCCAGGAGCAGGGGTTCGACCACGCCACGGTCAACATCGCGGTCGTCGTCCAGCAGATGGTCGACGCCGAAAAGTCCGGTGTGATGTTCACCAGCCACCCCTCGACGGGCGATCCGACGATGATCATCGAAGCCGCCTGGGGACTCGGCGAAGCCGTCGTCTCCGGAGCCGTCTCGCCGGATAACTACGTCGTTCCCCGTGACGAGGACGACGTCGACGTCACCGTCGCGGAAAAGAAGGTGATGCACGTCAAAGACGAAGAGACCGGCGAAACCGTCGAGCGCGAGGTGCCAGACGAGAAACGGGAGGCCCGCGTGATCGACGACGAGGACATCGATCAGCTCGTCAAACTCGGTGAGCGAGTCGAGGACCACTACGGCGAACCCCAGGACGTCGAGTGGGCCATGGTCGACGGCGACGTGTTCATGCTCCAGTCGCGCCCGATCACCACGATCGACGAAACCGACGCCGCCGACGCAACCGAGGACTCGCTCGACGTCACCGGCGACCCCGCGACGGGCGTCACCGACGGCAGCGGCGTCCAGACCGCCGCCGACGCCTCCGATCGCGACGACTCCGGCGAGATCCTCGTCGACGGACTCGGCTCGAGTCCCGGTATCGTCAGCGGTCCGGCCAAGATCGTCAAGAAGCTCGACGACCTCGCGAAAGTCAGCGAGGGTGACATCATCGTCACCGAGATGACGATGCCCGACATGGTTCCCGCGATGAAACGCGCCTCGGGGATCGTCACCGACGAGGGCGGCATGACCAGCCACGCCGCGATCGTCTCCCGCGAACTCGGCGTCCCCGCGATCGTCGGGACGACGAACGCGACGACCGTCCTCGAGGACGGCCAGGTCGTCACCCTGGACGGCGAGAAGGGGGCCGTCCTCGAGGGGACGGAGGTCGAACCCGACGAGGAGACCGAGCCCGTCGAGGAGGTTCGCCCGCAGTCGCCGGTCAAGCCGATGACCGCGACGGAGGTGAAAGTCAACGTCTCGATCCCCGAAGCCGCCGAGCGCGCGGCGGCGACGGGTGCCGACGGCGTCGGCCTCCTTCGAACGGAGCACATGATCCTCTCGCTGAATCGGACGCCGGAGAAGTACATCGAGGAACACGGCGCGGACGCCTACACCAACGAACTCGTCGAGGGAATCCGCAGCGTCGCCGACGAGTTCTACCCGCGGCCGGTCCGCGTCCGAACCCTCGACGCGCCGACCGACGAGTTCCGCCAGCTCGAGGGCGGCGAGGACGAACCCGAAGAGCACAACCCGATGCTCGGCTACCGCGGCATCCGTCGATCGCTCGACCGGACCGACGTCTTCGGCCACGAACTCGAGGCGTTCCGTCGGCTCTACGACCTCGGGTACGACAACGTCGAGATCATGTTTCCGCTGGTCAACGACGCGGAAGACGTCTACCGCGCCAAACGCCGGATGACCGAGGCCGGCATCGATCCGGACAAGCGCAAGTGGGGCGTCATGATCGAGACGCCGGCCTCGGCGCTGTGCGTCGAGGAGATGGCCGCGACCGGCATCGACTTCGCTTCCTTCGGCACGAACGATCTCACCCAGTACACGCTGGCTGTCGACCGCAACAACGAGAACGTCGCCGACCGGTTCGACGAGCTTCACCCCGGCGTTTTGCGGCTCATCGGCGACGTCATCGAAACGTGTCGCGAACACGACGTCGCCACGAGCATCTGCGGCCAGGCCGGCTCGAAACCCGACATGGTCCAGTTCCTGGTCAACGAGGGCGTCAGTTCGATCTCCGCGAACATCGACGCCGTCCGCGACGTCCAGCACGAAGTCAAACGCGTCGAGCAGAAGCTGCTGCTCGAGTCGGTTCGCTGATCATCGGTTCCTCCAACAGCGTCGTTCGGTTCGGCTGCGCCGACTCGTTCGCGCGATGGGCGAGACGCGGACGGCTCTGTGCCTCGCGTAAACGCAACGCATAAACAGCCGACCGTCAACACACCTGATATGCAGATCGAGCCGCAGGCGTTCGACCGGGTGCTGTCGTCGATGTGTACGGAGCCCCACCCGGTGGCGCGCGAGGCGGCCGAACGGTTTCTCGCGACCAACCCCGGCGATCCGGGGACGTATCCGACCGTCTCGGCGCTCGAGGACGAGGCGATCGAACGGCTCGGCGAGATCGCCGGGCTGGACGAGCCGGCGGGGTACGTCGCGAGCGGCGGTACGGAGGCGAACGTCCAGGCCGTCCGGATCGCCCGCGAGCGCGCCGACTCCAGCCGTCCGAACGTCGTCATGCCCGAGTCCGGCCACTTCAGCTTCCGGAAGGCCGCGGACGTCCTCGGCGTCGAGCTCCGGATCGTGCCGACGGACGACCGCCACCGGGCGACCGTCGAGGCCGTCCGTGCCACCGTGGACGACGACACCGCGCTGGTGATCGGCGTCGCGGGAACGACGGAGTACGGCCGCGTCGACCCGATCCCGGAACTCGGCGAGATCGCCCGATCGGTCGACGCGATGTTTCACGTCGACGCCGCCTGGGGCGGGTTCGTGCTGCCGTTTACCGACTACGAGTGGCACTTCGGGCACGCGCCGGTCGACACGATGTCGATCGATCCGCACAAGATGGGCCAGGCCGCGGTTCCCGCCGGCGGCCTGCTCGTTCGCTCGCCCGAGTTACTCGACGAACTCGCCGTCGACACGCCGTACCTCGAGTCGACGTCGCAGGCGACGCTCACCGGGACGCGATCGGGGGCGGGCGTCGCGAGCGCCGTCGCGGCGATGGACGAACTGTGGCCCGCGGGATACCGACGGCAGTACGTCCGCTCTCAGAACAACGCGGAGTGGCTCGCCGACGCGCTGAAAAAACGGGGCTACGCGGTCGTCGAGCCGTCGCTCCCGCTGGTCGCGGCCGACGTCGACCGCGGGACGTTCGAGGCGCTGCGCGCGAAGGGGTGGCGGCTCTCCCGGACCGCCGCCGACGAACTCCGAATCGTCTGCATGCCACACGTCACCCGGACGATGCTCGCGTCGTTCGTCGGCGACCTCGATCGGCTCGAGGTTCGCGCGAGCGTCCCGGTCGCGAGCGACGACTGATCGCGATGGCGATCGATCGCATCGACGTCGTCGCGTTCGCCGGACTCGTTCTGCTCGCGGCGGCCTCGAGAGCGCTCGAGGTCCTCCTCGTCGCGGCGGCGCTGGGCGGCTTTCTGCTCTCGCTTTCGGTCTGGCGGCTCTACGGCGGCCGCCCCTGGGAGGCGCTGGGGTGGCTCTCGTGGGTCGGCGCGGCGGTGACGATCGTTCTCGATCCCGGCGGACTCACGTTTCTGGTCGCGTTCGGCGGATTCGGCCTGGTCGGCGGCTGTCTCCTCGCCGGCGGACGGCTGGGTCTCTTTCCGGACGTCTGGAGCGTCGAGGAGTCGCCGATCGAGGAGTGACGAGCGTTCACATTCGACCGCAACGGATACGCCGTCGAACTGGCGACGGTCGTCTTCGTCGGTCTCCTGACCGTCTGTATCGTCGCCTCGATCGTCGGCTACGTCATCCCGTGGCTGATGCACAAGATCGGATTCGACCCGGCGGCGGCGTCCGACCCGCTGATCACGACCGTCAAGGACGTCACCGCGTTGCTCATCTACTTCGGGCTGGCGGCGGTCCTGCTCGCCGAACTGCTGTAAGGTCCGCCGAACGCTCGCCCGCCGGCGTTCGCGGGCGTGACAGGGTGACGCGGCCGGGAGCGTCGTCGCGTTCGACGGCCGAAACCCAACAGGCGTTGGCGATACGCTTTTTCCCGTCTCGAGGGTACCAGTGGTGCGGAATTCGACGGCGAAGTCATCTCACACCGGTTCCGGGCTGGAAGGTCCCGGGACCGTTCCTGCTTCCACGCGCTCGAGCGTCGGCGCTCGAGACAGTTAGCGATCGGCCAGCCACTCGCTGAACGGTCCGGTCAGGAACTCGGCGTAGTCGAGGACACCGAGCACCAGGGCGACGAACAGGACGAGGACGACCGGAATCCGGACCGCCCAGATCCACGCGGTTCCGTACGATCCGAGGTCGCCGATTCCGCGTCCCAGTTCGTCGATCGCGAGCGACGACAGCGACCAGCCGACGAGGATCATCAACAGGAGCCCGCCGAGCACCAGCAGGATCTGGTCGGCGAACAGGTCGAACAGGTCGAGCAGGACGAGGTCGTACGCCGACGGGATTCCGAGCAGGAACATGCCGCCACCGATGAGCGCCGCCGCGGTCATCCGATCGAGGTTTCGCTCGTCGATCGCGTAGGAGACGACGACTTCCATCAGGCTGATCGCACTCGAGAGGGCGGCGATCGCCACGGTGGCGAAGAACACCGCGCCGATCAGCCAGCCGAACGTCAGGTCGCCGAAGGCGGCCGCCAGCGAGACGAAGATCGCCCCCGCACCGGGATCGGCCGGATCGACGCCCGCGGTGAAGAGGATGGGAAAGACGATCAGCCCGGTGACGAACGCGATCGCGGTGTCCAAGCCGATGACGATCGCGCCGTCCTCCGCGAGATTTCTGTTCTCTCCGAGATACGAGGCGTAGGTGATCATCACGCCCATCCCGAGCGAGAGCGTGAAAAACGCCTGTCCGGCGGCGGCTGGGAGGATGCTCGTCCAGTTCTCGGCGATGACGCTCCACTCCGGCGAGAGGTAGTACGCGTATGCGTCGCCGGCCCCCTCGAGGGTGGCCGCGTAGATCGCCAGCCCGACCGTGATGACGATGATCGCTGGAACCAGGACCTTCACCGCGAGTTCGATCCCGCGCTGGATGCCCATCCCCACGATGAGGATCACCGCGGCCATGAAGATCGCGTGGAGGACGATCGCGTCGAGCCCGCTCGCGAGGGTGACGAACTGCGCTTCGGCCTCGCCGGCGTCGGCGAGGTAGCCGTCCTGCAGTCCGAGGATCGTGTACCTGATCGTCCAGCCGGCGACGACGCTGTAGTACGAGAGGATGACGAACCCCGTCGCGATGAAGATCCAGCCGACGTACTGCCACGCGCCGCTGCCGAGTTCCCTGAGCGCGCCGACGGGATTTCGCTCCGTGTACCGGCCGACGACGAACTCGACCAGCATCGCGGGAAATCCGACCGCGACGATGAACACCAGGTAGATCACCAAGAACGCGGCACCGCCTTCCTGGCCCACCTGGAACGGAAACCGCCAGATGTTCCCGAGACCGACCGCGCTGCCGACCGCCGCGAAGATGAACCCGATGCGCGTTGCCCACGCTTCCCGTGGAATGTCGACGGAGCTCATGTCCGCCGCAACCACGCAGTGTGGCAAAATATCACGTGACCGTCCGCTCGAGTAATCGTCGTTTTCGGATCGTAGTCCGACGATACGACGAGACCGGACCGGAAGCGCCTGCACGGAGTACGCCGCCCGAACAGCCCCGCGAGCGTCGGGTTGCTCGAGCGACCGCACCGATCGACGGCGCGTCTCGGGTTCGGCCCCGCCCGCGATCGAAAACCGGCGGGTTTTACGCCCGCCACCGACACATCGTACGTATGAGCAACGACGAGTTTCCGACGGACCGTCCGGCCGTGGTGACCTGCGGGTTGCCCTACGCCAACGGCGACCTCCACATCGGACACCTCCGCGGATACATCGGCGCGGACGCGTTCAATCGCGCGTTGAAGACGCTCGGTCAGCAGACGGCGTACGTCTGCGGTTCGGACATGCACGGCACGCCGGTCGCCGTCAACGCCGAACAGCAGGGCGTCGATCCCGCGGAGTTCGCGCTCGACTGGCACCGCCAGTACGAGGAGACGTTCCCGCAGTTCAACGTCGAGTTCGACAACTACGGTCACACCCACGACGAGACCAACACCGAACTGACGAAAGAGATCGTCCGGACGCTGGACGAGGAGGGCCACGTCTACGAAAAGGAGATCCAAGTCGCGTACGACCCCGAGGCCGATCAGTACCTCCCCGATCGCTACGTCGAGGGAACCTGTCCGTACTGCGGCGAGAAGGCCCGCGGCGACGAGTGCGACGAGGGCTGTCAGCGCCATCTGGAGCCCGGCGAAGTCGAGAATCCGGTGAGTTCGATCACGGGTAATCCGGCCGAGTACCGAGAGCGCGCACACAAGTTCTTCGAGGTCTCGGCGTTCGAGGAGTACCTCACCGAGTTCCTCGACGGCCTCGAGGGAACGTCGAACGCGCGCAACCAGCCCCGCCAGTGGATCGAAGACGGACTGCAGGACTGGTGTATCACCCGCGACATGGACTGGGGGATCGACTACCCCGGCGACGCGGACGACGAGACCGGAAGCGATCTCGTCCTCTACGTCTGGGTCGACGCACCCATCGAGTACATCTCCTCGACGAAGCAGTACACCGAGCGAGTGGGTGCCGACGAGTACGACTGGGAACGGGTCTGGACGGAAGAAGGCGACATCGTCCACGTCATCGGCCGCGACATCATCCAGCACCACACCATCTTCTGGCCCGCGATGCTCGAGGGTGCCGGCTACAACGCGCCGCGAGCCGTCGCGGCGACGGGTTTCATCACGATCAACGGCAAGGGGCTTTCGACCAGTCGAAACCGGGCGATCTGGGCGAACGAGTACCTCGAGGAGGGCTTTCATCCCGACCTCCTGCGGTACTACCTGACGACGACCGGCGGCCTCCAGCAGGACGTCGACTTCTCGTGGAACGCGTTCCAGGAGAAGGTCAACGGCGAACTCGTCGGCACCGTCGGTAACTTCTGGTACCGCTCGCTGCTGTTTGCCTACCGGAACTACGAGGGAACCCCCGAGGAAGCCGTCTCGGCGGAGGTCCGCGAGCGGATCGAAGGTGCCATCGGCGACGTCCGCGAGAGCGTCAACGAGTACGATCTGCGTGGAATCGGCCGGGCCGCCACCCGGCTCGCGCAGTTCGGCAACGAGTACATCCAGCGCAACGAGCCCTGGAAGCTCACGGACGACGACCCCGAGCGAGCCGCACAGGTCATTCGCGACTGCGTCCAGATCGCCAAAGCCGTCGCCGTCTTGCTCGAGCCGATCACCCCCGACAAATCCCAGCGCTTGTGGGAACAGATCGGCGAGGACGGCGACGTCGCGGACGTCCACCTCGAGGACGCCCTCGAGACCCCGCCACGAAACTTCGACGAGCCGGGCGAACTCTTCGCGAAGATCGAAGACGACCGCGTCGACGAGTTGAACGAGAAACTCGAAGAGCGGATCGCGGCCGCCACGGACGGGGACGTGGACGACGGAACCGAAAGCGACGACACCGATGCGGACGAATCCGACGATATGACCGATTCGGAATCCGAAACGGAGACGGACGACCTCGAGCCCCTGCTCGAGGATCGCATCAGCTTCGACGACTTTCAGGAGCTCGATATCCGCGTCGGCCGCATCGAGGCGGCCGAGGGGATCGAGGGCGCGGACGACCTCGCGCGCCTCGAGGTCGACGTCGGCTTCGAGACGCGGCAGGTGGTCGCCGGCATCAAGCAGCTACACGACCTCTCCGAACTGCCCGGCCAGAAGTGCGTCCTGCTCGTCAACATGGAGCCCGCCGAACTGTTCGGCGTCGAGAGCAACGGCATGATCCTCGCCGCCGGCGACGAAGCGGACCTGCTGACGACCCACGGCGACGCCGCGGTCGGCGAGAAGGTCCGGTAGCGGACTCGTCTGAATTGCCCTTCGAAAAATTTCTCGCACCCGTTACGGCCACCGGTCTGACAGGTCGGTGTCGTTTCTGTTGTACCTGCTTCGATCGACCGCCCGACCGGTAGCGATGCGCGATCACCAACACGCATTGGCAGTGCTTATTTAATCACCAACACACATTGGTAGTACTTATTTGAAAATCGCCGTCCACGTCACACGTGAGGTCCTGATCCAGAAACTCCCCCCATTCCATCCTGGATCGCGGACCTCTCCACCACCACACCATCGGTCACGAGGGGATGCGAAGCAGGTTCCAGTACCACAGCAGCCAGCAGAAGCCGATCGCGCTGGCGACTACCAGCGCGTAGTGGAGCCTCGAGAGCCGACTCCAGTAGCCGTCGCGCCAGGCGACGACGGCGTACCCCGCCGACGCGACGGCACCGCCGGCGCCGAGCAGCCCCAGGACGGCGACGAGGTCGTACGCGAGCGGCGGATCGCTCAACAGCGTGTGTGGGTACAGAACCAGCAGGGCGATCACCGCGGCGACGAAGCCGAACAGACAGGCGATCGCGCCGCCGGCAATCCAGCGCGCACGCGCCGGTCCGCCGGCGGGCAGCGGGAGCGCCGGCGGCGACCGGGACGTTGCGGCGTCGGACGTCTCGGTAGCGTCGGATGGCGATCCCCGATCCGACGATTCCACTCTCGACGACGAATCGGCGTCAGGCTCCGCGACGGTACTCGAGTCGCCGCCGAACCGTCGCCACCCCCACGACAGCGGCCAGGCGGCCAGTCCGGAGAGCATTCCGAGCGTCGTCGCGCCCACGAGCCCGCCGTGGACCGCGAGCGACTCGTGACGCGCGATCCGTTCGTACGCGTGAAAGCCCGTAAAGAGGTGGGTTACCGCGCCGCCGTCGTCGCGAAACGCCAGCGTCCCGGTTCCGTCGGCCTCGTCGAAGACGAGCGGCTCCCGTTCGATCCACCGGGTCGTTCCGCCGCCGGCGTCGGTAACGAGGTAGCCGTCGTCGACCGAGACGTCGATCTGGCCGGCCTGTAGCGTCGACGACAGTCGGGCGTGTGTCGACTCGGCGATCCGCACGCCGCGGTACGTTCCGACGAGGTCGTCCGCCCGCCGTGGCGGACCGTCCGGCTCGGTCTCGAGCGACGGTTCGGCGTCGGTTCTCGGAACGAACTCCTCGAAGAACGCCTCGAGAACGTCGGCGTTCGCCGCGCCACCGGTGTTCGTGTTGTACGCGAGAAACAGCCCGAGGTCGTACTCCGGGACCAACACCAGGTAGCTGTAGAAACCGGGTACCATCCCGTCGTGGTGGAGGATCCGAACGCCGCGTCGCTCGTCCTCGAGCAGCCCGAAGGCGATGCCGGGAACCGCGTCGTGGTGGGTGAACCACCGGTCCAGCGCGGCGTCGACGGACTCGGGCTCGAGGATCCGCCCGCCGTCGACGGCCCCGTCGCCCAGCAGGGCCCACAGGAACTGCGCGACGTCGGTCGCCGTCGCGACCGCCGCGCCCGCGGGTGCGATCTCGAGGCCGAGTTCGGGAGCCTCTTCGACCCCGCCC
Source organism: Natrarchaeobius oligotrophus (assembly GCF_003841465.1). Taxonomy (GTDB): domain Archaea; phylum Halobacteriota; class Halobacteria; order Halobacteriales; family Natrialbaceae; genus Natrarchaeobius; species Natrarchaeobius oligotrophus. The sequence goes on from NZ_REFZ01000001.1 coordinate 428,947, forward strand.
CCGAAGGACGTGTACCCCTTCGAGACGACGATCTCGTCTGGGGCGGGCTGCTCGAACGTGGCGGACGTCATCGACAGCGGCTCGAACAGCGACTCCTCGGCGTACGCTTCGAAGCTCGTTCCGGCGACGTCGGCGACGAGCTGTCCCGCGAGCGCGGTGCCGTAGTTCGAGTACGACGCGATCTCTCCGGGCGGTCGAACCCGCTCCGGTCGTTCTTCGTCCAGCACCTCGGCGAGCGGCCGCCGCGCTTCGGGATCGGTGACCCAGGTTCCCCGAAACCGCTCCTCGAAGCCCGCGGTGTGGGTCGCGAGGTGGGAGACGGTGATCGGCTCGTCGTACGCGTCGGGGATCGAGACGGACTCGAGGGGGTTCCGGACGTCCTCGCCGGGGTCGATTCGGCCGTCCTCGATCAGCTGCATCGTGGCGGCCCAGACGAGCGGCTTGGAGACCGAACCGATCCGGAAGGCCGTCTCGCCGGCGTCGACCGTGGTTCCCTCGGCGCGGTCGGCGTCGCCGAATCCGCGCGCGAGTTCGACGCCGTCGCTTCGGACGACGGCCATCGACGCGCCGACGACGTCGTGGTCGTCGAGCAGGTCCGGGACGGTCTCGTCGACGAACTCCTCGAGTCCCTCGAGGTCGACGTCGGAGGGCGTCGCATCGGTCGCGCTTCGCGTCTCGGGCGACGGAGCCGGTCGGCTCGTCGTCGCGTGCTCGGAGCCGGTTTCGGCGCGATCGCTCCGGGGAAGCGAGCCCGCGAGCGACGCCGCACCGAGGAGGGCCGATCCCGAGAGGATTCGTCTGCGGGGTAGTCGTCTCGACATCGATGGCGTCCGTGCGTTCCAGCGGGATCGACATATGTATTTGGAGCAATAGTTTACTCCCGATATCGGGCGGTGTCCTCGATGACGAATCGACGCGCGGATTCGAACGGGCGGGCCGGCGCGAACGACCGACCCGCCGACCCGTTCAAGGCGCTCGGCAACGAGACGCGTCTGGAGATCCTTCGAACGCTCTACGAGCGGATGCAGGGCGACGAGGCTCCGCTCTCGTATTCGGCGTTGCGCGATCGCGTCGGCGTCGCGGACAAGGGCAACTTCAACTATCACCTCCGCCAGCTCGACGGCCGATTCCTCGAGGACGACGGCGACGGCTACCGGCTCACGTTCGCGGGCTTCGAGATCGCGAAAGTGATCGACGTCGACGCCTGGCGGTCCCACGAGGCGTGTGGGCCAGTGGTGCTCGAGGACGGGAGCGAACGCGGTACCGTCTGCGATTCCGACGGCGGGGACGAGTCGCTCACGGCGGTCTACGAGGACAGCGTCGTGAAGATCCGACGCGGCGACGAGACGCTGTCCGCCCACGCGGTCCGTCCCGCCGGCGCGACAGACCGGGGGATGGCGATGGACGCGCTCCTCGACGTGGCGTCGACCCTCTGGCAGCACACGATCGAGTCCATCCTCGAGGGGATCTGTCCGTACTGTCACGCGACGGTCGAGCGCCGGCTCGCGATCGACGAGTCGTCCGCGTGGGTCCATTCGTTTCGCGCGACGTGCACGACGTGTGGTCCGCTGGGCGGTTCGCACGTCGCCATCGCCGCGGTCGTTCATCCGGCGGTGATCTCGTTCTGCTGGGAGCGCGGCGTCGACGTCACGACGCGACCGCACTGGGAGCTGCCGTTCGTCGACGACGCCGCGGTGACGGTCGCCAGCGAGGAGCCGACACGACTGCGAGTCGACGTGGAACTCGAGGGCGACCGACTCGAAGTACTGCTCGACGAGACGGTTTCCGTCGTCGGGACGAACCGCCGTGAAAAGCGGTGATCACGACGTCCGAGCGACGGTCGGTGCTCGAGACGTCAGGCGCGGGCGTCGGTCCGGACGCTCGAGCGGCGACCGCGAGCGACCGGTTTCCGACCGACGTCGTCTCCGGCGGGAGACGCTTCGCTCAGATCTCGTCGACCAGTTGCGCGAAGTCGTCGGTGTCGACCACCGACATCGTCTGGGCGTCGAGCCCGTGGCGGTGCAGCGTCAGCGCCGACTTGAACGCTCCGTCCCGGTCTCCCGCCTCGAAGATGATGAGAAAGTCGTGGTGGCCGAGGACGGCGTAGGAGTCGATCAGTTCGGCGTCGTGGTCCTCGAATTCGGTTCTGATCTCACCCCAGATCGACGCCAGCTCCTGGGTGTTCTGGACGTCTCGTCCCTCGAGTTCGACGAGCGACGCGTACGTGGGCATGGGCTCGCTACGACGGGCCGACGGAAAACGATTGACGTGGCAACGGACGGGTCCCGGCGCTCGCGGTTGGCCGACGCCTCGGACGCGCTCGACCACCGGTAAAAATTCGTACTCGATTTCGAGTAAGTCCTGTACCTTTTTGCCCGTGCTCGCGCTACCCCGAGCCATGAGAAAGGCGAAAATCGTCTGTACCCTCGGGCCGGCCTCGAGCGATCGGGACGCGATCCGGGAGCTGGCCGAGGCCGGGATGTCCGTCGCTCGGTTGAACGCGAGCCATGGAAGTCGTGTTCGCCGAGAAGCGCGTACGAATCCACGAGTTCGGCCTCGTGTTCCTCGAACTCCGTCTGTATCTCGCCCCAGATCGAGACAAGTTCCTGCTACTTTGTTGAATAGCAGCTGAATGGTAGTTAGAGTGGCTCACAGAGCGTTTCGATGTTGATGATGGCGAACATAAGGACGATCTCAGGGAACTGTCGATACCAGCCCAGCGCTCGCACGGCGTCGCCGAGCGAGCGCTTCGTAGTCGAGTAGGAAGTTTCGGCCATCCAGCGCTGAGAGTAGTCTTTTCCCCGAATAAGCGCGTTATGACCTACCGTAAGCGGTCTCGATCCGCGTTGTAAGATGAGCGGATCGACACCGAGGGCGTAGAACTCGTATTTCGTGATCCAGTTGTGGAAGGCTTTGTCCGCCGCTACAGACAGCAGGTCGTCCGCGTTTCGGCGGACGACCTGCGGCCCGGTCTTGGTATCGTGTTTCCACCGGGCTGAGATATGGACGTCAAGAACAGCGAGCGACTCTCTATCGGTTAATGTCGTCACTTTCAGTGTCTGTACGTTACTTCCAGACCGTTGGCGATAGTACGACGAAGCGGCGCGTCGGTCGAAGAACGTACTGTCAAGCGTTACATGGCCAGACTGCGAGTGTTGCTACGCTGAAACGCGCAGCAACGCCCGCCACACTCACATTTTCAGCCGATCAAACGACTTGTAGATCGTGTTGTAGTCCGGCAACTCGTCCCGTTCAAGGCCAAGTACGTCACGAATCTCAGCCATATACTTCAGCCGGTTCGGCGTTTCACGGTAGCTGTGACTCTCTTCGAGCCGAAAACAGTGCAGAACGACGTGCACCCAGCGGGCGAACCCGCCGCTGGCGGGCTCGCCCGCGTGCTTCCTCAACGCTTGTTTGACTAGGTCCCGACACTGCTCAACGAAGTCGAGGAGATCGATTTCCATGGACAGAGTCGAATTCCTCGACTTCACCCTTCTAACCCGCGATATCGGCTGATTCAATCGCTATTCAACAGAGCACTTGAACAGGTACCGTGTCAAGTAGTACCGGTTCACGGGCTACCGTCCGATCGAAGCGCGGCGATCCGTTTGCCGGTGGGCGTCGGTCCACCGTCTCCATATTTTTTGAACAGGATCGTCTCCACGCAGATCCACATCAGAGTGCCGATGATGCCCACAAACGCGAACGATGGTGCGATATCGGTCCCGGTCACCAATAGGGCAAGCATCACGGTCCCAACGCCGACGGTTACGATCCACCCCGCCATGACGACCATCCCTAAAGCCGTCCTCGAGACCGCAGCCGGAGCTTTACTGACATCGAAGAGTCCGATGGTGCCCACGATCACCATCGCGACAGCGAACGGTAACGTGACGGCGAACCCAGAACTGATGGCATTCCAAACCATGTAGTTGGGTTTGTCAATGGGAAAAATAAGCGTTTGCACCGTCCGATATTTATGAAGATGGTGCTATTGGTGTTAAATAATTGATATAGAGATCGTAGTTTCGGCCGTATCGTTTCGTTAGCCATAGTATATTGACATGGAACACAAGTATACACGATATAATGTAATTTGTCCACGATAACATTGACATAATTGGACTAAACGAAAAGGTTATATTTATGCTTATAAATGTATGATTTGCAATGGTTCAAGATAGATATGAACTCGTCAGCCGTCGAAGCGTATTTAAGACCGCAACACAGGCGCTCGTCGCCACCTCGATTTTCGCCACGGGTGCGAAGGCCACCGATTCAGAAACCGACGACGAGGTCTACGACGAATCGGTCGGGATTAGTTTGGATGAGGACAAGCTAGTCTACGACGAATCGAATGACCTCAGCCTAGAAACGCACGAGGAAACGGAGTCCGTCGATCTCGACGAAAGCGTCCGCTCAACCGTCGATGCACTGAACGAAGCACGCGAAGACGGAGAGGTCACCTTTGAGGAGCGCGATGGCGAAGTGTGGGTCGTCTCGGACGGCATGGAATCCGACGAGGCTAGTGTGTTGTGTGGGACGAACGACTACACAAGCGGTTCGACCTCGCGGGGCCCCTACCACGTGCTGAAGCTTGACGATGGGCTTTCACGGGACGTGGCCGCACTGATGGCCGCAGGTGCCGCAGCGGGGGTGATCGCGACGAAGATCTCCGCATCGATTGGAGCCGTCCCGGTAGCAGTCGTCTCCATGATCGCCGGTATCCTCTCCGGCCTCGGCGCACTGCTGATCCATGAGAATAACGATGGCTGTGGAGTCAAGATTCGCCACTACCCACACCTTCCAGAGGTACCTGGTGTCGGGATTACGTTCCGCCCACAGTAATCCGGGCGACGCCCCTCAGTTCGTTCCACCAGCTTGGTTCGGCCAGGATTTTCCACGTGTTCGTGATGGTGACGATTACTCAGAGACACAGTCCGAGGGACGTGTAAGACGGTGTTGACAGACAAGAGGGTGTGAGAAGCTACGACGGACCAACGGAAAACGATTGACGTGGCAACGGACGGGTCCCGGCGCTCGCGGTTGGCCGACGCCTCGGACGCGCTCGAGCGCCAGTAAAAAATTCGTACTCGATTTCGAGTAAGTCCTGTACCTTTTTGCCCGTGCTCGCGCTACCCCGAGCCATGAGAAAGGCGAAAATCGTCTGTACCCTCGGGCCGGCCTCGAGCGATCGGGACGCGATTCGGGAGCTGGCCGAGGCCGGGATGTCCGTCGCTCGGTTGAACGCGAGCCACGGAAGTCGTGAGGACCGGGCCGCCCTGATCGAGCGCGTCCGCGCGGTCGACGAGGATCGATCGGAACCCGTCGCGGTCATGCTCGATATGCAGGGCCCCGAGATTCGAACCGCACCGCTGGCGGAAGGGGAGACGGTTACGCTCGAGTCCGACGCCGAGATCGAATTCGTCGAGGGGGAGACGGCTACCCCCGAGAGGGTCGGTCTCTCGATGGCCATCGACGCCGTCTCGAGGGGGGACAGAATTCTCCTCGACGACGGCCTGATCGAGACGACCGTGCTCGAACGAGAGGGCGAGACGGTCCGGGCGCGCGTCGACACCGGCGGCGAACTGGGCGGTCGCAAGGGCGTGAACGTGCCCGGCGTCGACCTCGACCTCGACATCGTCACCGAAAAAGACCGCGCCGACCTCGAACTCGCCGCGGAGAAGTCGGTCGACTTCGTCGCCGCGAGCTTCGTGCGAGACGCCGAGGACGTCTACGAGGTCAGTGAAGTGCTCGAGGGATTCGGCGCGGAGATTCCGATCGTCTCGAAGATCGAACGCGCCGGCGCGGTGGACAACTTAGACGAGATCATCGAGGCCTCGGACGGGATCATGGTCGCCAGGGGTGACCTCGGCGTCGAGTGTCCGATGGAGGACGTCCCGATGATCCAAAAACGGATCATCCGCCGGTGTCGCGAGGCGGGGCTGCCCGTCATCACGGCGACGGAGATGCTGGACTCGATGGTCCACGCCCGCCGGCCGACGCGTGCGGAAGCCTCGGACGTCGCGAACGCCGTCCTCGACGGCACCGACGCGGTCATGCTCTCGGCCGAGACGGCGATCGGCGACCACCCCGCCGCGGTCGTCGACGCCATGGACAGCATCGTCCGCGAGGTCGAAGGGTCCGAGGAGTACGCCGAGTTGCTCGAACAACGAGTCCCCACCGCGGGCGAGGCGCGAACGGACGCGCTCGCGCGCTCGGCGCGGTTTCTGGCCCGCGACATCGACGCCGACGCGGTCGTCGCCGCGACGGAGTCCGGCTACACCGCGCTGAAGACGGCGAAGTATCGTCCCGGCGTTCCCGTCGTCGCCTCGACGCAGAGCCACCGCGTTCGACGGCGGCTCGCGCTCTCGTGGGGCGTGACGCCGCTGTACGCCGAAGTGTCCGACCAGGGAGCCGACGCCGTCGTCGAAAAGGCGGTCCAGGCGGCGCTCGACGCGGGCGTCGCCGAGAGCGGCGACACCGTCGTCGTCCTCTGTGGCATGATGACGGAACTCGAGGGGGCGAGCACGACGAACATGCTGAAAGTCCACGTCGCCGCGGAGGCGCTGACGACCGGACGGGTCGTCGTCGACGGTCGAGCGACCGGCCCTCTCACCCGGACCGAAACCGGCGACCTCGCCGACGTTCCCGACGGGGCGATCCTCGCGCTCCCGGCCGACTTCGACGAGGAGTTCGCGGGCGATCTGACGAAGATCGGCGGCATCGTCAACGCCCAGCGCGGCATGACCGGCTACCCGGCCCTGGTCGCGAGGGAGATGGACATCCCGATGATCAGCGGCGCGACCGTCGAGGACGCCGAAGACGGCGAGACGGTCACGCTCGACGCCGAACGCGGCGTCGTCTACGGCGGCGATACCGGCGGCCGAACCGACGGGGCCTGAACGGGGAGACGCACGACCGCGCTTTTTTGACGTCCCGTCCGCTACGGTCGAGTATGGCAGACGACGCGTCCGGCTCCGACCCCGATCCTTCGTCCCCGTCGGATCAGGACGAGCCGGACGGACGAACGGACGACTCGAGCGCTTCCGACGACGACGACTCCGAGTGGCAGTGGGGGACGACAGACGCAGCCGCGGCGTCGTCGGAGTCCGCGGATCGAAACGCGGGGGACTCGTCCCGGAGGAGTACCGACGCGAACGCCGATGCCGGCGACGCGCCTCGAGTCGCGAGCGGCGGAGACGACGCCGACGGGTCCGTGGACGCGACTGACCGAGGAACGACGGCCGCGGACTCCGACCCGGAGCGCGATCGCATCCCGCTCGACCTCTCTGGCGGACGGGACGGCCCCGAATCCGACGACGCTGACGAACCCGAAGCGGAGGAGGACGATCCGTACGCACCCGAACCGAGTTCGACTCCGATCGAAGCCGGCGATCCCTCCCTCGAGAACGCGCTGTTCGTCCTGCTGGGTGCGATCGCGATGATCCTCGTCGTGGTTCGCCTGCTTGCGATTCCGCTGTGAGCCGGGACCGACGTTCGGTCCGGGCGCTGACGCGCCGACGAACGCGTCGAACTAGTCGACACAGCTATACGTTTTCCGCGTGATACGTTCCGACGAGTCATGCACTCGGCCCAGGCGGTTCTCGACCGACGCGCCGACGGGACGCCGTTCGAGGAACTCGCCCGCGCGTTCCGCGAGTACGACCGCTGGACCGGGGACGATCCCCGCCTGCTCGTCGCCGAGGCCGCGGTCGCGACGACCGGCCGTCGGTTCGTCGACGGTATCGTCCCGGCCGTCTCCCGGTTTCGCGACGCGTTCGTGCGAACCGGCCGCCTCGCTACGCTTTCCGACCTCGCCGCGCTCGAACCCGACCATCAGGACCTGGTCGACGCCGTCGGGACGGGCCGGGCGCGTCACGTGCTGTGTGCGACCGCGACCGTCCTCTCGGAGCGGCCCGAAGCGGACGACCTCGAGGCGCTCCGGGGTTGGGCCGCCGAGGCCGACCAGTACGCCCACGACGAGGACCCGATCGGCTCGATCGCCGGCGTCGGCCCCTCGAGCTTCCAGTACCTCAGACAGCTCGCCGGGATCGACGCGGCGCGTCCCGACCCGACGCTCGCTCGGTTCGTCGACGCCGTCGACGCGGAACTCGAGTCGGCGGCGCTTTCGACGGCGACCGGCCGCCGGACGATCGTCTCCTGCGAGTGGCTGTCGCTCGTCTCGACGTACACCCCGCTCGAGATCGATCGGATCGCCTGGTGGGTTCGAACCGACGAGGAGGAACGCCGGGCCGTTCTCGACGTTCGGTGACCGCCGTCGCAGACGCCGCGAGCGCTAGATCTCTGTCAGCTCCTGGAGTTCGGCGAGACCGTTCTCGGCTTCGATCTTCGTCGTCTCGAGCAGTTCGACGACCTCCGGCGGGAGCTCCATCCGGTCGGCAAGCGCCAGCAGCGTCTCTAGTCTGGTGATCTCGATTCGCTCGATCGCGCGTCCGAGCTCCGCCTCCACGAGGTCGCACTCGAGGTGGACAGCTCTCGGAGTCGCCGGACGAAGAAGTCTCGATCGGACACCGGGACCGACGCCGATCACCGCGAAAGATGGCATCGATTATGGGGCTCCCGCGACGACTGGCGGACGACATGGCTATGGACGTCTTCGGGCTGCTCGGAAACCCGGTCGGTCACTCGCTGTCGCCGCCGATGCACGAGGCCGCCTACGACGAACTCGATCTCGAGGCGCGGTACGTCACGTTCGAACCCGCGGTCGACGACATCGAGGCGGCCATCGATGGCGCGGCGGCGCTCGGGATCGCCGGCGTGAACGTGACGATCCCGTTCAAACGGGACGTGCTCGAGGTCGTCGAACCGGACGACCTCGCGTCGCGGATCGGCGCGGTGAACACGATCGATTTCACGGGGGCGGGTGCGCCGACCGGGCACAACACCGACGCGGCCGGCGCGCTGCGTGCTCTGTCCGATCACGACGTGGCGGTCGACGGCGCGCGCGCGGTCGTCGTCGGCGCCGGCGGCGCCGGTCGGGCGATCTCGTTCGGGCTCGCGGACGCCGGCGCGACCGTCGAAATCGCAAACCGGACCGAGTCGACGGCACACGACCTCGCGTCCGAGGTCTCCGGTGCGACGGGGCACGGCCTCGAGGACCTCGAGACGCTGCTCGCCGACGCGGACGTGCTGGTGAACGCGACGAGCGTCGGGATGGAAGCGGACGCCACGCCGGTTCCGGCCGACGCGCTCCACGGCGACCTCGCGGTGATGGACGCGGTCTATCGCCCCCTCGAGACGCGGCTGCTCTCGGACGCCGCGAGCGCGGGCGCGACGACGGTCGACGGCGCGTGGATGTTGCTCTATCAGGGCGTCGAAGCGTTCGAACTGTGGACCGGTGAAACGGCTCCGGTGGCGGCGATGAACGACGCGCTCCGGTCGCGACTCTGATCGGCGAGGCCGCCGGGCGGACGGATCGATTCGACGACGAGCGAACGTCATCGACCCCGTGGCCCGGGAACTCGATTTCGGCTCGTACGCGTATCGTATTGGACGAATTTAAGTGCAGGAGACGAGTATATCGTCGCAATGGGAATCCTCCAAAAGCTGAAGTCGCTGCTGGGACTCGAGGATTCGAGTTCGCAACGGCGGGGGGCTCGAGAGGTCGGCGTCACCGTCGAGCGCGAGCGCTCGAGCGACGACGAGGCGTCGGAGCGCGTCCGCGATGCGCCGGCGTCCGCCCGTCTCGACGAGGACTCGAGCGAGCCCGACGAAACCGAAGACGGAGAGAGCGAACCCGACGCTGCGGCCGACGAGGAGCCGGCCGCGGCCGGAACCGAGGCGGCCGGCTCGACGGACTCGCTGGTCGATCCCGCAGAAGACCCCGACCGGGCCGCCGAACCGGCCGAAGCGACGGGTCCTGCGGAGACGGACGCCGCGCCGACGGAGGAAAAGACCGTCGACGAAGGGGCGGATCACGTCGACTCCGTCGAGGATGACGTCACCGGGGACGCCGACGCGGAGGACGTCCTCGAGGGCGCGGCCGAGTCGGACGACGGGGACGAATCGGACGACGAAGACGAATCGGATGACGACGACGAAGTCGACGAGACGGACGAATCCGAACCGGCGGACGGCGACGGGGAGCCGGTCAACTCGATCAAGGGCATCGGACCGGCCTACGCCGACCGGCTCGCGGACGCCGGCGTCGAGACCGTCGCAGACCTCGCGGGAGCCGACGCGGCGGAACTGGCCGAGCAAACGGACGTCTCGGAGAAGCGAATCCAGGGCTGGATCGACCGGGCCGAGGTCCGGTGATGGAACTCTCCGTTCGATGAAAACGGCGTCGTGACGGGTCTACACTGCCAGGTCGGCGTTCGCCCGAACGACGTCGACGTCGTCGGCGTCGACGTGATCGACGTCGAGGAAGTGCGGGACGTAGTTTCGTTTCTCGTAGTCTTCGTACTCGTCTTCGTCGCCGACGGTACACCACAGCTGGACCTCCTCGGGGCCGTGCCACTCCCCGTTTCGGTTGATGCCGAAACAGACCACTCGCTCCCCGTCGTACTCGATGATCGCCCCCGCGCGGATTCCGGGGTCCCCGTAGATGATGAGCTGTTTCATACGCGAGCGTTCTCGGGAGAGGGGATTAAACGCTTCGAAGGCGCACACGCGGGCTCGAGGTCCAACCCGTCCCCGCTCGAGTGCCGGGGCTCGTGACGACGAGCGAGTCGAGTTTGGATCGCAAGCGTCTCCAGTTGTCCTCGCTGGGACGGCGCTTCTCTCCGGCTACCGCGCGACTCGAGCGCCCGGCCCGGTTCGATCGTCGGTCCGACGGCGAACCAAACGGGTTTTAAACGGCGCTGTCTAAGCCCACCTCAAGTGAGATAACATGCAGATGCCACGCCGCTTCAACACGTACTGTCCGCACTGTCACGAACACCACGAACACGAGGTCGAGAAGGTCCGGACCGGCCGCTCCTCGGGTATGAAGTGGGACGCTCGTCGAACCCGACGGAACACGGCCGTCATCGGCAACGCCGGTCGTTTCTCGAAGGTGCCCGGCGGCGACAAGCCGACCAAGAAGACCGACCTCAAGTACCGCTGCAACGAGTGCGGCAAGGCCCACCTCCGAGAGGGATGGCGAACCGGTCGACTCGAGTTCCAGGAGTGATTTCCATGGCAGGAAACTTCTACAGCGTTCGCTGCGGTGACTGCGAGAACGAACAGACCGTCTTCGGCAAGGCCTCGACGGAGGTCGCCTGCGCCGTCTGCGGAACGACGCTCGCGCGACCGACCGGCGGCAAAGCCGAGATCGAACACGAGATCGTCGAGACAGTCGAATCACGATGAAATACAGCGGCTGGCCCAACCCCGGCGAACTCGTCGTCGGCAAGATCGACGAGATCGAGGACTTCGGCGTCTTCGTCGATCTCGAGGAGTACGAGGACAAACGCGGCCTCATCCACATTTCCGAAGTCGCGAGCGGCTGGATCAAGAACGTCCGCGACCACGTCCGCGAGGGCCAGATCGTCGTCTGCAAGGTTCTCGACGTCGACGAGGGCCACGAACAGATCGATCTCTCGCTCAAGGACGTCAACGACCACCAGCGCTCCGAGAAGATCCAGCAGTGGAAAAACGAACAGAAGGCCGATAACTGGATGGATCTGGCCGTCGGCGAGGGGATCGGCGACGAGGAGTACACCGCGATCGCAAACGAACTGATCGGCGCTCACGGGAGCCTCTACGAGGGGTTCAAGCAGGCCGCGATCCACGGCGAGGAGGCCCTCTCCGAGACCGACCTCTCGGGCGACGAGATCGACGCAATCGTCGAAACCGCCCGCGAGAACGTCTCCGTGCCGTACGTCAACGTTACCGGCTACGTCGATCTCGAGAACCCATCGCCGTCCGGCGTCGACGGCATCCGCGAGGCGCTCGAGGCCGGCGAAGGTAACGGCAGCGTCCCCGAGGAGGTCGACCTCGAGGTTAGCTACGTCGGCGCGCCGGAGTACCGCATCGAGGTGCAAGCGCCGAACTACAAGACCGCCGAGTCCCACCTCGAGGAAAGCGCCGACCGGGCGATCGCCGCCATCGAGGACCACGGGGGCACCGGCGAGTTCCACCGCGAGCGTCGAACCGACGACGAATGAAATCCGACATCCGGGTGTGTTCGGCGTGGCGCGAGCGACACGATCGCCCGGTGTATACGCTTTCTCGAACCTGTCCGGTCTGTGGCGACGAGGCCGAAAACAGCGCCCCGGCCCCGTTCGATCCGAACGATTCGTACGGCGAGTACCGACGCGCTCTTAAACGTCGCAGTCGCTGATACGGTATGGACGAACTCGAGATCGACGCGGTTGCCGAGGTCGACCTGGGCGACCCCGTCTTCGTCGAGGGATTACCGGGCGTCGGCCACGTCGGAAAGCTCGCCGTCGACCACCTGCTCGAGGAACTGGAGGGCGAGAGCACGCTCGTCCGTCGAATCTACTCGCGGGAGTTTCCGCCACAGGTGAGCATCGAGGACGGCGTCTCGGAGCTGACCTGCAGCGAAGTCTACGCCGTGACCGTGCCCGAGGGCCGGGATCTGCTTCTGTTGACGGGCGACCATCAGGCCCAGACCAACGAGGGCCACTACCTGCTGACCGACGCCTTCCTCGACGTCGCCGAGGAGTTCGGCGCGTCGGAGGTGTACGCCCTGGGTGGCGTCCCGACCGGGGAACTCATCGACGAGTACGCCGTCATCGGCGCGGTCAGCCACGAGTCGATGCTCGAGGGGCTCGAGGAGGCCGGCGTCGAGTTCCGCGAGGACGAACCCGCGGGCGGCATCGTCGGCGTCTCGGGACTCCTGCTCGGACTCGGCGAGCGCCGGGGCTTCGAGGCGGCCTGTCTGATGGGCGAGACCAGCGGCTACCTGGTCGATCCCAAAAGCGCCCGCGCCGTACTCGAGGTGCTCGAGGAGCGCCTCGACATCGATCTCGGCTACGAGTCGCTCGACGAACGCGCCGACGAGATGGAGGACGTCATCGGCAAGATCCAGGAGATGGAACAGCAACAACAGAGCATGGAGATGCCGACGGACGACGATCTGCGGTACATCGGCTGACGCGTTTTCGATCGTCTTTCCCGCCGACGTCGTCACCGAGTGAGCGGACGCCGTCGATCAGGTGGGACGGCGAGTGGAGAAATTACGAGGCGAAAACCCACGGCGATAGCCGCGGATAGCTCATCCCTCGAGCACTTCGTAGGAGACGTCGGCGTCGCGCAGCGCGTCGGTGACGTGGCCGACGGCGTCGGTCGTGACGACGGCGCTCACCTCGAGGCCGTGTTCGGCGGCGTCGGCGGCGACGTCTCCGACGGCGAACCTGAGGTCGGGTTCGACGTCCGCCTGGCGGCAGGCGACGACGGCCTCGACCCCGGTCGCGGCGACGAGATCGGCGTCGGCACAGACGGTACGGACGGTCTCGGTCTCGATCGCCCGGCTGCCGCCGGTTCGGACCGTCGGCACCTGGAGAACGGTGACGGTTCCCGGCTCGAGTTCCATGATCCCCTCGAAGCTGGTGACGCCGACGTCGGTTCCGGCCGCCGCGTCGGTCGTCGCGATTCCGGTTGCGGGTCCGTCGTCGCCGGGAGTGGCGTGTAACAGACCGTTTTCGACCGACAGCGAGACGGTCTCGCCTTCCTCGACGTCGTCGGTGGCGACGTAGGCGTCCTCGCTCATCGCGCCGAGAACGTCTCCGGTGACGTGGTCGGCGAACCGGCGGACGTCGTCGGCGGCGCGAAAGAGCCAGTCGACGCCCTCCCGGGTGACCCGGTAGCGCGACCGTCCCTCCTTCTCGACGAATCCCTCGTCGACGAGTTCGCGGATGTACTCGCTGACCGCCTGGCTCGTGACGCCGACCTCCTCGGCGATCTCCCCCTGGCTGACGGCGGGCTGGCGCTCCGCGATCTGGACCAGGATTCGAAATCGCGTGGCGGCCCGCTTGTTGTCGAGGACGTCGACCATGTGGATGTCTTTTCTCGACGACGGCAAAAAGGTACCCGGTCGGTCTCCGTCTCGCGCCCGCGGACGGAGAGCGCACAAAGAGCCAAGGGGCGCACGCACGTCCGTACGAGTACCACGCGGCTGGCGAATCGATTCGGTTCGACGGATCGAGAGCCGGTGGGAGACGCACATGACCGATAATAATAGACGCGACGAACTCACGACGACGACTGAACAAACTCATTAGGGTTCGATACAGTCTCGAGTGCATGAACGACCGCTACGACGTGGTGATCGCCGGTGCCGGTCCGGCAGGTGCCCAGTGCGCGCGCGACCTCGCCGCCAGAGGGTACGACGTCGTCGTCCTGGAGACGGAGTCCGAAGACGAGTTCCCGCGACAGAGCAACAAATCGACCGCAGGGACGTTCCCGTCGATGATGGCTTCGTTCGGAATTCCCGACGACGTCGTCATGCAATACACCGACAGCGTCGTCCTCGAGTCGCCGACCGACTACTACGTGCGCGAACAGCCCGGCGCGGTCCTCGAGTTCGCGGACTTCAAACGGTTTCTGGTCGCTGACGGGACGGAAGACGGCGCCGAGTACCGCTTCGACGCGCGCGTAACAGCGCCGATCACGGAGAGCGGCGAGATCGTCGGCGTCAGATACAACGGCGACGAGGAGGTCTACGGAGAGATCGTCGTCGACGCGACGGGGCCGGCGGCACCGCTGGCGAAGAAACTCGACGTCGTCGATCTCAAACGCGAGAACCACGCGATCGGAATCGAGTACGAGTTCGAAGGGATCGACGTCGATCGCCCGGGTTTCGCGGACCTCCACGACGCGATGATGCTCCGGCTCGATCACGCTATCGCGCCCGGGGGCTACTCGTGGATCTTCCACACCGGCGAGGACACCGCCAAGGTAGGACTCTGTTACATCCAGAACGACGTCCACCAGCGCTACGCCCGCGAGAGTTTCACCATCGACGACTACCTCGACCACTGGCTCGAGACCGACCCCCGGTTTCGGAACGCCGAGCGGCTCGAGGGGAAACAACACCGCGGCTCGGCGCACATTCAGCCGCCAGGGAAGATGCACACCGACCGGTTCATGGCCATCGGCGATACGGTTCCGACGGTCGATCCGCTCTGGGGCGAGGGGATCAACAAGTGCATGCAGTCGGGACGGATGGCGGCCGCCGCGGCCGACAGCTGCCTGAAACACGGCGACCTCGAGCCGACCGCGGAGAACCTCGAGGTGTACGAGACGCTCTGGCACCGCGAGGTCGCCCCGAACGTCCGAACGCGGCTGTGGATGACGAAACTCCTCTACTTCGCCGAGAACGACCGCTACGACGAGCTCATGCGGGATCTGAACGACTTCGACGACCGGACGCTCGCGAGGGCGAACCGCGGAAGCCTCGCGGCCATCGCGAAGCTGCTCAAACCGGGCGACGTCCCCATGCTGGGCAGGCTGGCCGCTCACGAGTTCGGAATCGGTCGGTAGTCGGCCGCGGCGTCCGCGCTCGGCGGCCCGTTCGGTCACGCGCCGGTGAGTTCGCCCCCTCGGATGCGCGGTCGGTCAGTCCTCTCGGATGCACAGTAGTTCAGCCGCCCGAACGATCGTCGCGAACTCGCCTTCGAGGTGGGCCAGCGCGCTTCGGTGTACCGTCTCCGCGTCGAACGTGTTTCCGTCGTACGTCCGTTCGAACGTCGCGGTGGCGTCCGCGACGACGATCACGTCGAACCCGCGATTCTCTCCCATCCGCGCGGTCGTCGAGACGCAGTGATCGGTCGTCAGCCCCACGAGCACGAGCGTCTCGAGTTCGCGCTCGCGCAGCCACGGCTCGAGGTCGGTGTCGACGAACGCGCCGTTGACCGCCTTGACGAACGTCGGCTCGTCCTCGCGGGGAGCAAGCTCCGATTTGAACGCGACGCCGGGTCCATCCGGGTGTAGCGGCGACTCCGGTTCGGTGGACTCGTGGCGGACGTGGATCACGGGGCGGTCGGTTTCGCGCCACCGCGCGAGCAGCGTCGCCGCCCGCCGTTCGGCGTCCGGGTTGTTTCGCACGCCCCAGGACGGATCGTCGAACCCCTGCTGGAAGTCGATCGAAAGCAAGACGGCGTTCTCGAGCGACCGTCCGTCGGCGAAGTCGATCGATCGGTCGTGGTCGGTGGGAGTCGATCGGCTCCGGTCAGCGTTCGTCATGGGAACCGAACCGTGGCGACCGTCTCGTCTCGAGCGCGCGTGATCCACCGGCTCGGCGAACGCTGGCCGGTCGGTGGCAACGGAGTTTCGGGCTCGTTCATTACGATCGTGTCGATATTCTACCAATGAACATCCAGCAGTTATATAAATTTCTCACCTCGACGTCGCGACCGGACGTGCGCTCGAGTGGGAATCGGTGGCGGTCCAGTCGACGCGCGGACGAACTGCCTCCATCAGTTCCCCGCGAACGCGATCAGCCGGCGTTCCGCCGGTACGACGGAACAGCGGACCGTATCAGACGTCTTCGGGGAGCCAGCCGCCGTCGACCTCGACGTTCTCGCCGCTGACGTACTCGTTGTCCGGATCGAGGAAGAAATACAGCGGGCGGACCAAATCCTCGAACTGCGCGGGTCGTCCGCGCGGTAACGTCTCGGGAAACTCCGCCGAGTTCTCGACGACGTACGGCGAGATCGCGTTCACGGTAATGCCGTCGTCGCGCGTGTCCGCCGCGAGCATCCGCGTGAACATCAACACGCCCGCTTTCGCGACGAAGTACGGGAAGTTCTTCGGATTCACGAGCCCTCGATCGGCCGAGGCGTAACCGACGTTGACGATCCGGCCGTCGCCGGCCTCGCGCATCGCGGGCACCGCTCGTTTCGAGCAGAGGTAGGTACCGTTGAGGTTGGTCTCGAGCACCCGGTTCCACCGCTCGAACGACAGTTCCTCCCAGTGGATCGGCGCGAAGTCGCCGACGTTGTTGACGAGGACGTCGACTGTTCCCAGCTCGGCCTCGACCGTCGCGAAGATGCCGTCGACGCTCTCCGGGTCGGTGACGTCCCCCTGGACCGTCGTGGCGTCGCTCGCGCCGCGTTCGCGGGCCTCGTCGGCGACCTCGCGGGCCTCGTCGGCGCTCGTGTGGTAGTGGACGGCCGTCTTCGCGCCGCAGTCGGCCGTCGCCAGCAACAGTTCGCGACCGACGCCGCCGGCGCTGCCCGTGACGAGCACCGTCCGTCCCTCGAGATCGGGTTCGCGCATACGTCCTTCTCGCCGAGCGCGTGGAAAAATCGCTCGGTGCCGCCGTCCATCGAATCCACTCGTTCACGTCGCGTGGCTCGTTCAGCCGTGGACTCGACGGACAACTCACCCCCGACGGGAGTGCTCTCCCGCCGCGGCGAACCCGCATCTCACCGTACCGTGGAGACGTGGGGACGCGCATTAGCGCGGGAAGGAATCCGTCGAGTGAGCCACGCGGAAATCTTCGAGCAGCGTGGCCGAGAGGACGGTAATACCGACCCCTATTCCGACGAGAAAAGTCACGAATTTAAGTGGGGTGGAGCCGATAGCCGAGGTATGACACTGCAGACTGTCCTGCTCGCCGTCGGACCGGGAGACGTCGAACGAAGCGACGAACTGGCCGAGGCGGTCGTCGAAGTCGCCCAGCCGGCCGACGCGTCGGTGGTGCTGGCGCACGTGTTCACCGATTCGGAGTACGACGAGGTGGTCACCCGCCTCGAGTTCGACGCCAGCAGAGACGAGATCGACGCCGACGAGGTCGCGATGCGACACTCGACGATCCGAAACCTCCAGTCGATTCTCGACGAGTCCGACGTCGACTACGAGATCCGTGGCGCGGTCGGCGACCACGGGCCGTCGATCGTCGACCTCGCGACGGCGGTCGACGCCGATCGGGTCGTCGTCGGCGGCCGACGCCGATCGCCGACCGGGAAGGCGGTGTTCGGATCGACCGCCCAGGAGGTCCTGCTGTCGGCACCCTGTCCCGTCACGTTCGTCCGCAGCAGCGACGAGTGATCGGTCGCGCCGCGGACTGGTTCGGACGAAGTGTGAACTGGTTCGGACGAGCCGCTGTCGACCGTCTTCGGTCGACCACGAACGACACGCGACTGCGGCGGTAGACGGCGACACCAGCCCGTCTCAGCTCACGCCGGCGCGGGAATCTCACCGTTTTGCGCTGCGTTTCCAGGTGCGCTCCTGTCGGCGCTCGCGGACGTGTCGCTCCCCGTCTGCGAGTTCGTGACGGACGCGGTGCTCGAGCGAGACCGTCTCGGCGAGCAGCGTCTCCTGGAAGTCCTCGAGAACGTCGTACGACCAGCGATCGCCGTCGACGACGCCGTGCGGGAGGAGTTCACAGCGGACGGCGTTCGCCAGCTCGTCGTGGCCGGTGTCCCTGAGCAGCGATTCGGCCTCGGCCAGGTGGTCCATCCCGTGTCCGGTCGCGTGGTGAAACTCGAGAAGACTCCCCTGAGCTCGCAGGAGCCACTCGAGGGCGAGTTCGACCTCGTGCAGCGCCTCGCACTCGTCGTCCGTGAGCGAGGGAACGGGCCGGTCGGCGGTCGATGAGTCGTCGGTCGCCATACGTAATGATTGGTGCACGTTAACACGTATGTGTGTCGCCGTCGTTCAGCGGTCTCGAGGGTCAGCTGTACTGATACGTCGCGGACGCCGGCGTCCGATCTGTGTAGTTAAGTGCGACGACGGCCGTGTTTCAGACACATGGTCTACTACGCGGGCGTCGATCTCGGCGCGACGAACGTCCGGACCGTCGTCGCCGAGAGCGACGGAACGACGATCGGGTCGAGTCACAACGCGACGCCGCGGGGTCCGACCGGGATCGACGTGACCGAAGGCGTCCTCGAGACGCTCCGGGAGGCGTGTACCGAAGCCGGCGTCGGTCCGGAAGACGTCACCGCGGCCGGAATCGGCTCCATCGGTCCGCTCGACCTCGCCGAGGGCGCGGTGATCGATCCCGCGAACCTGCCCGATTCGATCGACCGGATCCCCCTGACCGGACCGATCGGGAAGCTGATCGACGACGACGAGGTCTACCTTCACAACGATACGAACGCGGGCGTCATCGGCGAGCGGTTTCACGCCCGGCGAAATCCGGACGACATGGTTTATCTCACGATCTCGTCGGGGATCGGCGCCGGCGTCTGCTGTGACGGCCACATCGTGGACGGCTGGGACGGCAACGTCGGCGAGGTTGGCCACTGCGTCGTCGACCCGCGCGGTCGCCTGACCTGCGGTTGCGGGCGGGAGGGCCACTGGGAGGCCTACTGCTCGGGCAACGGGATCCCCGACTACGCCCGACTGCTCGCCGAGGACGATCCGACGATCTCGACGCGGCTTCCGCTAGACGATCCCGAGTTCACGGCGAGAGACGTCTTCGAACTGGCCGGCGAGGACGAACTCGCGGACTACGTGATCGACCAGTTGGCTCACTGGAACGCCATCGGCCTCGCCAACGTGATCCACTCGTTCGCACCCATCGTCGTCTCGCTGGGCGGGGCCGTCGCGCTGTACAACGAGGAACTCGTCGTCGATCCCCTCCGCGAGCGCGTCCCGGAGATGATCATGGCGAACGTCCCGGAGATCCGCGTCACCGACCTCGGCGACGACGTCGTCCTCGAAGGGGCGCTCGCGAGCGCGCTGACGGAGGGGACGGGAGACCGCGCTCGCTACGGTGTCTAGTCGGCTCCGCGGCCAACCGGCGCGGCCGATTCACCGCGTGCCAGCCCACCCCACGCTATTTATCCGTTCGTTTCCTGGTAGCCGTATGCAGCGGAGACCGTTCCTCCGGCGGAGTCTCGCGGCTCCGATCGCCCTGTCCGTTCCCCCCGTGGCGTCGTACACCACGTCCGCGTCGGCTCGGGCCGGCCCACCCGACTCGGACGGGTACGAACCGCTCGGACGCGTCGATATCGAGGGTGCGGCCGAGGCGGTCGTCGGCGACGACGGCACCACCGTCTACGTGGCCGCCACCACCGGCTTCGCGACCGTCGACGTGAGCGACCCCGGAGAACCCGAGATACTCGCCGAGGAACGCGATCTCCGCGTCGAAGGCGCGCCGCTGCTCGAGGTCCTCGACGTCAAGGTCGACGGCGACGTGCTGATCGTCCCCGGTCCGGCGAATCGGGCCGCTGACTCGCTCTTTCACGGGTTCCTGCGCTACGACGTGAGCGACCCGGCCGAGCCGGAACTCCTCGGAGAGCCCACCGAAACCGGCTTCCACATCCACAACTGCTATCTCGAGGGTGACTCTCTCTACGTCGTCGCGAACGGCTCCGAGGAGAACCCGCTCGTCGTCTACGACGTCGGCGGCGACGAGGCCGCCGAGATCGGCCGCTGGTCGCTGCTCGAGCGCGAACCGGATTGGGAGGACGTCGACTGGCTGGCGCGGTACCTCCACGACGTCTACGTCCACGACGACGTCGCGTACCTCGCTCACTGGAACGCCGGCACCTACCTGCTCGACGTGAGCGATCCGTCCGCTCCCGAGTACCTCTCACACGTCGCCGACACCGACCTCGAGGAACAGCAAGGGATCGACGACGAGGAGGCGCGGCTCGGACTCCCCGGTAACGACCACTACGCCGCGGTCGACGAGGCGGGCGATCTGCTCGCCGTCGGCCGGGAGGCGTGGGCGACCGGCGGCGACGAGCCGGACGGTCCGGGCGGGATCGACCTCTACGACGTGCGCGATCCGGCCGACCCCGCGTTTCGGGCGTCCATCGACGCGCCGCGGGCGGCGGACGAACGATACTACGGGCCGCTGTGGACGACGGCCCACAACTTCGAGCTTCGCGACGGCGAACTGTACGCGTCGTGGTACCAGGGCGGCGTCACGATCCACGACGTGAGCGACCCGTCGGAACCGACGGAACTCGTCTCGTGGCGCGACCCCGAGGCCGCCGGCTTCTGGACCGCCCGCGTCGCCGATCCGGGCGAGGTCTTCGTCGCGAGCAGCACCGAAGCCATCCCCCACGGCGAGACCGACGGCGCGCTCTATACGTTCCCCATCCGCGCCGGCGAGCAGTCCGACCAGCCGTCGCTCACCGACCTCGACGAGCTGGATCTCGAGCCGGCTCGCGACGACGATGACGACGGCGGCGACGGGGGGGCGTCGACCGACGAGTCCGGCGGACAACCCGGCGACGACGGCTCGAGCGACGGCGGAGCCGTCGAATCCGGCGACGACGGCGGATCGAACGCACTCGATCCGATCCCAGGGTTCACCGCGACCGCCGGAGCGGGCGGCGTCGCCGGCGGTCTCGCCGTCCTCGAGTGGTTGCGCCGGCGCGACGACGGTCCGGGCGATGACTCGCGAGATCGGTAACGTTCAGGGTCGTTCCTGACGATTTCGGGCGTCGGACCAAACCTATTCACCGCTCGAGCACCTAATGCGGCCAATGACCGACTCCGACGCCGACCCGACGCTTCGAGAGCGGGTCGAGAACTGGCTCAGCCGCGAGATGCCGATCATCCAGATGCACGGCGGAACGAGCGCGGTCCGGGAGGCCGATCCCGAGACGGGCGAGGTCGTCATCGAGCTCGGCGGGGGCTGTTCGGGCTGTTCGGTGAGCGACGTCACGACGGGAAACATCGAGGCCGAACTCCTCACGTGGCCGGAGATCGACGAGGTCACCGTCCGCGTCCCCGACGCTCGCGAGAGCCTGGGCGGACCGGAGCAGGCCGAATCGATCATGGGAATCGATCGCACCGAGGGCGGTCGCGGCGACTGGGGCTCCTCGAATCCGGGCAAGGATCACCTCTGAGACGGATCGCCGTCGCTGTCCGGGTGTGACCGCAGATCGTTCGCGGTCGCACTGCACGACTGCGCAATCGACGCGTCGGCAAACGACTGACAGCAGTCCGCGCGACCCTCGCGCCGTCATGCGTGCTCGTCGACGTCGAAGCGGGTTCCGGGTCCGCGGCGGCTCCCGCGCCTCGAGTAGCGCCACCACCGAGGCGCGACCCCGTCAGTCGCGTTCCTCGACGTGTCGTTCGACCAGTTCGCGACAGCCGCCGGATGCCGAGACAGTGAAACGATCGCCCGCCGTCGTGTAGACGGTGACGCCGTGCAGGGCCGCGGGTTCGGGTTCGTTCGGCCCGCCCGGAGCCGTCACCGTCGCGGGCAGATCGTAGACCGTCGTCCACCGTTCTTCGTACACCTCCCCTTCGAGAACGATGTCCGCTTCCCACGAGGCCACGTCCGCGTGGCTGAAATCGGAACTCGACCCACCGAGACGGAGGCGCTTGCAGTGGTCGAACGCGACCACGATCCCGTCGCGGGCGACCACGTTCGCGTCGCCGTCGTCCACCCCGGCCGGAGTCCGTTCCGTTCCCGTCACGGGTTTCGTCTCGGTCGTCTTCGAGTCGACGGTACCGCTGGTCTCGTCACTCGGACCGTCCGGACCGACGCCGACACCGTCGAACGAGTCGTCCTCGTTCCGTGCCAGTGCAGCGCTCGTTGTACCGGCCGCGCCTACACTCGCCGCGACGGCAGCCAGGACGGCACGCCGACCGCTCGGCGACTCGCGATTCATACGCCGACCGTCCACGGTTCGGGTTATATACTCCGCGCGGATTCGCGAACGGTGAGACCGGTCGACCGAGACGAGCCGTCCGCTCGGCGGACGCGTCGCCGCATGGTGTTCGTTGACACCCACGGAGAGTTTTGGGAACGCCTATATGCTTTTACGCGTCAATTGCGGAGTCGTACACAATGACGACGCGTGGACGCCCGCAAGCAGGAGGTGACGTCGATG
Source organism: Natrarchaeobius oligotrophus (assembly GCF_003841465.1). Lineage (GTDB taxonomy): Archaea > Halobacteriota > Halobacteria > Halobacteriales > Natrialbaceae > Natrarchaeobius > Natrarchaeobius oligotrophus. Next base: position 451,668 of record NZ_REFZ01000001.1, read on the forward strand.
GTTGACGACCTCGAGGAGACCGTGACGGAGACAGACGAGAGCGGCGAGGACGAGCCGGAGACGGACGGCGGCGTTCGCGCCTACACCGTTCGACTCGAGCTCGTCGACGAACCCGGCGAGCTGCTGCGCGCGCTCGAGCCGATCGCGAACAACGGCGGCAACCTTCTCAGCATCCACCACGAACGCGGCAACATGACACCGCGCGGTCACATCCCCGTGGAGGTCGACCTCGAGAGCCCGCCGGACCGCTTCGACGACATTGTCGGAGCCCTGCGAGACGCCGGCGTCAACGTCATCCAGGCGGGCGCGGAACACTACGGCGAGGAGATCAGCGTCGTCCTGGTCGGACAGCTCGTCGAGAGCGATCTCTCGGATACGCTCTCGCGGATCGAAACCGAGATCGACGCCGTCGTCCTCGACCTCTCGCTCTCGGCACCCGAGGGGACGAAAGCCGTCTCGAGCGCGCGGGTTCGCCTCGCGATCGACTCCGGACGCTCGGACGAAGCGCTCGCGGCGATCCGGGCGATCGGCTCGGAGAAGGAACTCACCGTCGTCGAACCGCTGCTCGGAGGTGATGTCCCGTGAAACTCGCCGTGTTAGGTGCCGGCGACGTCGGCCGGTCGGTCACGGATCTCGCCGGCGAGTACGGCCACGACGTGGTCGCGCTCGCGGACTCGAGTAGCGCCGTGATCGATCCGGCCGGAATCGACGTCGAGCGCGCCCTGGAGCGAAAGGTCGGGGGCGACCCCGTCGGAACGGCCGACCCCGAGTCGGTCTTCGACGCCGACTACGACGTCCTCGTCGAGGCGACGCCGACCACCCTCGACGACGCCGAACCCGGCTTCAGCCACGTTCGGCGCGCGCTCGAGGCGGATCGCCACGCCGTGTTGGCGAACAAAGGTCCCGTCGCCGAACGGTACGACGAGCTTCGGACGCTCGCGGCCGACAGCAGGGGATCGATCCGGTTCGAGGCGACCGTCGGCGGCGCGATTCCCATCCTCTCGACGATCGAAGACGAGACGCCCCAGGCCGTGACCGCCGTGCGGGGCGTGCTCAACGGCACCGCGAACTTCATCCTCACGCGCATGGCCGCGGAGGGACTCGACTACGAGCACGTCCTCGCGGAAGCCCAGGACCTCGGCGTCGCGGAGGCGGATCCGACGTTCGACGTCGACGGCACCGACGCCGCGCTCAAGTTCGTCATCCTCGCGAACGTGCTCGCCGACGGCGGCTTCTCCCTCTCGGATGCGACGGTCGAGGGTATCCAGAACATTCCCGGAAGCGCCCTCGACCTCGCCGCCGAGGACGGCCGCACGATCCGACTCATCGGTGAAGCCTCCCGAGAGGGCGTCCGCGTCGGTCCGCGACTCGTCCCCGAAAACGGCGCGCTCGCCGTGACGGGAACGCGAAACATCGTCCAGATCGAAACGAAACACGCCGGCAGCCTCCACAACAGCGGCCGCGGCGCGGGCGGTCCGGAGACGGCGACGGCGGTGCTATCCGACGTCGGGCGGCTGGCCGAACTGTAGCGTCGGTTCGACTATCTCGGTTTCTCGCGTTCGTTCGACTCGAGGCCGTTCGCGGCCACCGTCACCGACCACCGATCGTCCGGACATCTGACAGGACGGCGACTCGAGTCGCCGCCGGCGCAACGCCGAAAAGCGTGTGTACGAGACACAAACCGCAAGCGGGCGTCGGGTTCGACTGAATACGCTTTCGAAATGGTTTTAACCGCAACGAGCCAAAGAGACCGATATAAGCGCCTCTGCGCGTGAGCTACAACAATGAGCGAACGACACCAGAACCTGGCCATCATCGGCCACGTCGACCACGGGAAGAGCACGCTCGTGGGACGACTCCTCTACGAGACGGGGAGCGTACCCGAGCACGTCATCGAACAGCACCGCGAGGAAGCGGAGGAGAAGGGCAAGGGCGGATTCGAGTTCGCCTACGTCATGGACAACCTCGCCGAGGAGCGCGAACGCGGTGTCACCATCGACATCGCCCACCAGGAGTTCTCGACCGACGAGTACGAGTTCACCATCGTCGACTGTCCGGGCCACCGCGACTTCGTCAAGAACATGATCACCGGTGCGTCCCAGGCGGACAACGCCGTCCTCGTCGTCGCGGCTGACGACGGCGTCGCGCCCCAGACCCAGGAGCACGTCTTCCTGGCCCGCACCCTGGGCATCGACGAGCTCATCATCGGTATCAACAAGATGGACGTCGTCGACTACAAGGAGGACACCTACGACGACGTCGTCGACGAGGTCACCCAGCTGCTCAACCAGGTCCAGTTCAACACGGACGACGCCGAGTTCATCCCGATCTCCGCGTTCGAAGGCGACAATATCGCCGAGGCCTCCGACAACACCCCCTGGTACGACGGCAACATCCTGCTCGACGCGCTCAACGCGCTTCCCGAGCCCGAGCCGCCGACGGACGCGCCGCTGCGGCTCCCGATCCAGGACGTCTACACCATCTCCGGTATCGGTACCGTCCCCGTCGGACGAATCGAGACCGGCGTCATGAACATCGGCGACAACGTCTCCTTCCAGCCCAGCGACGTGGGCGGCGAAGTGAAGACGATCGAGATGCACCACGAGGAGGTCCCGAAGGCCGAACCCGGCGACAACGTCGGATTCAACGTACGCGGCATCGGCAAAGACGACATCCGCCGCGGTGACGTCTGTGGCCCCGCCGACGATCCGCCGAGCGTCGCCGAGACGTTCCAGGCCCAGATCGTCGTCATGCAACACCCATCGGTCATCACGGCGGGCTACACGCCGGTCTTCCACGCGCACACGGCGCAGGTCGCCTGTACGATCGAATCCATCGACAAGAAGATGGACCCCTCGAGCGGCGAGGTCGCCGAGGAGAACCCCGACTTCATCCAGTCGGGTGACGCTGCCGTGGTCACCATCCGACCGCAAAAGCCCCTCAGCATCGAGCCGTCCAGCGAGATCCCGGAACTCGGGAGCTTCGCAATCCGCGACATGGGTCAGACCATCGCGGCCGGAAAGGTCCTCGACGTCAACGAGAAATAAATGCAGCAGGCACGCGTTCGACTCGCGGGCACGAGCCCAGACGACCTAGACGACATCTGCGACGACGTCCGCGAGATTGCGAACAACACCGGCGTCAACCTGAGCGGCCCCATCCCGCTGCCGACGAAGACCCTCGAGGTCCCGACGCGGAAGTCGCCTGACGGCGAGGGTACCGCGACGTGGGAGCACTGGGAGATGCGCGTCCACAAGCGCCTGATCGATCTGGACGCCGACGAACGCGCTCTCCGACAGCTCATGCGCATTCAGGTGCCTAACGACGTCTCCATCGAGATCGTTCTCGAGGATAACTAGATCGCTCGCGGTTTTCGCGATTTTCCGGTCGACAGCCGTCTCGAGTGACGACGCCGCTTTCGCTCCGCACACCGTCGACGGCGCGAGCGTCTCACGCGATGAGCCCACGGCGCAGGCTTTTTGCGCTCGCTCACGGAGTACCCCCCATGCCGAACCGGTCGCGGACGTCGTCGCAGGTCGGATCGGAACCGCAGTCGAGTTCCGACGCCGACTCCGGTTCCAGCGGTCCGATCCTCGAGTTGCTCGTCGTCTTCGTCGCCGTCTACGTCGCCCAGGCGGTCGCCGCGTTCGCCGGCGTCATGGCCGGCCTGTTCGTCCTCCAGCCCCCGCTCGCTGTCAACCCGTGGACGATCGTCACGAGCGTCTACGCCCACGGCGGGCCGTGGCACCTGCTTTCGAACGGCCTCGCGCTGATCGTCTTCGGCTGGCCCGTCGCTCGAGCGACGACCCGGCTCCGGTTTCACACGTTCTTTCTGGTCACCGGCGCGCTCGCGGGCGTCTCCCAGATCGTCCTGACGGAGTTCGCAGCGGCGCTGCCGCTCGTCCCCGGGACGCCGACCCCGGGCGTCCTCGGCGCCAGCGGGGCCGTCTTCGCGCTCCTGGGATACCTGATCGCCTCGAACCGGCTCTCGTCCGGTCTGGCCTCGTTCGTCGACGTCCCGCGCTGGCTGACCGTCCTCGTTTTCGCCGGCCTCGCCGCGGCGGTCACGCTCGCGACCGCCGCACCCGGCGTCGCGCTGATCGCCCACTTCACCGGCTTCCTGCTCGGTGCCGTCGCCGGCCGCGCCCGCGTGCTCAACGTCGGTCGGTGAGCCGGGGTCGTACTGGCGGTACGACGGGACGACTCGAGTGAACGTCGACAGAGACGACTCGAAACGTCGGCGAGACGTATCCGTCCGTGGGTGGTTTTCACGCTCTGCCCGCGAAACACAAGCTACAAATAGAAACCGACGGTAGGATTGCTCGAGGGCTCGTAGATCAGCGGCAGATCGCTTCCTTCGCAAGGAAGAGGCCCCGGGTTCAAATCCCGGCGAGTCCACTTCTTCACGTCGCTTCGCTCGTTCAGTCGTGGACTCGCCGAACATCGCAAACGCTTCGCGTTTGCTCAATCCCGGCGAGTCCATAGCGACACGGGCGTTTCTCGAAGCGTTCCACTAACTGGCTCGAGAGTAGCTGAAGCTGAATTTCACTTCGAAGAGTGTACCGTACAAACCCCCGCTGAGAATCGAAGGACGAACAAATCCGAATCCGCCCCGACGCCGTCTCGTGGTTTTTCCGAGGGAAAACGGGGGTGGTCGGCGTGAGTTCGTCACTTCGAATACAGGTTAGTAAAAGCACCTGTCAGCATTGGGGCACTCACGTTACCGAGCAGCTCGCCCGCGTCTTCGGTGACGATCGCGACCGCGCCCACCACTGCGGGAAGTGCGATAGCTACGCCCGACTAAGTCGAGGCTCTGCTGCCGGGCTCGAGGTCTCGATTCCCGATCCCGAGACGTCGGAAGGTCGTCACGGGGGTGAGCCGGATGCGTAAGCCGCTGTTCGTCCCTGCGAGCGAGTTATACGACGTCGGAAGTCGAACGCCGATCGTCCATCCAGCTCACCAGGCCGACGACGCCGACGTTCACCGTACCATCGAAAATCGAGATGAAACCGCGTGAGCGGCAACTCTACGAGCGGTAGTGAACGAAAAGAGGGGCCAGCTTCTACTATCCGTGATGGATTATGCCCGACTACTACTGTCACTCGTGTAAACGGAACTTCTTCACAGACGCCGAGAACGAGTACGGTACGTACGAGTTCCGTCGATGCTCGCGCTGCGGTAGTGCGAAGACGACGCTCGCACCGTAACCCGATTCCAGCCAGTCCTGGCAGCAGTTACCGCTCACTACACGCGGCTACTGACCGTTCGTTTTCAAAATCTGAGAACTCGAGCGGAAACAGAGGGGATTCGCGATGAGCCGTCTCGTCGATTCTACCGAGTGTGAGCGGTGCGACGAGCCAGTTCCCGCGACGAGTCGCCTCTGTCCGAACTGCGCTCGCGAAGCCCGCCGCGCTCGAGGTGGTCCGCTGTGAGACCGTCGCTTGCGGAGTGTCCGGTCTGCGGCGCTGGAAGCGAGAAGGTGTACCGCTGTTCGGAGTGCGGGCCGATCTCGTCGGTCGATCGAACTCCGAGGACGATCAGGAGCAGTAGCCGATGGCGAATCACGTCGAAACGACGCCCCACGAGGTTGAAGGCCGCTGGAAATGGCCAGACTGGGGTCGCGGTCCGTACGACGCACTCTCGTCGGTCATGCTCGGTCCGGCGTTCGAGGGATACCTCGAGCTGAACGTCGAGATCGACGGCGAGCCCAGGCGCGTTCGAATCGAGGCGATTCTCTCCGAGCTGAAAGCGAGCAGTTTCGAGAACGTGCACACAATCGCCGCTGAAGCCCTCGAGAAGTGGTCGAAGTCAGGAAACGATCCATCGCTACTACGACGAGCGCAGCTGACGTGGCGGACTCCTGGAGGCGGGACCGAAGTCGGGTACGTCGGACCGGTCGCCGATCGCTGAACCGGCCCTGGTAGTGACAACACTATTCCGATACTCTCGTTGTGCAAGTACAGTTGTCTTGGCCTTGTTGAAAGCCTCAGCTGGTGATAGGTTTCAGCGGCCGTGCTGACTCGATGGAAATTCTGCTATCCCATGAGAGCGTGAAACAAGTATGGGACGCAAGAAACCGAGCTGTATTCCGTGTCCAAGAACACGTGGTGCTGACTGGTTCGAGTGCGTAGGAAGCCGAGTCCTGGGCATCACAGCCCGACTGCCGCCGGGAGCGGCAGTCGGGAAAGCCCGTATAGGTGAATCTCTGTTTCACGCACCGGCGTTCCAAGGTGAGTCCAATGTTCATTGGAATCGACGTACACAAACGGTACTCACAGATCGCAGTACTGGACAAAAACGGTGAGATCGTCGAAGAGGTTCGCGTCGAAAACGCGAACCTCGACGACTTCGCCCAGCAGTACGCTGGGTCAAAAGCCGCGCTTGAAGCGACCACTAACTACTACCACATCCATGATACGCTTTCAGCGTATCTGGATGTGACCGTCGCCAACCCCGGCGAACTGAAGTTAATCTCCGACTCGGACAAGAAAACTGACCGCGTCGATGCGAAACAACTCGCTCGGATGGTTCGGTTAGGCTCAGTTCCTGAAAGCTACGTTCCAACCGACGAGGTTCGACAAGCCCGCGCACTTGTGCGCGGGCGCCAGAAGCTCGTCGAGAACCGGACCGAGTACGCGAACAAGATCCATGGCTTGTTGAGTGACCACGGGATCACTCAGGAGGTGAAACCGCTGAGCGTAGAGGGACGAGAGTTCCTGGCGGAACTCTCGCTCCCGGCCCCGTGGGATGCGTTGCTGGAGTCGTATCTGGAACTCATTCAGGTACTCACCGAGCAGATTGAGTCGTTGGAAGTGGAGATCAAGGAACGGGCTGGGTCTCTGAAGGAGACCCAGCTCCTGATGACGATTCCTGGTGTGAGTTACTTTACGGCGTTGACGATTTACGCGGAGTTAGGAGAGATTGACCGGTTTGACCGGGCCAAGGAAGTTGTTAGCTACTTCGGGTTGAACCCGATAATCCGCGAGTCTGGCGACTCGCGGTTTGAGGGAAGCATCTCGAAGCGCGGATCAGGACGAGTTCGGTGGTTGCTCGTTCAAGCGTCATACTCAGCGGTACATACGTGCGAAGACGAGTACCTCAGCCGGTTTTACAACCGGTTAGCTCGAAAAAAGAACTCGAAAACAGCGATTGTAGCAACCGCCCGGAAGCTGCTGGTTTCAATGTATCATATGCTGGACCGTGAGGAAGTATACGATCCACCAGGGGTGAGTGCCTGAGCGCCGCCGGGGCGGCGCTCATTGGCCGGTTGGTGGCAGCGTGAGTGACTGCTCTCGCAATCAAGAAGTCTCCCGCCTGATGGCTGTATCAGTAGCTATCGGTTCGCCGTTTGTCGATTCTTTGCTCAACGAGTAGAGCAAGTCTTCGTACCCCGAAAAATTATCTTGGCAAACGTGGTTTGGTCAGCCAGCAGAATTTCCATAGGTGAATAGAAAGCGCTTATCTCGCATAGAGGGCAGTCGGATTGGTGTTACCAGATTAGTCAAGCACATCTAGCGACAGGAGTTTACCAGCGGCACTTATAACAGGACCGCCTGGGCCAATCCGAGGAAGACAAAAAAAGCCTAGCACATCGGTCGCCGTAGTGATGAAGATCGTCGCAGACGTGGCTGGATCGAATCCCACCCGGTCGAGTAACAGCGGCGTAATGGCACCGAAAAAGCCTGCAATCACGAGATTTGCGACCATTGAGATGCCAATAACGCCCCCGAGTAAGAGGCCAAATTCGCCGAACGAAAAGGCGATAGCGATAACGGCGACAAGCACACCGGTAATCATCCCATTGACGGCACCGGCAACGACTTCGTTAAAGATGACACGCTTGCCGGTGTTGAGTGACACCTCACCGAGTGAAATCCCACGAACCGTGACCGCCATCGCCTGTGTACCAGCATTTCCCCCCATCCCGGCGACGACCGGCATGTATGCTGCCAAGATGGCGACAGCAGCGATGGTTGACTCGAACAACCCAACCACCGCTGCAGCCATAAACGCCGTTCCGAGGTTGAGAATCAACCACTTGTATCGTCGCCGTACCTTGGTACCTGGACCATCGAGAACGCTCTCTTCTTCAGCGACCCCGGTGAACTCGTAGAGCGTTTGCCCCCGCGCCTCTTCGAGTAGCCGCAACAAGTCCTCGGCATGAATCACTCCGAGGATGTCTTCCTCTTCATCGAGGACGGCAACGGAACGCTCGCGGTTTTGCCTGAATACCTCAAGAACTGCTTCGTCATCGCGGTCGTACCGGACGTAGGGCGTCTCTTGAACGTAGTCGCTGATCGTCTCGGTTTCAGGATCGGCTACGGACAGCGCTGCACCGGGGAGTTCGCCTTGTAATTCCCCATCGCCAGTAACAAAGATCGTCGGAACCCGTCCCCTTCTCTCTTCGAACCGACGAACGCGTTCGATCACTTCTGGGAAGTCCCGCGTTTCATCAACGGTGACGTAATCGAGGCTCATTACCCCCGCTGCACTTTCAGGGTCGAACGAGAGTAGAAAGTCGATTTTCTCGCGGCGTTCGCTATCGAGCGTCGCGAGCAGTGTCTCACGTGTTTCCTCGTCAGTGTACCCGAGAACGTCCGTCACCTCGTCCGGATCGAGCCAGTCGATAAATGTCTCCAATTCAGACCGACTCATGTCTACGATGAGATGTTCTTGCACCTCCTCCGGGAGTGCGAAGAACACGTCACGCCACTTGCTTAGTGGCAGGTCTGTGAACGGATTCGACGGCTTCGAAGCCATCGCAATCGTTTCCTGTATATCCGTCTGCTGAGTCATATGCGGAGTATATAAGCCGAGCACTAAATCACGACTGATGGCGCTATCGTAATAGGACCCTCTCAGCAGTGGCTGCTCCGGCGACACTGAACAGCCTTCGATAAACACACAAAAATGAGATTTTCGCTGCTGAATTTATCCTCTGTATTCAGCAGCTTGCTTCTCTCAGAACCCCGAACAATTATACTCCTCGCGTGAAATTTTGAGGCTCCGTTCGAGGTTGTGAACGACGCACTTGATGACGAGTTCGCGGAATTGCTTCCACCAGAGGCGTGACCGTACGAATGCCCCGAATTTCTGTTTGATCGTCGCATTGACTGTCTCGTTCATATTCCGTCGATGATAGAGATCGCTGTCCAGCCGTGCATTCCATGCCTTGTGGAGTGGGGTGAACTCACGATGCTTGATGAGTGGTCGAATATCGTGGTCACGGGCGAGTTGCCGGAGTTTCTGGTCGTCATATCCCTTGTTCACCGGTCAAGACCAAAATCGACGCTGTGTTCCGTTTCACTACCTGTGGCGCAATCTGCGTATCGTGTTTTCGTGTCGTCGTCACGTGGATGTCGAGAACGGCATTGGTCGCCGTATCGACCAATAGTGTTGTCTTCAATTGTTGTATCGTTAGGTTCGTTCGTTTCGTGTAGTGAGTTGATGCATGAGCGCGCTCAAACCCAGAGGCATCGATGCCGGTGACACCGGTGATCGGCAAGTCCGCCAGCGAGACGTTCAGCAAAACCCGCCAGACGGCCATCTCCAAGCGGCCAAATGCCTTGCAGAGTGTCGAAGGTGCGGGAATCGAATCGAGACCGAGGGCGTCACGAATGCGAGGCATCTCGATGAGTTCGTCAACGAGGTCGCGGTACGTGGTCGTTTTCTTCACTTTGAGACAGAGCAGGACGACGTGTTGCCGAAGCGTGAACCGCTTCCGTGAATAGCGTGTCGAGAATCGTGCCACAGCGCGGCGAGCCAGCACTAGAGCCCGTTCAACGAATCGAAGGAGTCGTGATTTCGGGAGAGTATCCATCACCCTCCAGCTACTCACCAGTCATGTTTGCCAGGAAGGGTTTCAACAAAGCCGTTGTCTTGAAACGATGACTTTCCAATTCTGATTGTAGTCCTCCCCTCGAGGGCGGGGGCGGCGACACGATCGTGCCGCCACGCCTGCGGGGTCGTTTCGCGCTTCGCGCGAAATTCCCCTTGGCGAGTGTCCCCGAGGGGACAGAGCCAAAAAATCACACCGCTCCCACCCCGCTTTCGCTCGCAAAACTCCAGGTGAAGCACATGAAACGTCGGTTGATTACAAGCTATCTACCACCCAAAACGTTCAAGCGGATGATGTTCCATTCCTGATTCATATGAGCAAAGGATTTCGGAAAGAGAAATACCTCTCTCACCTCCGGAAGATAGATCCATATGAATTTCAGGAATTTGTTGCCGAGCTATGGGAGTTGCAGGATTATGAGACTACGATAATTCGTGACGAAGGTATCCATATTATAGCAGAAAGAGATGAGGGTGTGATGAAGCAAGGAGTCGCAATTCAAACACGAAGACTGAGCGAAGGATACAAAGTAGATTCAGCCGATATCGCCCAGTTCATTGATGCCCGGCTGCATGACGCTGTGGAATCTGTCGTAGTGGTCACGACTACTGACTTCACTGAAGAAGCAGTCGAGAGGGCTAATCGTGAAGGAATGAAGTTAGTGAACGGAGAGAAGCTGGAAGAGCTGGTCATAGAGCTTGATGCTAGTGATCTTGTCTATAAGTATGAAGGCGAAAAAGAAACCAAACCAGCACCCGCGATATCTGATCTTCCTGCAACAGATACACTCAAGCAGGTAATGGCAGCAACAGGTGCTTGGATGGTAACTTTTGTAACCGCTCTCGTGCTCCCGTTTGTTCTTCCGGACCTTGCGTCTATACTCTTTATAATTGGATTTGGAGCAGGGCTACTCGCATGGTTTGCGATACCTGTTACTCTAAATCGTGATGCACGGAATCTCAACGCTCAAAAAGCGGGTTATCGTCCTTCTCCAACATTATGGGCGATGCTTGGTCTAATCGGAGCAGGAGTTACGTCGGTTTACTATCTCTACCGACGTTTCACAAGGGCATGACTATGCCCCTAAGGGGGCAGGGTAATTGCGCGGCGCGCAGAGCACGCGCCGTGCTAGCGAAAAGTCAGACTGGCCGATTCGAGACGATACAACAGTGCTGCTCCAGCAACAGGAGAGTATGGGACCTCGATAACGAGTGTTGTCGAGTCCGCTTAGGAGGGAAGATTAGACTATGGCCGAGCGGTAAGTACAGCCTGAGTAGTGGGTTGATAGTTCGACAGATTCGACATGAAATAAACGCGCTCGTCGTGCGGACTGTGGCCCTAATCTTCAGCATGGTCTTCGAAACCGATCAACAGTAACAGGCTCCGGAGGCCCGTGATTCCTGGTTCCGGATGGGTTGGACAGCAATACAGGCGGCGAGGCGACAGAGACGGAGTGGCTAGCTGGCCGGGTCCGCCAGGGGGAGCAAGCCTGACGTGAGGACCCGCCGGATGAGCACCACGACGCCGTTGTCCAGGCCGTTGGCGAAGACCGCCTGCTCGTGGGACTGGTCGTGGCCGTCCCGAGGGTAGAACGAGCTGACCAGCAGCTTCGTGCGATCGACGAGTAACAGGCGGCTGATCGCCACCTCACCGTCGTTCACCGGCCCCAGCAACCAGCCGAGATCGGTCTCGAACACCTGCACCGACGGCAGTTCGGATTCGAGCCGCCCGATGATGGCGTCGGTCTCCCCGCCGATGACGACGTCTGCGCCGCGGTTCATCGCCCCGTGTAGCCGGTCGAACAGCTCCTCCGTCAGGAGTTCCTCCTCGACGACCAGCAGGACGACCTCCGACTCCGCCTCGTCGAGGAGGTCGAGCGTCCGGGATTCGATGGCCTCGTGGCCGGTCAGCGACCACACCTCCTGCATCCGGTCGGCCTCCTCCAGCTCGTCAGGAATATCGAGACGGTCGAGCTGCGACTGGAGGGTGTCGATTCGCGTGTCGTACTTCTGGCGGAGCGTCTGGGTGGCCTCCTCGATGCTGACCGCGCGGAACTGCTGGGGGCTGGAGTGTTGGACTTCGACCAGTCCCTGCGTCTCCAGCACGCGGATGGCGTCGTAGACGCGGGTCCGGGGGACCTCCGAGATCTCGTTGATCTCTTTGGCCGTGCCGGCCGGGAGTTGCGTCAGCGCCAAGAAACAGCGTGCTTCGTACTCCTTGAGCCCCAGCTCCTGCAACAAACTCACCGTCTCGGATTTACGTTGCTCGGATGTCATTAGGTGGACCTGTCATGCCCGACTGCTTGAGAGGGAGTAATTCACGCTCGATCGGAATTCGGGTGACTGACTCTCCACACTTTGAGCAGGCGTCCACCTCCTCGCTGATGTACGTTATCTCATAGGTTGATTCGGCCATACCGTGGTGAGGACGTACTAGCGAATAAGCCCTTTCTCTCGCAAAATTGGTATATTTGAAAAATCCAACCTGCACCAGTTATCGGTGGATATATTGAATCCCGAAGGTGGGTCGAGAGCCTATAGGTGCGACTAGATTTGAAAATTTCAAGCAGTTCCCCGACTACCCTTGATCGGTGGCCGACCCGTCGTCGGTGTCGTCGTCCTGATCCGCGTCTGGGCCCGTCCGTGGATAGAAGTGGTCCCATGACTGGACCTGCGTCTCGGAGATAATTTCGGAGCTGTTGATCGTCATGCCCAAGTTCGCCAGGTCGTTGCGGATCTCTTCGATCTCCCTGACCGTGCCGGCGACGACCTCGACGTGGACATTCCGTTCGCCCCCAAGCAAATCGCGGGTGGTCACCACACCCCGAACGTCGAGGATCTGTTCCGCCAGCGTTTCCACCTCATTCGGGTTGACCGTGCAAACGAACATGACGTGGAGGGGGTAGCCCGCTTGTTCGTAGTTGATCTCGGGGTGATAGCCCCGGATCACGCCCTGGTCTTTGAGTTTGTCGAGGCGATTCCGGACCGTCGTTGAGGTCACGTCCACCTTCTCGGCGATCTCAGTATCGGTCTGGCGGGCGTTGAGTTGGAGTTGGTGTAGGATGCGCCGGTCCACGTCGTCAATCGGGTTGTCGTCCATACCGCGTCCTTAGACGGGGCGACTGAAAAGTCCGCACGGGACCTCAGTAAGAGATTGAAGCAGTCTGTCCGATAATTCCGCAGGTTTACTGACCGGCTGATTCAGCAGAGATGTCCGCAACAAACGTAGCCAGTTTGCTGTATTCACTCTCTAACTCGGTCACATCACTTCTGATACTATCTCGGTAGTTCTCATTACTGTTGCTGCATAGAGGGCGCATGCGTGAGGCAATCTGCGGGGGGAAACATCGGCCAATGCAGGAAATAAATTGATTAGCCGATGCCGTTACTCAGATGATCACACTAGCTTTATCCACAGGTATGATGATGGGGGATACTGACACTGGGAAGGAGATGATCGGCAAATCTAACTACAGTTGGTCGAACACAGCGCCGAGTATTGCCGTCATCGACGCCATTGCCGCCATCGAAAATGTTAAATCAAGCGATCTTGAGGGCTCGCTTGATGCCCCTCTGTTCAACTATATCGATCCCGAAGCGCTTGATAGGCTCATCACCAGTGACAGTCAGATCAAGGTTTCATTTACGTTCGATGAATATTACGTTCTGATTGACAGAGACGGGCTGTCGGTCAGTTACGATTAAGATCCCAATCTTAGTGATCAATTTGCACATGTAGTTATCAGGGCGTTCAGTCAACCACTGAGTGAATAGAAGATGGTGAATCACTGTTTCGATCCAACCCCCAGGGGTTGGGTGTCGACAAAACCGGTTTCCCGAATATGCACACGAGACGCGAGACGTCGTGTGCATATCAAAGGTGAATTCGGTCTGGGTGTCAGTGTTCTTCTCCGTTGATCCGAGGGGGTCGGTCGATTTTGGGGCGAAATGGGCCGTTCAGTAAGTCGAAAAAAACTCGGATTACGGGGGTCGTGTGGACGAGCATGCGAATCAGAACCGACGGCGATTACGCGTATCGGCGAAATGCTATCGAACGAGTAGTGGCGTTCTACGACTGTAACAAGACGAAAGCTGTCGTGAGTGCCTGGGACGATATTCCTCATCTCGTTCGGGCTGCATCCCAGATCCTCGAGTAGGACGACCTCACGCTCGAGCAGCGACGGGAGATCGCAGAAACGCTATCGACGCGAGCAGTGACCTTCGAGGTCGAGACCGAGATCGTCGTCGACACCGATTAGAGATGAGACTACGATTCGTCGTATTTCCAATTTCGACCGTTCTCAGGATGATTTGGTGACCGATACCGAAAGCCAGAGAGAGCATTTGAATACGTCACCCATGATCCATCACGGATATGTTCCATAGCACAGCGACCTCTATCGCAATCAACCATCATTCGGTATTCCTTTCCACTTTTTGTCGAGAGATAGACGACTGTCTTGTCCTTCCGTTGATCAGCGTCGCTTTTGCTTGTTCGAGAAATTCGTTCAACATACTCGATCTCGAATGGTTCTGTTCGTTGGAGGGTGTAGATGCTGCCACCTTCTTCAATAACAGCGAGATCGTCGTACATTTCTTCCGGAGTCTTTGGATTATTTGCTTCCATTTTGATGCCAATTTCGTTAGAAGTGTTACACGTAAATATCCATCACATATCTAACTAGTAAGATTGTGAGAAAGTAAGTCAAAAAATCGATTCGATCGAGATTTTTGCCTGTTCAGTCTCGCGGTGATCGCCCCCGCCGTGCCAGCGGAGCAGCGAAAGAGTGTTCGAGCGATCCATCTTGTCGCGAAGGATCGTCAACCCGGATCGGCCGTGCGGTCGGTAGACGACGAAACAGTACCAGCCGTCGTGACGTCGGAGCTTTTCGTGGTACTGGCGATAGGTTTTGAGGTTCCCCGGCTGGCCGTCGGAGTGCTCGAGCATGGTGCTCTTGATTTCGACGGGCGTTCCGTTCTGAAAGCGAGCATCGTGCCACCAGCTCAAGGGTGAACCGCCGCTTCTTCACCATTCGCTTCTCACAGATCGTCCCGAAGTGGTTCGCTCGCTTTGAGCGATTCACGCGGACCACGCGCGACGCGCGCCGATATATCAGAACGATAGCAGAGAATCGGTCAGTGGGGAGGACGGTTTACTGCGTCCCATCTGCGGATAGGCTGGCAGTCGGAAGTGAGATTTGAACGAGGTTTCCACGAGGTTCGTTCTCTTTGAAGGAGAGCGCTCCACCAAGTGAATCAACGCACCATTTCATCACCCACAGACCGACGCCGGAGCCGTGATACGTACTGCTTGCCTTCGTCTCGTCGTCTAAGACATCTACTTCAATATCTGGAATCGGAGGTCCGTTATCTGCGATTTGAACCACCCCCTGGTTGTTCTCCGGGTCGTTTCCTATCATCAGTGTGACTTCTGGCACCTCCTGATCGGTATGCTCAATTGCGTTCTCGATAGCATTGTCGATCGCGTACTGGAGTCCGTTATCAGCGATCACCCAGACGTCGGATGGCGCATCAACTGTCAAATCAACTTCCGAGTAGTCCCTACGAAACTTCGCGGCACGTGTTTGGACGACGGAGCGCAGGTTGGTAGGTTCACGCTGGGTCGCACCCGGTTTGACGATGTTCTCGATCTGATCGAGGGAGTCACTGAGCGTTCCGACCTCGGTAGCGATATCCGAGATCGTTTCAATTTCTTCTTCGAGCTGGTCGTTTTCGATGGCGGTTTTGACCCGATCCGCATACCCCACGAGTAGGTTCATGTCGTTTCGAAGATTATGCCGAATAACGCGATTCAAGAGGTGAAGTAACTGTTCGCGAACTCGATATTCGGTGATATCGGTTATCTGCCCGATCACGTATACGCTTTCGTCGATCGTCGTACGACTCAGGTGGACAGTGACCCATCGAAATTCTCCGTTTTCCCGTTCGATCTGTAGCTCGAAGGACCGTGGTTCTCCACCTGCAGCAGTCCGAATTTGATGACGAATTTCGTCTTTGTCGACCCCTACTGAGACGGCTGTGAAATCCTCGAAGGTCATCCTTCGAAGTTCTTCTTTGGAATACCCGAACAGTTGTTCTACTCGATCGTTCGCATCGAGAAGGTAGTCTGTTTCAGGATCATGCAACGTAACTCCAATAGTGAGACTATCCAACACGGATGTCAGACGTGGGTTTTCACTTCCCATTTTCGCACACATATCCATAGATAGACGTATCATCGATATACTTACTGCCAATAATATTTGGGAGTTCGACTATTATGGGATATTATTCCGCGGTGGTATCTGTCTCCGATGCTATGATGGTGCTTTCGTTCGGGTAACCTCCAGGTGTTACGCGCCGACAGCCTAGATCTCTCAGATCTGTATGCGAGACGCGAGCCGCCGTGGGCATATCGGATCGATATTCGGTCTTTGGATCGACGCTTCTCTGCTGTCCGAAGACCTGTCCAGTTTTGGATCGACGGAGGCCGATCGGAGAACCGAAAAAACGAGAATTTCGGGACTCGTGCGTGCGAGACTGCAAATTCGAACCGGCGGCGAGAACGTAAATCGCCGAAGCCGGTGGGTAGCGAGCGAGTATCTAGCTCCGTCTCACCCCCGTACGCACTCTTCCTTCACTAGACACCAGTAATTATATTATTATCCAGAACAACCATCAGAATGGAAGCCATCGCGCTCCAAAAGCGCAGCCGTGGGGGCATACGGACGAAATGCCCCGGGTGGTCATGACACCCGAGACGGTGGCTTCCAAATCGTCGCGATTTGGCCTGCCATGCTTTCGTTACCGCTACCGAGACAAAAAGGTCTCGCACGACAGCCGAGTATCGCCATCGAACAGCCACAGCGCCGTCCCAGCGGCCGCTCAGCCGCGACTCGAGCCTCGCTCGATTCGAGCCAGCTCCGAGCCCCGCCAAACTCGAGTCGATCCCGGGCCCCGCTCGACTCCCGTCCGCCTCGAGTTACCCGACTCCGGAGCCAACCACGGCCGAGGGGCCAGCGCCGATGAGTTCCAGAACCGACGCCGCCGGGAGCGCCGACGACCTCGCCGACCCCGTCTGCGACCGCTGTGGCGAGCCGATTCCGAACGATCGGGTGATCCGCCTCTCGAGCGAGCCCTGTCCCGCGCTCGAACGGCGGTACGTCGCCGTCACGAAACCGTACTGTCCCGACTGCGTCGCCGCCGTCGGCATGCTCGCGCTCGAGGGCGAGAGCTGAGTACGGGCCGCTGTCCGGTACGTCGCGCCTCGAGATCGCGCGGCGGGGACGGGCTCGATCGAGCGGTCGCTCCCCGATCGACGACGGAACGGGAGCGTCCGTTACTCGTCGTTCTCTCCGTCGTCCATCTCTTCGCCGTTGTCTTCCTCGTCGTCCATCTCGCCGTTCTCTTCTTCGTCGTCCGTCTCCTCTTCGTCGTCCGTCTCCTCGCCGTTTTCGGAGATCTCGATCGTACCGCGCATCGTGGTCTCGTGGGGTCGACAGACGTACTCGGCGATCTCGTCGGTCGCCTCGAACTCGATGAACTGGTCGTCGCCGCCTTCGTCGGATTCGTCGGTCTCGTAGTCGTCGACGACCTCGTCGTCTTCGTCGACCAGCTCGATGTTGTGAACGCTTCCGTCGCCTTCCTCCCAGCCGATTTCGTACTCCTCTCCCTCCTGCAGGGCGAGCGTCGGATTCTCCTCGTCCGCGATCTCGTCGGGCTCGATGCCCACCCAGCCCGGCGTCTGGGCGTCGAGTTCGATTCGGGTACCGGGCTCGATGACCGCTTCCTCGTCGTCCGGTTCGTCGTCAGGTTCCGGTTCCTCGTCGTCGGGTTCCGGTTCCTCGTCGTCTTCCGGTTCGTCGTCAGGTTCCGGTTCCTCGTCGTCAGGTTCCGGCTCTTCTTCGTCGTCGGGACAGCCAGCGAGGAGTGCCGCCGCTCCGACGCCGCCCGTGGCTTTGAGGAGACGTCGGCGGGTCGTGTGATCGAACCTCCACATGTCTGTTACGTAGGAATTGCGGGACCGAAAGTGATACACCAGCGATTGACGGCACGTCGCCGTTAATCGCCGCTTTCAGAGACGAACGTCCGTCACGACTCGAGTCGAACGATCGATTACGGCGACCAACGTCTCACTACACGCTGGACGCCATCGCGCTTGCGCCCGCACTCGAGTGCGATGACGTCCAGCGACGGCTGTACCGTCGCGTATCGTCGATTGCACCCCGTGTGTGAATTCGGCTGTTGTCCCGGCGAATCTATCGGCGATCGTCACCCGGGGCCAATCGGTACGAGTTCGTCTCCGTCCGGGCGACGAACGCGCGTCAGACGTACGGCGTGAAGAGCATCTCCCTGCGTGCTCGCAAACGCTGACGCGAAAAGTATCGGTTTTCGATGCCCGTCGGATACGGGACGCGGAATTCGCGAGGTCGCACCGGTCGCCACTGCTACCGGGTTGCGGCGACGAGGTACGACTCCAGTGGCGAAACGATTCCGTCGTCGTCGGTGTACCGATGCAACGCTTCCGCAACGTCGTGAACCAGTTCGTCCCGTACCGCTCGGTCGACGCCAGCGATCGGTTCGGCTAGCGGCGAGCTTGCTGCCTCGCGGCGAACGAACTCCGTGGCCGACGGATAGCGTACGGAACCGATGTCGATGGTGACCGATACGTCGTCGAATCCCGCATCCTGAACGAGCGTTCGCAGCTCCTCGCCGTTCCAATCGGGAAACGGAGAGCGCATCATAGCCCCGGCCTCGTCACCGACGTGTCGCTCTAACGCGTCGGCCAGTATCACGTACGCGGGCTGGTAATCGAGCGGCCGCCAGACGCTTAGTGCGACGCGCCCACCCGCCGTGAGGACGCGGTCCATCTCTTCGACGACAGCGCCGGGATCGTCGAAGAACTGGAGCGCTTGTTGACAGCAGACGACGTCGAAGGCTTCCTCGGGGAACGGGAGATCGACCGCGTCGCCCTGTCGCCACTCGATCGAGGGATTGCTGTCGGCAGCGGTTTCCTCCGCCACTGCGAGCATTCCGTCGTTGATGTCGAGGCCCACGACGGATCCACTCGTACCGACGCGGGATGCAACCCGACGCGCCACGACGCCGGTCCCGCAGGCAACGTCCAGGACTCGGTCTCCCTCGCGTATACCGGCAGTTTCGACGAGCTGGTCGGCCCGTGGCGCGAAAATCGGCGGCACAAGATACCGTTCGTAGGCTTGGGAGGCGTTCTGTTCGAGCTGCCAGCCGGTCGGTCGATTTGCGTGATTACTCACGTGAACTCACCACGAAAGCAGAGACGCCGCGAACGTATCTATAAATGTCTAGTGAAATATTTCACGCCGTGAACGCGCGGTCGTCGAGACGAATGCGGAGCGGGTGGAGCCGTTCAGTGGAGCGATTCGTCCGAGCGCAGATCGACTGTGTCGTCGAGCGGTCGAGCCTCGTCTCGGAACCGTTCGTAGTAGGACTCCGCCCACGTACGCATCTCGTCGCTTCCGGTATCAACGAGCGACTGCAACGTCCCTGTTGTCGGATCGTAACAGCAGATGCTGACCCGGTCGTCGAACAGGCAGATGCCACACCGGTCGTCGAGTGGGAGCTCATCGTGTAGCAAGACCGTGTAGTTGGGCCGTGCCGCCATCTCCACGACGGTTTCTTCGTCCCACAGGATGAGCTCTTCCAAAACGGTGGTTGGGTAGATGTAGTTACACTCCAAGCCACTTCGAATCTGGTCGAAAAACGGCTCCAAGTTCCCCGACTTGAGTAACGCCATGCCGAACCCCCTCATCGTTTTCGTCGTTGTGATAAGCTCTGTGAGCCGTTCGATAGGCTTGTAGGGGTATCCGGGCCCTGGCTGGGAGACCACGACGTCAGCGAACGAGTCGACACTGAACCCGTCGATTTCGTGCGGCAACCACGGCCAGACCTCGCGGAGTTGCCGCTGATACGTCATCGAATCCCTGAACTCCTCGAACTGGTCGGCAACGAACTCACCCAGGTCGGTCAGTTGGTACGTCTTCTCACTTCGTTCGATCCAGTAGCGATCCTGAAAGTCGGTGAGAATTCGGCTCAGCGTCGGAGACGACGCTCCCGTTTCAGTGCGCAGATCGTTTCGGTCACGCGGACCGTCGGTCAGGGACTCGAGCACCCCCACCCGATGGTCCGAACTGACGAGGAACTCGATGTCGTCGAGTGTCGTATCCATAGTTACGGTATGAGTTGGCAGACAATAATCGTCTAGCCGGACTCTCCGCGAGAGCCAGTTCGAAACCAACTCGTTCTCGAGGAGATGAGCCAGTTCCCGGGTTTGGAGACGTCGTCCTCGCGATATTGCACGCGGTTTCTACTGGATAGGTCAAACGAGGGGGAAGCCACTCCCGCGTGCCCACCACCGCGACCACGCTGTACTTGTACCGGTCCGTCGGTACGACAGACCGGACGAGGGGCGCTACTCGTCCAGTAGCTCCCGTTCGACGTACGTCGTCGTGTGCTCGTTCTCGAGGAAGCCCCGGTCCTCGAGTAGCTCGCGGTGGAAGGGAATCGTCGTCGGCACGCCCTCGATCCCGAAGTCCTCGAGCGCCCGCTTGCCGCGAGCGATGGCCTCGGCTCTGTCCTCGCCGGTGACGATCAGCTTCGCGAACATGGAGTCGTAGAAGGGCGCGATCGAGTCGCCCTGGTCGACGCCGTCCTCGACGCGGACGCCGATGCCGGTCGGGGGCCGAAACGTCGACAGCGTGCCGGGAAGTGGCGTGAAATCGTTGTCCGGATCCTCGGCGTTGATTCGGAACTCGATCGCGGTGCCGCGGGGGTCGACTTCGTCCTGGGCGAACGACAGCTCCTCGCCGGCCGCGACCCGGAGCTGCCACTTCACGAGGTCGATGCCGGTGAGCTCCTCCGTGACCGGGTGTTCGACCTGGATGCGGGCGTTGACCTCGAGGAAGTAGTACTCGCCGTCCTCGTAGAGGAATTCGACGGTGCCGGCGTTTCGATAGCCGGCCTCGGCGACGCCGCGGCGGGCGGCCTCGCAGAGTTCGATCCGCGTCTCGTCGTCCAGCGCCGGCGACGGCGACTCCTCGACGAGCTTCTGCTGGCGGCGCTGGATGGTGCAGTCTCGCTCGCCCAGATGACGGACGTTCCCGTGTCGGTCGCCGATGACCTGCACCTCGACGTGACGCGAGTTCTCGAGAAAGCGCTCGAGATAGACGGCGGGGTTGTCGAAGTACGCCTCGCCCTCGCGTTTCGCGTCCTGGAGTTTGGATTCGATCGTGGACGGCTCGTGGACGATCTTGAGGCCGCGTCCGCCGCCGCCGCCGTCGGCTTTGATGGCGACCGGGTAACCGTACCGGTCGCCGAACGCCTCCACTTCGGACGCCGACGTCACCGGTTCGGTCGTTCCCGGAACGATGGGAACGCCGGCGCGGTCCATGATGGATCGCGCTTTCGTCTTCTCCCCGAAGTCGGCCATCACCTCGCTCGGCGGTCCGATCCACTCGAAGGCGCTGTCCTCGACGGCCACTGCGAACGATTCGCTCTCGGCCAGAAAGCCGTAGCCGGGGTGGATCGCGTCGACATCGGCAGACCGCGCCACGTCGAGGAGGGCCTCTCGGTTCAGGTAGCTCTTTTTCGCCTGCGACCCGCCCACGTAGTACGCCTCGTCGGCCGCGCGGACGTGCTTTGCGTCCTCGTCGGCGTCGCTGTAGACCCCGATCGCCTCGACGCCCAGCTCGCGACAGGCGTGAACGATCCGGACGGCGATCTCTCCTCTGTTCGCGATCAGTACCTTGTCGAACACAGTGTTACTACACGCCACACAGCGACGGATAAGTCTACCTTCCGCGGATCGGTTGGATTTGGTTCACAATCACGAGAAATAGACTGCCGTTCGGTTTGAGACTGCTGCGCCAGCGACGACTCGATCGAGCGGCGACGCCACCGAATCGGCGCTCGAGCCGGCCGTCTCTCCGTCTAGATCACTCCTCGGAGACGGATTCCTCCGAAATCCCCTGTGCCGCAAGCAGCGTCTCGGGTTCGTAGTTCCGGAGAACGGAGACGCCGACGTCCTCTTTGATCGTCGTGATCGCGAACTTCGAACTGGTGCGTCGGATCTCGTCGATCGATTCGTAATCCTCGACGAGCCGTTCGACCATGTCCCGCGAGGTGAGTCTGGCGATGACGACGAAGTCCGTGTCCCCCATCGTGAAGTAGACCTGGTTCACCCCCTCGATCGCCGAGAGTTTCGTTCCGATCTCCTCGTGATACCCCTCACCGTACTCCGCCCACACTTCCGAGATCACCGTGATCGCGAGGCCGATTCGCTCCCGGTCGAGTTCGAACAGGTCGTTCTCGACCACTCCCTCGTCCTTCAGGCTCTGAATCCGATAGTGAACGGTCGACTTCGGAATGTCGGTCGCCTCGTGGATCGTCTCCGTGCTGAACGAGTTGGTCTCGGCGATCGCGAACAGAATGTCGATGTCTCGTCTATCTAGCGTACTCATCGGTATCGCTGTCCGTGTAGGCCCTCGAGAGCGACGGCCAAAAACGTATTCGAATTCGAACACGCTTGCCCGCCACGCGACGTCGTCGCCCGCCTCGAGACGCGATAGCGCCCCCCGCGTTCGATCCGGAGGAGTCGCTGGATCGCACATTTCGCGACCCGGGACCGACTCCCCCGGGTCGTCGAACGCCGTCATTTATATCGGATCGGGCGGCCAGCGGGGACATGGTCTCGGTCGAAACGCGGACGGAACGACGAAACGACGTGACGCTGGTCGGTGCGGTCGTCACCAACTCGCGGACGACGCCCCAGCGGATTCGCCTCGAGAGCCGGTTCGACGGTCCGACGTGGTCGCCGGGTCGAGTCGACGCCCCCGAACCCGAGTGGATCGACGGCGGCTGGGAGAGCGTCGTCCGGCCGGGGAGGCGACGCGGCGTCGGCTTCGCGACGCCAGAGGAGCCGATCCCGACGCCGCTCGAGGTGGCCTCCGTCACGCGAGCGGACCGTCCAGACCGGAGCACTCACGAGGAGGTACTCGCGACGCTCGAGGAATCGAAACCGCCGAGGCGCGTCGTCTCACCGCACTCCGACGGATGATCGTCGCGGTCGGCGGCGGCAAAGGCGGCGTCGGCAAATCGACGGTGGCGACGAACCTCGCCAGGGAGTTCGGGGCGGTCCTCGTCGACGCCGACCTCTCGACGCCGGATCTTCCGCGCGGGACGGGCCCCGGCCTCCAGGAGGTCCTCGCCGGACGGACGGCCCCGGCGGACGCCCTCGAGCGGCGCGGTTCGTTCCGACTGCTTCCGTGCGAGCGGACGCTCTCCGGCGTCCGCGCGTCGGACCGCTCGGCACTCGGGCGAACGCTTCGACGGCTCGAGCGCGAGTGCGATCGAGTCGTGGTCGACTGTCCGGCCGGCCTCGCTCGCGACGTCGGCACCGTCCTCGCGCGTTCGGACCTCGTTGCCCTCGTGACGACGCCGTCCAGGCCCGCGTTGCTCGATGCGGTTCGGACCAGACGACTCGCGCTCGAACTCGAGACGCCGATCGGCGTCGTCGTCCTCAACCGATCGCGAGACGGACGCGGCGAAGCGATCGCCGCCGCGGTCGAATCGCGATTCGAAGCGCCGGTCGCGGTCGTCCCGGAACGACCGGCGATCGACGACGCCCGACGGACACAGCAAGCGCTTCGGGACGTCTCACCAGACGACGACGCGGTCGAGTCATTCGAGTCGATCGCCCGGACGATTCGAGGCTGCGAGCGACGGCCGGCCGGATCCGCCGCGCTCGTTCGCAGTCGGGAGTGAACGCTCTTCGTCGACGTAGCGGGCTCGAGACGCCGCCGAACTTCGATTACCCCGTTACGATCGGTTCGGAGTCGACGTCGACCGGCGGTCGGTCGAACTCGAGGGAGACCGTCTCCGCGGCCCGTCGATTCCCGCGGAGCTTCGAGATCGTGAGCGCGTGTTCGGTGGCCGCCCCGGCACCCGCCGAGTACGAGCGAAGGTCGACGACGCCGTCGACGAGGTGGGTCGTCACCGAGCGGTTCGCCGGCCGATCCTCGCCGATCAGGCAGTGACAGATCGCAACGCCGCCGACCTCGTCGATCCGGTCGACGAGGCCGTTCAGGAACTCGCGGTACGTGCGGCGATCGGTTCGCTCGAGGGCGTTCATCGAATCGACGACGAGATTCGCGCCCTCGGGGAGCTTCCCGATCAGTTCGCCCGCCCGCGAGAGCCGATCGTCGCCGGCGACGCGTCGAACCGTCGGATTGCCGAGTCGACCCGGTGCTGCGGCGATCGCGCGTTCGACGTTCGCCCGAGATCGATCCGTGGTGAGATAGAGCGTCCCCCTGGTCTCCGTGAGGTCGTAGAGGAGGTGTTCGGACTGGCTCGCGGGCGCCGCGGTCAGCGCGACGACCGAGCCGGCGGACAGTCCTCCGCCGAGGGCCGCGTCGAGGGCGTCGACGCCGGTCGACAGCAGGTCGCCGTCGACCTCGTCTCGAGTAGTCGTCCGAGAGCCGGACAGCGTCGCGGCGAGGGAATCGAACGCGGCGCGCGTCGCCTCGGCGGGTAGCGGTGGACGTCGTTCGGGAATCGTTCCGAGCACCGGAACGCCGAGCGCCGATTCGAACTCGCCGGTGACGCCGTCGCTTCGGGTGACGACCGCGCCCGCGACGGGAACGTCGAGCCGGCGGGCCATCTCGATCGTCGTTCGCGCCGCGTGCGTGCTGCGGTCGGTCTCGGTCGTCACGACGAGAACGGCGTCGGCGACCTCGAGCGGCTCCACGACGTCGGGGCCGCCGCCGGAGGGACAATCCAGCAGGACGCCGACGTCCTCGCGGGCGAGTCGGTCGAGCGCGAGTTCGAAGTCGATCCGGTCGGAGGACTCAGGGGCCGAGATCACGCCCGCGCTGGACGATCCCGAAAGCGCCTGGACGGCCGCGTCGACGCCGTCGTCCTCGAGGGCCGCGAGCGTCGGCGTCCGGTCGACGTCGGCGACGGCGTGCAAGTTCGGGAGCTGGCGATCCGCGTCCACGGCCACGGTGGGCTCGCCGGCGCGCGAGAGCGCCCTCGCGAGACCGACCGTCACCGTCGTCTTTCCACAGCCGCCTTTGGCACCGGCGATAGCGATCATGCCCGCTCTGGTCGCGTCTTCCCTTATGAACGTGGGGAGCGGCGAGCGCGGTCGGATCGTGCGGCGACCGACCGACTCGCACGTTGCGCCAGCCCGGCCAACCGTTATGGGGTCGTTCGTGGACGGACGGATATGTCGGATCGACTGCGCGAGGCCCGACGAGAACTCGAGCGAGCGGCCGAAACCGCCGGCGACGACGTCCGCGAGGACGTCGACGACGTCGCGGATGCACTCGAATCGTACGCCGACGGGAACCGCGAACCCGACCACGCCATCTTCGACGACCACCTCAACCGGCTCAGACAGGCGCGCGAACGCGCCGACGACGAGACCCGCGATCGAATCGACAGCGCGCTCGAGACGGCCGAATCGTATCGCGAGGAACTGGAACAGGCGTAAGCCCCGCTGGGTCGATAGCGATCAGCCGGCCGCCCGCCAAGCGGCGCTCACCGCTCGCGGGGCGATCGGTCGGATAACGTCCCGTCGGCGTCCGTCGCCGCGTCTTCGTCGGTGTCGGTGCAGTCGCGGAGCCGCACGAGCCGAGTGCAGCGGACCGATTTCACGGACGGACTCGAGAACCGGTCCGGCTCGACCGTCTCAGCCGTGCGTGAACCCTCGGTCCGGAAGCTCCTCGCCGTCGATCGTGATCCCCTCGTCGCGATCGACGACCCTTCCGATTGGCGAGATCGGGACGTCGGTCGCCGCCCGGACGTCCGCGAGGGCGTTCGCCGGGAGCGTCGCGATCAGTTCGAAGTCCTCGCCGAACGTCGTCGCGCGCTCGAGCGCCCCGTCTTCGTCCGCCAGCTCGGCGAGTCCGTCGTCGACAGGCACGTCGGCGGCGTCGATCGCGAACCCGCAGTCGCTGGCCTCGCCGAGCTGGTGGAGCGAGCGCGCGAGCCCGTCGCTCGAGTCCATCCCGGCCGTGGCGTGCGGGGCGAGCGCGAGCCCGGCGTCCACCCGCGGCTCGAACCGAAAGTAGTCGTTCGCCCGCTCGCGAAGCTGCTCGGCTTCGGTCGACGAGTCGGCGTCGCTCGCCCGCTCGAACAGCTCGAGCGCGGCGGCGCTGCGCCCGAGGGTTCCGGTGACGCAGACGAGATCGCCGGGGCGCGCGCCGCTGCGCCGGATCGGGTCGTCCGTCCGGCCGAGCGCGGTCGTCGTGACGGTGAACTCCTCGTGGCCGTCGAGGTCGCCGCCGACGTACTCCGCGCCGACGAGTTCGCAGACGTCGCTCGCGCCGCGGACGAACGCCAGCAGCTCGTCGCGGTCGAACGACGGTGCCGCGTAGACCGCGACCGCGGCCGTCGCTCGCGCGCCCATCGCCGCCACGTCCGAGAGGGACGCGCCGACGGCCCGCCAGCCGGCCGTGTAGCGCGTCGTCCCCGGCGGAAAGTCCGTCCGCTCGTGGAGCATGTCCGTCGTCACCACGAGCCCGTCGACGACTGCGGCGTCGTCGCCGGCGGCCTCGAGTTCGTTCTCCAGGAGCGTCAGTGCGGCCCGTTCGTCCATACCGCACCGTTTCGACTCGAGAGCGAAAAGCGGTCCGAAGAGCGTCGAAAGCGGCGACGGGTACCGAATCCGGCCTAACGAACCGTGAGCGGCGCGGACGATCCGACCGGGAGGCGTCGGGGCGATGTGATCGGCGGACGTCGCAGGTGGCGCTCAGTAGACGTCGAACTCGATCGCCGCACCCTGGCCGAAGCCGACGCACAGCGTCGCCAGCCCCTGGCCGCCGCCGCGCCGGCGCAGTTCGTTGATCAGGGTCACGGGAAGGCGAGCCCCCGAAGCGCCCAGCGGGTGTCCGATGGCGATCGCGCCGCCGTTGACGTTGAACCGCTCGGGATCGACGCCGAGTTCGTCGCGCGAGTAGACCGCCTGGCTCGCGAAGGCCTCGTTCAGCTCCACGAGGTCGTAGTCGTCGATCTCCCGGCCGTTTCGCTCGAGCAGTCCCCGCGTCGCCGGGACGGGGCCGATCCCCATCACGGTCGGGTCGACGCCGGCGACGGCGTTCGCGCCGACTTCCGCCAGGATCTCGAGGCCGTGATCTTCGGCGAATGACTCGCTGGTGACGAGTACCGCGGCCGCGCCGTCGGAGATCTGCGAGGCGTTGCCGGGCGTGACGGTGCCGTCTGCCTTGAAGACGCTCGGCAGTTCCGCGAGCTTCTCGGGGGTGGTTCCGGGCCGCAGTCCTTCGTCCTCGGAGACGGTTCCGTCGTCCGTCTCGACCGGGACGATCTCGTCGTCGAACCGGCCCTCTTCGGTGGCCTCGACGGCGCGCTGCTGGCTCCGTGCGGCGTACTCGTCCTGTTGCTCGCGGTCGATGCCGTACTCCTCGGCGACCGTCTCGGCGGTCATCCCCATCTGGAGTTCCCCGACGTTGTACAGTTCGGCCATCCGCGGGTGCACGTTCGTCGTGTTCTCGCCCATCTGGACGCGGCTCATGCTCTCGACGCCGCCCGCGAGGATCGCGTCCCGGTTGCCGACAGCGATCGCGTCCGACGCCGACGTGATCGCCTGCATCGAGGAGGCACACCAGCGGTTGATCGTCGTCGCCGGCACGCCCTCGCCGAGATCCGAGAGCAACGCGATGACGCGAGCCAGGTTGTTACCCTGTTCGCCGCGCTGCTGTGCACAGCCCCACATCAGGTCGTCGATGTCCTCGCCGGAGAGGCCAGTTTCGGACAGAATCTCGTCGATCAACGGTATCGAGAGGTCCTCGCTGCGGAGATCCGCGAACGCGCCGTCCTCCTTGCCCTGTGGCGTCCGTACGGCCTCGACGACGACCGGTGTCTGTGTCATACAGTAGCGAACGCCGTTCACGGACTTAAATCCGGTCGAACTCGCGAAAACACGGAAGGGGTTTATCGTTTCCCGACGGCGACGCGCCGGCCGAACTCGGTCCGCCACAGCGCGAATCGGCGACGTCGAGAACAACCCTTATCCCCCGGGTCTCGGAATAGGCGGCCATGAACGACGGATCGGATGCACCGGAACCGGAGCCGCCGTCCGACGCTCCCGCGGACACGGACGACGAGCGCAACGGTCGGCCGTCGGCCGTCGAGACCGACACCTCGAGCGAACCCGAGACGGGCGAACCCGGCGACGAACTCGATGCCGACGCGGACGCCGGAAACGCGGACTCGAGTAGTGACGCCGACGCCGGGGCGGCGATGCCGGGCGTCCCCGACCCCGAACCCGAGGAGTCCGACGTCCCCGAAGACGTCCAGAAGTACGCTCGATTCAAGAAGATGGACGGGGCCCAGTACGACCGGGTCAACGAGTTCCTCCGCGATCGAACGTACGTCACGGCCCGCGAGTGGGCCATCGCCCGGCTCTGTTCGGATTTCCGGACCGAAACCGGCGTCGAGATGACCAAGATCGGCGAGAATCTCCCCGAACTCGTTCCCTTCATGACCGACACCTACACGCCGCAGGCGGTCAACCAGGCCCGATCCTCCTTCGAGGAGAAGGTTCGGAAGGCCGGCGCGACGTTTCTGTACGGTGCGATGTGTGACTTCTTCACCGCCGAGGAGCTCGACGACGTGATGTACGAGTCGACCGAGGTCGCGAAATTCCTGCTCGAGGTCGAGGGAGTCGACCTCTCCGTCGAGGAGGAACTCGAGGCCGAAGAGCGCATCTCGAGCGTGATGCGGGAAGTGCGAGAAGCCAGCGACGAGCTTCGCGAGCGCGACGACGAGTAGGCGGATCACCGCCGACCGGATTCGACGTCTCGGCCGTGACGGCGGCTACTCGTCGCTCCACTCGCGCAGGTCCGACTCCTCGAGAAACAGCGACGGATCGTCGTGCGAGAAGGTGACCCACCGATCGACGTCGGCGCTCCCGGCGTCGGAAGCGACGTCCTCCGCGTCACCGCCGGGGCGAACGTGAGCGAGCAACTCCTCTTCGAGCAGCGCTCGCTCGAGGACCGTCCGGGCTCGCGAGACGGAGTACGTCAGCGGCAGGAAGACGGCCGTCTCGACCGATTCGTCGCGTTCGACGACGAGCGCGTAGCGCCTGTCGTCGCCGTCGGGCGGTCGGTAGTACACCTCGGCGTCCGCGAACGCGACGTCCTCGTTTTCGACGAGGGTCTCGACGACGTCGTACTCCTCGTCGCTGACGCGGACGTCGAGGCCGAAGCGCTCCTCGCGCTCGCTCGGCGAGACGTCGACGGGCTCGAGGACGACCGCGTCCCAGCCGGCGTCGCGGTACTCCGCCGCGATCGCCCCGGCGTGCTCGAGCAGCTCCGTCCAGATCGCCTCGCTCGTCGGCGCGTCGGCGGTCATCGGTGCCCCTCCGGTCTCGATCGGGTCATCATATTCGAAGACGACGGGACGGAGCCCCGAAAACGTTACTTCACGCGACCGCCGACCGCTCGAGTCACCGGTCGTCGACGGCCGCGGAATCGTCGAGGAGGTCCGAAACCGGTCGCACCGTGACCGATTCGTCGCCGGCCAGTTCGGTCTCGAGGGCGTTTCGAACGGCGGCGGTATCCGCCGGGCCGCCGGCGGTCGCGATCGAGCCGACGGCATCGGGCTCGAGCGAGAGTCCGAGCGCGTCGTAGACCGCACCGAGCACGTCGGCGAGTTCCTCTCGACCGTCGACGACGACGATTCCGGCCGTGACCGCCGCCTCCTGGCGAACCCGCTGGGCGATGCCGACTACTTTGCGGGCGTTCGCCGTCTCTCCCGGCGCCGGATCGCCGTCCGTTCGAGCGCCCTCGGACCGGGTGGCGTTCGCGACGAGCGAGAGCGAGCGCGCGCCCGGACAGAACGAGTCCGGCGGCTCGTCGCGGATCGTCTCGAGGCCCAACTGCGAGAGCGCGCGCTCGACAGCAGCGGTGGCTCGCTCGTAGCGCTCGTCGAGGCCGCGCCTGGGATCCGCGACGGGGTCGGCGCGGGCGAACGCGAGCGTCGTCTCGCCGTCGTAGGCGACGGCCCGGCCGCCGACGTCGCGTTCGATCGGCGGAAAGCCAGCGAATCGGGCGGCCTCGCGGGCGCGGTCGTAGCCGTTTCGGGCGACGTCCCGCCGGCCGAAGGCGACCTGCCGGTGGGGCCGCCAGACGCGCACCGCGGGCTCGTCCCCGGCGCTCGAGAGGAGGCGACGACTCGCCAGTCGATCCGCCTCGATCGTGGACGCCCGACCGCGGAAGAGTCGCATACGCGACGTTCGGGTCGACGGGCCTAAACGCTCCCGGCACGGATACGCAGGCGAGCCCGATCCGATGGCCGTCACGCTTCCCGACTCCCTGCTCACGCGGTACGCGCGATTCTCGCTTTACAACTCGCCGTACGCGGCCCACGACGACGGGTGCGCGGTCGACCTTTACCCGGGAACGCTCGCGGACGGCCGGACGACGGACGCACTCAGTCCCGTCGGCGGCGTCGTCCGCGAGAGACACGTCGTTCGCGCACCCGCGAAGCCGTACGCGCCGGTCCACGACGTCGTTCTCGCACTCGAGTGCGACGATCCGCCGGAACTCGAGGGGCTGGTCGCTCGCGTTCTCCACGTCGATCCGTCGGTCGAGGTCGGCGAGCGCGTCGAGCGGGGCGAGTCGCTCGGCAGCCTGTTGCGCGCGGGCTTTTTCGCACCCTGGGTCGACAACCACCTCCACGTCGGCTTTCGACGACCCGATCAAAACATCCGGCGGGCGTCGGGGTCGCTCGCGCTCGCGCTCGAGAGCGAGGTCCGACCGCTCGAGTGGGACGGGACCGGAACGGTCGTTTCGACGGACGAGACGTACGCCGTCCTCGACGCGCCGTCGCACCCGAACCCGGGCGAGGAGTTCGTCGGTCTCGGCGTCGAGCGGCGGATCGACGGGTCCCAACCGGTCCGCGGCGTGCTCGACGGCGGGCTCCCCCACTACGACGGCGGCGGCGTGTACGTCACGGGCGGCAAACGGGCGCTCGAGGGAGCGGCGTCCGTCCACCTGAACGGCGTTCGACTCGGATCGGTTTCCCGAGTCGACGGCCGGACGGTCGATTGGGACGACGCGGTCGTGACCGTCGACGGCGAGCCGGTCACGGGCCTGTCGGCGTTCTGCGCTCGAGACGGCGACTTCGGCGCGAAGCTCGTCTGTCCGGATCGCGAGTTCGCGGTCGGCGAGCGCGTGCGAGTGCGCGTTCGTCGACGGCCGTAAGATACGACGATGGCGCGCGTTGGATTGCGGTGAGTCGCCGACGAACCGCAGTCCGACGGCGCGCGAGGGTGAGCGAGAGAACGTAGCGACCGAGCGAATCGGCTGGAGAGGGCGAGGAAACCCCCCCTCGTCACGATAGGAGAACGCTTCCGTTCACACCGTTTCGTATCATCCTACCGATTGCGACCTTACGACGGACGGCGGCAACGTCGTTCGACGTCGGGTCGATCCACGAGACGGCGGAGCTGCCGGCGTTTCCGCGCCCGGTATTTACCCGAACAGAAGTAGAAAGAATTACATAGTAAACTCCCGTATTCAACGTCGGGGAGACGGTCCCCGCCCCTGGCGGACAAAAGACGCGCCGTAGCGCTCGACGCCGAAGGCCACCGGCGAAGGTAAACGACCAAGCCCAGTTCGACCCGGACCGGTCGTGGTGGGCGTCGTCCGAGCCGAGCCCGACGCCGACAGGTATCGGACCGCCGGCGCGTCCACTGGAAAGCCCCCCAGGGGCCACGCGCGAGACCGAGGCTCGAGTATACCGCCGTCAGGCCGAAGTCGAGTCGAAGGGGTCGCGCGGAGATCTCTCGAGAGATCACCGATTTCCGTCGACGCGCGCTCCGTCCGGGGGCGCGCGTCCCGGGATCGGGGTCGCGGGTCGGAGTCGAGGCCCCCGGATCCGCGGCGCTCGGTCCGCTTTTCGATGCCCGCTGTCGATCGGTTAACTTCGACATCCGCCGGCGATCACTTCGCTGACCGACGCGGATGGATTCGGACCGCGGTCAGCCCGCCGACAGCGAGTCGCCGTCGACGACCCGACCGAGAAACAGCGGCGTCTCCGTGGGGCGATCCCGAACGTAAAACAGGAACGGCCGGTCGACGGTCATCGCGACTCGTTCGGGTGGTTCGGTCTCGGCCGTCTCCACGACGACCGCCGTGGCCGCCGCCGCCTCGGTTCCCTCCTCGTCGACCGAGACGAAACTCTTGTGGCGGATGTCGTCGACGAACAGATCGTCTTCCTCGCCGTCGACCATTCCCTCGAACTCGGCATCGGATTCGAACGCCCGCTCCATTCCGAGCTCCCGCATCGCATCGACGAGGCTGAACTCGGATTCGATCTCGAACGTCGGCAGCGCGAGGTCGACCTCCGAGCGGGACGTCTCCTCGAGCATGATCGCGAGCCGGTCGACCGAAAACGACTTTTCGAACGACTCGAACTCGCCTTCCGCGGGGAGGATCACGATCATGCTGGTGTCGCCGTTGGCGTAGGGGAGTTCGACGAGCTGGTGTCCCTCGACCTCGGCGTATCGGAGCTCCGTCGACTGGCGCATCAGCTCCACCTCCGTCTCGCTCCCGTCGAGGGCGGTGAACGTCTCCGATTCGGTCGCGGACGGGTCGAAGTCGTGCTCCCAGGCGGCGAGGAAGTAGACCGCGTTCGTCAGGACCATGCGCGTCATCTCGTCGACCGAGCCGTCTGGAAGCAGGTCATCGATCCGGTCGTTCGTTCGGTCTTCGACCCACTCGTTGATCTCCAGACGCGCGCCGTCGGGGTCGCCCGCGAAGTCGACGGTACGCTCGCCGGCCCCGTAGGAGTCCGCGAGCACCTCGAGGTACGTCTCGTCGAACGGGTAGCCCGCGTCGGTCCAGACGGCGTTCGCGCTCGAGAGCTCGAATCCCAGATCGTCGTCCTCGTCGTCCTCGTCGTCCGACCACTCGCCGGTCTCGACCGTTTCTCCGTCCTCGTTTCGCCGTTCGAACTCGGCCTCGAGCGCGCCGAAGGCGTCGTGGAGATTCTCGCCCTCGAGCTCGTAGCGCAGGGCCTCGGCCATCTCCGAAGCCGTCTCGCCGCGCGCGCCGGCGTAGGTCATCGCCAGCGCGACCGAGATGCTGTACGGCGAGAAAAACAGGTTCTCGTCGGGGTCGTCCTCCCGAAGCCGGGCGAGCGCCTCGAGCGAGAACGCGACGTTGGCGCGGATCTGCTGGGCGAGCGGATCCTCGCCGACGTTCGGATCCGTGACGAAATCCAGCCGCGGAAACGCCGGCGGCTCCGTATCGAACGCGCCGTTCCCGGCGCTTCCGATGGCGTCGTCGCCGGTCCCGTCCGTGTCGTCTCCGTTCGATTCGTCGGCCGGTCCGTCGCTCGTACAGCCCGCAGCGCCAGCGAGGAGGGCTCCCGAAAGCGCGAGCAGAGTTCGTCTGTTGGTCGACATATTCGGTCGGTCATCCGGCGGGGATAAACGCTTTCTCCTGAGTGAAACGGCTCTTTGAGCGAATCGTCCGAGCGTCGACTGCGAATAAACGCTCGACAACTGAAAGCGCGGGAAGCGCAGCCGTCAAGGGTCTCGCCGGCGGACCGGAGGCCATGAGCGACGAGCTGCGAGCCGCGATCGCCGAGTTCGACGACCTCGAGGACCTCGTCCAGTACTTCATCGACGAGCACCAGGAGTTCCTCTCGTGGATCGGGACGACCGTCGACGACGTCGGCGACGGGACGATGACCCTCTCGGTGCCGTACGACGAGAAGCTGACGAACACCCGACCGAGCGCCCCCGAGGGACGGCGGCCGGACATTCACGGCGGCGTCGCGGCGACGCTGATCGACACCGTCGGCGGCCTCGCGCTTCGAACGGAACTCGAGGACCCGTTCGCGGCGAGCATCGCGACCATCAACCTGAACGTCAACTACCTTCGTCCGGCGACCGGTGACCTCGCCGCCACCGCCGACGTGATCCGCGCCGGCACGAGCGTCGGCGTCAGCGAGATCACCGTCGAGAGCACGACGCCGGACGGCGAGACGCGCGAGGTCGCGACCGGACAGGTGGCGTATCGGATCTTCCGCGAAGGGTGAGGTTCGCGACGCTCGCGTATCGGTTCCGACTCGAGTCGGCGTTCGACGGGATCGTGCCGGTTCTCGGCGCGTCGAGGGCCGACGTCGTTACTCGGCGTGTCGGGCGTCGCCGAATGCGCCGCGGCGACGACGGCCGAACCAGCATCGAAGGAGGAGGGCGCAGCCGACCGCGGCGACGACGACGAAGTAGAGGTAGATCGCCAGTTCGACGGTCGTGGGAACCGGTTCCATACTCGAGCGTTCGTCTCCCGGCACGTACCGTCTCGGCTGAACGATTCCGCGCTCTAAGTGGGGGCGGACCGACCGTGACGGTCGCAGCCGAACGTCGTCGGTTCGCTCAGCGTTCGCCCTCGAGCCACGCACACAGCCTCGAGACGAGGGCGACGGCGACGGCGTCTGCGATTCGGTCGGGCGCGTCCGTCAGATCCCAGACGTACTCGCCGGTGCGGGTGACGGTCACCCACTCGACGTACGACCTGCGGTCCAGCTCGAGGAGGAGCTCCTCGAGGTCGTCCTCGTCGAGGCGGCAGTCGAGCGATCGCTCGACGGCCGCGACGAGTTGGGCGGTGGTCGCGAGGACGCGCTCGTCGGATTCGATTCCGGCCGACGCGGTCGGCGTCGGCGCGGGCCAGCAGGGAGAGGGCGACGGCGGCTGATCTGTCATCGTCGCTCGCAGGTTGCGAGCCGACGACCATCACGTTCGGCGTTAATTCGCACAGCGTTCAAAAGCGGGAGCGATCGCGTCGCCGACCGCCGGTGGATCGACCCGCGGGACGGTACACCCAAGGCTCGGGCCGTCCAACGGACGGGTATGGCGGAGGACACCGATCCCGACGACCGCTCGCCGCTCGCGGACGATCCGACCGATTCGTTCGACCTCGAGTGCGCCCAACGGGTGCGAGTGGGCGTCACCCGCGGCGAACACGACCTCGAGATGGGACCGCCGCGGGACTATCCGGACCGCGCCGACGTCTCGGTTCGACCCGAGAGCGACGACGGGGGCCGGGTGGTCCTGAGCGTCGACGCGATGGCGGGCGATCACGCCACCGGCCACGCGGACGTCGAACTGACGCCCGCCGAAGCCGACGCGCTGTGCGAGCGACTCGAGGAAATCCTCCGCTGGATGCCGGAGTCGGCGTCGGCCGGGACCGGAACGGACGACGAACCGGACGAACCGGACGGGGAAAACGACGGCTAACGCCGTCGCCAACGCGTTCGTCCGCGCAGTCCGGTTCGGTCGGGGCGTCTAGTGGCGTGTCGGGCCCGAACTGTCGAGTGAAATCACGCGGTGAGGTCCGATTTCACTCAGCAGTCGACGCTTGGGAGGGTACTAGCTCTCCGGACTCGGCGTCTGCGCGTGCGAGAGGTACGACGTCAGATCGGTCGTGGTGACGATGCCGATCACTCTCTCGTCCTCGTCGACGACGGGAACGTGTTTGAACCCGTGCTCGACCATCACGTCCGCGACGTCGCGGACGCTGTCCTGTGCGGACGCCGTGATGACGTCGGTGCTCATGTACCGCGAGACGGTCGTCTCGGCTTTCGGCTGGCTCTGTGCGACGATGTTGACGAAATCGGTCGTCGTCAGGATTCCCTCGAGGTGTTCTTCCTCGTCGGTGACGATCACCGAGCCGATGTCGTTGTCGAGCATCAGCTGTCCGGCGTCCTCGACGAGCGTTTCCGGGTCCACGGTGACGACCGACGGAGACATGACTCGTGCGACGAAAACGTCTTCCATACGTCAGTCTTTGACTTGCACTCTATAATGGTTGTCGAACCGTCGCGATGAGGCGACCGCGACTGCAGACCGTGACGGGCGGCGAACCCGTCGCATAGCTTTAAATACGAAATCGGACATACACGGTGACGTACCAGTGATGTCGCCCGACGCGTCCCTCGAGGGAACCTGTAAGCTCCTCCCCGCACCCGACGACGGCCTGTTCGACGCCATCACCGGCGAGTACGCCGCGCTCGCGGACGAGTACGGTCCCCGAAACGTCCTCGTCTGCAAGCGTCTCCCGGCCGGCATCGACCGGCTCGAGGAGGCGCTCGCGACCGTCGACGCGACGAACGGCACGCCTCGATCGCCACGGGTCGAGTCGCTGCCCGAACACGCCTCGAAGGTGATCGAAGCCCACGATCCGACGCTCGACCGCCTCGAGTACGAAGAACGGATCGAACTCATCTCGCTCGTCGTCGACGGCGCGAGCCGATCGATCCCCGACTACCTCGAGCGCGCGTCGGTCCACGAGAGTTTCGCCCGCGACGTCGGACAGCTCCTGCTCGAGGCGACGCGCCAGCGGATCGACGCGACCGCTCTCGAGGGCGAAGACGGCGGCGTCGGTCGCG
This sequence comes from Natrarchaeobius oligotrophus, assembly GCF_003841465.1. GTDB lineage: Archaea > Halobacteriota > Halobacteria > Halobacteriales > Natrialbaceae > Natrarchaeobius > Natrarchaeobius oligotrophus. Next base: position 487,962 of record NZ_REFZ01000001.1, read on the forward strand.
ATTGCCTCGCGTTTCTGTACGCGACGAACGACCGGTTCCACGACGAGCTCGACCGGCGCGGCTACGTCGAACGGGCGGACGTGATCCCGACGGCCGTCGAGTTGCTCGAGGACGACGTCGACGGGCTGCGAGGGCGAGTCACGTCGTCGTTCGACGCCGTCCTCGCCGTCGAGTTCGAGGAGTTCCGCCGGCTCGACAGGCGCTACCTCGCGGCGCTGTCGGCCGACGCCGAACTCGTCTGTCTGGGCGAGCGCCACGCGAGCGTCGAGCGGACGCGCGTCGAGCCGGGACGCATCGAGGACCACGTCGGGGACGGACTCGAGATCGAGCGGCTCGAGCCGGGCGGCTCTCGAGCGACGGACTCCCGCGAGAGCGGGGAGCGACCGCTTCACGACGGGATCACGCGGTTTCTCGCGACGGGCGTCCCGCCCCGACTGAACGACGGCGGTGACGATCCGTCGACCGCGAACGGGGACGGGACGCTTGCCGGAGACGACCGGCCGCTCGCTCGAGCGCGACGCATCCGGACCGCGACCGCCCGCGAGCAGGTCAGGGCGGTGGCGACGGAGATTCAGGCGCTTCGGGACCGCCACGGCTGGGAGCCCGACGCGTTCGCCGTCGGCGTCCCCCGGATCGAGCGCGTTCCCGAGACGCGACGCCTGCTGCGCGACGCCGGGATACCGACGGCGACGATCGGAACGCCCTCGCTCGCGGAAGATCCGGCCGTCAACGAACTGTACGCGTTCGTCACGCTCCAGTGCGACCGCCGCGCCGACGAGGCGGCGGTCGACGGCGGCGAGCGCCGCCGCGACCGCGACCGCGAGGCCGCCCGCGAGCGGCTGCGGGCGCGCACAGATGCGTTCTCGAGCGCGTTGCTCGCGGAGTGTGACGGCGCGAGCGTCTCCCGGTCGCTCGAGCGGTGGATCGCCCGCACCAACCTGAAGGGCCGGATCGCGAGCGAGGAGGAGTGGGTCGACGCCCGCGAGCAGTACGAAGGGATCCGTCGGGTCCTCGAAATCGCCCGATTCGTCGAGGAGACCGACCTGGTCGGACCGGACTGGCAGGGGTTGGGTCGGATGCTCCGGCGGACGATCCGGTACGACGCGCCGTACGTCCACGCCGTCGAGACGCGAGCCCCGTCGGGTGGCGTGACGGTCTGTCCCGTGGACGACCTCAAATACGCCTCGCACGAGGCCGTCTTCCTGCTCGACCTGGTCGACGAATCCTACCCCGGCGAGCAGTTTCTCACCAGGCTGTTTCCGACGGCGTGGCTCCGGGAGCTGCCCGCCTATCCCGCCGTCACCGATCCCAGTCGTAAGCAGATCGCGGCGACGTTTTCGACGGCCCCCGAGACGGACGAGATCGGCGATCGCTTCGAGACGTATCACGCCCAGCGGTCGCGGCGACGGCTCGCGCTCGGAGCTCGGGCGGCGCGAAGCGTCCTCTACTGCTGTTCGTACGAGCGGGGTTCCGGCGGCCTCCGGCGAACGTACGACGAGTCGCGGTATCTCGAGCTGATCGAGGCGACGCCGGGACTCGAACTCGAGGACGTCGACGCTTCCCGTGGGGGTGCGGTCCGCGGCCGTGCGAACGCCCTCGAGGCGATCCTCGACCAGCCGCGGGGCGAACTCGAGCGGGTGCTGCGCGAGGCCAGCACCGGCGGCGAGGCCGACCTCGGCGAGACGGAGGCGCTGTTCGAAGAGATCGCCGTCGTCCTCGAGTCGGCGGCGATCGACGACGAACTCGCGGAGGCGGTCCGGTCGCAGTTCGAGTTCGCCGCCGGGGACGTGGTCCGAACCGGCGGCCGCCGAGGAAAGCGGGCCGACGAACGGTCCCCGAAGCGAAGGGCGCGGCGGCCGACGGAGGGGGAACGGTCGGAATGACCGACGCGATCACCGTCGGCGGCCTCGAGACCTACCTCGCTTGCCCCCGTCAGTACGAATTCGCCCACGTCTACGGACTCGCGGGCGACGACGACGCGGAGGCCGACCGGATCGATCTCCTCCGGCGGGCGATCTGTGCGGCGCTCGAAGCGGACCCGACCGAGCCCGACGCGCTCGTCGAGACCGCTCGAACGCGCCTGGCCGCGCTGTGGGACGACCACGACGAACGATTTCACTCCCGCGCCCAGCGCCGTCACGAGCGGCGGGTGCTCGAGGCGACCCTCCGGGCCTACGCCGACCGCGTCGGCCTCGAGCACGCACGCGGCGTCGAGCGGCTGCGCGCGGCTGCCGAGGGCGACCCGGAACTCGTCGGACCCGGTCGCACGCTCTCGTGTACGGTGTCGGCTCCGGTGGCGGAGTCCGAACCGGGGGACGGGACGGACGCGGATCCCGGAGGGGAGAAGACGATCGAAGCGAACGTCGACTACGTCTACGCCGCGGAATCGTCGATCGTCGCCGTCAGGTTCGTGCCGACGCTCGCGCCGCTTGGCTTGTTGCGGTACCGATCGGAGTGGGACGGCGACGTCGAGACGCTCTTTGCCGATCACTTCGACCCCGACGCGGACGTGTTCGAGCCGTCTCCGATCGCGGCACTGTTCGAGACGGCCGTCGTCCTCGACGGACTCAGGGGCCTCCGTGATCGACTCGGTCTCGAGAGACGGACCTGTCGGTACGTCCGGATCCCCCTCGCCGATCGGTCGGGAACGTCGGTCAACTGGGTTCGGAATTCAGTCGAGGCGAGCCTCGAGATCGTCGATCTGACGGACGTCTACGTAGACCACCACACCTACGGGATGACCCACGAACACCGCAACGCGACGGTCGACGGCCGCCTCGAGCGCGTCGTCGGCCGGCTGATTTCGGGCGCGTTCGATCCGTCCGACCGGTGGGAGCGGATCGAACGGCGGATCTGCCCCCGGTGTGAGTACGCCGTCTGCTGTCAGGAACGCATCGAGCGGGAGGTCCGGTTCGATGGGTGAGATCGACCGGAAGCGCCTCGAGCCGAGAGGAAACCAGCGTGCGGTCATCGAGAGTCGGGCGGCGTGTACGTCCGTCGACGCCGGCGCCGGAACGGGCAAGACGACGACGATGCTGTTGCGAATCGAACGTGCGATCGACCGCGGCGAGGTCGACCCCGACGACGTGCTCGTGTTGACGTTCGCCAACGAGGCTGCAGGGAGCATCCGGGATGCGGTCTCGCGGCGGCTCGATCCCGACACCGCGGCGGCGATCGACGTCTACACCTACCACTCCTTTTGCTACCGGCTGGTCAGGGAGTACGCCTACCACCTCGGCTACTCGCCGGAGTTCGAGGTCGTCACCGAGCGGCGGCGCCGCCGGATCGTCGGCCGGCTGCTCGCGGACAACGAGTACGACTTCGCGGCCGCCTCGGCGACCGGCGACGGATCGACGGCCGACCTCGTCGACTCGATCGATCGGTTCATCCGGGCGATGAGCCAGGAGGGAATCCGGCCCGAGACGCTCAGAGCGGAGCTTCCGGGCGTTCGAACCCTCGAGTTGCTCTCGGAGTTCGTCCTCTGGCTCGAACGTCGGGCCGACGAGGAGCTCTCGTTCGACAACGAGGCGCTTCGGTACTTCTCCGACGACGATCACCTCGAGTCGGCCCGCGAGTCGCTGGTCGAGTACGGCACGCTCATCACCTACTGTCGCGAGAAGATCGCGGAGGCGCCGGCCGAGTTCCGCGAGGACGCGGTGGTTCGCGACGTCGATCGGTACCTCCGGGTGCTCCAGGAGTGCGTGACGAACACGATCGAGGCGCTCTCGCTCGAGGAGCCGGCGACGAAACAGCTCCCTCGCGCGCTGTTTGGCAACGAGATCTGGCGGACGGCGACGGACCGGATCGAGCAGAGTCCGTTCGGTCGGCTGAAACACTACGTCGAGTTCCTGCGCATCGCGCGCCACTACGCGGAGGTGTACGCGGACTACCACGCCCGCCTCGAGGGCGATCGGACGCTCGACTTCGACGAACTGGTGCGGACGGCGACCCGGCTGCTCGCGGACGGCTCGAGTCAGGACGCGGACGCAACAGACGAGTCGGGCGGTGGGACGGCCCGGCGGTCGGTCGCCGAGGAGATCACCGGCCGGTGGGAGCAGGTCTACTGCGACGAGTTCCAGGACACCGACGAGACGCAGTTCGCGCTGATAACCGCGCTGACGGACGGTCCGGATCGGCCGGACCTGCTCGCGATCGGCGACAAAGACCAGGCGATCTACGGCTGGCGCGGCACCGACCGCGAGGGACTCGACAGACTCGCCGCGGTGTACGACGACCACGAGTCGATCGAACTCGAGCTCAACTTCCGCTCGCGACAGGAGATCCTCGATCTGACGAACCACTGTGACTACGGGCCACAGTCCTCGAAGACGCTCCGGGAGGTCGACCGAAATCGGGGCGAGAGCGAAGCTGGAGCCGGCGCGATCGAAACGGGGAAGCCCGAGGACGGGAGCGTCGTCGGACGCGACGGTGACGGACGCGGGACGAGCGGCGACGAAAGCGACGACCGCAGACGGGAGGCGAACGCCGACGAGAGCGAGGACGAGCGGTCGCCCGACCGCGTCGTCAAAGTCGAGAGCGACGAGATCGAACGATCGACCGCCGAGCAGGTCTCGACGACCGTCTCGCGGCTGCTCAACGGCGAGTGCGAGAACGTGCCGCGGCGGTCGCTTGGCGACGTCGCGGTCATCGTGCGAACCAACCGCCAGGCCCAGGCGATCGCGGACGAGCTCCGGGACGAGCAGATCCCGTACGAGATCTCGGGGTCGCCCCGCGGCGAGATTTCTCCCGGCGTGCGGACGGTGCTGTCGTACCTCCGGGTGCTGGTCGATCCCGACGCGGACGCCCACCTCCGGCGGGTGCTGCTCTATCGCTACCGGCTGCCCGGCGACGACCTCGAGACGCTCCAGCGAGCGGACGGGTCGCTGTACGACGCGACGTTCGACGCCGAACGGTCGACCCTCGCGAAGCCCGACCGCCTCGAGCGGGCTCGCGAGGACCTGGCCGCTCTCGAGCGGCTGCGGGACGTCTACCCGCTTTCCGGATTCGTCCGCCGGTTCCGCGAGCGGACGCGCATCGGGTGGTTTCTCACGGACGACGAGCGCGCCGAACTCGACCGCCTCGAGCGAGTCGTCGAGGCCACGGACACTGACGCGGCGTTCAGAGCGCTCTCGGACGGGGTCGTCGACGCGCTCGAGCGGACGATGCGGGGAAGCGAGCGCGAGCGCACCCGCGGCACTCGATCGGACGACTGCGTCGACGTGATGACGGTCCACCAGGCGAAGGGACTCGAGTTCGACACCGTCCTGGTGGCGTATCTCTCGGACGAGGAGTGGTGCGTCGAAACCGACTACGCCGAACGGGCACGGTACCGGCTGCTCGCCGCCACGCTGTCCGACGACGTCGACTCCCCGTTGCTCGCCGATCTGGCCGCCGAGACCGTCGGCGAGGAGTGGCGGGTGCTCCACGTCGCGCTCACGCGCGCCGAGAACCACCTGTTCGTCTTCGGCGCGGAGTACGACTACGACGGCGACGACGACGAACTCGGGGTCTCGACCGCGTCGACCTGTCTTGCCGACGAGATCGAGTGGTCCGTCGCCGGCGAGCGGATGAACCTCTGGTCGGCGCTGACCGACAGCTTCGAGCGCGTCCGCGAGCGCTACCCGGAGACCGTCGCGGACCGGACCGACGAGATCGCGCTGTCGGCCGACGCCAGGCCGGGGACGATCACCTACGATTACGACGCCGAAACGTCCCTCGAGCCCCGCGACGCCATCGAGACCGTCCACCGACTCGGGCGACTGCTTCGAAACGGGACGCTGTTGCCCGCGGCCGACGCCGCCCCGCTGCTCGAGCCCGACGACGTCGACGGGGAGCGCATCCGCCCCGTGCCGAGCGGCCGTCGTCCGTCCGCGCTGACGACCGACGCCACCCGCTTTCCGGTCGACGCGCTCTCGAGTGCGACCGACGTCCCGGTGGCGATGCGCCACAGCTACTCCGCGGTCGAGACGTACGCCGCCTGTCCGCGAAAGCACTACCTGGATCACGTCGTTCGCGCGATCGACGATCCGGCGGGCGGCGACTCGAGGGGGTGGACGACGGACGGATCGATACCGGGCGCGGATCGGCGGACGGACGGGAGCCAGCGCGTCGTCGGCACGGTCTTTCACGACGTGGCCGAGGAGGCCTTTTACAGGGGGTACCGCACCCGCGAGGAGTGGCGCGCGGCGGCGGTCCGACAGCTCACGGCCCGCGGCCTCGAGTCCTATCGAGAGGACGTCCTCGCCTGCGTCGACCGGTTCTTCGATGCGACGTCGTCCGGCGGCGACCCGGTCGCCAACTGGGAGCCGCTCGCGGCCGAACTCCCGTTCTCGCTGTCGGACGTCGACGGCGTCGGCGGGGAGGTCGTGGGCTACGTCGACTCCGTTCGGCGGCGTCCGGCGGGCGGCGGCCTCGTCGTCCTCGACTACAAGGCGACGGCCGAGCGCATCGAGCCGGCGGACGCCGTCCAGCTGGCGCTGTACGCGCGGGCCTGCGAGCGGCTGATCGAGGAGCCGATCGCGGCCGCGGGTTACGTCTACGTCGGCGAGGGGGCGGGACCGGGCGTCGACCTGTTCGACCCCGACGAACTCCCGTCGTGGTCCGCGGTTCGCGAGTCGCTCGAGGGGGTCGACGACCCGGGCTACGCGGAGACGACGCCCGGAGAACACTGCCGGTACTGTTCGCACCGGTCGCTGGGCTGTGCGCCCGAAGAGTACGCGCCGGCCGCCCGGGCGGACGACGACTGAGCGGACGGAACGGGCGAACTTTATCCGTCGGCGCTCGAACGCGGCGTATGCTCGAGGCGACGCTGTGTTTTCCACTGCGAGGCGGTGAGACGACGGCCGACGAGCCCGGCGACCGGCGGGAGGTTCTCCTGATCGAAAAGCGTCGGGGGCTCGGCGAGGGCTGGTACAACGGTCCCGGCGGCAAGCTCGAGGACGGCGAGACCCCCCGCGAGTGTGCCGTCCGCGAGACGCGCGAGGAGGTCGGCCTGCAGATCGATCCCGACGACCTCGAGAAAGCCGGCGAACTGACGTTCCTGCTCGACGGCGCGGTACACACGTTCTGTCACGTCTACCGGACCGCGGCGTTCGCCGGCGAACCGATCGCCACCGAGGAGGCCAGACCGGAGTGGTTCGCGCTCGAGGACGTCCCCTACGACCGAATGTGGGAGGACGACCGCCTGTGGCTGCCCGGCGTCCTCTGCGGGCGAACGGTCCGCGGCGAGTTCGAGTTTTCCGGCGGAAAACCGCTCGACGAGGCGGCGTTCGTCGACCACGATCTCGAGTGGGACGTCGCCGTTCACGACTGAGCGGCGGACGCCGACGCGTCCTCGAAACGAACGGAGCGTCTCGACGCCACTCCAGATCCGCTCGACCGATAGTTCGATACTCGAAGATACTTCGAACTGGGAAGTAACGGCGGAGGTGGGGGCCTCGAGCGATCCGATCCGCCGACGGCGGCGTCCGACTACCGCTGTGGGATCCGCTCTTCGCATGCTTTAAGCCCGCGCTGGCAGAGTGTCGAACTAATGAGCGACGAGAGCCAGGAACTCGGGATCACCGAGTCGAAATCGCACAAACCCGGCGAGTGGTACGCGGAGGTCGTCCAGAAGGCCGGCCTCGCGGATTACGCACCGATGGGCGGATTCATCGTCACCAGGCCGCGGGGCTACGCCCTCTGGGAGCGGATCCAGGAGACGCTCGACGGCTGGTTCAAAGACAGCGGCGTCGACAACGTCTACTTCCCGATGTTCATCCCCGAGAGCTTCCTCGAGCGCGAGAAGGACATCGTCGAGGGCTTCGACCCCGAGGTCGCGTGGGTGACCCAGGGCGGCCACGACGAACTCGAGGAGCGACTCGCGGTGCGTCCGACCAGCGAGTCGATCATCGCGCCCTTCATGGCCGACTGGACGCGCAGCCACCGCGACCTCCCGCTCCGGCTGAACCAGTGGTGCTCGGTGGTCCGCTGGGAGGCCACGGAGACCAAACCCTTCTTCCGGACCAAGGAGTTCCTCTGGCAGGAGGGCCACACCGCCCACGCGACCGACGAGAGCGCCTGGGAGGAGGTCTGGACCCGGCTGTCACAGTACGAACGCGTGTTCGAGGAACTGCTCGCCGTCCCGGTGATGCGCGGCAAGAAACCCGAACACGACAAGTTCCCCGGCGCGAAGACGACGACGACCGTCGAGGCGCTGATGCCCGACGGCAAGTCGGTCCAGAGCGCGACCAGCCACCACCTCGGTCGGAGCTTCGCCGAGGCGTTCGACATCACGTACGCCGACGAGGACGAAGCGGAGCAGACCGCCTACACGACCTCGTGGGGGCTCTCCTGGCGCGCGCTCGGGGCGCTCATCATGACCCACTCCGACGACCAGGGGCTCGTGCTCCCGCCGACGATCGCGCCCACGCAGGTCGTCGTCGTCCCGATCTGGCAAGAAGACACCAAAGCTGACGTCCTCGAGTACGCCGAAGCGCTCACGGCGGACCTCGAGGAGGCCGGCTTCCGGGTCGAACTCGACGACCGCGACGAGCGTAATCCCGGCTTCAAGTTCAACGAACACGAACTCAACGGCGTCCCGCTCAGACTCGAGATCGGACCGAACGAGGTCGAAGACGGCGAGGCGACGTTCGTCCACCGACCGGACAACGAGAAGGTCGTCGAGGACCGCGACGGACTCGTCGACGCCGTCGACGACCACCTCGAGACGATCTTCGAGAAGCTGTACGACGCCGCAGCCGAGAACCTCGAGGAGAACGTCCGCGAGGCCCACAGCCCGGAGGAGATCCTCGGAACGATCGGTAAACACGGCGGCTACGTGAAGACGCCGTGGTGTGGTGACGAGGCCTGCGAGGAGGCCATCAAGGAGAAGATCGCCGCCGAAATCGTGATGCAGCCGCTCGAAGACCAGGGCGGAACGACGGCGGGCGACGTCGTCGAGCCCGACCGCGACGAGTGCGGCGTCTGCGGCGACCCCGCCGACGAGGTCGCCTACTTCGCGAAGAGCTACTGAGACGGACTGGCGTCCGCCGGTTCCGAGAGGGCCGCGCCGGGTCTGGTCGCTCTCGAGCGACTCGGGCGACGGATCCCGATTCGACCCATCGACCCCGTGATTCGTCCCCGTTTGTCGTGAATGGGTATAACTGTCGTACCTAATCGTTTAACCAAAGAGTGCTTACGGATGCGCTGAGAAGGAGTTGGTGGTGTTCACTCCGGTGGTGAACACTATGTGTCTCTGACAACTACTGTCCTCGCTGGGCCAGCCCGAAGCCGAGCGAGGGCGGGTCGTTCTCTATCGCAGCTCGCAGACGACGCGAACAGACGACGAGAGCGTCGGCTCCGAGTTCCCCGACCGCGACCGATCGTCCCGGTCGCCCGGCGGGATCGGCACGCGAGCGGATCGCGTCTCGCCCCGGCGTCCCAGCGTCGCGGCGCTCGAGGCGAAACCGGTGACAGACCGCAGCATAAAAGGTCGCTGGTAGCGACGTGGTGAGTATGTTCGGAGGAGGCGGCGGACTCAACCCGCGCAAGATGGAACAGATGATGAAACAGATGGGGATCGACGTCGACGAGATCGACGCCGAGGAGGTCATCATCCGGACCGACGAGTACGACCTCGTCTTCGGCGACCCCGACGTGACCAAGATGGACGCCCGGGGCCAGGAGACCTACCAGATCATCGGCTCCCCCGAGGAAGTCGAGGCGGGTAGCGCCGGAAGCGCCGGCGAGGCTGCGGCCGACGACGCCGGCTCGGCGATCCCCGACGACGACATCGAACTCGTCGCCGAGCGCGCCGGTGTCAGCGAGGACGAGGCCCGCGAGGCGCTCGAGGCGGCCGACGGCGATCTCGCCGCGGCGATCGGCGAACTCGAATAACTCGCGTGAGCGACGATACCGATCCGGCGGAAACCGAATCGACCGGCGAGGGAGACGGCGGACGAGCCGGTCGCGTGCCGGTGCTGGTCGTCCGCGACGACCGCGAGTTTCTCGTCCAGCCCGGCGAGGAGATGGGAACCGACCTGGGCGTCCTCGCGGTCCCCGATGACGTCGAGCCGGGCGACGACCTCGAGACGCACCTGGGTGAGGCGTTTACGGTCCGGAGACTCCGAGGCCCGGACCTGTTTCACCACTTCGAGCGGACGGGCGCGCCGATGGTCCCGCGCGATATCGGCCTGGTGATCGGGGAGACGGGGATCGCCCGCGGCGACCGCGTCCTCGACGCCGGCACCGGAACGGGAGTGCTCGCGGCGTCGATGGCCCGCGCCGGCGCGTCGGTCGTCAGCTACGAGCGCGACCCCGAGTTCGCCGAGGTCGCCCGCGAGAACATGGAACTGGGCGGCGTCGCCGACGCCGTCGACGTTCGGACGGGCGACCTGCGCGAGGCCGTCGACGACCTCGAGCCGTCGTCGTTCGACGTCCTCACCCTCGACACCGGCGACGCGGCGGACGTGGTAACTCACGCCCCCGACCTGCTGGTCGACGGCGGTTTCGTCGCGGTCTACAGTCCGTTCATCGAGTCGACGCGCGCGGTCGTCGAAGCGGCCCGCGAGGCCGACCTGTCGAACGTCCGCACCCGCGAGACGATCCAGCGCGAGATGCAGTTCGACGACCGCGGCTCGAGACCCTCGACGGCCCCCGTCGGTCACACGGGCTATCTGACGATCGCCCGGAACGTGTGAGACCGACGAGAGTCGTCGGTTACGTCGAATCGATGGGAACCGTTACTCCTCCCGATTCTCGTTCAGAACTCGTTCTTCGGGAGTAGGCCGTCCCGGATGTATGCCGTACGTCGCGAACCAGTAGAGCACCGTCACCGAGACTGCAGCGAGCACTGCCGCTCCGGCGACCGCCTCGAGCGCGGCGGTGGCGACTGGACCGGAGAGCACGTCGCCGACGGCGTCGGCCCGTTCGCTCGACGGTGCAGTCGCGAGGGCGTACGGGAGAAATGCGACGAAAGCGAGCGCCCACCACCGCCTCGCGGCCGACCGGAGCGCGTCGATCGGTCGATCGCGCACGGAACTGGTCACGCCGAAGAGACCCACGGCGATCAGCAAGAGAGCCGGAACCGTTCTGGCGGACGGAACGAAACCGTCGTTAACTGCGATACCGAGCGCCACGAATCCGGCGAAAACTGCGAGGGAAAGCGGTGACGATGTGAGACGGGTGTGACGCATACTGATTCCTGGTTCCGGGTGATCGTACAAAGCTCTCGCGAACGACGAACGGTCGCTGACGGTGACGAAACAGATCGTTGACCTCTGTCGGCGGACAACAAAGAACGTATTACCCACCTCGCCAAGGGTAGCGTAAGAACGTATGCGGCAGGTCACGACCCCGCTTTCGAACCAGGATACGGCGACCGACCGGTCGGATCGTCCCGCCTCGACGCGGGTGCGATAACGATGTTGCGCCGCCTCTGGAAGCGCCACGTTACGGGCCGCCCCGACCAGTACCAGGCGTACGTTTCGTTTCCACCGACGACCGACGGAACGCCCGTCGCCAACGCCCACGACTGGATCGAAGAACTCGAGTACACCTTCGAGGGCCGTCTCGACGTCTACGCTCGATTCCAGGGTATCGCGGTCGTGACGGACCGCGTTCCGGCGGACGAGTTCGACGCGGCCACCTTCGAGACGATTCTCGATCGGCTCGAAGATGCGTACACGGGGACGCACCGACTCGTGCGCCTCGAGAAGTGGCGACCGATCGACGACAGCCTGGTGAGGTCGTACGTCGTCGTCCCGGTCAAACCGCTCTTTCCATCCGATTCGGCCGAACGGCCCGAAATGGCACCTTCGTCGACCGAGTGACCGATCGAACGACGTTCAGTCGTCCTCGGCACTCGGTCCGGGTTCGGAGCCCGTATCGCGACCGGAGCCACGCGACTCGCTGCCACGAGCCGGTTCGTTTCCTGCCCGACTCTCGGTCGGCGTGACGGAGCTGGTCCGCCCCATCCACCGATCGATGTTTTCGGCGACGTAGTCCTTTCCGCCCCAGCCGAAGGCGATTCCCGCACCGATCGCGACGGCGGCCGCCAGCCCCCACGCGAGCGCTCGAGCGAACACGTACAGAATTCCGACGTCGATTCCCATCGTGTCCAGGCCGATGACGATGGCGGTAAAGTAGAGGAACAGCCGAGCGCCGTTCGCGAACCACGATGCGTACGCCGTTTCCGCCGCCGCTCGCGTGCGCTCGATGACGTCACCGATGAAGTCGGCGACGACGAACCCGAGAACGATGACGAGCAGCCCCGCGATGAACGCGGGCAGGTACGAGACGGCCGTCGAGACCCACTCCGAAAGCGTCGGGATCGCGAGCGCGTTCGCGGCCGCGAGGATGGCGAGACCGTAGACGAACCACTTTCCTAGCTTCCCGAACGCGCCCGAAACGGCACGTTCGGTTCCGCCGAGAATTCGTCCGAGCGGCGTCTCGAGAACCATTCGGTCCAGTTCGACTCCGTCGGCGATCCGACGCACCACCCGCGCGGTAAACCGGCCGACGATCCAGCCGACGAAGAGGATCACGAGCGCTCCGACCAATCGAGGTAGGAACGTGACCAGTTCGGCAATCGGATCTTGTAACCATTCGGGGACTTGTACTTGCTGGATCGGTTGGAATCGAACCATGCCATCGAATCACATCCCATCGTTCTTCTCTATTATGCATGATATGGAAGAGAAGAAAGAAATTCGATTGGTCGAAGGATCGATACGACGTGTGAACTACACATTACCACTAATTATCGGGCGGTCAAACAGTTCGATCTGAAATATCATTTTTAGAACTAGTCGCTCGCGATGGTCGTGAGCCACGACCGAGTGCCGCAGTCGGGTGTCGATAACAAACGGTTGAGTGAGTTCGACAACTTCGGCGGAAATCACCCCACTCTACTCCGACGGTCCGTATCGACAGTGATCCCGGAAACGTGACGATTTCGGTTACCTATCCGAACACAGTTCTGTTGCTGTTCGTCGAAATCGGCACGTCTCCGCGTGCCTCACCGACAGGTGCTGAATCACGCTCGAACGGCCGAGCCGTCGTCGTCCACCGTCCCGACGCTCGAGGCCGGCGACGCGAACGATCGGATGGCAGACGCGGTCGTCGGTGCTGATCCGTCGACCGTCCGCATTCGCGAGCAGACTCGTCGTGAGAGACGCGACTCGAGATCCTCGACGGCCCCCGTCGGTCACACGGGCAATCTGACGATCGCCCGGAACGTCTGACCGGCGGCCGAGAATCCACTCCGGTAACCTCTCGACTTTCGCGTCGACGACACCCGCCGCGTAGCGAGGCCGGTGGTCGAACGCGCGCATCTGCCGCGAAACCTCCGCGGCCACCGAACGAACGAGCGCGTTCGACCGACGTGAAAGGGAACTCCTCGAGCGCCTGACACGGAGCGAGGTGACTACCGATCGACTTTTCAGAGAGACGTTGCGCTTGGGAGCGCCGCCGCCGGGCGCGATAGATCGCAGCGTAAAACGTCGTTAGTTGTCGTCCTCCCGCCACTTGTACTCGCACTCGGTGCAGATGAAAAACCGCGTCTCGGACTCGTCGGCCGAGCGGATCTGTTGCATGTACCAGTAGGCGCGGTCGTTGCCGCACTCGGGACAGAGTGCGTCGGTCTCGGGGAGCGACGTCTCCTCGGAGGACTCGATGATCTCGCTAACCTCCTGTCCTTCCGTCACCGTGTACTGATCGGCGTCGCCTTTTGGTTTGGTGAATCCGCAGCTCCCACACTCCCAGACGCCGTCCTCGGCTTTCATCATCGAACCGCATTCGTCGCAGAACTCCATCGGTGTGCGGGTTACGTCGACCGAACGACTTAAGGGACGCGTTTGTCGACTGCCTCGCGGGCCGCCGCTCGAGGCCGCCGGAGCCCGAAAAATCCCGGATCGACCGCCGAAACACCCCCGGCTCGAGGTGGGCTATCCTCGTCTTCCGGCAGGGACGACTCGCCGTCGTACTACCCCTCGCCTTCCGACTGGTACGGCTCACCGACGGCCTCGCGGGGCAACACGTTGTGCAGTTCCGCCTCGAGATCTCCCGCCGACTCGAAGCGATCGCTGCCGCTCGATTCGACGAGCGAGCCGAGGTTTCGCTCGCCGTCGGCGAGCAACAGCGTCACGTCGTCGAACTCGCTCGCGGCCTCGTCGTTCGTCGCCGGGTACTCGAGGGACTCGAAGAGGTTCTCGACTTCGTTGAGTTTGATCTCCGACGCCATGTGGGGAGGAACGGCCACCAGGTGCTTGTAGTTCGTGACGGGTTCGACTGACACTCACCACCACGTATCGTTTCGGTTCGAAACGCTAATCGGCCGGGCCGGTTCAGTTACGCACCGATGCGGGAACTCGGCCGCCGGATCGTCGCGCAGTTCGTGGTCGATCGGCGAGTGCTCGCGCTCGCGTTCGCGCGGATGGCCGACGGCGTCGGCAACTCGTTTCTGATCATCGTCATCCCGCTGTACGTGGCGAGCGACGTCGTCGGCGGCGCGACGTTCGGGCTCGAGGAGGCGATGATCATCGGCATCATTCTCTCGCTGTTCGGCTTTCTCAACAGCAGCGTCCAGCCGTTCACCGGACGGCTGTCCGACCGGCTCGGCCGACGAAAGCCGTTCATCCTGGTCGGCCTCGGCGGTCTCGCCGCGACGAACGTGGCGTACGTTTTCGCGGAGTCGTACCTCTCGCTGGTGGTCATCCGCGGCCTGCAGGGCGTCAGCGTCGCGTTCATCGTTCCGGCGTCGATCGCGCTGGTGAACGAACTGGCGACCACGCGCGACCGCGGCGGAAACATGGGCGTCTACAACACGTTCCGCCTGATCGGTTTCGGGGCGGGGCCGGTCGCGGCCGGCGCGGTCGTCAATCTCGGCCCGTACGAACTCCCCGGTGGCGCGACGATCAGCGGATTCGAGGCGGCCTTCTACGTCGCCGCGATCACCGCGGCGATCAGCTACGCGATGGTGACCGTGCTGATCTCGGACCCCGACTCGACGGAGGCCAACGCCGGAGCCGACCTCTCGATCGCGGTTCGAGACCGGAACGGTCCCCACCTGCTCGATCCGATCTTCACCCTCGGGCTCGCGTCGCTGTTTATGGCGGCGGCGATCGCGCTGTTCGCGACGATCCAGCCCCAGGTCAACGCCCGCCTCGAGCAGGGCTCGACCTGGTTCGGCATCCAGTTCGCGGCGTTCATCGTCGCCCAGATCGTCCTGCAGACGCCGATCGGCCGGGCCTGCGATCGGTACGGCCGGCGGCCGTTCATCGTCGGCGGAATGCTGTTGTTGATCCCCGCGACGCTCGTCCAGGGGTTCGTATCGAGTTCGGAGACGATGTTCCTGGCCCGACTGATCCAGGGGATCGCAGGCGCGATGGTGTTCGCGCCGTCGCTGGCGCTGGCCGGCGACCTCGCGGGAGAAGGCGAATCCGGCTCCAAACTCTCCGTGCTCACGATGGCGTTCGGCTTCGGCATCGCCATCGGACCGTTCGCTTCCGGCGCGTTGATCGGCTACGGCTTCGAGGTGCCGTTCGTCTTCGGCACCGTCCTCGCCGCGTTCGGATCGATCCTCGTCTACACGCAGATCGAGGAGACGCTCGAGACCGCCGCTCCGGTGCCGATCGTCGGCGGGGATTGACGCCGCGTCCGGCCATACCGGCGTCGACTCCGGATCGGGGACGGGACGCAACGCAAAAGTAGCGGATCCGCATACGATTCGACGATGACTCTCTCGGAGGAGGCCAGAGAACGGCTGGCCGACGTGGTGGAGCTACAGCCGACGAAAAATTCCGAGCTGCAGGATCGGTGGGGGATGGAAAGCGGCAGTGAAGTCCACCAGTACCTGGAGGGGGAACTCGGCGACTACTACTTTCGCGACGACAACAGCCTGATCCGGGCGACCGCGGAGGCGGCGGACCTCGTGGACGTCGAACCCGGAATCGAAACCGATCCGGACGAGGAGGGCGCACCCTCGAGAATCCGCGTTCCCGAACGTCAGGCGCAGATCGTCGAGGTGCTGGCCGGCCCCGACGAGCGCTCCGAAAGCGTCGTCTCCGTGTTGCACAAACTCCGGGATCGGTTCGACGTCGACCACGACGCCGAAGACGTCCGCTCGGACCTCCAGAGTCTGCGACGCAAGGACGTCGTCGAGGTCGAGTACCGGACCGTCCCGACGTTCCGACTCGCGGTCTCGCGGGACGACCTCGAGGTCAGCGTCTCGGACTGAGCGGGTCGACGCCGAGTTCGGGACGTCCCGTGGTCACAGACCGACAGGCCGTTAGCGTCCGGATTTGCCGTCGCTTACAGATCGGATCGGTAGGCCGATACCGCCCGGATTAACCGTCGCCTACAGCCCGGGACGGCGGTCGGATCGTCGGTCCTCGAGCAGCCGTCGGCAGCGTTTTCCGGGCCCGCCTTCGATCGGCCAGCCGCGGGTGCGCCAGGCGGGCGGCTCCGGCTCGAACTCCGGGCAGGAACCGGAGCACTCCGTCGCGGTCTGACGGCATCCCGTCGCGTCGCAGTGCGGCACGAGCTGATTTCCCGCGTGCGAACGTAACTGGAAGTGCCGACAGTCGGGGCGCATCGTCTCGACGAACGACCGCCAGCCGCGCTCGTAGGCGCGTTCCGCGATGGCGAGTCGCCGTTCGGTCTTCTCGGCCGGATCGACGTACTCGAACCGGGCCGCAGATCCGTCCCGCTCGCCGCCCGCCGGTTGCTCGAGGATGCGCGTCCCCGGATCGTCCACCGGCAGCGATCGGGGATACCACTCGACTTCGGCGATCAGCGAGTCGGGTTCGAGCGCGAGCACCCCGGCCTCGACCGGCAGGTCCTCGAAGAGAACGGGTTCGACGCGCTCGCCGGTTTTCCTGGTGGCGACCCAGACCTCGTCGGCGAGCGCCATCGCGACGTCGTACTCGAGCTGTGAGGCCAGCGAGCGCGCGGCGCTCGCGTCGAGGTCGGGTTTGTTCTCGACGGCGACGATCCGCTCGAGCCAGTCAGGGTAAGGCCACCTGCGACGGATCTGGATGCGGTTTCCGTCTCGACGCGTCTCGAGGACGCCGCGATCGTCGGCGCGGTGGATCGCCTCGCGGACGTACCGCCAGGGGTAGCCCGGGTGGGGCAGGGCGTCGCGGTAGTACGTCCACTCGTCGGGCGCGTTCCGGACGACGTGTAACAGGTCGCCGTCGAGGCGCTTCGGGCCGAACTTCGAGCGGGCGCGAAGACCCTCGAGGTCGCACTCGAGGACGAGCGTGTCCCAGCGGCGGCGTTTCGTGCCGAGCTGTCGGGCGACGAGGACCGTCCGGTCGCCGTCACCGTCGGGTGGCCACTCGCGTTCGGCCCACCGACACGCTCGCAGTTCGAAGTGGAACTCGGCCGAGTACCGGGTCACGGCCGAGTTTGGACGTCGAGCGAAAAAACGCGTTCGATCAGATCGGCTGCGCTGCGCCCGTCGAATCGGATCGCGTCGTCGGACTCGTTTTCGCGAAGGCGAGACCGAACATCCTGCAGATCGCCACGTACGAGTAGAAATACACCACCGGAACGAGCACTATCCCGACGATAGTCATCGTGAGAAGCGCCATGACGACCCAGGCGATCACGGCGATGACGATCGGCAACAGCACCGCCAGAAGGTACTCGAAGCTCAGGACGACCGACTTGATGACGCCGAAGTCGAACGCGCCGTTGATCGAACCCGTGTGCGCGTAGTTCGTCAGCGCCGCGGGGACGACGTAGTAGATGACCAGCATCAGCGGGATGAACGTCAGCATGGTCACGAATCCGAGCCCCGCGAGTACGCCGCCGCCGTCGCCACCGATCACGCCACCCGCGCCGACGAGGGTGAACACGACGACCATGTAGATTACGAACGGGACGAACGAGTAGACGATACTGATGACGGTAGCGACGAGACCCTTGACGAAGAGATCTCCCCACTCTTCGAACTCCGGAGGTTCGTCCGCGCCGTCGACCGTCGTCTCGAGGACGCGGACGAGATAGCCCGCCACGAAGAACGCGGGTATCAACAGAAACGACAGGAGTCCGAGGACCGATCCGATGATCATCCGCCCGATCCAATCGCCACGTACTGGGTAGGAAAGTCCATCTTCTAGCATGAGTGTACGATCAACCGAGGATACTGTATACTATTAAAACTATTTATGTTGGTAACTTAACCCCCTGGAGAGGACGTCGAAACGGCGTTCCCGACGACTCGACAGCTGACGAGAGCGGTGACGAACGCGAGCGCCGGCACCGCGAGCGTTCCGACGACGGTCAACAGGCTGACCACCGCAACGGCGAGAAAGACGAGCGGAACGACCTGGAGAACCGCGAGCGCGAGGAAGTACTCGCGGCCCACGACGGTCGAAACGAGCGCGCGACGGTCGAACGCCGCGCGGAACCGTCCGGTTTCGGCGTATCGCGCCAGCGCCGCGGGGAGTGCGTAGTAAAGCGCACACGCGAACGCGACGACGGCCAGCGAGACGAGCGCGGCGAACAGTGCGGCGACGATGCTCACCCCCCATATCAGCGTCTCGTGGCCGCCGATCGCGGGGGCCAGTCCGGACAGCCCGTAGTACCCACCGACGCCGAACGCCACTGCCAGCGCGCCACCCGCGATCACCGGAGCGAGGAGGTAACACAGCGTGATCCCCAGCGCGACCAGCCCCGTCGTCGCGAGCCCCCGCCAGGTTCGAAACGCCGGGGGCTCCGATCGTCCCTCGAGCGTCGCTGCGAGCGTTCGAACGCAGTATCCGGCGAGAATCAGTCCCGGGACGACGAGGATCGATCCGAGAACGAGGACGCTGCCAATTGCGGTCCGCTCGAGCCACGGGCCTCGAGTCGGATACGAGAGCGGGTCGTCGAACATCCGAACGTCTCGAACGTATGGTTACAGACGGCCCCGATAAACGCTTCGAGGTCCCGTCGCGATCGTTCTCCGGGCGGTCCGGAGCGGAAAGTCGCCGAACCGACTCGAGCGATCGACCGCCGCGATCGGTTCGAACCCGACAACCGCTCCGCTGTGAGAACGGCCGCCGTCGACGCCGCGCTACCCGCGAGAAGTGTTAGTCGTCTCCCTCCTCGCGTTCGTCGAGAAACTCGTGGGCCTGCTCTAAGATCTCTCGCGGGCCGTCCTGGGTGACGGTGTTCACCGCCTGTTCGTAATCGCGCCACTGCAGGTCGCGGTGTTCGTGGGAGAGTTCCGCGCTCGCCTCGAACGATTTCGCGATGAAGAGGTGAACGGTCTTGTGGATGGTCGTTCCGTTCGCCTCGAAGACGTAATCGTAGTCCTCGCGAAAGCCGTCGAGTAACCGAAACTCCTCGATTCCTGCCTCTTCCTTTACTTCGCGGATAGCCGTCTGCTGTAGTTCTTCGTCTCCTTCGACACCGCCCTTCGGAAACTCCCAGTCGCCCGGGCGGCTCTTGAGTAGAAGATACTCGCGCCGGCCCCGCGTGTCGCGGAAGAGGATCGCGCCTGCGCTCGTAGCTTCGACTGCCATTAACAGGACTAATAGATACGACGTTAAGAGAATATCGGACTGTTCGTCATCCGTATACTGCTTCCCGAGGAGAATTACACGAATTTATCAATTGGCGGCTCGAATCCGACCGTTGACGAACGGACGGCGACGGCTTCGGTCGCCGGCGGCTCGCGCGCCGGCAGAGTGGGGGGACTCGCCGTCACCGTCGCCCCATCTCAGCAACTTTTTACGCGCCGACCGTGGACGTTGGACAACGAATCCATGACCTTCGTCACCCGTCTCACGCTCCAGAGCGGCGATCGAGCCGCGCTCGACGGCATCGTCGACGACATCAAATCCACCGCGGAACGAAAGGGGGCGGCGCTGAAGGGACCCCACTCGCATCCACCCGAGACGATCTCGGTTCCCCAGCACTGCCGGCTTCACGGCGACGACGAGCGTCGGTTTTCCTCCTGGCAGTACACCGTCTTCACCCGCGAACTCGAGATTCACGGCCACGACAACCTCGCGCGGAACATCGCCTCCCAGAACTTTCCCGACTCGGTCCACATCGAAGCCGAGGTCGAACAGATTCACGGCGCCGGCCGCAGCAACTGACGAACGTCCGTCGGATCGACTCCGGCGCGGGTTCGACGGTTGAGTCGGTTCTTGCGGCAGCGTCGATCCGCGTTTCGCGTCGATGGCGTTACGTGTCAGGGCCGCGTCCGTCCCGACGATGACGACCGACGATCTCGTCTCGTTTCGCCGCGATCTGCACCGACGACCGGAACCCGCCTGGCGGGAGTTCTACACCACGGCACGGATCGTCGAGGAACTCGAGTCCAGACTCGACCTCGACGAACTCCACGTCGGGCCGGAGGCGATCGCGACCGACCACCGGCTGGCCGTTCCCGACGACGTCGAACTCGACCGGTGGTACGAGCAGGCCCGCGAGACCGACGTCGACGAGGCGATCCTCGAGCGCCTCGAGGGGGGATATACGGGTGCCGTCGCCGTCCTCGAACGCGGCGACGGACCGACGGTGGGGCTGCGCGTCGACGTCGACGGACTGCCGCGCGAGGAGTCCGACGATCCGGACCACCTGCCCGCAGCGGAGGGGTTTCGATCGGAACACGAGGGGGCGATGCACGCCTGCGGACACGACGCCCACGCGACCATCGGCGTCGGCGTCCTCGAACGGATCGCCGACGGCGATTTCTCGGGCACGCTGAAAGTGTTCTTTCAGCCCGCAGAGGAGGTCATCGGCGGCGGCAAGGCGATGGCGAACCGCGAGCACGTCGCCGACGTCGACTACCTGCTCGCGGTTCACGTCGGCCTCGACCATCCGACCGGCACCGTCGTCGCGGGAATCGACGGCTTCCTCGCGGTCTGTCACCTCGAGGCGGAATTTTCCGGCGAGCCGGCTCACGCGGGCGGCCACCCCGAACAGGGGAGAAACGCGGTCCAGGCGATGGCGACGGCGGTCCAGAACCTCTACGGCATCCCGCGGCACAACGACGGCAAGACGCGAGTCAACGCGGGGGTCGTCGAGGGCGGCAGCGCGGCAAACATCGTTCCCGAGCACGCTCGCATCGTCGCCGAAGTGCGCGGCGAGACGACCGACCTCATGGAGTACGTCCGCACCCACGCCAAGCGGATCGTCCGAAGCGCGGCCGAGATGCACGACTGCGAGGTCTCCTTCGAGACGGGTGCGGAGGCTCCGAGCGCGACGAGCGACGAGGAACTGGTCTCGCTCGTCGCCGACGTCGCGGGCGAGACGACCGGCGTCGAGACCGTTCTCGAGCGCGACGAACTCGGCGGCAGCGAGGACGCGACGTTCCTGATGCGCGAAGTACAGCAAAACGGCGGTCACGCGGCCTACGTCGGCGTCGGCACCGACCACCCCGGCGGCCACCACACCTCGACGTTCGACGTCGACGAGGAGAGCATCGGTCAGGCGGTCGACGTCCTCTCGAAGACGATCGAACGGATCGATCGGGAACGACCCTGACGGTCGTCCCGTTTCAGCGGGTCGGAACCGAACCGGCGGACGAACGCTGCGGTCCGGAGTCGTCGTTCGATCGGATACTTATTTTTCCATCGAGACGAGTCGTTCGAACGACATGCGTTCCCCGCAGCCTCCCTCCACCCCGTACGAGCCGCGGCGACTCGAGGTGGGGTCGCCGTGACGTCGATCCGCACCCGCGCCGGCCTCCTCGCCCGCACCGCCATCGCCGCCGGCTGCTGTCTCGTCCTCTCGAGCGCCGTCGTCGGCGCGGCCCTGCTGCTCGTCGCCGTCCCCGTCTACGCGGGAACTCGGTACGGCGTGGAGACCCTTTCGTCGCCGGCGTTCCGGCCCGACACCGACGCCGGCCTCCTCGCCGAACCGCTCGCCGGGGCGTTCGTGGTCGCGATCGCGGTCACCTGCCTGGTCGCCGTCGAACTGTCGCTTCGAACCGTCCGCACCGCCCGCGAGCGCGGAGCGCCGGCCGGCGCGCTCGCACAGGGGGCCGTCGAACTCGCGTCGTACGTGCTGTTGCTCTCGTCGCTGCTGCTCGCGCTGGCCGTCCTGCCGTTTTTGCGGTCGACGCTGCCCGAGCCCGCGTTCGCACTCCTGGTCCTGTTCGGCTCGTTCTACCTGCTGACGGTCGGTTACGCCTGGGCCGCCCACGAGTGGCTCCGCTCGCGCGACGCGGACGACGAGCGAACGACCGGCGGCGGCTACCTCGTCATCGGCGTCTTCGCCGTCGGCTACCTCAGCGCGGCCTACTGGTCCGGGTTCGGCTGGCTCGTCGTCGTCGCGCTCGGCTGGCTCGTCCTCGGCTCGGTCCTCGCTCCCGACCACGTCGACCGGGTTCGAGACGCCGTCGAGCGCCGCGCCGCCGAGAGCGCCGAGGAGGAACCCGTCGATCCCGACGACGTCTACGGCTTCACGGACGAAGTCGAACGGATTCGCGCTCGGCTCCGGCGGGCGCGGGGTCCGCGACCGGCGGTCCTCGCGGCGGTCGGTGCGCTCGTCGTACTGGGCGGGGGCTACTGGGCGGCGACCCGCGTTTCGACCGGGGCGCTCGCCGCCTCGCTGGCCGCCGTGAGCGCCGTTTCGCTCGTCGGCGTCCACGCCGGCGGCGCGATCCGCGCGGAGTTCGCCGGCGACACCGCCGTTCTCCGCGAACTCGAGGGTCGATTCGACCTCGAGGCGCTCGCGGCGGGCGAGCCTGCGGATCGGACCGTCGGCGCGAGCGGGCCAGCCGATGCCGAACCGACTCGCTCGTCGCTGGCGTCCGTCGTGACTCGACTCGCCGGGCAAGCCGATCTGCCGGCCCCCGAGATTCGGGTGCTCGAGCGCGACACGCCGGTCGCGCTGACGGTGGGCTACCGACCGGCCGCGTCGACACTGGTCCTCTCCCGGGGGCTGATCGAGACGCTCGAGAGGCGCGAACTCGAGGCCGTCGTCGCCCACGAACTCGCCCACGTCGCCAACCGGGACGCCGCGGTGCTCACCGCGCTGTCGGCACCCGGAGCCGTCGCGCGGCTCTCGCGCAGCCGGTACGGCTACAACCCCGTCGTCGCGCCGCTCGCCGCGTCGGTTCGGCTGGCGAGTCGCTGGTACGTCGCCCTCGTCGCCCGCGGGCGGGAGTACGCCGCCGACGACGGCGCGGTCGCGATCACCGGCGATCCGGCCGCCCTCGCCGGCGCACTCGAGACGCTGGACGACGACCTCGAGCGTCGTCCGACGACGGATCTCCGCGAGCGGGATACGGCCGCCGCGTTCGCCATCGTCCCGCCGCCGTGGGAGGAACACCCCTTTTTCGACCGGACGCGACGGTTCGTCGCGCGAACGATCTTCGGGACCCATCCGCCGACGAAAACGCGCGTCGACCGGCTGCGGACTCGAGTGTGATTCGGGCGTCCCGATACACTCGAAACAGGTGGCCAGGAGGGGCGGTCGCCGCAACTCGCGGCGACCGTCGTGACTCGGGGGAGGGCAGGCGGTCGGCCGATAACGACCGCGAGCGAGTAAAACGAGCGAGCGGGCCGACGACCGATGTGGAGGACGCTACGCGTCCGGAACGGAGGGAGGAGTGCTTTTGATCGACATTTTGCCGAGGGACGGCGCGTGCGATGCGTTCGTCGCTCGCGCCAGACCGCAGCGCAAAAGGTCGGTTCTAGTACTTCGGATCGGCACCGGTCGTCTCGTAGACGGCCTCCATCAACTCGTCGCGTCGGTCCTGCCAGGCGGCGAATCCGTCGGGACTCGAGGGGTAGTCCTCGTAGTGTTCGAGCAGGTCGTCCGCGCAGCGTTTCGTCTTGTAGAGGTTCCAGATGGTTCCCCAGTGACCGCGGCTTTTGAGCAAGGCCTCGAGTTTGAGCTTCAACCCGACGTCCGTACTCCCCGAGTAGAGCGCCTCGGCGAGTTTGTCGCCGGGCATCGCCGCGAGCAGCCCCATCAGGTCGTCGACGTCGACCGCGGTCGAGAGGATGTTGTAGACGTCGAGTGCGGCGTAGCGCGCCCCGAAGTGGTCCATCACGCGCTCGTTGTACTCCCAGAGAACGTCTTCGCTCGGATCGCCGGACTCGATCGCCTCGACGACGCGTTCGGCGGCGTACTTGCCGGCGTAGGCCGCACCGGCGATGCCGCCGCCGGTGGTCGGATTGACGTGGCCCGCGGCGTCGCCGACGGCCACGTACCCGGGGTGGACGGCCGAGTCGTACGGTCGTCGCGTGGGGAGCGCGGCGCCGAGTTTGTCGTCAACTTCGGCTCCCTCGAACTCCGGCCGGTTCTCGAGGTCGCGTTTGAGGTCGTCGACGAGTTTCATCGGCTCCTCGGTCATCTGAAAGCCGAGTCCGGCGTTGATCTCGGTCTCGGTCCGCGGGAAATACCAGAGGTAGCCCGCCGCGCGCTCGGTCGGCTTGAACACGAGGGCGTCGTGCCACTCGACCGGCTCTTTTACGTGAACGATCTCGCGGTAAGCCGAACAGAAGTGGGAGTAGGTGACGTTCGTGTCGAACGTGGAGTGCTCGAAGTCGACGTGGTCCTGAAGCACCGACAGCGAACCTGCGGCGTCGATCACGACCTCGGCCTCGTACGCGATCGGATCGCCCTTGCGGATCGCCTCGACGCCGGTCACGCGGCCGTCTTCGGTCTGGCGGACGTCGGTGACGACCGTGTCGTAGTGAATCTCCGCGCCGGCGTCGGCCGCGCCGTCGATGATGCGGCGGCCGTACTCCCAGCGATCGATGACCGCGAGTTCGCCGGGGACCGGAATCTCGAGGACGGTGTCCTCCTGGGGAATCTCGAACCGGCCGTGGTCGACGTCGGTGTTGGTGAACGCCGGTTCGATCCGCGATTTGGGGATCGACTCGGGGAAGGCGTCGGCTCCTTTGAGCGCGTCCCCGCAGGCGATGTGGCCCGCCTGCTCCTCGGACTTGCGTTCGACGACGACGACGTCGTACCCCTCGCGTGCGACGGTCGCCGCGGCGTAACAGCCGGCGGTTCCGGCACCGACGACGACCGCGTCGACCGATCGGGTTCCGGTCGAAGCGGCGGACCCCGACTGCTCCTGTGTACTCATACCCACACTGTCTATACCCCGGGGAGAAAACGTTTTATGGTCGATTCGAACCGTCCGGCCGAGCGGAAACGTCGAATCGCGGTCACGACGTCCCGCGGGTGTGCTCCGTCCGCGTTCGAATCTCGCCGCCCTGCGGATCCGCACTCTCCCCCGAGCGACGCTCGGTTTTCCTCGAGTCTCGGTCACCGCTTTGTTCGGGCCTCGAGGAACGCCGGTCCGTCAGGTTTCAAACGGTTTACTGTACGTCATTTCCGGCGCACCCGCGACACGGGCGCGGGTGCACCGGTACATCGGTACAGTAATCCGTATCAGTCCGCCGGCGGGACGAGCCGAACGACGGGCGCGTCGTCGGCGTCCACCGCGACGTAGAGCGCGCCGGTGTCGGGGGCGGCCGCGACGTCGCGAACGCGCCACCCGCGGTCGGCGAGCAGCGGATCGAGTTCCTCGACGTCCCCGCCGTCGACGTTGAATCTGCCGAGGTACTGGCCGGCCAGATTTCCCACGAAGAGGTCGCCCCGCCAGTCGGGGAACGCGTCGCCGTCGTAGAACGTCGCGCCGGCGGGCGGGAAGCCACCGGAGGTGCACTCCCAGTAGTAGACGGGGTCGACGACGTCCTCGCGCTCGTGGGGTTCGTCGCCGATCGGGTCGGCGGTCCCGTACTCGCAGTCGTACCCCGCGATCGGCCAGCCGTAGTTGCCCCCCGCCTCGAGGACGTTGATCTCGTCGCCGTCCTGCTCGCCGTGTTCGCTCTGCCAGATCTCGCCGGTTTCGGGGTGGACGGTCATCCCCTGGGCGTTGCGGTGGCCGTAGCTGAAGATCGCGTCGCCGGCCTCCGCGTCGTCGTCGAACGGATTGTCCTCGGGGACCGAACCGTCGGCTTCGAGTCGGAGCGTGGTGCCGAGGTCGTTCGTCGGGTCCTGTGAGACGTGATCCGGGCCGAAGTCGTCGAGCTGGCGATCGCCGACGGTCGCATAGAGCGTCCCATCGTCGTCGAAGACGACGCGGGAACCGTAGTGGCCGTCCGAATCGACGAACGGCTCGGCGACGTACAGCACCTCGAACTCCTCGAGGACGCCTTCCTCGCGATCGAGTTCGCCCCGGCCGAGGTGCGTGGTCGACTCGCCGTCGTCGTTCGACGCGGCGTACGTCAGGTAGATCCACGGTTCGTCGGGAAACTCGGGATGGACGGCGACGTCGAGCAACCCGCCCTGGCCGGCGTCGTGGACGGTCGGCACGCCGTCGACGGCCGCGCTCGAGCCGCCCTCTCGATCGACGACGGTCAGTCGTCCCTCGAGTTCGGTGACGAGCAGCCGGGCGTCGTCCGGGAGAAACGCGAGCCCCCACGGCTGGCTCAGTCCGTCGACGACGGTCTCGAGGTCGAATTCGTCGGGATCTGATGGACCCGAAAGGGGAGTGACGCAGCCGGCGGGCACGAGGGAACCGACCGCGACGCCACTTTGCAGGAACGCTCGACGCGTCGGACCGCGGTTCGAGCCGGTCACAGGGGATCACCCGTCACCACTCTTTCGGCGGTGTGGCGCTTGACGGTTGGGGTGGACCGGGGTGAACGATCGCTCTCGAGTCATACGGTCTGCTATGAGTCTGTACCGGCCGATCGCAGAACGGTGGACGATCGACCGGTAATCAGTCATAGCAAACCGTATCAGTGTGTACTCGGCCTCCCCGGCCTCGAGGATGTGCGTTTCGTGAGATGCCGTGATGCGGATCGCTGTAACGAGTTACCGGTGAGGCCGCAGACGAACCGCGGCCCACCGGTACTGACTTCCAGCAGTCAGTATCAGTCGGTACGACGGCCAGATTCGATCGGCGCTGACCGCCGCGGTTCGCCCGCGAACTCGAGCATCCCGCCGGCGGCGACGCAGTCGGGACAGTACGTCCGACCGACGGGCCGGTATCGGCCGGCGAGTTCGGCACACGGCTCGACGACGAGGTGGATCACTCGAGCCTCCGGGATCGACTCGTCACACCGATCACAGATCGTCGTCGGACGATCGGTGTCCGTCGCGTCGCCCGGATCGTGCCGGGAACTCATCGGCGAATCCTCTCGAGGCGCGTGCTGAGGACTGCAGCGGGAGGATGGCCGTTCTCGAGGATCGGTCGGTGGTCGATGGCGATACGACGCTGTCGTGCGAGACCTTTTTGTCTCGGTGGCAGGAACGTAAGCATGGCAACCGGGTGAGAGCTTGGAAGCCACACGCTTCGGGTGTCACGACCACCCGGGGCATTTCGTACGCATGCCCCCGCGTCCGCTTTTGGAGTCGCGCGGCTTCCATCGTGACAGTCGTTCTGAAGGATAATATAATTAGTGGATGTGGTCGGAAGAACACCAATCAAAGAGGGAGACAACGGATAGTAGAGCCGAGCGACGGGGTTCAACGCCGAGATGGTGAATCAACCGTAGACATTTTTCGTCCGAATTTTCGTCCTATCCAACGGGACAGATCCGTAATAAAGAGTTTTAGTCCGCTCTTTCGTACCGACACCCATGACGGAGTACACGATCGAGTTCGTCGGGACGGGCGAAACGATCACGTGTTCGGAAAAGGAGACGATTCTCAGCCGGTGTCTCGAGGAGGGGATCGCCCAGGAATACTCGTGTCGGGTCGGGATGTGTCTGGCGTGTTCGGCCGAAATCCTCGAGGGCGAGGTCACCCAGCCCGCCGCGCGAGCGTTCACGGACGAGGAAGCCGAACACTACGCCCTCACCTGCATGGCTCGCCCGCAGTCGGATCTCAAGCTCGAGCGCGGCGTCTACCCGCCGAGCATCGAGGGGAACCTCGAGGCCGAAGGCGGCGAGACTGCGGCGGCCGACGACTGAGGCGGCGAGACTGCGGCGGCCGACGGCGTCGATCTCGACTTCCGACGGCCGGGTCGTGCGTGAGCGACGCACGACCGCGGTATTCGCTTCTTTGCCGTCGTCGACGACCGCGTATGGACCGACGGCTCTCGAGACGTGGCGCGCTGGCGATCGCGGCGGCCGGAATCGCCGGCTGTCTCGACGGCTCCGACGCGGGTACCGGCGTCTACGACGGAAACGGCGAGGGAAACGCCTCGGCGGCCGAGGAGATGACGGCGACTCCGGACGAGGATTCGATCGCGAACTCGCCGGTACCGATCCGCGACGAGCAGTTGCCCGTCGAGTACGGACTCGAGTCGCTCCGAGAGGCGGTCGTCAGGGGCGTCGTCCCGCGGGACGCCATCCCGTCGATCGACGATCCCGAGTTCGAACCCATCGACGACGTGGGCGACCGGATCCGAGACGACGATCCCGTCTTCGGCGTCCGAAGGGGAACCGATGCGAAGGCGTACCCACAGGCGATCCTCGTCCACCACGAGATCGTCAACGACGAGGTCGGCGGCGATCCGGTCGCCGTGACCTACTGTCCGCTCACCGGAACGGCGATGGGGTTCGACCGCGGTGAGACGACGTTCGGCGTCTCCGGTCACCTGCTCAACAGCAACCTCGTGATGTACGACCGCGCGAGCGAGACCTACTGGCCACAGATGCTCGCCACCGCGATCGAGGGCGACCTCGAGGCGGCGTCGCTCGTCGAGTTCCCGGTCGTCTGGACGACCTGGGAGCGATGGCGGAGTGCGCACCCCGACTCCGTCGTTCTCACCGAGGAGACGGGCTACGCCAGGGATTACGACGCCGATCCCTACGGATCGTACAACCCCGTGACGGGGTACTACGGGGAGGACAGCGACTGGATGTTCGATCCGCTCGAGGCGGACGACGGCCGTCCGCCGAAGGAGGTGCTCCTCTGTTCGCGGCCCGCGGACGGTCCGCTCGCCGTCTCGCTCGAAGCGCTTCGCGAACGCGGCGTCTACGGAATCGATCGCGGCGATCGTGACTACCTCGCGGCGTACGATTCCGAACTCGACGTCGGGTACCTCTACCGAACGGACGACGCCGAAGCCTTCGGCGCGGACGACGGGACGGTGATCGGACCGGACGGCGAGCGTCACGACCCCGGTGAGCTGCTGCTCGAGGCGGTGTACGCTTACGACGCCATGTGGTTCGCCTGGAGGGGGTTCTATCCGTCGACGAGCGTCCATGACTGAGTCCGGGCTCCGGAACGCGACGTGGAGACGCCTCCACGAGACCGCGGCGGCGAGTCTGTTCGCGCTGGGCCGAACCGACGGACTCGTCGTCGCGATCGTGACCGGGACGGGCTACCTGCTGGGATTTCTCTGGGCGACGAACTCGTTGTCCGCCCGCTTCGGAGCCGGCTTCGGCTGGCGTCTCGTCGACGATCCGTTCGCCCGCGCGCTCGAGCGACGGGGGCCGACCTCGTTCGAGCCGGTCGCGGTCGTCGACGCCGGAATCGCGACGGTGCTTCTCGGGCCGGTCGACCTCGCGATCGGGTTCGGACTCTCCGCGCTCGTCGCGCTCAACGTTTCGCTGGCGTATCTCGCGCTCGTCCAGCCCTCGTCGTGCGGAGTCGGTGCCGGAATGGGAATGGCGGCCGCGGTGCCGGCGTTGCTGTCGGGAAGCGTCTGCTGTGTGCCGGTCGTCCTGCTCGTGCTCGGAATTCAGGCCAGCGCCGCGTTGTTGACGGTGCTTCCGTGGCTCTTGCCGCTGGGTGCGGCGCTGTTGGTGGCCAGTCTCGTGTTCGTCGCCGGAAAAGTCGATCCAGGTAATGGACTCTGAACCGAACCACTAGTCGACGAAGTCGATGTCGTCGCCCATCTCGGGCTGGACGGCCTCGCCCTCACCGTCGGGGCGTCCGTAGATCTGGGGCGACTGGACGCCGGTGACGACGATCATCGTGCGCATGCTCCCCTCGAGCGTCTCGTCGATCGAGGTGCCCCAGATGATGCGCGCGTCGGGGTCGATGCGGTCGTAGATCTCCTCGACGACGCCCTCGGCTTCTTCGATCGACATGTCGTTGCCGCCGGTGACGTTGACGAGCGCGGAACTCGCCCCGGAGATATCGACGTCGAGCAGCGGCGACCGCAACGCGGTCTTGACGGAATCCTCGGCTTTGGCTTCCGAGTCGGACTCGCCGAGGCCGATCATGGCGACGCCACCGCGTTCCATCACGGTGCGGACGTCGGCGAAGTCCAGGTTGACGAGGCCGGGTTTCGTAATGAGTTCGGTGATTCCCTTCACCGAGCGCATCAGCACCTCGTCGCTGACTTTGAACGCCTGGCGGACGGGGAGCTTTCCGACCGAATCGAGCAGCCGGTCGTTGGGGACGACGATCACCGTATCCGAGACGTCGCGCAGACGCTCGAGGCCGGCTTCGGCGTTCGTCCGGCGTACCTCGCCTTCGGCGGTGAACGGCGTCGTGACGATCGAGATTGTCAGCGCGCCGGCCTCGCGGGCGGCCTTGGCGACGACCGGTGCGGAGCCGGTTCCCGTGCCGCCGCCGAGTCCCGCCGTGACGAACACCATATCGGAGCCGTCGATGGCCTCGTAGATGTCCTGCTGGCTCTCGAGGGCGGCTTCCTCGCCGACCTGCGGGAGCGAGCCGGCGCCCCGGCCGCCGGTCTTCTCTTCGCCCATCAGAATCTTCGTGTCGGCTTCGATCTCCACGAGGTGCTGGACGTCGGTGTTGGCCGCGACGAGTTTCGCGCCGTGGATACCCTCGTCGTGCATGCGGTTGATCGTGTTCCCGCCCGCGCCGCCGCAGCCGACAACGGTGATGTCGGTCTGGAGATCCTGCAGGACGTCCTCGAGTTCCTCGTCGGTCATCGTCCCCGTCTGTCGGTTCCCGTCGCCAGAAGAACCGTCCGCCGACTGGCCGTCGTCGGGGGCGGCCGTCGGTTCCCCGTCCTCGGCCTCGTCGATGGCGTCGTCGATGAGTGAGTCCATTCTTGCGAGCCTCTAACGGGCGGAGCATAATTACCTTTCCCCTACACGTCAGCCGCGCGTCTGACGTATTATTGAAATATTACCTATCAGATACCATATATCAGTCGAGCGAGCGCACGATGGAGGTATTACGTAATTACCATTCCAACGCAGACAAGTCAGATGGGAAACCGACGCGTTCGGCGCGTGAAAACGCTCCGCGGAGTGATAGTTTCTCCGTCGACGGTGACCGACTCTCCCTCGGCGAGCGCGCCGAACTTCGGCCCCTCCGGGACGCCGGCTTCGCGGGCCAGTTTGGGATCGAACGCGAGATCGTCGACGACGACGGCCCCGTCCTCGCGCGTCACGGTTTCGTACTTTCGCTCGAGGACGGCGGCGAGCCCGTCGACGATCGCCTCCCGCGCCGCTCGAGCGGCCGCAGCCGGGACTGCGGCCCGCGCGCCGACGCGGCTGCCGCCGTTTTCGGTCGCGAACGCGACGCTCTCGCGCTCGACGAGCGATCGAACGCGGTCCGGATCGACGCTCTCGGCCGCGTCGACGAGCTCCGTAGGCAGGTCGACGAGGGCGATCGATTCCTCGCGTCGGTCGCCGAATCGAACGCCGTCGTCGACGGTGCCGAGGTCGGCCTCGACCGCGTCGGCGAGCGAACGCGACCGATCACCGACCTCGCGCACCCAGGTTTCGCTCACGACGCGGTAACCCAGTTCCTCGATAACCCCCTCGAGTCGCGGTCGGTCGCCGTCGAGTAGCGCGATCTCGGCGTCGCTCGTCTCGAACGCCGACTCGATCACCGAGCGGCGCGTTTCGGGATCGCCCATCGCCTCGAGCGACCAGTCGGCCGCGACGTGGCCCACCGCCCACGGCGTCTCGCGGACGACCCGCTCGAACCGCGGAACGTAGTGGTTGCCGCCGAAGCCGACGAGCCGCTCGCGGTGGTGGGAGTCGACGTCGCGGAGTTCGAGGATCGCGCGAGCGACGGCCGCCGCACCGGCCGGATCGTCCCACTGTTCGTCGCCGCTTCCCAGTTCCGCGAACAGCGACGGACAGCCCACGTCGGTCGGCCCGTGGTGGGTACACTCCAGTCCGACATCGTAGCCGTCGGGCGCGTGCCGGTCGAAGGCCTCGAACAACCGGGCGAGCGCGTTCGGGGAGGCGTCCGCGAGGTCGTAGTCGTCCCCGCCGTACTCGGCCGGTCCGAAGTTACCCGTGAAGTGGCCCGTCAGCAGCGGTCCCGTCTCCCCGGAGTGTCGGGACGCGAAGACGAGCAGGTCGGGATCGTCGAACGCTTCCGCGGGACGCTCGAGTTCGAGGTGGAGGTCGGCGAACGAACGGAGTTCGATCCCTTCGGTTCGGTAGTAGGTCCCGCCGCCATCGGCGTCGGCGCGGGCGTCGTCGGTACGCGCCTCCCAGGAGACGAGGTCGCGGAGGTGATCGCAGACGTGGACCGAGGCGCGGTCGGCACGGCTCTCGACGATCGCGAGGTCGCCCATACCCCTGGTCGGACGCCGGGAACCGTGAGGCTATCGACTTCGAGTCCCGGCCCGTCGCCGAGACTTCGAGAAGTGGTTTCGATCCCATAAACACGTGGCGAGAGCTACGGCCGACTATTCCCTCCCCCGGAGCCATACATAATGATAGATAATGGTGGTATTGATGGCCGGATCGCCGTCGGACGGTAACGGGCCGGACGGGGGGTGTACCAACGCGGGGGAAAACGGGCCGCTGGCCGACGTCACGTTCGACGTTCGAAATCTGGTCGGGCTGTTACCCGAGTACGCCGTCGCCGTGCTCGATTCGGACGGCCGCGTCGCGGCGTGGAACGAGAGCGCAAACCGGCTTACCGGATACGACGAGAGCGAAATCGTCGGCGAGCACTACCGGACGTTCTTTCCCAAACACGTTCGGGCGTCGGATCGTCCCGAACGGCTGCTCGAGCGCGCGCGAGCGGACGGTCGGGCCGAAGACGAGGGGTGGCGCGTCCGTCGCGATGGTCGTCGGCTGTGGGTCGTCGAGGTGATCGTTCCCATTCGGAACGAAGACGTGCAGGACGATTCGGACGGTTCAGACGGCGAGATACGGGGGTACGGGTGGTTCGTCCACGACCGCACCGAACAGCGAGAGCGCCGACGCGAACTTCGCGCCGAGAAGGCGTTCGCCGAGAGCGTCTTCGAAGCGCAGCCGGACATCGTCTACGCGTTCGACGCGAACGGGAACTTCCTCGAGTGGAACGACCGCGTCGCCGAGGTGACGGGGTACTCGGACGGGAAACTGGCCGAGATGAACCCCCTCGAGTTCATCGCACCCGATCACCGCGGTCGGTTCGCCGCGAGCGTACAGCGGTTGCTGGGCGACGACGAGTTCGTCACCGCGGAAGCGGACCTGCTCACCGCGGAGGGGGATCGAATCCCCTACGAGTTCAACAGCGCACGGATCGTCGATCCGAACGGCGACGTGCTCGGATTTACCGGGGTCGGACGCGACGTCAGCGATCGAAAGGCGCGCGAACGCGAACTCGAGCGGCTCGAGCGACTCAACGCGGTCGTCCGAACCATCGACGAGACGATGGTGACGGCCGAGACGCGCGCGGAGGTCGAAACCGCAGTCGTCGACGCGTTCGTCGCATCGGACGCCTACCGGTTCGCGGTCATCGGGCGGACGGACGCGAGCGTCGCCGACGGTCGAACGGAGACCGCAACGGCGGTGGATCGATCGATCTGGACGCCGAGGGCGTGGGCGGGGATCGACTCGAGCGCCCTCGACGAACTCGCGTCCTTCGTCGACCCGCCCGACGACGGTCCGGATCCGCCGCCGATCGAAACGGGCGCGGTTCGGCGGTACCGATCGCTTCACGACAGCCCCGTCGATCGGTGGCGGACCGACGCCCGCGAACGCGGGTACGGATCCGTCGCCGTGGTTCCGATCGCCGCCAGCGACCGGACGTTCGGCGTGCTCCTGATCGCCGCCGTCGAGTCCGCGGCTTTCGCCGATCGAGAGCGGGAAGTGTTGCGGGAGTTCGGCGGTACGGTCGGCCACGCCATCAACGCGATGGAGGTCCGCAGACTGCTCTACACCGACACGGTGGTCGAACTCGAGTTCGAATCGACCGACAGAAGCGACGTCTGCATCGATCTCTCGAGCCGAGCGAACTGTCGGCTGACGGTCGACAACGTGCTTTCGCTGACCGACGAGGAGTTCGTCTACTACGTCACCGCCTCGGGGTGCGATCCGGAGCGCGTCGACGAGCTCGCCCGCGAACACGAGGCGATTCGGGAGTTCCGTTCGATCGAAGTGGTGGACGACGAGAGTCACCTGGAACTCGTCGTCTCCGGACCGACCATCCCCGGATTACTCGCGGATCACGGCGCGCGACTGCACTCGCACGTCGTCGACCGCGGCGACTCGGAAATCGTCGTCCAGCTCAGTCCCGGCGGGGAGGTTCGCGGCCTCGTCGACGCGATCACGGAAACGTACCCGGAGACGGCGCTGCGGTCGAAGCGATCGGTCGATCGACCGGTCGAGACGTCCGGCGACTTCCGACGGTCCGTCGAAAAGCGACTGACGACCAAACAGCGACAGGCGCTCGCCGCGGCCTACTACGCCGGCTACTTCGAGTGGCCGACGAGAAACACCGACGCCGGCGACCTCGCGGATCGCCTCGGCATCGCGCGACAGACGTTCCACCAGCACCTCCGGGTCGCCCAGGCGAAGCTCTTTACGGCGTTTTTCGACGCGGAACCGAACTCGAGCGTGTCGCCGCCGGACGGCGGCTAACTCCGGGTACCACCGGCTGGTACCAGACAGCGCTGGTACAGTTCTTACACCGCGCGATCATCTCTAACGTGTAATGAGTTCTCCCCCCGGCGACGAATCGAGTACGACCGTCGCGTTCGACGTCCTCTCATCACCCGTCCGGAGACAGTTGGTGAGCGCGTTGCTCGAGCGGGCGGAGTCGACCGACTCGCGAACGGACGTCGAGTCGACGTCGATCGACGAACTCACGACCGACGTCGCGAGCGCCCACCACGGCCATCCGATCGTCACCGACGATCAGTGGAGCCAAACGCGCGTCTCGCTCGTTCACGCACACCTTCCCCGGCTCGAAGAGCGGGGACTCCTCGCGTGTGAACCCGGCGGCGACGGGATCACGGTCGCGCTCGAGGATCACCCGCTGCTCGAAATCGGGTGGGTTCGGACGCTTCTCGCGGATCCGACGGGGGGATCGATTCGCGAAGAGGGGGTGCTGAACCGGACGCTCGATTCGCTCCGACCGCCTCGCGGCCGAACCACGTGCGCCGCGCTCGCGAAGCGACGCGACGCCGTTCCCGTCGTGGACCTGGCTGCGATGGTGGCTGCGACCGAAGCCGACGCGGACACGCGACTCGTCGACGTCTCCGAGACGGACTGTCGCGCCGTGGCGACGACGCTCGCACATCGGCACCTGCCGGCGCTCGCGAACGCCGGCGTCCTCGAGTACGACCGCGACGACGAAACGGCGGCGATCGACCCCGCCGCGCCACAGTGGCGAGCCGACTGGCTGCTCGATAGCCCGCTCGGTTCGGTCGCCAAGCAGCTTCGACCGGCGCTCGACGAGTCCGGCGACCGATCCGCCGGCGGCGGCGTCGGCCGGAGGACGAACGGCGTTCCCCCGAGCGTCGGCGAGACCGAATGCCGCACGATCGACGGTGCGGTGAACGTCGTCGCACACAGCCAGGAGATCGTCGACGACGCCGACGAGGAACTGTTCGTCATGGCCCCCGACGACGACGTGTTCCAGCCCGGCTGTCTCGAGCGGTGGCGCGCGGCCGCCGAGCGGGGCGTCGACATCTACGTTGGATCGCACTCGCCACGACTCCGGGACACCGTTCGAGCGACCGTTCCGGACGCGACCGTCTGCAAGCCCCAGTTCGACTGGATCAACGTTCCCGTCGAGAACATCCACCACGGTCGGGTCGTCTTCGCCGACCGCCAGCGCGCGATGGTCGTGACGATCGACGAGTCGCGCGGCGACCGACGCGTGACAGCCATCACCGGAACCGGTGAGGAGAACGCGCTCGTCCGGCTCGTGCGAGAGCACGTCGGGCCGCGACTCGATCGGTTACACGGCGGCGGCGAGCAGACGTCGCTGCTACCGATGTAAACGAGGTCGGACTCGAGCGCGTCGCGTTACGGGAATACGGGCGAAAGCCCACGGCTTTCGCCGTGTGGAAGACATCAGGGAAACAGCAGATAGACGAAGACGACGTAGCCGACGATCAGCACCGCCCCGTCGAGTTTCGAGAGCCGTCGTCCGTGGGCCATCATTCCCACCAGCACCAGGGTGAACGCGAGCAGAACCGGGAACTCGAACCGGAGCGTCTCGGGGGAGACCGAAATCGGCGTGATCAGCGACACGATGCCCAGCACGGCGAGAACGTTGTAGATGTTCGAGCCGACGACGTTTCCGATCGCGAACGCGGTCTCGTCGCGAAGCGCGCCGACGACCGACGCGGCCAGCTCCGGCAGCGAGGTGCCAAGCGCCAGGACCGTGAGGCCGACGAACAGATCCGAAAAGCCGAGCGCCGACAGCAGCGTCGTGCCCCCGGAGACGAGCCACCGCGACCCGACGACCAGCGTGACCAGTCCCCCGAGAACGAGGGCGATATCGCGGGCGTCGACCCCCTCGTCCGCCTCCGGTTCGTCGACCGCCGGTGCCGGATCCGCACCGACGTAGTACAGCAGATACGCCGTGAAGCCGGCCAGCACCAGTAGAAAGATCGTCCCCTCGAGTCGACCGATCGTTCCGTCGGCACCGAGAACGACGAGCAGGATGGCCGCGAACACCATGAACGGAACGTGCCGGCGCATGACCGTCTCGCTCACCGAGAGCGGCCTGATGAGCGCGGCCAGACCGAGCACCAGCCCGATGTTCGCGACGTTCGAGCCGAGAACGGCTCCCAGGCCGATGTCCGTCGACACGTCGAGCGCACCGATCGTCGCGACGAAGAGTTCCGGCGCGGTCGTCGCGAACGCGATCACCGTGACGCCGACGGTCGCCGCCCGAAGTCCGATTCCGACCGCGAGCCGGCCGGCGCCGGCGACCAGCAACTCGGCACCGGCGTAGAGGGCAACGACGCCGGCGGCCAGCAGGAACAGCGCGAAACCGACCCCGGCGGACATACGCCCGTCTACTCGAGAGCGTCGTAAATACGGTTCGCTGTCCGACCGCCGGTGGATCGACGCGTCCTCGACCCGCGACCGCTACTCGAAGGTCGCAAACCGGTCGTCGTATTCGAACTCGATGCGACGGCCGCTCGTCGAAGCGCACCGCTCACGGCGAGAGTCGACGACCGCGAGAACTCGCACGATCCCGTCGTATCTACACCTTGTGACCAGAGGCACGTAAACGAACGACGATCGACCCGCTCGTGCAGGGGAAGAATAACGCGTATAATTATATAGTTTTATTTCCGACAACTGAAGGTGAACGACGAGATCGAAACGTGGATCGACGAACACGAGGAGGAACTGATCGACTTCCTCGTCGAGTACATCGGCTACCGGTCGCCGACGGGGGACGAACGCGCGGTGCAGCGAACTCACGTCGAACCGTTTTTCAGAGACGAGATGGCGTGGGACGACGTCTCGATCGTCGACGTCTCGCCCGATTCCGATCGGCCGAACGTCAACGGTTACCTCGCCGGGAGCGGGGAGGGTCCGGCATTGCTCTTCAACGGCCACTCCGACGTGGTCGACGTCAGCGATGAGGCCGAACGCCGGTGGACGACCGATCCGTGGGACGCAGTCGTCGACGACGGTCTCGTCTACGGCCGTGGCGCGAACGACATGAAGGGGCCGAACACCGCGATGATATGGGCGATCAAGGCCGTCATGGAGTCGGACGTCGAGCTTCGCGGCGACCTCACGCTGAGCATCGTCGTCGGCGAGGAGCTCAACGAACAGCAGTACGGTTCGATCCCCGCGACCAACGCGTTGCTCGAGATGGGCCTCGAGGATCCGTTTTGTATAAACGGCGAGCCGACGAGCAACGAAGTCCACGTCGAGAGCGCCGGTACGTTCGACTTCCGGATCGAGATACCCGGCAAGGAGATCCACACCTCCCAGAAGAACCTCACCAGGTATCCACAGCGCCGCGGTCTCCCACAGGGATCGGCCGTCGGCGTCGACGCGTCGATCCACCTGACCGAGGTGCTCGAGAAACTCCGGAAGCTCGAACACCAGTGGAACATGCGCTACGACGCCGGCGTGTACGGCGGCGGCGGAACGCCCGTTCCGACCGACCGGCAGGGGCTCGGGCCGATCGGCATCAACTGCAGCATTATTCGGGCGGGCGAGTACGTCGCGTCGCTTCCCGGATCGGCGACGATCGAGGGACACGTGTTCTATCCGCCGGGCGCCGACGTCGATCGCCTGTGGGGCGAGATCAACGACGCGGTCGAGAGCGTCGCGACGACGAGTGACTGGCTGCGGGACCATCCGATCGAAACGTCCTGGAAAGAACACGTCGACTGGCCGCCGTTCGAAACGCCCCGCGATCACCCGGCCTGTCGGACGCTGGGTAACGCGATTACGTCGGTGACCGGTTCGGAACCGATCTACTCCGGATTCAAGGCGGTCTGTGACAACGCGTACGTTCAGCGCGAGTGTGGCGTCGACGCCGTCAGCTTCGGACCGGGGAACGTCCTGATGGGTGCTCACGGCCCCGACGAACGCGTTCCGATCGATCAGTTGCTCGAGGCGACGAAGGTGTACGCGTCGACGATCGTCGACTACTGCGGCTGACCCCACGACGCGACGGATCGGGGCGTCGTCGCGAACCGCCGGAGCCACCGTTTCCGAAAGGCATAATCGGGCGCTGGCCTCAGTACTGGCAATGAGTCACCAGCTTCCGGACGTGCAGGCGACGTCGCCCGACGTCACCGTCGGCCTGAGCCAAGTCGGCGTCACCGGCGTCGAGAAACTCGTCAAGATCGCCCGCGACGGCAAGCGCCCGCTCGTGTTCACCGCCGAGTTCGAGGTGTTCGTCGACCTCCCGGCCTGGCGCAAAGGCGCCGACATGAGCCGAAATATGGAGGTCATCGACGAAATCCTCGAGGACGCGACCCGCGAGGAGGCCTACCGCGTCGAGGAGGTCTGCGGCGAGGCCGCCGAGCGGCTGCTCGGCAAACACGAGTACACCTCGAGAGCCGAGGTCTCGATGGCCGCCGAGTTCATGCGCCGCGAGGAGACGCCGGCGACCGACCGCGAGACCCAACACACCGTCGACATCGTCGCCTCTGCGACGGCGACCGACGAGGGTACCCGCGAGGAGATCGGCGCGACCGTCACGGGGATGACGGTCTGTCCGTGCTCACAGGGGATGTCGGCCGCGCGGGCAAAGCAGACGCTCGAGGAACTGGGCGTCGAGGAAGAAACAATCACCGAGTTTCTGGATGAGGTCCCACAGCCGGGCCACTCCCAGCGCGGTCACGCCACGCTCACGGTCGAAGCCAGCGGCGACCCGGACGTCGACCTCAACGACGTCATCGACGTCGCCCGCGACGCGATGAGCGCGCGAATCTACAATCTCGCCAAGCGCCCCGACGAGGACCACATGACCTACGAGGCCCACGCCGACGCCAAGTTCGTCGAAGACTGCGTGCGCTCGATGGCTGAGGACGTCGTCTCGGAGTTCGATCACCTGCCCGACGACGCCGTGATCACGATGAAACAGTCGAACGACGAGTCGATCCACCAGCACAACGCCCACGCCGAACGCGTCGTCGAGATGGAGACGCTGCGCGAAGAAGTCGACGGCGAGCAGTAATACGCACCCCCAGAGCGTATTTCCCTGTGAAATAGTCGCTTCCATCTGAAAGCGATCGTGGCGAAGCCGAACTCGGTCTTGCAACTGCAGACGACCACGGCTCTGAGACCGTGTTCAACCCGACGGAGACTGGAACGATCGAAGGAGAATCACGGATACCGTCTCTGGCACCCACATCAACAACGTAACGGTCCACCTCGACAGCGATGACGTCGCCGGACTCGAGTACAGTGAACCCATAGTATAAAGTATTTAACGTGTGACCAACACGCTATTTTATGCACAGAAGAGCCTACTTAAAATCGATCCCTCTTGCAGGTGGCGCATTTGGAGCCGGTTGTTCAATGTCAGATGATTCTGAAATAGACGTTTCAGAAGTCGATTTGAATGAACTAGCCGAATCACGGCTAGGTGATCCATCAACGATCGGAGAGCCACCTTACACCGAGACAGATCTCGAACCCCCAAGTAGTACCACTCCTGCAGTTGCGACCAAAGTGGGTACCGGAAATCTGATTCATAATGTATATATCATTTCAGAAGACTCATCATCAAAATCAGTTGAAAGTGAACTTCTGGTCGATTCTGAATCCATCCACTCGAAATCAGCTGATATTGATATATCCACTTTTATTTTTTACACATTCACACAATCGTCTGATTTTAAAATAGAAGTGAGTTCAAATGACAGTGTGGACACCTTGGATGTGAGAAGAGACTTTGTCGAATCAAGGCTGGCTGGTAATGGCGATCCAACGAACTCATTCCAGTTTTTTGTTATCACGGACAATGGAGAGCCACTAGAAAGCTATTTTGTAGATACCTGATACTGTATCGATTATCGTACTATTGTTCATTCTATTAGATCAATACATATTCTTGATATAATCTTTATCAGATTGTTAGCCAGTTGTTTCGATATGACTACAGGAATCGCTGCCATCACGATCGCTTAGTACTGAACGGTCGGAAAATAAACGTACACTAATCCCACCGGCTAAAGTAATTGATGCGATATTACCATTCACAGGAACATTCTCTGGACAAGGATGCAAAATCCAGAACGTATTGGTGAATGTCAGCTGCAACGGTGAGCATTGCTTCTGCTTGTTCTTCACTGGCAGGAGCTTCCCGGTAGTACACGTCTGCTCAATTTTGAGCCCAGTGCTCGGCTAACCGGTCCCCGAATTCAGGACTGAATAAGTTGACCGCTGCAGCCCTCTTGTATACTTCTGTGTGGCCATATCGAAGATCTTCGGGCTCTGCATATCCTCGCTCCAATAGGAACGCCTGAATGCTTCTTTCAATGGCGACAAACGATGCTTCAATGACAACGGTGTAGTAGCCATTCTGTTCCTGCAGTGTTCGAGCCGCTGTGAGCAATCGGCAGGCCTTTCGAAGCTGAACTGTAGTTTCATCTCGCGTATCAAGCCCAGCTTCTACGTTTTGCCCACGTGTATCTCGAAATGCGTCTTCAGCGGCCGATAATGATTCGTCGACGTAACTATTGTCCATCGGTTAATACCTCATCTTTGATCTCTCGAAGCTTCGGAGAGTCCTGAAGCGTAATCCCCTCAGCAAAGATTTCGTGAAGTCGGTCCCCGTACTGATAGGCGGTGTCGACCGACTCAACGAGTACCTGGAAACTATACCGATCCCCATCGTAGCGCTGATCACGAAGATCATCGACAGTCTCGTGAGCAATTTTTTGTGCCGTCGCTTGGTTTCCCTCAAC
The DNA here is from genome assembly GCF_003841465.1 of Natrarchaeobius oligotrophus. GTDB lineage: Archaea > Halobacteriota > Halobacteria > Halobacteriales > Natrialbaceae > Natrarchaeobius > Natrarchaeobius oligotrophus. Next base: position 529,369 of record NZ_REFZ01000001.1, read on the forward strand.
GAGCACAAAACAATCGATGTCGCTTTTCCGATCAGCCACTCCACGAGCGACACTCCCGAAGATAACGATGCCACAGATATCGTCTATTGCCGCAGTGAGCTCAGCCATCAACTCCCGGACAGGTACATGAAAATCTGGTTGAGGGATAGAAAGAACGGGATCCTCGGGTTTATTGAGCCGATCAGTATTAACACTCACAACTCGTTTTGGGCCTTCGTAAGCAGTCTCGACGAGGTCTAGACCCTCCAAGTCCTCTACTGCTGCAGAGACGTTTTTGTGGGAAGTGTCGATAATCCGGCCTAGCTCCCGAATACCGTAGGCCGCCCACGGTGAATCAGCCAACACAGCGAGAACATCTGCTGTCGCTTTTCGATTAAATGCCTCTGGACGTCTGACCGGAACTGAAATCGATACTGTGGCCCCAGAGTGGGAATTCTTACTATCCATGGGAACTCATAATACCCACGAATAAATAATGCTGCTGATTAAAGGGTTTGCGAGGGAGAATTTACAAGCTCACTAGAAAATCGATATTCTCAACACTCGATCGAAAGACGGAGTGCTCTAGTCGCAGCCACGGGTGAATAAAAGCCATACCGAGGTCCGATCAACGTAAAACAGCGGCTTCTCAGAAACATAGAATCGACTACCAATCGGTTTATAATAGAAATTCAGAAAGCAGTTCTCAGTCTATCCAGAGACTTTTAGAAGAATAGCAATGGTAAATAACTACTGGACGTATTAAAATTCCAACGACTCCGCATCCTCCCACCGGGGAACGAACTCCTCGTGAACGCTCGCGGCGAACTCCGGATCCTTGAGGTCGATCATGCCGAACGCGTCGCCCGACGAGAGCGGGTTCGGTACCTGGATACACACTTCCGCGTCGTCGATGAGGTTGAACGAGCCAGTCACGTCGTCGTTCGTCCGGACGTCGAAGTCGTCGCGCGCCTGGAGCACCGCCCGGTAGCGCTCGCCGACCTTCTCCGAGAGGGACGCCACCATGTCCCGGGTCATCAACACGTCGACCGAGACGCCGCGGTCGAGCGCGTCCTCGAGTTGAGCGGTGACGGCCTCGCTTACGGTCTGCATGTCCCGTTCGGGAACCGGATCCGCGGCGACCATTACGATGTGGTCGTCGGCGGCCGCGAGTCGCTCTAACAGGAGGTCGACCGTCTCCTCGGGACCGACGGCGGCGGTCCAGAACTGCTCTTCGATCGGATCGGCCGCGTCGAGTTCGTCCGAGAGGTCGTCGACGATCGCCTCGTACTGTTCGGCCTTCTCCTCGAGCTCGCGTCGCTTGTCGTCGAGGAGGCGATCCAGCGCGGTCGCGGGCTCGACGGCGACGTACTTCTTCGGTCGACTCGCGGTCTGGCTCCGGACGAGGTTGTACTGTTCGATGCTGTTGAGCACGTCGTAGATCCGTCCCATCGGAACGTCGCTCGCGCGGGACAACTCCTTGGCCGTTGTGGGCCCGGTGTTCAGCAGCGCTCGATACGCTCGAGCTTCGTACTCCGAGAGCCCGAGGTCCCTGAGACTGGCCATACGCGAACGAAGCGACCGGAGAAACATAAACGCTGTGGTAGTTTGATCGTCCGTACAGTTGTCACGGAAGAGGGCCGAAATCACTCGAGAACGGACTGAAGTCGCTGGCTCAACTGCTCCGGAGTTTTGGCCGGGTCCGAGCGCCGGTCGCCGCGCTCGATCAGGGCCGTTCCCGGCTCGACGTCGTCGATCGCCTCGGGTACGACGACCTTCTCGTGATCCGCGATCCGTAGCGCGCCGCGGTGGAGATCCGACCCCGGCTCGTCGCCGACGCGAACCACGAGCGGTCCCCCGAGCAGTCTGGCGGTCGCCGTCGCGTACCGCGCGACCTGAACGCCGAGACGGTCGCTCGCTCCGGCGAAGTCCGCGAGCGTCTCGCGCGCGACGATTCGATAACGGTCGGTTCCCGTGAGCGCCGCCAGATCGATCAGCGCGTCCGCGAACGCGACGTTCGAGTCCAGCGGTCGCAGGGGGCGCTCGAGGAGGCCAACGCCGCGTTCCGGTCCGTCGACGAACGAGTCGCCGTCTCGAAGGCGCTCGATCGTCGCGTCGGCGACCGAAGTCGCGTCCGCGAGCGGTTCGCGCCCGAGCGTGCTCGCGGCGGCGGTCAGGGCGGCGAGAACCCGCGCCTGGTTCGCGAGCAGACAGGGCGGCTCCGACGAATCCGAGCCGTCGGCGTCGGCATCTCTGCGATCGTCCCCGTTCGACGAGCCGACGTCGCCCTCGAGCGTTCCGTCGTGTGCGTGGGCAACCACTCCACCTTCGAGGAGGTCGGTGCGCAGCGTCTCGAGCGCGCGTTCGGCGTACCGACGGGCGCGTTCGTCGTCGGTGTAGGCGTAGTAGGTACACAGCCCCTCGATCGCGAGCGCGTTCGGCCCGGCGAGGACGACGTCGTCGACCGGCGGCTGCGCGGCGGCCGCCCGGTCGGTCGCGTCGAGGCCGTGGGCCGCGTCCTCCCCCGGTGCCTGGCTGTTCGCGAACGCGTCGACTTCGTCGTTCCAGAGCGTCGTCGTCAGGTACTCGATCGTCCGCTCGGCGGGTTCGCGGTACGCGTCGCGACCGGTGTGGAGGTAGGCGTTCGCGAACGCCCGCACGAGCGCCGCGTTCGAGTCGAGCAGCTTCTCGTGCTGGAGTCCGGCCCAGTCGCGCTCGGTCGCAAAGCGATAGAAGCCGCCGTCGTACTCGTCCAGCAGGTTCGCGCCGACGGCGTCGAACGACCGCAGTGCCATCTCTCGATCCCGCTTGAGCGCGAACTCGAGCGCGTCTGGAAGCGGGAACTTCGGACTCCCGCCCCAGCCACCGGCGACCTCGTCGTACGTCTCGGTCAGCTGTCCCAGCATCGCCGCCTCGACGTCGGCCGTCAGCTCGCCGGCGGGCGGATCGTCCTCCCGAAGCGATCGGGGAACCCTGGCTGCGCCGGGTCCCTTCGTCTGCCACATGGTCCGCACGCTGTCGAGCACCTGGCGCATGCCGTCAGGACCGAGATAGCCCGCTCCGGTGAGAACGCGCCCGTTCGGCGCGAGAAAGACCGTCGACGGAAATCCGCCCATGTTGTACCGGTCGCGAACGCGAGGGTGGCGGTCGACGTCGACGCGCACCGGAACGAAGCTGTCGTTGACGTTCGCCGCGATCCGCGGCTCCGCGTAGGTTTCGTCGTCCATCGCGTGACAGTGTTCACACCACGTCGCCGTGAGCGAGAGCAAGACGGGAACGTCGGCCACCGACGCCTCGTCGAAGGCGTCCTGACCCCACTCGCGCCACTCGACGCGCGTTCGATCGGTCATAGTCGGATCGTGGTGAGTGGGGAGCGTAAGCCCTTCGCTCGCGGCCGTCGGCTCGAGCGACGAGAGTAAAGGGTTTTCACCATCGGTCGGCTATATCCTGCCATGCTCCGGTGGATCTTCGCGCTGTTGCTCATCCCGTTTCTCGACGCGGTGATCCTCGCGATCGTCGTGAGCCAGACCGACGTGATCGGCTGGGTCGGGATGGTCTTGCTCGTCGTGCTGACCGGACTGGTCGGCATGTTGCTCGTCCGCGCCGAGGGGAGACGAACGCTCAGGAAGATACAGCGATCGCTCGCGGAGGGGACGCCGCCGACGAACCAGCTCGTCGACGGCGCGCTTTTGATCGCCGCCGGAGCGTTCCTGCTCACGCCCGGGCTGGTCACCGACGTCATCGGTTTTCTGCTCGTGGTTCCGCTCACCCGAATTCCCATCCGCGCCGGCCTCAAACGCTACGTGATCGTCCCCTACGCGGACAAAAAGACAAACGGGCTCGCGAGCGGTGTCGTCTGGACCTACGGCTTCCCCGACGAGGGACAGCCGGCCGGGACGTCCGCTGGTTCCGGATCGAGCAGCGGAGAGACGTACGATCTCGGCGACGACGCCTACACCGTCGACGGCGACAGCGACTCCTACACGATCGATTTCGGTACCGACGGCGACTCGAGTCGGTCGGGAGATTCCGACGAAACCGACGACGATCGGTTCGCTCGGTAGCGGTTCGCACGCCATCGTCGGAAAGAAACGCTTAAACCTACCACCCGGCAACTGGAGGATGCGAAGCGGGCCGATAGCTCAATCAGGTTGAGCGCCACTCTGATAAGGTGGAGGCTCTCGGTTCAAATCCGAGTCGGCCCATACTTCTGGGGGAGCAAACTCGCGAGCCCCGAATGTGGAATCCGATCGAATTTGAACGACGGGAGACGCACGATCACGAGCGAAGCGGATGAGACCGTCTTCGGTGGCTCAGATCCGGGTCGGGCGGCTCTTGCGATTCGTAGGCGGCCGACACCGCTTGCAAGACGACTTCGTCAGTCGGAAACGGCGTCCGCGCGGACGAGCGTGACTCTCGTTCGCGTTCCGTTCGGGTAGTTGCCTTCGACCTTGAGGGTGGCGTCGAACGACTCGAGCAGGATCGTCACCAGGTACAGTTCGACGCCCATCCCCGACCGGCCGTCGAAGCAGGCGCTCGGTTGGACGAGCGATCGCTTCTGGGCGTCGGGGACGTCGACGCCGTCGTCCGCGATTTCGACGATCACGTCTTCGGCAGTCGCATCGACGACCACCACGTGCGGCGTTGATCGGTCGGAGTGGTCGACGGCGTTCGCGAGGAGGTGTTCGAACACCAGCCCGAGCATGGGAGAGGCGTGTACGATCACCGGACCCTCCACGTCGTCGCGTCGATCGACGGCGATCTCGACGTCGCGTTCGCGGCGGAGTTCCCTCACTTTCGCGTCGAGGACGGCGTACAGGTCGACGGGCTCTCGTTCGACGTCGGAAGCCGAGATGACGTCGATCACCGCTGCCGCCGTGTCGGTGAGATCGACGGCGTGCTGGGCCGCGTCCAGGAGCATCTCGACAGCGCGTTCGTCGTGTGGATCGACGCGACCTCGAAGCTGATCGGCCAACCCGACGATCATGCTCACGTCGTTTCTGATGTCCTGTCTGACGATGCGGTTCAACAGCGCGAGTCGATGATTGCGATCGACGAGTGTGCGCTGGTTTCGCGACCGCTCGAGAGCGTATCGGAGCGTGCGCAAAATCGTCTCGCCGGTGACCGTCCCTTTAGAGAGGTAATCCTGCGCGCCGCGTTGAATAGCGTCCACACCGGTGTCCGTCTCGTTTTGGCCGGTCAACACGACGATCGGAACGTCCGGTGCGTGCTCGACGAGGCGTTCGACCGTCTCGAGTCCGCGGCTGTCCGGGAGCATGAGATCGAGGAGAATGACGTCCGGCGGAGCCGTCTCCACCCGCTCGAGTGCGGCGACGAGCCGGTCGACGTGATGGATCTCTCGGATCTCGATGGGCTCCGAAGTTCCCTCTCGGGCGAGATCGGACTGTCGTTCGCGTATCAGTCGCTCGACGAACCGCGCGTCGTCGTGGTGATCCTCGACGAGCAGTAGTTCGACGTCGGTCTCGACGACAGGCCTTCCACTTTCGCCTCGTGTCGGCACGTGGTGGACGACGAGCTCAGTTCGTGTAACCGATTCGGTTTCGTTCGACGCGAAGTACTGATCGATCTCCCGCCGACCGCGGTCGTGACGTGAACGGGGACAACGGTCGGTGTTACCGACGCGCCGTCAATAGTTATGTGAATTCACCGAAAATGATCGCCATGATCCGCCACGACGACGCCCTCTCGCCGGACGACCACGTTGCGCTCGACGTTCTCTCGTTGCTCTCGAAGAAGTGGCACCCCGTCGTTATCGTCGTCCTCACCCGCCACGGTCCGATGGGCTTCAACGACCTTCTGGAGGCGATTCCCGACGTCTCCGGAAAGGTGCTCACGGATTCACTCGAGGCGCTCTCCGACGCTGGACTCGTCGAACGGCACGTCGTCAGCGAGTCACCGCTTCGAGTGGAGTACGAACTGACGAACGCTGGAGACGACATGCGACCGATCTTCACGTCGCTCACGACGTGGGGGAGGCGACACCTCGGATCGGCGACGCCAACGGTCTTGGTCGCGGACGCAGACCGGCGACTCACCGAGCTGTACGGCGACTGGATAGCCGACCGGTACGCCGTCTTGCGTGCGCACGACGGTGACGAACTCGAGACGCACCTCGCGGGCGACGTCGACGTCGTCCTCTTGGACGATGGGGTCCCCGGCGTCGACACCGGTGCAATCCTCGAGGCGGTGGGGGAAACGGCCCGGACGATCCTCCTCGTCGGCGACCGTCCCGGCGTGGACCTGCTCGAGCTGGGCTGCGATGACGTCCTCCGGAAACCGATCGTCCGCGAGACGGTCCTCGAGACGATCGACGGCCAGCTTGATCGACGGGGTGGGACCGCCGATCAGCGCGAACGCGCGGCCCTGGCTGCAAAACTCTCGTTTCTCGAGACGATTTACCCGCCCGAGCGCCTGGCAAGGGCCGACGCCTATCTCCGGGCGGAGGATCGACTCACCGAGCTCGAGGGGTAGGTTACCCCGCAGTTACCTGCCCAGTGACCGTTCGGTTAGCGCGACTTTATCGACGCCAACTGTATTTAGCGGATTATGTATACGCGGGGCCAAAACGTACAAGTACGAATACAGCTCTTTGCAGTCCTTTTTTCGCTCCTGCTGGTCGGATCAGTGCTGATCCCGTTCGCTGCGGTGGGACAAGCCACAGGGGAAATAACCGACGAACCCGAGTCTCCGATACTCGAGATCGGAACCTTCGAAGAGCAGTTCCCGGATGGAGAGGTCGGCCACGAGTACGGCCAAATTACAGTCACGGTCGAAGAGGTGGCCGGCGTCGAAACCGACGGTCTCGAGGTCCAGTTGACGCTGGTGGTGTACGCGCTCGGGGACGGAGCGGTGCTTTTCGACGAGACGATCGACGACAGAGAGCTTCAGGGAGAGTCGGACACCTTCGCCTTCGACGTTGGCTCGCTCGACGTACCCGGTAGTTACGAGGCGTACGTAACGGTTCGCGACGACACGGACGACGACACGGACGACGTCTATCGCTCGGTCACGTTCGAGGTCGAAGCCGACGTCGAGGCGCAACCATCGGGAACGATCGAACTCGAGGATCCGATCGTCGAGGATCAGACGGAGTTTACGGTCGCCTACGCGTTCGAGAACACCACCGACGAAAACGCGACGATTCTCGCCGGCAGGGAGGACGCACAGCTCGAGGACGTCGTGGTCGCGACCGTCGAAACGGGCGGATCACTCGCGATCGACGTCGAAGACGTGGGCGGAATAAGCGCGAACGACGAGATCGTGGCTATGATCTGGGACTCGAATCCGCTGGAAGGCGACGGAAGTGTGCGGTCGTCCGTCGATGGAACCGCGGAATCCGAGTACGAAGAGCCACGCGTCGAGTTTGAACCGCTCGATACGGATACCGTCACGGTAAGCGCACGTGACGGGACGAATCTGAACGTCACCGAGGTGACTCTCGATCGCAACGAGGTCCAAACCGGTGAGAGCGTAACGGTGACAGCCGTGGTCGAAACGGGCGAGGTCGGTCACCACGTCGTTGGCCTCGAGGTCGACGGTGACGTCGTGGACACGGAGACGGTCGGAAGCGACGACGTGCCAGAGGTGGAGACGGAAGTCGAGTTCACGCACGCGTTCGAAAAAGCGGGAACGTTCGCGGTGTCTATCGACGGCGTCGACGCCGGAACCGTCACCGTTCTCGAGAGCGCCGACGTCACGATCTTCGGAGCCAGCGTGAACCAGTCCCGACTGCTGGTCGACGAGCCGGCCGCGATTAGCGCCAACCTGTACAACAGCGGCGACGTCAGCGGCGACGTAACGGTCGAGTTGCGCATCGAGGGCGAACGCGTCGGTGACGTCCCCCTCGAGAACGAGACGATCGCGGCCGATCCTGGAATCAGCCGCGATGCAGTGGCGTTCGAGTGGACGCCGACCGCATCCCAGCTCCCCGAGGGGGAAAACAGCGACAACGTCACGATCAGGCTCAACGATCTGATCGTCGAGACGTTGCCGCTCGAGAACCAGTACTCCGACGTCCAGGTGATCGCCGCCTCGGCTTCGAAAGTCGAGGTCGTCCAGGGCGAGTCGTTCCACGTCGTCGGCAGCATCTATCAGGCTGGCACCATCGACGGTCCCGAAGACGTCTCGCTCAACGCGACTCACCAGGACGGCGGTGAGACGCACCGGCTCAACGTCTCGGAAGACGTCGGGCTCGCGCCCGGCTTCTACCACCTCGGCGCGATCAACCTCTCGGCGAGCTTCGACGAGGAACTCGGGCCGGGCACCTACGATCTCGAGCTCGGCGATCGATCCGCCGGCGAGATCGAGGTGATCGAAGCCTACTCGGACGTTCAGGTGATCGCCGCCTCCGCATCGCAAGACGAGATCGTCCAGGGCGAGACGTTCCACGTCGTCGGCAGCATCTACCAGGCTGGCACCATCGACGGTCCCGAAGACGTCTCGCTCAACGCGACTCACCAGGACGGCGGTGAGACGCACCGGCTCAACGTCTCGGAAGACGTCGAGCTCGCACCCGGCTTCTACTACCTCGGCGCGATCAACCTCTCGGCGAGCTTCGACGAGAAACTCGAGTCGGGAACCTACGATCTCGAGCTCGGCGATCGATCCGCCGGCGAGATCGAGGTGATCGAAGCCTACTCGGACGTTCAGGTGATCGCCGCCTCCGCATCGCAAAGCGAGGTCGTCCAGGGCGAGTCGTTCCACGTCGTCGGCAGCATCTACCAGGCCGGCACCGTCGACGGTCCCGAAGACGTCTCGCTCAACGCGACCCACCAGGACGACGGTGAGACGCACCGGCTCAACGTCTCGGAAGGCGTCGAGCTCTCACCCGGCTTCTACCACCTCGGCGCGATCAACCTCTCGGCGAGCTTCGACGACACCCTCGAGCCCGGCGCGTACGACCTCACCCTCGGCGATCACGACGTCGGCGAGATCGAGGTGATCGCCGCCGAGTCGGACATCCAGGTGGTCGCCGCCTCCGCATCGCAAAGCGAGATCGTTCAGGGCGAGCCGTTCCACGTCGTCGGCAGCATTTATCAGGCCGGAACCATCGACGGCCCCGAAGACGTCTCGCTCAACGCGACTCACCAGGACGGCGGTGAGACGCACCGGCTCAACGTCTCGGAAGACGTCGAGCTCGCACCCGGCTTCTACCACCTCGGCGCGATCAACCTCTCGGCGAGCTTCGACGACACCCTCGAGCCCGGCACGTACGATCTCGAGCTCGGCGATCGAACCGCCGGCGAGATCGAGGTGATCGAGGCCTACTCGGACGTTCAGGTGATCGCCGCCTCCGCATCGCAAAGCGAGGTCGTCCAGGACGAGTCGTTCCACGTCGTCGGCAGCATCTTCCAGGCCGGCACCATCGACGGTCCCGAAGACGTCTCGCTCAACGCGACCCACCAGGACGGCGAAGAGGTCGTTCTTACCACGAGCGACGAGGTCTCGCTGCAACCGGGGTTCTATCACCTCGGTGCGATCAACCTCTCGGCCTCGTTCGATCCCGCCGAAGTCGAATCCGGTGATCCGAAGCCTGGTACGTACGACCTCTCGCTCGGCGATCGCGGCGTCGGCGAGATCGAGGTGGTCGAAGCCTACTCGGACGTTCAGGTGATCGCCGGGTCCCTCTCGGAGATGAACGTCACGCGGGGAGAGTCGATCTACGTGACCGGCAGCATCTATCAGGCCGGGACCGTCGCCGGACCGGAGGACATCGCACTGAACGTCTCACCGACCGATAGCGAGGAGGTGCACACGCTCAACGTCTCGACGGGCGTCGAGCTCGAGCCCGGCTTCTACCACCTCGGCGCGGTCAACCTCTCCGCCGAATTCGACTCGGATCGGTTCGACGCCGGAACGTACGACGTCACGCTCGGCGACCACGAGATCGGAACGATCGGCGTCGAAGAGTCGCCGTCCGACATTCGGGTGATCGCGGCCTCGGTCTCGGAGATCGAGGTGCTCGAAGGCGAGGAGTTGTACGTCACCGGCAGCATCTACCAGAACGGGACGGCCAACGGCGGCGGCTCGTTCAGCGAGGACATCCCGTTGACCGCGACGCTCGAAAACGGGGACGGCGAGCCGATCGAACTCGGCGTTGCGGAAGACGTCGAGCTCGCACCCGGCTTCTACCACCTCGGCGCGATCAACATCTCGTTCGTGATCGACGATCCGGGTACCTACACGCTCACGCTGGGCGATCACGACGTCGGCGAGATCGAGGTGGTCGCCGCCGAGTCGGACATTCGGGTGATCGCCGCCTCCGCATCGCAAAGCGAGGTCGTCCAGGGCGAGTCGTTCCACGTCGTCGGCAGCATCTACCAGGCCGGCACCATCGACGGTCCCGAAGACGTCTCGCTCGACGCGACCCGACAGGGGACTAACGAGACCGTCACGCTCAACGTCTCGGAAGACGTCGAACTCGCACCCGGCTTCTACCACCTCGGCGCGATCAACCTCTCGGCGAGCTTCGACGAGGAACTCGGGCCGGGCACCTACGATCTCGAGCTCGGCGATCGATCCGCCGGCGAGATCGAGGTGATCGAAGCCTACTCGGACGTTCAGGTGATCGCCGCCTCCGCATCGCAAGACGAGGTCGTCCAGGGCGAGTCGTTCCACGTCGTCGGCAGCATCTACCAGGCCGGGACTATCGACGGACCCGAGGACGTCGCGTTGACCGCGACGCTCGAAAACGGGGACGGCGAGCCGATCGAACTCGGCGTTGCGGAAGACGTCGAGCTCGCACCCGGCTTCTACCACCTCGGCGCGATCAACATCTCGTTCGCGATCGACGATCCGGGTACCTACACGCTCACGCTGGGCGATCACGACGTCGGCGAGATCGAGGTGGTCGCCGCCGAGTCGGACATTCGGGTGATCGCCGCCTCCGCATCGCAAAGCGAGGTCGTCCAGGGCGAGTCGTTCCACGTCGTCGGCAGCATCTACCAGGCTGGAACCGTCGACGGTCCCGAAGACGTCTCGCTCAACGCGACCCACCAGGACGGCGGTGAGACGCACCGGCTCAACGTCTCGGAAGGCGTCGAGCTCTCACCCGGATTCTACCACCTCGGCGCGATCAACCTCTCGGCGAGCTTCGACGACATCCTCGAGCCCGGCACGTACGACCTCATCCTCGGCGATCGCGACGCCGGCGAGATCGAGGTGGTCGCCGCGGAATCGGACATTCGGGTGATCGCCGCCTCCGTATCGCAAGACGAGGTCGTCGAAGGCGAGCCCTTCCACGTCGTCGGCAGCATCTATCAGGCCGGGACTATCGACGGACCCGAGGACGTCGCGTTGACCGCGACCCGACAGGGGTCCGACGAGACCGTCACGCTCAACGCGAGCGAGGACCGTACGCTGCGTCCGAACGTCTACCACCTCGGCGCGATCAACCTCTCTGCGACGTTCGAGACGGGTCAGGCTGGTTCGTACGACCTCTTTCTCGGAGAGACGCCCGCCGGAACGCTCACCGTTGGCGAACCGAGCGTCGAGATCACCGCCGTCGACGTCCGGGGACGCTCGAGCGGTCTCGATTCCGGCCTGGAATACGCGAACGAAACCGCCGCCGTCGAGGTGGCGGTCGAGTCCGACCTCCCGGTGCAGGACGTGAGCGTGTTCGTCGACTCCCTCGAGACGAACTATCTCGTCGAGGTCGATGCGGGCCGCGAGGCCGGGGACGCGTGGTCGGCGTCGGTCCCGCTCGAGGAGCTGCCCGACGACGGCGCGTACGCCATCTCCGCACTCGCTCTCGACGAATCCGATACGGCGGGATCGCTCGAGGCGGACCGAACGCTCGTGATCGACCGCGAGGAGCCGTCGCTGGCGGTCAGCATCGAGGACGTCACCGGTGACGACGCGACGGTCGTCGTCGAAAGCGACGAGCCACTCGCCGGCGTTCCCGAGGTGAAAGCGACGTTTACGGGCGACGGCGGTTCGTCCGAGTCCGCAGCGGTGACGATGGATCCCGCCGGAGCGGGTGCGACGACGTACACCGGAACGATCGAGTTCGACGAGTCGGGGAACTACAGCGTCACGGCCACCGCCACGGATCTGGCCGGGAACGTCGGTGAGGACGACGCGTCGGCGGTCGTCTACACCGGATTCTCGCTCGCGGACGAGACGATCACGATCGAGGAAACCGGAACGACGATCGACTTCCACGTCGCCGACCAGGCGGTGACGTCCGACGATCTGTTCCTCGCGTTCTCCGAGAGCGCGGTCAACGCGAATCTGGACAGCGGGGAACTCGGCGTCGGGTTCCTGTCGGCGGAACTCGACGATCTCGTCGACTCGTGGTTCGAGGACGGAACGGTCGAGGGGGCGACGATCTCGATGCCGATCGACGAGGGCGAACTCGCCGACGGATACGCGGCGGACGACGTCGGCTTCTACCACTACGACGAGCAGGACGCTAGCTGGGACCCCGTCGAGTCGACCGTCACGGGTCCGGCCACCGATCCGACGCTCGTCGCCGACGTGTACGGCTTCTCGACGTACGGAGCGATCGTGATCGACGACGAACCGCCGACGATCACGGCAGACGCACCCGTCGACGGGCAGACGTTCGACGCCGGCACCGAAACCGTCCAGCTCCGCCTCGAGTACGACGATCCACGCTCGGGCATCGACGTGGGCTCCGTTCGCCTCGAGGTCGACGGTGACGATCGGACGCACCACGAGAACACGTCGATCACTTCGTCGGCCGTCGAACACGCGTTCGCCGTCGAGGACGGGAGCGACTACGACGTCCGACTGTGGGTCTCCGACGAGGCGGGCAACGAAGCGACGCACGCCGTGGCGTTCGAGATCGACGAGGACGCGACCGGCTCGTCCGGCGGCTCGCCGTCCGGTTCGGCGGGCGGTCAGACGCCGCCAACCGACGACGAGACCGCCACCGGCGGTGGAGAGACGCCGGAGAGCGACGACGGGACAGGGATCGTCGACGGCGGCGAAACGTCCCCGACCGACGACGGAGGGGCGTCCGGGTCCGTCGACGAGACGGTCACCGACGACGGCGGCGAAGCGACCGCTAGCGACGAAGCGACGACTGAAACCGTCGGCGAATCGGACACGGTTCCGGGCTTCGGGGCCGGAATGGCCGCGCTCGCGGTACTCTTCGGCGTCGTCGTCCTGACGCGTCGGTCCGGTATTCGGCGATAATCGGTCGCGTCGATACGTCCACACGGAATATATTTTACGGTGCTCTTCATTCAGAGAGACGTGACTTCGGAGTTCGCGACGGTACACGCGGTGAGCCTCGTACTCATCGGGCTCCTGAATCTCTCGCTTGCCGCGTTGGTCCTCCGGACGCGAACGAAAGCCGACGTCCTGCCGTTGAGCGCCTTCCTCGGGGGGATCACTCTGTGGACGATTCCGCAGGGCATCCTCCTCGTCGAAACGAATCCGACGGTCGGACTGGCGCTGTCGGTCGTGATCAACTCGGGCGCGGTCATCATGGCGACCGGGCTCTTTCACTTTGCACTCGCGTACACGAGACGAACCGACTGGCTCCGGCCGGGGCGACTCGGCCTCGTGTACCTCTGCACCTGCGCGTGGCTCGCGATCATCTGGACGGACCCGCTTCACAACTGGATGCACCAGCCGATGGAGTACACGCGGATGCTGTTGCCGGTCGTCGAGTACCAGAACGTCGGCTACTGGCTCTACGTCTTCTGGAACTGGTCGCTTTCTGCCGGCGGCATCTTCCTGTTTTTCCTCGAGTACGTCGACGCCCGCGGCAGCGGCGTCTACCACAGACAGGCGAGGCTGGTCGTCCTGGCCCCGTTGATTCCGGGGACAGCGAACGTCCTCGCGTTCAGCGGAGTGACCGAGATCAACTACTCGGTCTGGGGGTTCGGCGCGACGGGGATCCTCATCGCCGTCGCCCTCTACCGGTATCGGTGGCTCGACCTCGTCCCGATCGCCCGCGACACCGTCGTCGACGAGATGCGCGACGGTTACGTCGTCGTCGACGACGAACGACGGATCGTCGACCGCAATCCTGCGGCCCGGTCGTTGCTCGAGGACGAGCAAGCGGTCGGAAAACCGATCGGCGACGTCCTGCCGGAGTGCGTCGCGCTCTTCGAGGGAACGACGCGGGAGTTGACGTTCGACAGAAACGGTGCGATCGTCGACGCGAGCGTCTCGGCCGTCGGCGACGAACGAACCGACGGAGCCGTCTTGATGCTCCGAGACGTGACCGACCAGCGCCGAGCGGAAATGCGCTTTCAGGCGCTCATCGAGAACGTCTCCGACGTGGTCACGGTAGTCGACGAAGGCGGGATCGTCTCCTACGCGAGCCCTTCGATCGAGGGCGTTCTGGGATACCGTCCCGACGAACTCGTCGACGGATCGCTGTTCGAACTCGTCCACGCCGACGATCGATCCGACGCGACCGACGAGTTCGCCGACCTGTGCGATGAGCCACACGCAGAGGCGAGATTCGAGTACCGACTCCGCCACCGCGACGGCTCCTGGGTCGTCCTCGAGGGAGTCGCGGTCGACCTGCTCGACAACGACGTCGTCGGCGGCGTCGTGATCAACTCCCGCGACGTCACCGAACGAAACGCCCGGGAGCGGGAACTCGAACGGACGAACCGCCGGCTGGAGGAGTTCGCCGGCGTGATCAGCCACGACCTTCGAACGCCGCTCGGCATCGCCCGGAGGTACGTGCGGTTCGCCGAGTCCTCCGGGGACCGGGAAGACTTCCAGGCGATCCGCGACGCTCACGAGCGGATGGATCGGATGATCACGAACCTGCTGACGATGGCGCGCGCCGGAACGACGCTGACGGAGCCGTCGCCGGTCGAGATCGAGTCGGTCGCCGCCGACGCGTGGGACGTGACGAGAACCGAGAACGCGGCACTCGAGTGCGATCTCGCGGACGGCTGGACGGTCGTCGGGGACCGCGAGCAGCTGATTCACGCCTTCGAAAACCTCTTTCGCAACAGCGTGGAACACGGTCCGACCGACGACCGAAGCAGGATCCGCGCTGGGAACGCAGCCGCCCGGGCCACTCCACGCGGCTCCCGCGACACTCCGGGAGACGCCTGCCGGCGCGATGGGCCCGCCGTGACCGTTCGGATCGGTCACCTCGAGGAGGATCCCGACGGGGGGTTCGTCGTCGAAGACGACGGCGTCGGTATCCCGCCGGAGCAACGCGATCTGGTGTTCGAACGCGGACACACGACGAGTCCGGACGGAACCGGTTTCGGACTCGCGATCGTGCGCGACGTGATCGAGGCCCACGACTGGCAGATCGAGATCGTCGACGGCGTCGACGGCGGCGCCCGGTTCGAAATCCGCACCGCCTAGCGACCGCCGACGTTCCCGCGGGTCGCCGACGGCCGACGCGGTTTCGAGGACGAACGCGTGGCGGCCGCAGTCATCGACGAGTCCCGAACCGATAGAACGCACCGGAAACGGTTTCGCCGAGCGGACGCATCGTCCGAGGCGATGGTCGAACTCGAAGAGCGGGTGATCGAGGCCGTTCGCGACGAGATCACGACCGATATCGAGCGCCGGGAGCCGCCGCTCGAGCCGGTGTTCTACGCGATCACGGGGAGTCACTGTTACGGAACGTCCGGCCCGGACAGCGACCTCGACGTCCGGGGATTCCACTGCGCCGAGGGGATCCGGTACGCGCTGTCGGAGCCGCCGGCGGAGCAACTCGAGTTCGTTCGACGGATGCGCGTCGACGGCGTCGGCGAGTTCGATCTGGATCTCGTGAGCTTCGAGCTTCGGAAGTTCGCTGCGCTCGTTCGCGCGGGAAATTTCACCGTCGTCGAGTTCGTCTGCGAGGGGCCCGTCGTGCTCGATTGGGCCCCCGGTCGCGTCGCCGCGCTCCGATCGCTGATCCGGTCGCAATCGACCCCGGCAGTCGCGCGGAGCTACCTGGGAATGGCTCGAGGGACGTACGAACGCGACGTGCGCGGCGACGAAACGCGGCCGACGGTCGATCGCTTCCTGTACGTCCTTCGGGGCGCTCTGGGTGCGAAACACGTTCGAGAGCACGGCTCCGTCGAGCCGCGTCTGGATCGCCTCGCCGAGACGGTCTCGTCGGACCCGGACCTGATCGGCGACCTCGTCGCGCTCAAACGAGCGCACGGCGACGTCGCGCCGTCGCCCGATCTCGAGCGGCGGGCGACCGACGCGATTCGACGGGAACTGGCCGACCTGGACGACGAGCGGCGCTCGACCGGGCCGGAACCCGAGTTGCGAGCCGACGTAGACGAGTGGATGATCGCGACGCGTCGCGAGACGGGAACGCTTCTCGGGGCCGTCGGTCGGAAATCCGGTGCCGACGACCGGCGGTGACCGACGTTGCCGCGACGTCGCGGTTCGTTCGGGTCGATCCCGGCGCAGTCGTGGAGGTACGTCGTCCGACGTCGGTTTCGCGCCCGCTCCGGTCCGGCGCGTCCGTCACGGATCCGTCGAAGAGGTGGTCGGATCGAGTTGGAGCCCGGACGGACGGTCGGCCGCGACGTAGACTTTCCTGACGCCGGCATCGTGGAGGTCGGTCCCGCACGCGCCGTCGCGGATCGCGCGGCGAACCCCCGGCGGATCGTCCACGGTCGCCCCGGCGACGACGTCGACGCCCGCCTCGAACAGCGGTCCGGGGAGGAACGACGCCGTCGCGCCGACGACGACGACCGTCGCCGACGCCGGCGCGGCCTCGAGGTATCGGCGAACGCCGCCGTAGACGAACGCGGAACCGGTCAGGAAGACGACTTCCGCGCCGTCCATCGCCCGCCCGGCCGCCGACGGCTCGAACGTCGACGCGCGGACCCCCTCGGGCGTCTCGAGGTCGTCGACGGGAACGCGCTCGACGACGCGAACGTCGACGTCGTCGAACTTCCGAAACGCCGGTCGAAAGAGCCCGACGGTCGCGATCGTCCCGACGGATGGATCGAGCAGCGCCATCGGATCGCCGGTCCGCCACTCGAGAAAGGGAGCCGAAGCGGCGTTCAGCGTCGCGATCGCGACCGCGCGATCGAAGCGGTCGGCGGGGTCGACGTGGACCCACGGATCGCGACCGTCGGACGCGCGATCGGAGCCGAACGCGTCGATGGTCTCGAAGACGCTCTCGAGCGTTCGGGCGGTCGGTTCGCCGGCCGCGCGGCGTCGGTCCGGCGACTCGTCGTCTCGAGGCTCGCGAGGACGGTGTGCCAGCCCGGCGAGTCGCCCGTCGGTCTCGTCGCCGGCGAGTTCGACCAGGATCGACGACGCGCCGACGGTGACGTCCGCGAGCGAGACGTCGGCGAACGCGTTCGCTTCCCGCAGTCGATCGCGGACCGCCGCGAGCAGCTCGTCAGTCATCCGCGGTCGCCCCCGTTCGTTCGCGCCGACGGCGGTCGTACTCGTAGCCGACCGGACCGTCGAGGCCGCGTCGTTCGATCTGTCGGGCCGCGGCGGCGAGGTCCTCCGGACCGACGAAGCCGAACAGGGCGTCGACGTACGGAACGCTCGCGGCCATCCCTCGCGAACTGGGTTCGAACGCGGGTGACGTCGCGAGCGGATTCAACCAGACGATCGAGTCTGCCCGATCGGCCAACCAGGTGATACCGTCTTCGAGCAGCTCCGGCTCGCCCACGTCGAGTCCGTCGCTGACGACGACCACGACGGTCCGGCGGTCGACGGCGTCCGGGTGGCGACGACGGAGCGTCTCGAGCGCCGCGCCGATCTTCGTGCCGCCGCCCCACTCGACCCGTGCGTCACGGAGTGCCGCGGCGGGATTTCCCCCCGATCGTTCGAACTCGGCCGTCGCGTCCACGAGATCGGTGTCAAACAGGAACACGCGAGCGTACCTCGCGCGACGTTGTACGTGTTCGGCGAAGTGTAACAGCACGCTCCGGTCGATCGTATCGAGGACGGAGCCGCTGACGTCGACGAGAACGCAACAGCGAAGCTCCGTGGGCGTCGGTTCCCGCGCCGGCAACTCGAGCGGCGCGCCGCCGGTCGCGAGACTCGCCCGAAGCGCGCGTCGTGCGTCGACGGCCGCGCCCGAGGACGCGGGACGACGCCGTCGGCCCGGGATCGTCGCGAGGGCGTCGACGAACCGGTGGATCGACGCTCGCTCGCCGCTCGAGAGCCGGTCGAGTTCGGCGTCGACGAGTCGGCTCCCGCCGACGGGACTGTAGCGGCGGGCGCTCGACTCCTCCGCGTCGGGACGGTCCCCGGTCGCGCGCCGGCGGTCAGTGGCGATCCGGACCTGGGGAGCGGGACCGGGCCCATCCTGGCCGTCTACGGTCGACGGCGTCTCGGCCTCGGGAAGGAGCTGTGGCTCCTCCTCGCGACCCGAACCCGCGTCCGCGGGGTCGCCGTCGGCGTCGTCGGTTCCAGTCGTCCGGTCACGCCCGTGGGCGGTGGCGATCCGTTCGAGACCGGTCCTGAGACGGTGCCAGAACTGCGGAAACGCGTCGTCGAACGCGTCTCGGTCGGCCGCCTCGGTGACCAGCGTCGCGCGAAGCGCGGCGTCGACGCGCGACTGCTCCGAGAGGCCGACGACCGAGAGCGTTCGAGCCGCCTCGAGCGGCCCGGTCGTCGGCACCGAAACGCCGTTTCTCCGGAGGACGGTCGCGAGCCACAGGAGTTCCGTGAGGACGTGCCGTCGGGCAGCGACGAAATCGGGGACGCCGTGATCGGATCCGGTCGCGGCGTCCCCGAACCGGTTCGAGGCGGCGGTCGCCGTCCGAGGATCGTCACCGCCTCCGGCGCTCGAGCGGTCGCTGTCGGTCGAACCGCGAGCGGTCGTCTCGGCGGAGTCACCGGAGTCGGCGTCGTGAGGGGAAACCATCGTGAGATCGTCGGAGTTCGTCAGTCCTCGAGGCGATCGCGGGCCGCCGCCGCGGCGTCCCGAAGCTGCTCGAGGAGTTCGGTGTCTACCCGGTCTACGTCCTCGGCCTCCTTAAGCAGACAGCCGATCGTCCGCTCGATCTCCCCGGCCGAGATCGAAGCGGCGGCGCTGGACTCGCCACCGGCGTCCGCCGACTCCGCATCGGCCGAATTGCTCTCGCGCAGCCGGGCGACCGCCCGCGCCCAGTCGAGCGTCTCCGCGACGCCCGGCTGTTTGAGAAACGCCTCTTCGCGAAAGCGCTCGACGATCGCACACACCTCGGCGGCGACGACCGCGTCGAGTTCGGGAACCTTCCGTCGGACGATCTCGTACTCGGTCTCGAACGAGGGTGGTTCGACGTAGAGATACAGACAGCGTCGTTTCAGCGCGTCGCTGAGCCCTCGGGTTCGGTTCGAGGTCAGAATGACGATCGGCGGATGCGACGCGGTGACCGTGCCGAGTTCCGGAATCGAGACCTGAAAGTCCGAGAGTACCTCGAGCAAGAACGCCTCGAACTCCTCGTCGGCCCGATCGATCTCGTCGATGAGCAACACCGGCGGCCGATCCGTTCCCGGCCTGAGCGCCCGCAACAGCGGACGCTCGAGCAGGAACTCCTCGTCGAACACCGTCCCCGGTTCCTCGCTCGCCTCGGCGCGATCTGCCGAGTCGACGTCCGCGGTAGCGGTGGGACCGTCACCGCCCGCGACCGTCCCCTCGTTCGCCTGGATCGCGAGCAGCTGTTTCGTGTAGTTCCACTCGTACAGCGCGTTCTCGGCGGTCAACCCCTCGTAACACTGCAGCCGGATCAACTCGGTGTCGAACGCGGCCGCGAGCACCTTTCCGAGTTCGGTCTTGCCGCTGCCGGGCGGCCCCTCGACCAGCAGCGGGCGCTCGAGTTGCAACGCGAGGGAGACCGTCGTCACGGTCGCGGCGTCGGCGACGTAATCTCGCCGTTCGAAGCGCTCGCGGAGGTCGTCTTCCGAAAGCGACGCGGGCGCGGTCGGGTCGGAACCGGTCATGGCGTCGAGGCGGCCCCGTTGGGGACGTCGAGGTGTGATTCGGGATCGCTGTCGAACGAGTCGACACAGCCGGGACAGCAGAAGTGGTACGTTCGCCCGTCGTGTTCGCGACTCGCCGGGGCGTCGGCCGGATCGACCGTCGCGCCACAGACCGGATCGACGGCCGGGTCGTGACTCGAGACGTCCGCTACCCCGTCACTCCCCTCGCGCTCCGACTCCTCGGGCGCGTCGTGGGCGTCGCACGTCGGCGGCGTGTAGTTCCCGGACGTGCCGCCGACCGTCGCACGAACGTCGACCACCTCGGCGAGGACGCTCGCGGCGATCTCGGCGGGAGTGTACGCGGACACGTCGACGCCCGCCGGATTCGTCACGACCTCACGGACCGTCGTCGGATCGCACTCGAGCAGGGACGCCGCGCGCTCGATCACCTCGGTCGCCCGCGTCCCGCTGGCGACGAGGCCGACGTACAGCGCATCCGCGAGCACCGCCGCCGCGACGCCGCGGGCGTCGAAGCCGCCCATCGACGCGACGACGACGATCGGCTCCCCGTCGACGGCGTCGGCGATCGCGTCCGGATCGGTCGAAAAGCGAACGGCCGTTCCCGCCGGCAGGTTCCCCTCGAGGCCCTCGTCGCCGTCGGCGGCGACGATCGTCACGTCGAAGGTTAGCTCGCCGGCGAGCCGGGCGAGCGACCGCGAGACCGGCGAATCGCCCACGATCAGGAGGTCGGGGGCGGTGTTGACCGGCTCGACGAACACCTCGAGAACGCCCTCGCTGTGACAGCGCATGGGAAACGTCTCGAGGCCGGCGCGGTCGATCCGGTCCGGATCGGGCGCGATCCCCAGTAGTCGAGGTTCGCCGCGTTCGAGCGCCGCCTGAGCCTCCGCGGAGACGACGGACTGGGCACAGGAGACGCCGCCGATCCAGCCGTGAAGCTCGCCGTCGGCGGTGATCACGGCCCGGTCGCCGACGTTGGCGGAGACAGGCGGCTCCCGACGGACGATCGTCGCCCGCGCGTACGGTTCGCGCCGGTTCGTCAGTCGTCGCTCGAGCGTTTCGACGTCGGCGGTTCGGCCGTCGTCGGATTCGTCGCTCGGTTCGTCGCGTGGTGTCGTGTCGTGTGTCATTCGTCGGTGGGCGGTGTGTCGTCGATCGTGAACGTGCGGTGTCGGTTCGCGAGCGGGCGAGGCGTCGGTCGGCGGCGGCCCCGTCGGATCGGCGACGACCGATCGCGGCCGCGGAGGTCGACCGACGATCAGTCGTCGTCGGTCACGCTCTCACCCGCGTCGCCGGCGAGTTCGAACTCGAGGTTCTGGGCGGGACGTCGTTCGAGTCCCGCCTCCTCGAGGTGTTTCCAGACGACGTCGGGCGTCATGGGCATCTCGACGTGGCTGACGCCGGCGTGGGCCATCGCGTCGACGACCGCGTTGACGATCGCCGGCGGCGAGCCGACGGTCGGCGACTCGCCGACGCCTTTCGCGCCGATCGGGTGGTGGGGCGACGGCGTGACGGTGTGGCCCGTCTCGAACTCGGGGATCTCCATCGCCGTCGGCAGCAGGTAGTTCATGAAGTCCCCGCCGGTGACGTTGCCGTTGTCGTCGAACGTGATCTGCTCCATCATGGCGGTTCCGATCCCCTGTGCGAGCCCGCCGTGAATCTGCCCTTCGATGATCATGGGGTTGATCCGGTTGCCGCAGTCGTCGACGGCGACGAACTTCTCGAATTCGACCTCGCCGGTTTCGCGGTCGACCTCCACGATCACGACGTACGAGCCGAACGGATACGTCATTTCCGGTGGGTCGTAGTAGTTGACCGCCTCGAGTCCCGGCTCCTCGCCTCCCGGGTGGTTCATGTACGCGCCGGCGGCGATCTCCGTGACCGTGACCGAGCGCTCGGGCGCGCCGGCGACGTGGAACTCGCCGGACTCGCGGTCCCACTCGACGTCTTCTTCGGCGGCCTCGAGTTCGTTCGCGGCGATCGACTTCGCTTTGTCGCGGATCTTGCGCGCGGCGATAGCGGTCGCCGCGCCCGCGACGGGCGTGCTCCGGGAGCCGTAGGTACCGAGCCCGTACGGATCGGTGTCGGTGTCGCCGTGTTCGACGACGACGTCGTCGACGTCGATCCCCAGTTCCTCCGCGACGATCTGGGCGAACGTCGTCTCGTGGCCCTGGCCTTGGGTCTGCACGCCGACCCGGAGCGTCGCCTTCCCGGTCGGGTGGACGCGGATGTCGGCGGAGTCGAACATCTCGACGCCCGCGATGTCGCAGGACTTGCCGGGGCCGGCGCCGACGACCTCCGTGAACGAGGAGATGCCGATACCGAGCAGTTTGTCGGCGTCCTCGTCGATTCGGCGTTGCTGTTCGTCGCGATAGGCCTCGTAGTCGGCCATCTCGAGGGCCTCGTCGAGCGCCGTCTCGTAGTCGCCGGAGTCGTAGTTCCAGCCGGTCGGGCTCTCGTAGGGGAACTGGTCGGGCTGGATGAAGTTCCGCCGTCGAACGTCCGCCGGGTCCATCCCGAGTTCGTCCGCGAGCACCTTCACCATTCGCTCGACGAGGTAGACCGCCTCGGTGACCCGGAACGAACAGCGGTAGGCGATGCCGCCCGGCGCGGTG
Organism: Natrarchaeobius oligotrophus; assembly: GCF_003841465.1. GTDB lineage: Archaea > Halobacteriota > Halobacteria > Halobacteriales > Natrialbaceae > Natrarchaeobius > Natrarchaeobius oligotrophus. The sequence continues at coordinate 551,835 of NZ_REFZ01000001.1, forward strand.
TTGGTGTAGGCCGCCGACAGCGAACCGTAGGCCGTCTCGACGTCGTACGAGCCGGTGAAGATGTTGAAAAAGCCCGCCGGAAACTTCGAGGGTTGGGCCGCCGCGTTGTACGCGCCGTGGTTGGCGAGCACGTCGACTCTGATCGCCCGGATCTCGCCGTCCTCGGTGGCGGCGATTTCGCCGTTCATGTCGTAGTCGCGGGCGAAGCCGGTCGACTGGATGTTCTCGGAGCGCTCTTCGATCCACTTCACCGGCCGCTCGAGGACGTACGACGCCGCCGCGGCGACGACGTAGCCGGGGTAGATCGGCACCTTGTTACCGAAGCCGCCGCCGACGTCCGGGCTGACGATTCGGATCTTGTGTTCCGGGATGCCCGACACCTGCGCGAACAGCGTCCGGTGGATGTGGGGTGCCTGCGAGGTCATGTGGACCGTCAGCTTGTCTTTCCCCGGATCGTAGTCGCCAACGGCGCCGCAGGTTTCGATCGGAGCCGGGTGGAGACGCTGGTAGAACATCTCCTCTTCGACCGTCACCGCCGCGTTCTCGAACGCTTCGTCCGTCGCCTCCTCGTCGCCCGTCTCCCAGTCGAAACAGTGGTTGTCCTCTTTGCCCTCGATGTCGTCTCTGATGAGCGGCGCGTCGTCTTCGAGTGCCGTCTCGGCGTCGACGACCGGCTCGAGCACGTCGTAGCTGACGTCGACCTTCTCGGCCCCGTCTTTGGCCGCGTACCGGTCCTCGGCGATGACCGCCGCGACCTCCTGTGACTGGAACTTCACCTTGTCGTTGACGAGCACGTCCTGGGTGTCGTCCATCAGCGTCGGCATCGTCGCCAGGTCGTACTCCAGGAGGTCGTCCGCGGTCAACACGGCGACGACGCCGTCGAGCGCCATCGCACGGGAGCCGTCGATCTCCTCGATTCGGGCGTGGGCGTGGGGGCTCCGGACGAGTTCGCAGTGGAGCATCCCCGGCTTTTTCACGTCGTCGACGTAGTTGCCGCGGCCGGTGATGAACCGGCGGTCTTCCTTGCGGGAGACCTCCTCGCCCATGCCGCCGCGACCGTGACCGCAGTGTTTCTCCGGCTGCGGACCGCCGTCCTCGGAGTGGTGGTACTCTCCGCCCGCCGAGTTCTCGGGATCGCTACTCACGGGACTCACCTCCGTCAGCTCCGGCCGCCGGTCCGCCACAGCAGTTCTCGAGGCCGCAGTCGAACGCGGCGTCCGACCCGTCGGTCGCGCTCGCGTTCGAGGCGCGATCGGGAATCGAGGTGCCGCCGTCGGCGGCCGCCCGCGCCTCGAGTTCGTCGGCCGCGTACTCGATCGAGCGGACGATGTTCTGGTACCCCGTACAGCGACAGAGGTTGCCGCTGATCGCCTCGCGAATCTCGTCCTCGTCGGGGTCGGGGTTCTCGTCGAGCAGCGCCTTGCCCGCCAGGATCATCCCGGGGGTACAGTAGCCACACTGCAGGCCGTGTTCCTCGTGGAAGCCCTCCTGCAGCGGGTGCAGGTCGCCCGCCGACTCGGGGAGTTCCTCCATCCCCTCGACGGTGAGCACCTCGCTGCCGTCGGCCTGGACGGCGAAGGTGAGACAGGACTTGATCGGTTCGTCGTCGACCAGGACCGTACAGGCCCCGCAGTTTCCGGTGTCGCAGCCGATGTGCGTGCCGGTCAGGTCGAGGTCCTCTCGGATCGCGTGGACGAGCAGCCGCCGCGGCTCGACCTCGATCGTGCGTTTCGTTCCGTTGACCGTCAGCGTGATCTCGCGTTCGTCGGTCATGGTGTCACCGTCCGGACGACGCCGGCGCGCTCGGCCGCGTCGCCGAGCGCCCGTTGGGTCAGTACGTCGACCATGCGTTCTTTGTACAATGCGTCGCCGTGTTCGTCCGACTCGGGGTTCGACTCGTCGGCCGCCAGCTCGCCCGCGCTCTCGAACAGCTCCGGACTCGGACGCTCGCCCTCGAGGCAGTCTTCGGCCTCGCGCGCTCGAGCGTTCGTGATGTCGACCGCGGTCAGTCCGATCCCCGCGGTCTCGATCCGGCCCTCGTCGTCGAAGACGAGCCGCGTCGCGACGCCGGCCATCGCGTAGTCGCCGGTCTTGCGTTTCAGCTTGTGGTAGGCGCTGCCCTCGCGGGTCGCGGGCGTCGGCACCCGGACTTCGGTGACGAGTTCGCCATCCTCGAGCGTCGTGTCGTAGGGCAACAGGAAGAACTCGTCCGCGGGGATCACCCGTTCGCCGTCGGGGCCGCGTGCGACGACCTCGCCGTCGTGAGCCAGCAGGACGCTCCCCCAGTCGCCTTTCGGATCGGCCTGGGTGATCGAGCCGACGACGGTCCCTCGGTTGCGGATCTGCGGGTCCGCGACCAGCGGCGCGGCGTCGGCGAAGCTGCCGTAGCGGTCGGCGACGACGTCCGCCTCCTCGACGTCGGCGTGGCGCGCGAGCGCGCCGAGTCGAAGGGAGTCGTCGTCTTCTTCGAGGTAGTCGAGTTCGTCGATGCCGTTGATGTCGACGATCGTCTCGGGACGCGCCAGCCGGAACCGGAGCATCGGGACGAGGCTCTGTCCGCCCGCGAGGATCGTCGGCCGCTCGAGGCTCTCGAGTAAGCTGACCGCCTCGTCGATCGTCGACGGTTCGTGGTGTTCGAACGGTGCGGCTTTCATAACAGGTTGCGGAGTCGGTCGGTGACGCCGGCGTCCGCTCGCTCGTCGACGTCGGTCATCTGCTGCTCGATGCTGCTGAAGAAGTCGTTGACGATCTTGTCGGCAACGGGTTTGATCACCCGCGAACCCAGCTGGGCGATCCGTCCCGAGATGTCGGCTTCGGTCCACCACTCGATGCGCGAGCCGTTGCCGGTTTCGTGTTCGCGGATTCGCATGCCCGAGGTCATGCTGAAGCTGCTCGAACTCGCGTTGCCGCCGCCGGAGGCGATCATCTCGAAGTTCTCGTCGTCGCGTTCGTCGATCGTGACCGTCGTCTCGAAGCGGGGCTTGACGCTGCCGACGCCGATCTGCATCAACGCCGCGTACCGTTTGCCCTCCTCGAACGCGCGGTCGGCGACCACCTCCGGGTCGGCATCGGGAAGCGTCTCGAGATTCTCCTCCGGCTCGTACTCGTCGAAGTTGAACTCCTCGTCCATCGGGACGATGTACCGACACCCCTTCAGGGAATCCCGTACCGCGACCGGATCCGACAGCACGATCCACGCCTGCTCCGGCGGGACGTCCTCGAGTTCGAACTCGCCCTCGAACTCCATCAGCGAGCCCTCCCGTTCGGCCGCTCGAATCGCGTGCGTCTCGCCGTCATCTTTTATAACCCCTTACTATGAGCATGCTATTACCACGATCAATCATTTCGGATAGCACCGTGATAAAGGTTCCCCTGCCACACACTCGCACGGGAGTGGGCGACGGGGGCTCGGCTCGTGATTCGAGGGACCGTCGGAATCGATGCCGAGAAACGGCGCGCACGTCCTCGTCTCGAGGCCGCGACTCGAGCGATTCGGGACGAGGATACCGCTCGGAGCGGTCCCGTCTCGAGGAAAACGACCGACCGCACCCGACGGTATCCGTTACGCCGGGCCGTCGGACGCCTGCTTTCGAACGACGATGTGACCGTCCTCGACGTGCCACTCGACCCGGTCGCCTTCGCCGACGTCGAGGAAGTTACGAACCGGCTTCGGAACGGTCGTCAGGTTCTTCTCGGAGATTTTCGTATCGGTGAGACGTCCCATCGCCGCTACGTTGGTTCGTAGCGCCTACATAGGTTTCGCTATACGTCGGTCGCGGTCATCCCGACGACCGCCAGCGGTGTGCGCCGCCGTCGGACGCCCGATCGAAGTCGAGATCGTACCGGTCGGACTCGATCAACACCGGGCCGGGAACGTAGCAGTCCCGCCCGTCGAGTTCCTCGAGCAGGCCGCGGTCGGCCATCGTCGAGAGCACGTCCCGGACCGTCCGCTCCTTGCCGGGGATCAGGTTCGCCTCCTCGACGACGCTCTCAACGTCGACCCGCCCCTGTAAAAATGCCAGCCGAATAGCCGCAACCCACGACGGCTCTCGCCGCAACTCCCGACACATGGGCCAACGAATGGGTGAGACGGTATTATAATTTCTGGTAGGTACGGTGCGGATTCTGTGAGATCGGTGGTGTTTACCGTCGTCGAAGCCGTCCCGGGGGAGTGCAGGTCCGACCGCCGGACCCGCTTCCCCGTCAAAACGCGCACAGGTCCTCGAGAACGGCCTCGGCGCTTCCGTCGTCGACGAACTGGCGGGCGCGCTCGAGGCCGTCCTCGAGCGTGTCGACGTCTCGGCGGGCGTACATCCGCAACGCGCCGTTGAGTGCGATGGCGTCCGCGAAGTGATCGTCGCGCTCGCCGGCCAGCACTTCCTCGGTAATCGTCGCGGAGTCGCCCGTGACGTCGTCGACCGCGAGGTCCTCGCTTTCCATCTCCATTCCGTACTCTCCGGTTTCGATCTCGTAGTCCTCGAACGACTCGTCGTCACCGCTCGAGGCGTCCGGACGCGCCCACTCGGCGACTTTCGTGTAGCCCGGACGGATGTCGTCGTACCCTTCCATCCCCTGGAAGAAGATCGCCCGCGAGTAGTCGAGTTCGTCGCTCGCCTTGATCAGGTCGGTCAGTTTCTTCGCGAACGCGAGGTGATAGAACGACCCCAGGTGGACGTCGGCGTTCGCGGGGTTGGCGACCGTCTCGATGGTGTTGACGAACGTCCGCACGCCCATCTGATCGCGGCGGTCGTAGAGGTCCTGAATCCCGGGGTTGAACGCAGGCTGGTAGTAGAAACCGAAGCCGGTCTCGTCGACCATCTCGGCGCTTTCTGCGGGCTCGAGTTCCGTCCGCACGCCGAGTTCGTCGAGCACGTGTTTGTACGCCGTCGCCTTCTGGGTCGGGACGCGGTCGCCGGAGTGGACCACGATCGGCGTTCCGGCCGCGGCGGCGACGATCCCGGCACCGACGCCGAGAACGGCGGAGGTGTGCTTTCCGTCGTAGTTCGCCCCGCAGTCGACGGGGTCGCAGTCGGGTTCGGCAGTGACGACCGACTCCTCGCGCATGACGTCGGTGTAAGCCGCGAGTTCCTCCGGCGTGTTGCGCTTCCAGCGATTGGCGAGCCAGAACGCGCCAAGCGTCGTCGCGTCGGGTTCGCCCGCGAGAATCCGCTGGAACGCCTCCCGGGCCTGCCCGCGGGTCATGTCGTCGGCCGACTTGTGTCCCGAGCCGACGACCTCCGTCATCAGCCGTTTGAGCGGCCACTCACCGAACTCCTGGGTTGCCTGAGCCATACCCGACAGTTGGGATGGACGGCGCAAAAACGTCCCGCTTCCGGCGTCGATCGATCCCGGCAACCGGCGGCTCCGCCGGAACCGAATCGGCGGTGGACGCGACCGACGGGGTGAACTGATACGGTTTCCTGTCCGTCAGTTCCGGCGCACCCGCGACCCGGGCGGCGGGTGCACCGGTACATCGGCACGGCAATCCGTATGACTCACAGCTCGATCGCCATCATCACCTCGTCGATGTACTCGTCGTCCAGCTTGTAGTGGTTCTCGCGGCTCGCCTCGATCGTCCAGCCGCGGTCCTCGAAGAACGCGATCGCCCCCTCGTTGGTCGAGGGAACGCTCTGGTACACCTTCTCCTGGCCGCTCGAACGGGCCCACTCGAGGGCCCGCTCGAGCAGTTCGGTTCCGATTCCCACTCCGCGGTAGACCTCGAGGACGCCGACGGTGAGTTCGGTCGTGTGGCTCAGCTTCTCGAGTTTCGGGACGTGAAGGTGGGCCCAGCCGACGACGTCGCCGTCGACCGTCGCCACGAAGAACATCCGCGACTCGAGGTCGTTGTGGCGCAACAGCACGTCCTCGTGGTCGAGTGCGTCCGCGACGGACTCGGCTTCGATGTACGTCATCTCCTCGACCACTCGCCGGATCGCGCCCACGATTCCCGTAAGGTCCTCCTGTCTTGCGGGCCTGATCGTCACCTCGACCTCGTCGGCCGAGAACCGCCGACGGTCGTCCTCGAGGTCGACGGCGATCCGCAGGGTGCCGTCCGCTCCCTCCTCGAGGTAGCCGTCCCGCTTCAAAATTGCGACGCCGTGGCGGAACGCGCGGGCGTACTGCGGATCGCCGGGCGGGTCGTCCGGAAACAGCTCCCGGCGCGCTCGCTCGGCGTCGACGGCTCCGTGTGCCTCGACGTACTCGTAGATCCGCTCGCGTTCGTCCCCGTCGATCGAGATCGGCTCGGTCAACACCATGTGTTGTGATAACAACATCCACAGCAATAATTGTTTTCGTACCGAGGGGTCGTCGAGGATACCCGGGAACGCAGTCGGGAGCAGTTCGGGATTCAGGTCGTGGGTCGCCGGGACGTCTCGTCGCGACCGGTCTTCGGTCCGGCGACCCGAAAACGATACCTACCGAACCTCCCTAGGGCCGGCAATGAGCAGCCTGTCGGGGGACTGGCGCGAGGCCATCGACGACGTGGACGCGGCGATAATCGACGGCTACCAGAGCGGTCTGGCGATCGAACGCCGGCCGTTCGAGCGGCTCGGACGGGAACTGGGAATCGACGAATCCGAAGCCCTCGAGCGCGTCGAGCGACTCGTCGACCTGGGAATCGTCCGTCGGTTCGGTGCCGTCCTCAATCCGCCTGTGATCGGCTCGTCGACGCTGGCGGCCGTACGAGCGCCCGAAGAGCGGTTCGACGAGATCGCGGCGGTCGTCAACGAGTACCGTCAGGTCAACCACAACTACGCCCGCGACCACGAGTGGAACATGTGGTTCGTCGTCACCGCCGGTTCGCGGGAGGTCCGCGACGACATTCTGGCGGAGATCGAACGGCGGACCGGCTGTGACGTGCTCGCTCTCCCGATGCGCACCGACTACTACATCGATCTCGAGTTTCCGGTCGTCAACGCCGACCGGTTCGCCCGCGAGTCGCTCGCGGACCGAACCGACTCGTCCGCGACGCGGATCAGCGAGGACGCCACCGGCGATCTCTCCGATTTCGACGCCAATTTGCTGCTTTCGATCCAGGACGGCTTTCCGCTGTCCGCGACGCCGTACCGGGAGATCGCCGACGACCTCGAGACGGACGTCGAGTCCGTGCTCGAGACGCTCGATCGCCTGCGGGAAAACGGCTGTATCAAGCGCATCGGTTGCGTCGTCAACCACGTCGTCACCGGCTTCGACTCGAACTGCATGGTCGTCTGGGACGTCCCCGACGACGAACTCGACGCCCGCGGCGAACGCGTCGGCGCGCTTCCGTACGTCACGCTCTGTTATCACCGTCCCCGACGACCGGGACAGGGGTGGCCGTACAACCTGTTCACCATGATTCACGGCCGCGACGCCGACGCCGTCGACGGGAAGATCGACGAACTGGCGACGGAGCACCTCCCGGTCGACCACGCCCGACTCTACTCGACGGAGACGCTGAAGCAGACGGGCGCGCGCTACGACGACATTCTGACGGGCTGATCGGAGCGGAGATCCGCCACGACGCACCGACGGTCCCGATCGAGAACGAATCGAGACGACCGCTCGCGCGCTACTCGCCGCGGACCGACACCGACTCGAGGAGGATCTCCTCCTGCGGCCGGTCGTCCTCGTCCGTGTCGACGCTTGCGATGTCGCGGACCACGTCCATTCCGTCGGTCACCTGCCCGAAGACGGCGTGGTTGTCGTCGAGGTGGGGCTGGGCGTCGAGCGTGACGAAAAACTGCGAGCCGTTCGTGTCCGGCCCCGAGTTGGCCATGCTCAGGACGCCGGCGTCGTCGTGGCGCAACTCGTCGTGGAACTCGTCGTCGAACTGGTAGCCGGGGCCGCCGCGACCGGTTCCCGTCGGATCGCCGGTCTGGATCATGAAGTCCTCGATGACGCGGTGAAAGAGCACGTCGTCGTACAGTGGTTCGCCCTCGATCTCTTCGCCCGTCTCCGGGTCCGTCCACTCGCGTTCGCCCGTCGCGAGGCCGACGAAGTTGTCGACTGTTCGCGGCGCGCGCTCTGCGTACAGTTCCACCGCGACGTCACCCGCGCTCGTGTGGAGCGTCGCGGTCAGGTCGTCGCTGCTGTCCGGGCCGGAATCGGCAGCGGCGTCGTCCGTTCCGCCGCGCGACTCGTCGCCATCGTCGGCTCCGTCCGTCGATCCATCGCCGCCGCTCGAACAGCCCGCGACGAGCGTTGCAATTCCCGTGACACCCGATGCCAGTAGCGTTCGTCGATCGATACCGTCGCTGCGTGCGAGGGATAAATAACGGTAGTGATTCGAGCCGGACTTGCGCCGACGTCGATCGGCGTCGGTTCGCAGTTCGGCGTCGGTTCGAACCCGATCGTTACTCGTACTCGACGGAGACCGACTCGAGAAGGACGTCCGTTTTCGGCCGATCGTTCGCGTCCGTGTCGACGCTTGCGATGTCGCGGACCACGTCCATCCCGTCGGTCACCTTTCCGAACACCGAGTGACGATCGTCGAGGTGGGGCTGGGCGTCGAGCGTGATGAAAAACTGCGAGCCGTTCGTGTCCGGCCCCGAGTTGGCCATGCTCAGGACGCCGGCGTCGTCGTGGCGCAACTCGTCGTGGAACTCGTCGTCGAACTGGTAGCCGGGACCGCCACGACCGGTTCCCGTCGGATCGCCACCCTGGACCATGAAGTCCTCGATGACGCGGTGAAAGAGCACGTCGTCGTACAGCGGCTCGCCCTCGACCTCTTCGCCCGTCTCCGGGTCCGTCCAGGTCTTGCCGCCGGTCGCGAGGCCGACGAAATTATCGACGGTTCGCGGCGCGCGTTCGTCGTAGAGTTCGACCTCGATGTCGCCCTCGCTCGTGTGCAGGGTCGCAGTAACGTTGCCCATACGCAGGCGACGAGGGGGCGACTCAAAACGCTAGTGGTCTCGAGTCGACGCCGTGGACGACGGCGACGGCGAACCGGATCGCCGATCGCGAACCGAAGCGGTGCACGTGCCCCCCGCAGGTACATACCGCCGGGGAGCGAACGATCGGCCATGAGTTTCGGTTCGCACGCGACCGAGGAGGTGTCGCTCGCTCGATTGCCGTCGGGGATCGAGCTTACCACGACGATTCACACCTATCGCGGTCGAAACCCCGACGACGGACCGACGCTCTACGTACAGGCCGCCCAGCACGGCCGGGAAATCAACGGGACGGAGGTTCTACGGCGGTTTCACGACGAACTGCCGCTCGACTCGCTGACCGGAACCGTAGTCGCCGTCCCGGTCGCGAACCCGTTGACCTTCGATCGGGTCACCTACACGACGCCGGAGGCCTTCGACAGCGTCAACCCGAACATGAACCGAATCTGGCCGGGTGACGAGGACGGAACGCTCCACCAGCGGATGGCGGACCGTCTCTGGTCGTACGCCGGTCGAGCCGACGCCATCGTCGACCTTCACACCGGAAGCCCGGACATGCTCGCACACGTCGTCTTCCGCGAGGGCGACGACCGATCCCGAGCGCTCGCCGAGGCGTTCGGCACCGACCTCCTGCTCGCCGAACCCGCTGACGACGACGCGACGGACGAGTGGCACAGACGCGACTTCGCCGGGAAGCTTCGAGTCGCCGCCTCCGAGGAGGGAATCCCGTCGATCACGCCCGAACTCGCTCACAACAAACAGATCGTCGAAGAGGCCGTCGAGGACGGCGTCGACGGTCTGCTCGACGTGTTACGATTTCTCGAGATGCTTCCGGGCGACGTTCTCGACCGAGAGCAGACGAACGCCCGAAACCACCTCGGACAGGTCACCGCAGACGACTCCGGACTGTTCCGACCGACCCCGTCGCTCGAGGTCGGCGTCTGGGTCGAGGAGGGAACGGAGCTCGGAACGGTGTACGATCCAGCGACTTACGAGACGCGCCAGGTTGCGCTTGCTGACAGAGCGGGCGTGCTCTATGCGCTCACCAGGGAGGCAACGGTGAACGCCGGCGATCAGCTGGCGAGTATCGCACTGGTCGAATCCGAGTGACGAACGCGTACCGAGCGAGCTCGCCACTCAGCACGGCGGCCGTTCCGAAACGAACCGGTACGAGAGGAGCCGATCGTCTCTGATGACCGCCATCAGGATGTCGCCTTCGCCGACGGTTTCGAACTCGTCGACGGAGACGACGAGCTGATCGACCAGCGTACACTCCTCCTCGAGCAGGAGGACGACGTGCTCGCCGTCGACGATTCGATCGACGACGGCGACGTATCGGGTCGCCCCCTCGGCCACGGTGTCGGGCGGGTCCGACTCGACACAGCGGTCGTCGTTCGCGGACTCTGGTCCGTCGGTGGGTCGCTCCTCGGCCGCCGCTGCGGTCGATAGCGCGGTGACGCCGACGGAACCGAGCGTCCAGAGCACTGTGCGTCGTCGAAGCCGGGTTCGATTCGACATACCGCACTTGGACCCGCCATCCGATATAAACCCGCGTTCGGTTCGACGGATCCGTCCGAAACGGTCGCCCCGAAGCGAACCGGTGTACTCTCCGCGATAGAATAAGAAATAAAATAATTATATAGAATGATCAGAAAGGATAGATTAATGCGCTCAGTCGCGCGCTCATCGAAAGTTCCGATATCCTTCGGGAAGAGCCTGTTTGAGCAACCCCGACAAGTCGACAGTCGTGCGCGTTTCAGACCTTGTTCTCGAGATTACAGCCGTATTACGTGCTGGAAAGCGCGTATTCGCCATCCGACTCGAGAAGGGTATGTCTCCACACATGATGATTTCTAGTTCATATAGCTTATAATATTGTTCTCGTTTCGATCGTAGAAGTGTAAGGCAGAAAATACAAGTTGGAAGCCAGTTCACCAAAGGTTTATCACTCGGTTGGGAAGTTATTTGAATGATGGCTACACAGCAACCTATCGCTCGAGAGGCTCAGTTACGAGCCCAAAATATTGGGGGTATCGACGAGACGACGGTCGAACTCGAATCGGGAGTAACCGTTCTCGCGGGTCGGAATGCGACTAACCGGACGTCGCTTCTGCAGGCGTTCATGGCGGCTCTCGGCGGCGAATCCGCCTCGCTCAAAGCCGACGCCGACGAGGGCTTTGCCGAACTGGAAATCGGCGACGAGACGTACCGCCGAACGCTCCAGCGAAGCGGCGGCACGGTCGTCATGGGCGGCGAGCCGTATCTCGAGGACCCCGAACTCGCGGATCTCTTCGCGTTTCTTCTCGAGTCGAATCCCGCCAGGCGCGCGGTGACGACCGGGGACGACCTTCGAGAAATAATCCTCCGTCCCGTCGACACCGACGAGATCGAGGCCGAGATCTCGCGTCTCACCGCAGAGAAAGAGCAGCTGTCGGACGAGCTCGATCGGCTCGACTCGCTCAAAAACGAGCTGCCACAGCTCGAACAGCAACGCACCGACTTACAACAGCAGATCGAGGAGAAAGAAGGCGAGCTGGAATCGGTCAAAGAACAGATCGAAGAGACCGAAGCGGACGCAGAAACCCGCCGAGACGACCGGGACGAACTCGAGGAGAAGCTGAGCGAGCTCAGAGAGCAACGATCGGCGCTCGAAGACGTCCGATTCGACCTCGAGACCGAACGCGAGAGCCTGGCTGCGCTGCGCGACGAACGCGAGGAACTCGAAGCCGAGGCCGACGAGCTCCCGGAGCGCGACTCGTTGAACCGCGACGAGATCGACCAGGAGATCGATCGGCTCCAGCGTCGGTCGCAGTCCATCGACAGCGTCGTAAGCCAGCTCCAGAGCATCGTCCAGTTCAACGAGGAGATGCTCGACGGAGCCCACCCCGAAGTTCGCGAGCTGCTCGCAAGCGGCGAGGGAGGCGCGGACGGGACCGTCACCGATCAGTTGCTCGAAGACGAGGAAACCGTCCAGTGCTGGACCTGCGGAAGCGAGGTCCAGCGAAGCGAGATCGAAGAGACGATCGATCGACTCCGGACGCTCCAGGAGGAGAAGCTGAGCGAACGCGACGACCTCGAGGCACAGATTAAGTCGCTGCGATCCGAGCGACGGGAGATCGACCAGACGAGACAGCGACAGGAGCGGATCGAATCGCGACTCGCGGACGTCGACGGAGAGATCGAGCGCCGTGAGAACCGACTCGAGGAGCTGTCCGACGAGCAAGCCGAACTCGAAGCGGAGATCGAAACGCTCGAAGACGAAGCGGCCGAGCTCGAGTCGGAAGTCGACGACGAGGAAGAAAGCGACGACGACGACGAGGGCGGACTGCTCGAGCTCAACCGGCGCGCGAACGAACTCGAGTTCTCGCTCGGTCGGCTCGAGCGCGACCTCGAAACGACGACCGAGGAGATCGAAGAGATCGAATCCGCGCTCGACGAACAGGAGCAACTGACCGACCGTCGCGAGGAGATTCGGGACGAGCTCGAGGAGCTTCGAACACGGATCGACCGCATCGAACGCCAGGCCGTCGAATCGTTCAACGAGCACATGGACGCCGTCCTCGACGTACTCGAGTACGAGAACATCGATCGGATCTGGATCGAACGCGTCGGCCAGACGGTCCGAGAGGGCCGCCGGAAAGTCGAACAGACGGTGTTCGACCTCCACATCGTCCGTAGCACGGCGGAGGGTCGTACGTACGAGGACACGATCGACCACCTGAGCGAGAGCGAACGCGAGGTTACGGGACTGATCTTCGCGCTCGCCGGGTATCTCGTCCACGAGGTGTACGAAGTCGTCCCGTTCATGCTGCTCGACTCGCTCGAGGCGCTCGACTCGAACCGAATCGCGGACCTCGTCGAGTATTTCGAGGAGTATACGGACTTCCTCGTCGTTGCCTTGCTTCCCGAAGACGCCAGCGCCATCGACGAGAATTACGATCGGATCTCCGAGATATAAGTGCTCGGACGCGGCGGTTCGAGGAACGTCGATCGAACGAACGCGCAAATGTTTTTTCTCGATCGATTCGACGGCGGCCAGCGATCGTCGATCGAATCGATATCGGATCCGGAGTTTTCAGCCGACCGTGAGCCTTTCTTCGTCCCGAGTTCGAGTGATTTTTTCACGGTTCAGTCGGATTCGCCACGGAACGTGAGAACCGAATTTCGATCGAATCGGGTGAAGAGACGACGCAGGTAGCGTCGCGAACCATATGTAAAAAGTTCGTCACAGCCGGAGCACACACGCCGGACGGAGCTGGACGCGACCGGAGCTACCGGAACGCCTGAATACCGGTCAACTCCTCGCCCAGAATCAAGGTGTGGATGTCGTGGGTTCCCTCGTAGGTGTAGACCGTCTCCATGTTCGCCATGTGCCGCATGGGGGAGTGATCGGTGGTGATTCCGTTGCCGCCGAGTATCTCGCGTGCGACCCGCGACGTTTCGCGCGCCGTTCGAACGTTGTTCCGCTTGGCCATCGAGACGTGCTGCGGACGCAACTCGCCGCGCTCTTTGAGCTCCGCCAGGCGATACGCAAGCAGTTGTCCGAGCGTGATCTGCGTCGCCATCTCCGCGAGCTTCTCCTGTTGAAGCTGAAACTGGGCGATCGGTCCGCCGAACTGATCGCGATCGAGCGCGTACGAACGAGCCTGTTCGAAGCAATCCCGCGCGGCACCCACCGCTCCCCAGGCGATGCCGTACCGGGCCTGCGTCAGACAGGAGAGCGGCCCTTTCATTCCCGACACGTCCGGCAACACGCTCTCCGCGGGAACGGCGACGTCGTTCAACCCGATCTCGCCGGTGCTCGAAGCGCGAAGCGAGAGTTTGCCGGTGATCTCGTTCGTCGTCACGCCGTCGCGGTCGGTCTCGACCAGAAATCCGCGAATCGGATCGCCCTCGCTCGAGCGATCACGCGCCCAGACGACGGCGAGATCGGCGATCGGCGCGTTCGTGATCCACGTCTTCGATCCGTTCAGGAGATACTCGTCGCCGTCTCGGCGCGCGGACGTCTCCATTCCGGCCGGGTTCGAGCCGTGTTCGGGTTCGGTGAGGCCGAAACAGCCCACCGCCTCGCCCGAACCGAGCGTGGGCAACCACTCGCTTTTCTGTCGCTCGCTTCCGTAGGCGTGAATGGGGTACATCACGAGCGCGCCCTGGACCGACGCCATCGACCGAACGCCCGAATCGCCCGCCTCGAGTTCTTGCATCAGGAGTCCGTACGCGGTCTCCGACACGTTCGGCGAGCCGTACCCCTCGAGGTTCGGCGCGTAGAATCCGAGTTCGCCCATCTCCGAAACGAGCTCCGTCGGAAACGTTCCCGCTTCGAAGTTATCACCGGCGTCGGGTCTGACCCGATCGTCGACGAACTCGCGTGCGGTGTCGCGGATCAACCGCTCCTCCTCGTCGAGGTCGGCTTCGAGTCGAACGAAATCGAGCATACCCATACCTCGAGAAGTACCGTCATAGTGGTTGTGGTGGCGTGGTCTATCGACGTTCTCGTCGTGCCCCGGCCGCGACGAGTGTGGGGGAGTTACGAGGCGGGTATTCGAATCGCGACCGCCGCGTCCGGTCGCCGTCCGGGTACACCGAGTTCGGACTACGTATTATCAGAAATAGTGCAATATTCGAACGAGAGCGAACTACCGGACGGAATTGCACCGCTCGGAGGCTGTGCGGAAAACGCGCGCCCGAACGAAAGTAATTCGAGGCAACGTGTATCGAAAGCTACCAAGAAATTACTACGTTGTTCGATCGTAAACAGAGACCGACCGCAATCCTGATCTTGGCTATAACCCTCCTTATCGGGTGATAAAGTCGCTTTTGTGATTCAACGACAGTCTTCTCGGTCATCTATTGGACACACGTACCAGTATAGAAAACTACTTCAGTTTCATATATTATTGGCTCGGGCGAGCGCCGAGTCGGAACCGGTTCGGCGACACAACTCTTTACAATCATACCTGTGTAACGGCAAGCACGTTCAGGTATCGGACATTTAGCCCGTTCGTCGTCGTTCGCAGAGTCGTGTGGCGGTCGGGCACGAACGCTCGGCGGGGCCGGATCGATCGGTATCGGACGACCGTTTGCGTCAGTGCGAATCGAGAACGCGAACCGGATGGAGCGGACGACGCTCAAGGAGGGCGTCCAGCTGTTCGTGACACGAGGTTCCCGACGTGACCACCGTTCGGTCGGCCATCCCATCGGCGACGAACTGCGATCTGAGCCGGTCCCCAACGGCCACGCTGAGTTCGTAGTACTCGCGTTTGTATCCGAAGCTGCCGGCCATCCCGCAACACTCCACGTCCGAGGTGGCGACGTCGTGGCCGGCCCGTTCGAGCACCGAAACGGTGTACGGTTCGAGGCCGAGAGTGCGTTGCTGGCAGTGGCCGTGGTAGGCCAGCCGGCGACCATCCGTCCGGAGGGTATCCGGGTCCGCACCGTTCTCGAGCAGCCCGTAGGCGTATTCGAGGATCTCGTAGCTTCGGTCGGCGAGCGCCTCGAACGCCGCCGGCGGGAGGAGTTTCTCGTACTCGCCGCGGAACATCGCCAGGTCGCTCGGCTCGACGACGACCACGTCGTACTCGGCCGGGGCGTACGACTGGAGAGCCCGAACGACCGCCGTGGCCTGCCGCTGGGCCGTCCCGATCATTCCCTGAGAGAGCGGCGCCCGTCCGGATCCCGGAACGTCGGGAACCGCAACCGGAACGCCGAGCGACTCGAGCACCCTGACGGCTGCTTTCCCGCGCTCGACTCGAACGTAGTTGGTGTAGACGTCGGGGTACAGAACCGCTCGGCGGTCGTGCTCGAGCGACGGCGTTCGCGCACGGTTCGCCCGCTTCGTCGACGCCGCCTCGCCGCCGCGAGCTTCGAACCAGTCGACGAGCGATTCGCGTTCGAACGTCGGCAGTTCGCGCCGTCGGTCGACGCCGAACGCGTACTCGAGTGTCGCCCTCGTGCCGGGGAGGTCGACGAGCCAGTTCGAGACGGGCGCGGTCGCGCTCGCCAGTTTCGCGAGCGATTCGAAATTACCGAAGAGGCGCTTTTGAAGCGGATACCCCCCGGCCTCTTCGTCGGGAACGAGTCCTCGAACGAGGTGGTCGAACCGACCCCGGTCCGCGCCGTTTGCGATCCGGTTTCGGACGACCGTGTTGATCCACGGCACGTCGATTCGGACCGGACACTGGTTCACGCAGCGCGAACAGCCTGTACAGAGATCGTTGAACGTCTCTGCGCTGTCCTCGCCGTGAACGCCGGCTTCCCAGCCGGTCGCGATCCCACCGGAGTACGTCTCGCCGCCGAACGCGTGCCCGCCGACCTGCTGGAAGTTCGCACACGAGTTGAGACAGGCCGAACACCGGATACACCGTAACGTTTCGCGTAACTGCTCGTCGTCGCGCATCGCCATCCGACCGTTGTCCAGCAACACGAGATGAAAGTCCCGATCCGGCGGGTCGTCCGCGATCCGATCGCCAGGGTCGTCCGGGAGCGCCGGCGTGTCGATCGGCGGCGTCAGCAAGGAGACGTAGGACGTGATCGACTGGCCCGTCGCGGAACGGCCGATCAGCTCGACGAACGGCCGGAGGTCGCCGACCGTCGGCACGACCTTTTCGACGCCGGCGACCGCGACGTGGGTTTCCGGAACCGCGACGCACTTTCGAGCGTTGCCCTCGCTCGTCACGAGGGCGATCGTCCCCGTATCCGCCGTAACGAAGTTCGCGCCCGTCACGGCCACGTCCGCGTTCTCGATCGCATCGCTCAGGACGTCGCGAGCGAACGCCGTCAGCTCGTCGGCGGTTTCGAGGGGGTCCTCGAGGTCGTAGTATTCGTTGAACAGGGTGGCGATCTCCTCGCGCGACCGGTGGATCGCCGGCGCGACGATGTGCGAGGGCGCGTCGTCGGCGATCTGGAGGACGAACTCGCCGAGATCGGTCTCCCAGACGTCCGCGCCGGTCGACTCGATTCCGTCAGCGAGGTCGATCTCCTCGGTCGTCATCGACTTGGACTTGACGACCGTCTCGGCCTCGCGCTCGCGAACGATCCGCTCGACGTAGTCGTTCGCGTCCGCCGCATCCTCGGCGAGGTAGACGGTCCCGCCGTTTTCCTCGACCGCCTCGGTGACCTCGTCGATCAGCTCCGGGAGCCGATCGATCGCGTCGTCTTTGATCGCCGCAGCACGGTCTTTCAGCGCCTCGTACTCGTCGAGCTCGTCGATCGTCTCGTACCGTCCCCGGTTGAACGCGAGCGTGTTCCGCTCGACGCTGTCGCCGCTCGTTTCGAGGATTCGTTTGATGCGAGCGGCCCGTTCCCGTCGATCTGCCGCCATCAGCCCGTTCCCCCCGTTCCGTCCGCCGCGTGGGAGTCCGTTCGGACGACCACGACGTGGACCTCCGTCGGGCCGTGAACGCCGTAGACGAGCGCGCCCATGTCGGCGGTCGCGCTGGGACCGGTCGCGACGATCGCGTCCGCACGCTCGTCCGCGATCAGCGGGACGAGATCGTCGAACGCGGCCGCCATGTCGTCGACCACGTCGCGGTCGCGCACGAGGACGACGTGGCGGTCCGGAAAGAGCGAAACCAGTTCGTCGACGTCGGCGGTCGACCGAAGTACGACCGAGCCGTAGGAGGCGATCCCGAGAATCGCACCCGTCACCCCCGTCGACGCCTCGAGCAACTGTTGCCGAGTCGGCTCCGTCGCGACCGAGACGGGGAGGTCGGCGAGCGAAACGTCGTCGAACGGCGGGGGAGCGCCGACGGCCGGCTCGACCAGCAGCTCCGACAGTACCGAACCGATCGTCTCGGGCGTCGCGCGGTGGGTCGACGCCGTCGCGCCCCGAACCGCGTCCTCGAACCGCTCGAGCGTACCTGTCATCGATCGTGTCATCGTCGACGAGGACCATCGTTCTTTCGCACGGTCGCGGTCGACTCGAGGAGTCGATCGGCTCGCGGCCTCGAACGCGTACTCGACGTCGTCCTCGCCATTGTCCGCCGGCAACAGCTTCGTCCGGTCGACCGAAGCCACGACGGTGAAACGGGAATCCGTTCCGCGGATCGTCCGCCTTCGACGGACGCGCCGGGCACGTGTTCGGACCGTTCGGGACACACCAGAGACGACCTGCTGTACCGACGTGTCGGTGGAACTGCCGGGCGGTCGCGGTTCGACCGGAACTGACCGACAGCGGTCCCGATGAAACGTTCAGCGGCGGGGGAGCGCGTCGTCCGATCGATATCGGCGGACCGACCGAACGAGACGTTTTTTCCGCCGACGGCAGAACACCTGTGGAACGAATCGAACGTACAGGCGATGCAAAGAATCTAAATTCATAGTATTATATTCAAAATACTGTTTAGTATTGATGTTTAATCACACAGTCATTCTCTGACTAGTTGGACCGTTATATAGGCCTAGTACCCCAAACATTACCAATTACACAACCAGATATGGGTTTTATATGAATATATTCAAAGTTTTTCTCCAGTGCCCCCACAGAGCGTGCGTTTCAAAATAATAATATATTCGATAATAACCATTTATAGTAAATTATTTTATGCTACTTTCGATCCCGTTTGGAGCGCGATAACCCACGATCGATCTTCCACCGACACCAAACTAGTTGGGTAGAGAACTGATCCGGGTCGCGTCGAAACGATACGATCCCGTCCGGTCTAGAGACGGGATTTCGGGGGAGGCGCTGGGGAATCAACTGAGCCGTCTCCGGCTCGAACACCACCCTGCCGACAGTCACTCCTCGACCGGCCTCTCACATCGGTCGATCCGTCCCTCAGCGCCGAACCAAAATGCCGACGCTTTATGCGATCGAACGATGAGAGTGCGATATGGCCCTCGAGTCGAACGTCGATCCGGCTGTTGACGGACGGACGAACTACGACTATCGGAGCGACGACGTCGACAGACCGGCGTTAGTGGCGGATCTCGAGCGGCTGGTCGACTGCGAGGTGCGTGCTGACTCGTACTCGAAGGCGCTGTACGCCACGGACGCGAGCGCCTACGAGGCGACGCCGATCGCGGTGGCGTTTCCGCGTTCTCCGGCGGACGTCGCCGGAATCGTCGAGTACTGTCGCGAACGGACGATTCCGGTACTCCCCCGCGGCGGCGGAACCAGTCTGGCCGGACAGACGGTCAACCGGGCCGTCGTGCTGGATTTCACCCGGCACATGAACGACGTCCTCGAGGTCGACCCGGACTGTCGGACGGCGACGGTACAGCCGGGCGTCGTGCTCGGAACGCTCAACGAGACGCTCTCGCCCCACGGCCTGAAGTTCGCGCCCGACCCCGCCTGGGGGGATAAAAGCGCCGTCGGCGGCGCGATCGGCAACAACTCGACCGGCTCGCACTCGCTCGCCTACGGCAAGACCGACGCCTACGTCGAGTCCGTCGAGGTCGTCCTCGCCGACGGCACCGTCACCCGGTTCGGCGACGTGACCCTCGCGGAGATCGACGAGCGCGCGGATCCCGACGGCGACCTCGAGAATCGGATCTACGCCGAAGTTCGCCGCATCCTCGAGAAGGAGAGCGATCGAATCGACGAGGCCTACCCCGATCTCAAGCGAAACGTGTCGGGCTACAACCTCGACCGGCTGGTCGCGGAAGCCCGCGGAAACCACCTCCCCGGCGGCGAAGATACCGGTGAGCCGGGAACGGTCAACCTCGCCCGACTGCTGGCCGGCAGCGAGGGCACGCTCGCGATCGTCACCGAAGCCACGGTGACGCTCGAACCCGTTCCCGAAACGAAGGCGGTCGCGTTGCTTTGCTACCCTGACCTCCACGACGCGATGGCGGACGTCGAACCGATCCTCGAACACGGGCCGGCCGCCGTGGAGGTACTCGACGACGTCCTCATCGACCTCGCGCGCGACACCGCCGAGTTCGGCGCGGTCACGGAGCTTCTACCCCAGGGAACCAACGCCACGCTGCTCGTCGAGTTTTACGCCGAAGACGACGCCGAAGGCCGCGAACGGGTCGCCGGATTGCTGACCGATCGCTGTCCCGACGCGGCCCCCGAGAGCGAGCCGGCAGCGGGTGCGCCACGAACCGACGCGGAGACGCGCGCACTCGCGGCCATCGAGGCCTACGACGAGGCCGATCGGTCGACGCTCTGGACGCTCAGAAAGTCCGGATTGCCGATCCTGCTCTCGCGGACGACCGACGAGAAACACGTCTCGTTCATCGAGGACACCGCCGTTCCGCCCGCGAAACTGCCGGAGTTCGTCGAGCGATTCGAGGCGATCCTCGAGTCTTACGACACCTACGCCAGCTTCTACGCCCACGCCGGCCCCGGCGTCCTCCACGTCCGGCCGCTGGTCAACACGAAGACCGACGTCGGCCTCGAGCAGTTACACGGCATCGCAGACGAGGTGACCGACCTCGTCGTCGACCTCGGCGGCTCGGTGTCGGGCGAACACGGCGACGGCCGCGCGCGAACCCAGTGGAACCGCAAACTATACGGCGAGGAGCTCTGGGAGACGTTCAAAGGACTCAAGACGGCGTTCGATCCCGA
>NZ_REFZ01000002.1 GCF_003841465.1 Natrarchaeobius oligotrophus
GAGCCGACGCATAATCCGAGATGAGGAGGCTTCGTTGTGCACACTCGTCGCCTCCTCATTCCTCTCGAAAAGATGCCTCGATAAGCCGCCGCTGTCACGTGGTTTCTCGCTTAGCTAAAGACGGATAGTCGACTGATATCCCGGTAACTTCGATTGGTTCGATCTCCCCGTTGGCCAGTCGTGGATTGCGTAGTCGAACGTATTGTACATGGACGGTCAGCGTACAGATCGCTACAGTATCCTCCGGTTTTATTACCCCCCCAGCTAGTTACGTGTCATGAGTAGCGAAAGTCACTGCGGGAGATGTTTATTCGGGGTGCGGTTCGGACGTGGGAAAAGGGTTAGGGTGGTAAACGAGTACCTTCGCACGGCGTTACTGGTCGCGATCGTCGTCCTGTCGGTAATCGCAATATCCGTGATTTTCGCGGGCGCTGGTGCAGCCGACGACGGACCTGACCCCGATCCCGAACTTGCGTTTAACTACGACCCACAAACGGATACGGTGACGGTCGTTCACGACGGCGGCGGCGATCTCACACCGGATAATACGGATGCGATGGGCTTCGAGGGCAATTTTGGACTCGAGGAGGATCAACTAACGTGGCTAGTTGATTCCACGGAAGACGGCACGGCGGTCGTACTCGAAGAATCGGTTTCTGAGGGAGACGCGATTGTGGAAATTACGGACGTGACTGAGGATCAGGAACTCACAGTACTCTGGGTGAAAGATGACGACTTTAAAATCCTGGGGTCGTTCATACTACCCGACGAATCCACACCCGGAAACTGGACGGTAAATACGATCGGATCGCCGTCTCCGTGGGCTATCGATGACGGTACCACCTACGTAACGACCGACCTGGGTGAGATGTACGGATACGATACCCTGACTGGTGAGGTCCAGACACGGACGACTGTGGAGGACGTACCTGTCAGTGCCACGGTCGCTGATGGGATCCTGTACTACGGTATCGAAGGTGAGGCCAACTTGCACGTCGCGGACGCTGAGACGGGGGAAGTACTGGACGAGTACGACACAGGCGGGTCTGTCGTCCATACCCCCCCAGTCGTTGAGGACGGAACGGTTTATGCAGCGGCCTGGGATAACGTATACGCGTTCGACGTTGAAACTGGAGAAGAAGAGTGGTCGTTCACCAACCCGGGAGACGAAATTCAGGGATCACTCACGTATCACGACGGGATTATCTTCACGAACGATGCACAGTTTAGTTCGTTGTATGCGATCGATGTAGATACTGGTGGCTCCCTCTGGTCTGTGAATCTCGATGGGCCAGCTGTTTCGACGCCGAGGGTCGATGATGGGGTGGTGTACACGAGTAGTAGCCCCGGCCAGCATGATCCCAATATGATGTACGGAGTCGACATTGAAACGGGTGATGTTGTCCTAGAAAAACAAGGAAATCTTCACGATGTGGAAGACGGGACGCTGTACGAAGTCGATAGCGGTACTGTCGTCGCGTTGGATGCCGATGATGGCGAACAACTGTGGCAGTCGGATGATCACGGGATAAATCAAGTAACCGAACACGATGGCGTACTGTACGCAAGCGGATTTGGTGAAACGCTCTACACATTCGATGCGGAAACAGGTGACCTAGAAGACACCCGTGAACACCCGGAGGACACGGTTGGCTCTCCAGAAGTCATCGATGACGTACTGTATTACGTTCTCTTTGACTCACACACGGTCGTCTCCGGCAGCGCAACGGGGATTGAATCACCGAGTGAATCGATCACGATTTCCGGAGAGATCACTCTCGCTGACGGGAGCCCAGCGGCCGATAGTACGGTAGCCCTATTCGCCGGGGAGGATGAGGACCCAACCACGGTGGGGACCGACTCGGATGGTGTGTTCGAAGTCGAGGTGGAACCAGGCGATCGGCCGTATTACGTCGGATACTATCAGGCGCCGGAAACGGTCTTCGAAACGGTCAGCATCCAGAACGTCACGGCAGAGGAGGTCGATTACTACGAGGAACTGGAAGGCGACCTACCTGCTGATGTCTTCCCTCGTGACGGCTCCGTCGACATGTACGGAATCGATGAGGTCGCCGCTACCGAGGACACCGACATCGGGACGGTTACCGTCCCAGCTGGCCACGTCGTCAACGTGACCGTTGTCGACGACGGGGACCCAGTCGAAGGCGCCCCTGTCGGGTATCAACACACGGACACGGATACTGGTGGGGTCGCAACGGTTACCACCAAAACGGACGAGAACGGAACGCCGCTGTTGGCTCGCGACGGCGGTCTCGAACTCAACGGGGAAGTGGCCGTGATGGCGGCCTCTGAATTCGGCGAGGAACCAAACATCAAGTCCGTTGACGTAACCGCGACCGAAGACGTCGTGATCGATCTGTCCACGGACGACGAGCCCCGTGACGATGTCGTTATCGAGCCGTATTTCGAGATAGAAGGACAGATTGGATGGCAAGTGGGCGACGAGATCGAGTTCGACGCATCCGATGCAGCGGCGTTCGACGGCGACGAGGAGATCGAGTTCGATTCGATCACCTGGGACTTCGGCGACGGTAACACGACCGTAGTCGATGATCCGGCGGAGACGCCACTCGTAACGCACACGTACGCTGAGAGCGGTTGGTACGCGGCGAGTGCCACGTTCGAAGCCAGTGGGGTAGAGGAGACCTACACCCGGGAACTGCAGGTCAGCGAAGCGATTACGCTGACGGCCGAACCGACGACTGCAGAGGTCAACGTCACCGAGGTCACGTTCACCGTCGAGGGGGCGGAAAATGACGATCACTTGTTCGGCTACGCGTGGGACGTCACCGGCGACGGCCAACCCGAGCAAGTGACGGACGCGGACGAACCGACGTACACGCACACCTACTCCGAACTCGGCGAATTCGAGGCAACTGTCCAACTGCAGAGCGAAATGAACCCCGCACAAGAGACCGTCACCGTCGACGTCGTCGACACGACCGACCCTGTTGCCCGTCTCGATGCACCCGCAAACGCTGCCGTCGATCAGACGGTGACCGCTGATGCAAGCGAATCGACCGACAATCATCGAATCGCCGACTACACGTGGGTACTGACGGACGAGGACGGATCGGTCGTCTTCAGTACCACCACTGACACGCCGGCCTACGAGTTCTCGGTCCCCCATCGCGGTGAGTACGAACTCGAGGTCACAGTAACAGACGAGAGCGGTAACACGGACGCCACATCCCAATCGCTTTCGATCAGCGACGATACGGATCTGGCGATCGACCTCGATGTGGACGACGAACAGAACATCCGCGACGGCGTGAACGCCGACGCGGAGGTGACGAATCTCGGCTCGCGGACCGTCGACGATTCGTTCGCCGTCGAGTTGATTGCTAACGGGACGACGTACGAGGGAGAGTTCCAGACGACCGACCTCGAAAAGGAGATCGACGAGGAGCTCAGCCAAGACGAGTCGACGACCGTTACCTTCGATCTCAGTGAGTGGGTCCAGAACCACCGTATCATCGGCGACCTCGACCTCCGTGTCGAAGCTGATCCGGCGGACAACATCTCCGAAACGACGCTCGAGAACAACGTTGACGCGGCGACGATCGAGGTGGTGTACGCCGAGTTCAACGCTAGTACGCACGCCTCCGAGGTCACACACGGTGAAAACACCACACTCCGGTCCTATGTGGCGAACGCCGGTACCGCGACGAGCGAAGAGACGGTCGCTTCGGTAACCGTCACCGACGAGGATAACAACACCGTGTTCGAAAATGAAAGCGTCACCGTTGACGCCCTCGATCCGGGTGAACGGCAGCGAAACCGGTTTGATGAACCGCTCGGTCCGGGCAATTACACGCTCACAGTTGAGGTCATTGATGACCTCTTCCCCGGTGAGTCAGAGACCGAATTCGCCGTCGAACCGTACGAACTCACTGTCGACGAGAACCGGACGTCCGTTCCAAGTGACGTCAACCGTGGTCAGAACTTCACTGCCGTCTTTGGTTACGAGGCTAACACCAATGCAGAAGTCAACGCGACCCTCGAGTTACCCGAAGAACTCGAGTTTGTCGATGGTGACGATCCTGAGACGAAGACGGTCACCGTTCGTCCACGCGCAGGAATCACCAACGTAGTTGCCTATGACCTCACGGCGGTCGAGGCCAGCGAGGACCCAGTCGATCTCGATTTCACCGTCGAAGACACCCTCGAGCTGGACGTCGAGGATAACACCACTGCCCGGACGAACATCTCGATCGTAACCGAGACCGTGACCAACGAGACGGCCATCAGTTACGACGGGACCGAAGACACCGTCACCTCTACAATCGGCGTATACGGTGACGAGGTAAGTGAAGGCCACAACGTTTCGATTGCTGTCCAAGGTGGACCGGAAGGCCGAACCCTGCAGGGACTCGAGTACCTGGTCAACTATCCGTACGGCTGTGTCGAACAGACGACTTCAGCGTTCCTCGGCGCGCTGAACACGCATCAGTACTACGAGGACCGAGATGACGGTGACATCGATCCGGACCGTCAACAGGTGATCGACGGTAGTATCGAGGAGGGTGTCGATCGACTGGCCCCCGGTGGTATCCGGGAACAGCAAGACGACGGCTCGTGGAACCAGTGGGGTAGCTCCTGGCAGTCTGGCCAGTCCTACTTCAGCGTGCTTGCACTGTACGGACTCTCGCAGGTCGACAACGACGACAAATACGGTCCAGAAAACGAGGAGCGGCTCGATGACGTCGAATTCGACGACGCGGTCGAGTGGCTTGCTGCGGACGATAACTGGGCCGGCACGGACGGTTACCTCAACGACGACGCCAGCGCGATTGGCTTCGCAGTAATCTCGCTCGAGGAGGCAGCAGAGAGCGAGCGAACCTCCGAGGAGTCTGCAGAGCTAATCGACGAAACCTACGCCGACGCAGCGGACGAACTGCTCGAGATTCAGGACGACGACAGTCCGACGTGGAACGACGAGAATCACCGATCGACGGCCTTCGCGGTCTACGGCCTCCAGATTGTCCTGGACGCAGAGGCCTACGAAGACGACGAACAGCGTCAGGAGATCGAAAACGCAGTCGAAGACGGTGCCGCGTGGTTAGCGGACAACCAGAACGAGGACGGATCGTGGGACCCGTACCACCAATCACCGTGGTACAATAACGAGGGAGACATCAGCAAATCGACTGCTATCTCGATGCTCGCCCTCGATGCCGCTGACGAAGTTGAATACGGCGCGGAAGTCCAGGCAGGAGTAGATTATCTGATCGACGTCTACGAAACGGACGGCTCCTGGGGCTACCCACGAGCAACGAACATGGCGCTGACGGCACTTACCGAACTGACCAACGAGAACGCCGATCGAACGATGGAAGTGACGCTAGAAGGATCCGCTGACGTGGTCTCGGAAATCTCCGTCGATGCGGACGATCCACAGGCGAGCGAAGAGATTACGGGCGAACTGGCACAACTCAGAGAGGACAACGACGAGTTGAACGATGTGACCGTTAGCGTCACTGACTCCAGTGAAGACGGCTCCGGAACGGTCATCGTCGCCGTGCAGACGACTCAGGAGGTCCATGAAGACGCAATCGGAGGTGAGAACTGATGTCCTACTCGCGACCGCTGCTCGTGTTCGTGACCGCAATCATTGCAGCTTGCGTCCTTTCAGTCGTCGCCGTCGGCGGCGTCGCTGCGCAAGATACCGACCTGACGGTCGAAATCGACCCCGCCGATCCGACGTTCGAGGGTGACGGTCAAACGGTCGAAGTCGAAGTAACAAACGACGACGACGCTGACCTCATCTTCCCGCTTGTGGAGGTGCCACTCCGAGACGGTCTCGAGATTCCCGACGATCGACGCTCCGTCCAGGGAGGGACGGAGTTCGTCGACGGCGTCGCGGTTCACGTCGATGGCTCCGTCGAGGATCGAAGTGCATTCGTCGACGATAGCACGTTTCGAACCGGCGATTCCCTGTTCATCGAGGGCGAGATGATCGAGGCCGGAGAAACCCGAACCTACGTCTTCGACCTGACCGTAAGCTCTACGAACGAGGTGACGATCGAAGCGGACGTTCGACCGCTCAACAACGAAGAAAATAACGTCCGTGAGAGCGTCTCCGTCGATCCCGTCGCCTTCGGAACGCTCGAGGTAACGGCAGACGGTGCTATCGAAATCTCCGGCAATGAAATCGACGAGACTGGGACAGGTAGCCTCGTCGTAGACGTCCCCGGTGGCTTCGAGTACGACGTTACCGGGGAGTTGTCGCTCCTCGACGGTGAGCTGACGATCGACTCCGTGGGAGTCGCGGAGTATGCGACCGAATCGGTCGCGTTCTCCGACGCCGACCCCGGCTCGGCGACCACTCCGATCGTGATCGCCCAGACGGACGATGCGGAGGTGATCGGAAACAGCGATTCCCGGTCGGTCACCCGCGGTGACGCCGAAACCAACACCCTCCAGACCGTCGAATTCGACGCGACCAACAGTGGTGGAACGGCCGTCCTCGCACTCGAAGACGAACCGACCCTCCCGATGCACAGCCTCGATAGTCACAGCGTCCACGACGGCGAATGGCTCGCCCGAAGCGACGGCTCGGGAGTTTCCACCGTCACCCTCGACGGTGACTTCGACGAGACGGTGTCAGTGACGCTCGAGGGGTATCCGATCGGGGACGTTACGCTCAGCGGAACCGTTACGGACGACGACGCAGCGACGATCGCTGCAAACCTCGCAGCTGGCGACGCGACACTCGAGTACGGTGATGTGACCGATGACGGGGAGATTACGGCAGTCGACGCGATGAAAATTCAGCAATATCACGACGGCAATCGCGATGAATCGTACGACGTGACTGGAGGTGCCTGAAAATGGCGATCTCACTTACTCGCGTTCACGCCGCACTGGAAGCCGGATTGTCAACTCGAGCGCTCAGGCTATTCGCCGTGTGTTGCGTACTTGCAATCTGTGCATCAGTCGTTGCAGCCGGCGGCGTCGCCGCAGACGCGACGGTGACGTTCGACGATCCAGAGGAGTTTGACGATAGTGCTGACGCAAACCTGATCGTGACGGATGTTCCGGCTGACACGGGCGTCGGAGCGTACGAACTCGAGGTCTCGTACGATCCAGATGCCGTCGCTCTCGATATTTCCGGAACTGACCGGTTCATCGTCGAATCGGAGACCGAGGAAAACCAACGCGATACGGTGACCGTCGTCGGGTACACTGGTGACGTCGACGAGACACCGGGAACACTGATGCTCGCCGAACTGACCGTCACCGGAATCGCCGACGGTGAGACCGATCTCCGAATCGAGGCGATCGAGACGTTCGCCGATGTCGATGGCGAGGCGATCGATCACGACCACGACGATTTGACGCTGGAGATCGACTCCGATACCAACGGCGGGCCTACTAACGGCGGTAGCGGCGGTAGCGGCGGAGGCGCTCCGCCCGTTTCCGATTCGGACGACGATGAAGAAACGGATGACACGGTGACTGACGATCCAGCCACTGACGATTCTGTCGAGGATGATTCGGAAACTCCCGCACCGACCACTGACGACTCCGCCGAAGATGACGCAGAAACTCCGGATCCAGCGACTGACGATTCCGCCGAAGACGAAGACACGATTCCCGGCTTGGGCATTAGCATCACTATCTTCGCCGTCTTCGCCGGACTCGCGTTTGTAATCCGAACTCGTGAGTTACAGTAAGTAATGGATACACCCACGTCCCCCTCCCGTGTTCGCTTTCGGCTCCGATCCCGTCGTGACGTGCTTGTGGCTGTCGGATCGACGATCGTTCTCGCTGGATGTACGGGCGAGAACAACCAACGCGCCGCGAACGAAGACGACGGATCACGGGGTGCAAATAGGGGCGATGAACGCGGTGAAGACAACGAACAAGGTGCGAGTGCGGACGACGATGCACTCGAGTTCTTCCGATCGCATCTCGACGACGTGGACGTCTCGGTTGTCACTCTCGAGACCGCTGAGAGAACCGTCGAGTTAGTGTACGCCACCGAGGCGGCTACCGACCAACAACTCGCCGACGAAATCGGAACCATCGCCGGGGGATACATTCTCGCACGAGATCACGGACTCGAAACGGATCGACTCGAATCGACAGTTACCGACGGAAGCGACCCGCTTGCCACGTGGTACGTTCGATCGACGTGGGCCGAGGAGTTCGAAGCGGGGGAGATTACCCCTGAGGCGTTCTCCGCGAACGTGTTGAATTCGGTGGAATTGGCCGATTCAGAAAGCGAGTGATGTTTTCACGATTTTCGTGTCTTCAGTTACTGGGCGTGGTCTACAGAAGATTGCACGCGAGGGAGGGGGGGTAATCGCTGCCAATCGTTTCTCGCCGGCCTTGCCCGGCCGATCCACTGGGTCGACGATCGGCGTCGATGTCTCGAGATTCTTGTCCATCAACTACCTACCACTAATATTGGAATCAATATCTCGAATTATATAGCCGGATGCTAAAGCTGGAGCACCGGTATCTCTGGACCGTGTTCGACGTGCGATCAGTTCTGTTCGGCGCTTTCGTCGATGTTGACCCAGAGATGGACGCTGTAGTCAGTTGTTTCCATCGTGGGTTCCGACGGCACCCCTCCGTCGGGATACAACAACCAGACGATCCGGACGTTTTCGCCGGTGAGCGACGGTTCGACGCTGTGTGCGTGGTGCCACGACTCGTTGTGCTCGAGACGGGTCTCGAACCGATCGAGTTCGCGCTGGTTCGTCACGACCGTTTCGTTCAGCACGCTCTCGTTGGATTCGTCTACAATGCCCGACTCGTTCGGCACCTGATCGGTCTCCTGCTCGAGGACGACGACGGTGTAATCGACGGTCCGGTGTTCGTGGTTGTCGACGCCGAGAACGATTTCGGCGCTCTCCCCGGCCGACAGGTCGGTCGGATAGCCGTCCGCGACGAGTTCGCCGTCGTCTTCCGTGAGAATGTACACCGCGGAAAACTCTTCGCCCTGTGGCGGGACGACGATAGCGAACGTCACCGTTCCGAGGGCCAACACGATCGACAGCACGAGCAACGCGTTCAACAGCCCGTCGGTCCGGGACTCCGGTTCGAGCAGTTCCGTCCGTCCGCTCTCGTACCACTCCCGGTACGGAACTCGGAACCGATCTTCCGGCGGGAGGTCCCACCGACGAATCGCGGCGATCGCCGTCACGGCGAGCGTGAATCCGGTCGTCGCGACCATGATGGGCGCGAGCCGAATCCCCCACGGGGTAAAATTCAACGCGAGACCGATTAGCGGCGTGATCGCGATACTGAGTCCGAACGCTAGCGCGACGCGCTCGATGCCGTCGATTCCCGACCGCGACGGCGCGTCGGAAAACAACCCGGTCCCGTCTCCGTCCGATACGTCGTTCTCTCGCGATTCGTCGACCTGCTCGCCCCACACTCCTTTCTCGTCCGGCGTCGACCCCGCCCGTTCGTCGCCGGATGCTCTCTCACCGGCTTCGGGAAACAGCGCCGCGATGAACACGTACCCCGGTATGAACAGGACGAAGAGCAGACCGAGCGGGATCCGAAGCGGCGTCTCGCGAACGACGGGCGCGAAGACGGCGACGTTCACCAGTAGCGTCACCACGAGCGTGCAGCCGAGATCGGCGGGCAACGCACGGACCGGTCGTGGCAGGAGCAACCACAGTGACCGTCGGTCGACCATTCACTCGAGCAACGGATCGACGACGATAAAAGTCGGTCGGTCTCGCCGTCACGGCGAACCCAGTGTCAAAACGATCCAACGACGGTAGACCATCGCGTCAATCCCCTTTCGCTGCTCTCTGTGAAACACCGGCACGAGAGCCGGTGTTCTTTGGGTGTCAGTAGCGGGGCGAGAGGGGGCTACTGTCGGTGTGGATAGTGACGAGTCCCCCAACCCCGCTAGGGACGAGTTTCACCTCTATCTATCCAAAAATGTTGGAAAACTAATACCAGCAGCTGGAATGAATATGTGGGGTGTGTGCACGTCCCGAAACGAACGTCCTCCGACCGTGTCCCGAACGGTCCTCCGGATCACCCGATCCCCTCGCCCGCGACCTCCCGTCTGTACAGTCGGCGCGCCGTTTCGAGAGCGCGCTCGGCGTCTTCGACGGACGTCCGCCGGGGAGTGTAAGTCGCGCGCTCGTACGCTTGCGTGATCTCTTCGAGCGAATCGACCTCTCCATCGAGTTGGCGATATCGTCGGTAGAACTCCCAGTGGGTGAGCGTCCCCGGTCGGGCAGTCTCGAGCGACGACTCACAGATCGTTCTGGTCGCGGCGTAACAGAGTCGCGTCGCCGCGTCCGGATCCCCGCTTTCGAGGCGGTCGTCTGCGCTTTCGAGCAACGACTCGACGACGGATCGTCGTTCCTCGAGGGGCGATCGTTCCACGGGCGCGCTTTCGCGTACGGGTTCGCGAGCCGTCGTGTCGCGCTCGCCACCGCTATCTCGATTCCGATACCGACGTGCGAGTCCCAGTCCGATCGCCGTCACCACGAGTCCGGACAGTGCCCACGCGGCTGCCGATCCGGGAACGCTTCGTTCCGCTCCCTCGTCCATCGTCACCGTCGCTTCCGTACTCGCCAGGTTCGTCCCCGACCCGTCGTAGGTGGCGACGATCGTTCGTTCGTCCGCTCCCGCGTCTCCGACCGAAACGGTCCCCGTGAAGTTGCCGTCCTCGTCGGTTCCCACCGTCTGCATCGACAGTCCGTCCGTCCGGATCTCGATCTCTTGTCCTTCGATTCCTTCCCCGCCTTCCGTCTCGAGCCTGCCGTCGAGGAGAACGCTCGAATCGTTCGTTCGCTCCGCCTCGAGGGAGATCTCGGTGTCCGTCTCCCGGACGGTCACCGTTCGCTCTGTTTCGGCCGACGACAGGGCTCGCTCTTCGAAGGGAAACCCAACTCGAAGCGTCCGGTCGCCGTCGGTGACGGTGGCCGGAACCGGTACCGTTCCCGAGAACGATCCGTTTTCGACGCTGAGTTCGTCAAGCTCGTGCTCGCCGAGTGTGACCGTCACGGGTACGTCGTCGACCGGCAACTCCGCGTCGGTTTCGAAATCGCCTTCTACCCTGACCAGCTCGCCGTAGCCAATCGACGACTCCGTCTCGAGATTCTCGATCCGCACCTCGGTGGACTCGATCGAGACGGGAATCGACGCCCGCGAACCGAGGTATTCCGAGCCGGGATCCGGACGGTACTCGACCGCGACGGATTCCGTCGAGAGCGCTTCGAGCACCGGCCGATACGCGAACTCGAGGCTTCCATTACCGTGAAACGTCGTTTCTAGCGGCCTGTCGCGAACGACGAGCTGCCCTCCGTTCCCCGCCACGGGCTCTCCGTCGGCGGTCCGTACCTCCGCCTGTCCCGTCATGGGCTCCAGAAACGACGCGCGCTCCCCGTCCGGTTCGAGGACGAGTTCGGTTTCGACGAACTCCGCTTCCCGGATGACTGCTTGCTCCCGTTCGACGGTCGCGCTCACGTTCGCGGTCGCCTCGCTCGCAGGATCGAAGTCTCGGTCCGTCTCCGCCGTAAGTCGGTCGTATCCGCCGCTGACGCTTTCGTTGAGATCGCTGATCTCGCCGGCGAGCAACTCGAGTTCGCGTGCGAGTTCGCGAGCACGCGTCCGGTCCCCCTCCTCTCGTGCCGTCTCGTACTCGGATTTCGTCTCGTAGTATTGCTCGGTTCGGTTAGCGAACTGGCTCTGCTCCTCGGCCGTTTCCTCGTACGACTGTCCGGCCGTCGCCCCGTCGCCGTCCTCCTCACCACCCGTTTCGCCGGCGACGTCGACGTACTGCTCGAGTCGATCGTAGTACTCCTCGTCGACGTACTCGCTCGCCCGCTCGTACTCGCCTCGATCGAGAGCGATCGCGCTGTCGCTCAGTCGCTCGCCGAGCTGATCCGCCAGCCAGGATTCGGTCGCGTCGGTTCCGCCGTCGCCGTCGTACTCGTCGGGATTCTGGTGACGAATCGTCTCGTTGTCGTCGTCTGTATCGGCTGCGACGACGCCGACACTCGCTCGTTCGTCGTGGACGACGGTCGCACCGCTGGCCGTGATTGCGACGAGGCAGACGAGGAAAACGACCGCGAGCGTTCGGACGACGACACCGTGCACGCTCGGTGATTGGTCGGTCTCGACAAAAAGGTGTCTGCTCGCGCTCGAGCGGTCTGCCGTGAATTGCAAGGGGGGCGTTCGTCCCGACAACCCTTGCGTTCACCACGATCGTCGGATTCGGGCCACTAGCGGGACGCGGCCCGCACGTCGCTCGCGTCGGGAACCGTGACCGCGTCGACGACGTCCGCGACGACGTCCGTCCGATCGACGGCCGCGAGATCAGCTTCGGTGCTCAAGACGAGTCGGTGTGCGAGCACCGACGGCGCGAGCGCTTTCACGTCGTCCGGAAGAACGTACTCCCGACCCCGGATCGCCGCGAGCGCTTTCGCGCCGTTCATAAACGTGAGGCTCGCACGCGGCGACGCGCCGTGAACCGTGTCCGGATGATCGCGCGTCTCCCCGACGAGATCGAGGACGTACTCCTTGACCGGTCTGGCGACGTAGACGTTCGAGACGAATTCTCGGGCCGACACCAGCGTCTCGGGATCGACCACTCGATCGACGCTATCGGGACCGAGTTCCGGATCGTCGTCGAACCGATCCAGCAATTCGATCTCCTCGTCGCGATCCGGAAGGTCGATCGTGAGTTTGAACTGGAATCGATCGCGTTGAGCTTCCGGAAGCTCGAAGACCCCCTCCATCTCGATTGGATTCTGCGTCGCGATCACCATGAACGGCTCCGGCAACGCGAGCGTCTCTCCTTCGATCGAGACGCGCCGCTCCGCCATCGCCTCGAGCAGCGCGCTCTGGGTCTTCGGCGTCGCGCGGTTGATCTCGTCCGCGACGACCAGGTTCGTAAAGACCGGCCCCTTCTGAAGTTCGAACTCGCCCGTGTTTTCTCGGTAGACGTGCGTTCCCGTGATGTCCGCCGGCATGACGTCCGGCGTCATCTGGACTCGACGGTACTCTAGGCCCGCGGCTCGAGCGAACAGGTTCGCGAGCGTCGTCTTCGCGACGCCGGGAACCCCCTCGACGAGGAGGTGTCCGCGCGTGAACACGGCGACTGTGAGGAGTTCGATCGCGGCTTCGTTCCCGACCAGCACTGTTCCGATCTCCCGCTCGATCGCCTCGTAGACGTCCGTGGGGGTTCGAGAATCGGAGTCCAACGCCTGGTCCGTCTCACTCATTGGTCACCGTCTTTCGAGTCCGGTCGGTTAAACGCTGCTATCACGCGCTGGATCCGGCTTTGGTCCCAGTCCGGATGCGCTTGGCGGACCGCGGCGGCGAGTTCGTCTTCCGTGAGAACGGAATCGACACCGACCGTAGCGGATTCCGTCTCGCCGAGCGATTCGATCCGCGCTCGGATCACGGACCGCACCGTTTCGAATCGCGGGTTGATCCCGACGGCGACGGCACCGATCGCGCAAAGGCCGAGCACCAACTGCAACGGGAGGATCGACCGAATTGCCCCCACCGCAGCGATCAACGGCGGCAGCCCGGACGAATGAGAGCGATCCAACAGTACGCGATCTGCCCCGTCGTACGTTCCCACGAGAAACGCCTCGTTGTCGGCTTGCGCGAACATCGCGTTGATCGTCACGCTCGGATCGCCGACGACGACGACATGGCCGTCGCCGACCGGTTCCGCCGTGGCGACGGGATACCGCGTCAGGTTCGCGTCGTCGTCGGGCTCGTCGTCGGGCGACGTTCCCAGGTACGAGAACTCGCTCGTGCGGACCAGCACCGTCGCGTTTCCGGGTTCGATCGACGTCGCGTGGTTCAACGCGAGCTCGTCGATTTCCTCGACCAGCGAGTGGTTCCCGTCGGCCGTCGCGATGGGCATCGCCGGTCCTCGCTCGTTGTGGCGTTCGTCGAGGACGAGTCGCCCGTCGACTCTCGCCTCGGCACCGACGTCCTCGAGAAGCGGGTTGGCGTTCGCCTCGAGGTTGTCGAGGACGACCAGCGTTCCACCGCGTTCGACGAACTCGCGGAGTCGATCCGCAGCCTCGCCGCCGTACGACTCCTCGGGTGCGACGACGAACGCGACGGTATCTGCCGCCGATTCGTCCGTCGGATACGCATTCGTCTCCTCGATCATCAGGAGCTCCGTGTCGGGATCCGAGTCGATCGCGTCGCGGAACTCACCCGAGCCGTCCCACGCCGGGTTGTAGAGTCCGAATGCTGCGCCGGACGTGCTTGCGCCGACGAGTACCGTCAGTACGACCGCACCGGTGATCGCGACCAGAAGCACCGTCGGCCACTCGAGGTCGTACCCGGTTCGACGGCGGATCAAGCTCCGAACGCTCATATCGGCACGACCTCCGGCGGCAGGATCTCGAGAATCCGTCGCGTGACGACGATCGCGAACCCGGCGAGTCCGATCGCGATCAGCCACCGGAGTCGGCGTCGCCAGGCGGGCGTCACGTTGACCGGGGCCGTCAGCTCGGTAACGATCAAAACGCCGATCAACGAGAGGACGAAAAACAGCTCGTACGAGAGCGCGCCGAGGACTGTCAACACGAGGACGGTCGCGACCATCCACGCGAGTTGTCCGTAGACGAACTGGTGACGACGACGCGTCGGCATCTACTCGTAGAGGTGGCGGGCACCACCGTAAATGTCTCGACCGGTGACGACCGGCGAACCGTTCGCGTTTCGGTCGCCGATGACCTCACACCGTCCGATCTCGATCTCGCACGTACTCGAGCGTGATCACCGGAAGACGCGTCGCTCGAGCCCGAACAGTAACACAGCGACTGCGAGAATCAACGCGGCGGTCATCGGAACGGTGTCGGCGTCTCCCGCAGTCCCGTCGCCCGCGCCGGTGTCGCTCGAGTCGTCCTCGTTCGGCTGGACGACGTTGTCGGCCGTCTCGTCGCCGTCGGAACCGTCGTCGTCCGCAATCCCGTCGTCGGACGAATCGTCGCTCTCCGACTGCGGGTCGTCGTCAGCATCGGACTCCGTTTTGTCGTCACTCTCGTCGTCCGTCGGCTCGTCGTCCTGGCCGTCGTCGTCGGAATCCTCGAGGTCGTCGTCCGCGCCCTTCTCGTCGTCGACCGGCTCATCGCCTCCCGGTTCCTGACCGCCGCCCGGTCCGTCTCCGTTGGTCGAGTCGTCGCCGTCGTCCGCGTCGGTGATTTCGACCGTACTCTCGTCGCTCACCGCCAGGATCTCCGGCTCGTTGGCCATCTCGAGGTCGTCCTCGCCCTGCGCGACGGCGTAGACGGCGTAGGTCGATCCGACCTCGAGCTCCGACGTCGACACGGACGCCGCGTACGCGTCGCCGGAATCGTGGGCGGCGTTCTCCCGGACGACCGTGTCGTCGTCCCAGACCGCCACCTCGACGTCGTCCGGATCGTGAGTGAGCTCGCCCTCGGCAACGGTGACCCCGATCTCGATCTCGTCGCCCTGTGAGACGGCGGTCGAGTGCTCGAGCGACACGTCGTAGCCGTCGACGACGACTGGGTGGACGTCGACCGGATTTGCGCCGTCAACGTACAACACGAGTGCGTACGATCCCGGATCGACGTCGTCGGTCTCGAACGTGACAGCTTCGGACCCGGTTCCGCTCGCGAACGCCTCGACGCCGCCTTCCGAATCGAGGAGATTGACGTCGTAGTTCGTATCCGCCGGTATCGACACCGATGCGGCTACGGGTTCGCCGTGTTCGACCGTGCCGAGCGCCGATATTTCGTACTGCGTCCCGTCGTACGTCACGGTCTCCGTCGGCGTATCGATCGCGCCGTCGACCGAGATGGAGTAGTCGTCCGCTACGACGACGGCCGTTCCGACTGCCAGTCCGGCGGTGAGGGCTGCTACCAGAACCAAACGTGTCGTCCGACGACGAGATTTCGTTTTCATGATTTGCGGAACGGGCGTGTTGCGGGGAGTCGCATACCCGCTGAATGCGAATACTATTACGTGAACGTACCGGTCCAATCGTTGCCTTCCTGTTCCTCGTCCATATTCTCAAGCGAATTACGATGTGACAAATGGAAAAAGATAACTATGCTGGAGACAGTCATCCGACCATGTCTAAGTCAGCTGTCACTGTAGGGATGACGCTCATCCTGATACTGGCACCGCTGGCTGGTGTTGTGGGTGCCGCGCCTCCGCCAGCTCAATCAGCCTCGGTCTCGAGCGACGACCTCGAGACGGGAATCGAGGACCTCTCAGTTTCGGAGAACGCACCGTTCACGCTCCGTGCCGACTACACGAGCGAGAACGCGAACACCGTCGTCGATAATCAGGACGTATCGGTTCTCGTACACGACACGACCGAAGTGACACTGGACGCGAATTACGATCACCTCGGCGTCTTCTCTCAGGATACCGTTCCGCTCGAGTATCACGGGGACGAATCCGATCTCACCGACCTCAATCTCATCGTCGGCCAGGTCGATCCCGACGAGGGAACCAGCGTCGTCGATCTCCTGACCGCGTTCGGCGGCGATTCGCTCGATCCGCTCAACGAGAACGTCGACTTCCAGCACGAAGACAACGATCCCGACGTCAGTGACGGCGTCGTGACGTACGACGCGTCCGGAGACGAGGCTGGACAGTACGTCGCGATACTCGCGACCGACGGTCTCGAGATCGACGGCGGAGATCTCACCGTCGAGAGCGAGACGACGATCGCGGGCCTCGAGAGCTTCGTCGTTCAGGATGGTCCGTCCACGGTCGATCATCCGTCGGCCGCTGAACTCGGCGACGACGTCGAGTTCACGGCGGGACCGAGCGGAATCGATCAGCCGGTTCAGCACGGAATCGTCCTCTACGACGAGGACACCTTCCTCGACGAGAGCACGTTGATCGAGATCGAAGAGGAGATCAGCGCGGACATTTCCACGGACAACGTCACGATTCACTCGGACATCGGTGATCTCAACGGCGAGTTCTCCGTCGAGGACGAACTCGAGCTGTTCGGCTTCTCCGGCGGACCTGGCAGCGAAACCGGCATGGTGAGCATCCTCGACGTCGTCGCCGCGACGTCCGATCAGACCGGATTCGACGAGGATCAGGTCGAAGCCGGTTCCACCGTTCTGGACGCCTCCGCGACCGCGCTCGTCGTCGACGACGACTCCGCCTCGATCGACGTCGGCACGCTCGAGGAGTGGGAGGAAGGCGAGTACCGCTGGATCCACGTGGCGGGTAACGAAGACGGCGACCAGCTCGAGACGAACACCGGTACGATCGACCTGTACGACGAGATCGACGTCAACTTCGACGTCGAGATCACGAACGTCGATGACGACGGCGTCGTCGAAGGCGACGGAAACGTCTCGGTCGACGCGAACATCGAAAACACTGGAACGACCGACGGTGAACAGAACGTCGAGTTCCGCGTCGACGGTGACGTGGTGGACAGCGAGACCGTCGCACTCGATGCGGACGAGGAGACGAACGTCAACTTCGAGTACGAGACCGAAGTCGGTGACGCACCCGGCGTCGTCGTCACGGTTGCAAGCGACGACGACAGCGACTCGGCGTCTGCGAAGATTCTGGAGCAGGATCCGGCCGAGTTCGATGTCACCAGCTACACTGAAGACGTCGGTACCGACGAGATCACGCTCACCGCCGAAATAGCAAATACCGGCGACCAACCGGGAACCATCGACGTTCAGCACGCGTTCAACGACGAGGTCGATGTGAACGACAGCGTTAGCATCGACGACGGCGAGACGAAATCTATCTCCGCTACGTTTGGCCTGGAAGACACCCGAGCCGGTAATTTCACCGATTCGGCCGAACTCGAAGTCGCCGACAGTACCTCCGGTGAAACGCTACACACCGACTCCAAATCGATCGAGATCGATTACGGTTCCATCGCGGATGCCGTCGATAGCGCGACCGGAGGCGATACGGTCTCCGTCGGTGATGGCACGTTCGAAGAAAACGTCGTGATCGAGGAGGCGATTCGCGTCCGCGGCGTCGGCGACGATATCACGGTCGCAAACGAGACCGGTAACGAAGACCCGATCTTCACGCTCGATTCGGACAACGTTGTCGTCCGCGGGTTGACGTTCACGGACGCATCGACGGCGATCGACGTCGCCACGGATGCGAACGACACGCAAATTCGATCGAACGACTTCGTCGCCGATGGAATGGATCCGGTGATTAACGTCGCCGGAGACGGAACATTGATCCGAAACAACGTCGTCGAGGCCGAGAGCGAACCGGCCGAGACCGCCATCGACCTGACCGGTGAACCCGGACAGGACGGAACGACGATCATCTACAACACGATCGTCACCGATCCCGACGAAGACGGTGACGACGGTACCGCAGTCGCGATCCACTCCGAAAACAGCAACGAGAGCGTCGTCCAGACGAGCAACTTCCACGCCGGCTCCGACGACAACCTCGGCGTGGTGGGGACGAACGACATCGACGTTGCGCTCGCTGAAGGGCCGGGGAGTCTCAGCGACTTCACCGCCGACGGTGTCTACCAACCCGAGGGCGCACTGAATATCAACTCGGGTATCAACGAACAGAACACATCGACCGAACCCAACGACCCCGCGGAGTACGTCATCCAAAGCGTCGACGTCGATCCGCAAACCGTCCTGAAAGGCGAGACGATAACGGTCTCCGCAACCGTCGAGAACGAAGGCGACATGGGCGGCGAGGAGATCATCACCCTCGAGGTCGACGGCACCTCGGTCAACGCCACGGAAGACGAAGTCGAACTCGATCCCGGTGAGGATACGACGGTCTCTCTCGAGTACGAGACCACCGACGCCGGTGATTTCGATGCCGCGATGGTTTCGGAGACCGATCCCGACGGCCTCTCGACCGGCTTCACGGTCCAGGAACCGGCGTACTTCGAAGTGACCGACTTCGAACTGGACGACGACGAGATCTACAAGGGTGAAACGGCCACCGCGACGGCGACGGTCGAAAACACCGGCGATCTCGAGGACACGCAAACGATCCACCTCGAGGTCAACGGATACTCGAACGCCACTGAAAGTGATCTCTACCTTGCCGGGGGCGACTCGGCGGAGGTCGAACTCACGACCGAGGAACTCGACGACATCGGTATCCACAACGTCGACATCGTGAGCGCAGACGACAGCGACGGAGGTACGCTCGCCGTCCTCGATCCCGGCGACTCGTTCTACCGCGTGTCGATCGACGAGGGCGCGACTGACGATTCGGTGACGGAAGGTAACGACCTGACCGTCGAAGCGACGATCACGAATATCGGCGACGACGATGGAGACGAACAGACCATCGAGTTCCTGATCGATGGGACACAGAAAGATACCGAGTCTGTCAAGCTCGACGAGGGTGCCAGCACTGGTGTCACGTTCACCTACGAGACGTCCGGAAGCGATGTCGGCAGTCTCACCGCGACGGTCGCGAGCGACGATGACGACGACTCGAAGTCGATTACGGTCGACGAGTACACGCCGCCGTCCGGCGGTGGCGGTTCGCCGGCACCGCCGTCCGACGACGATGACGATGACGTCACCGACGACGAGCCGGTGACCGACGACGACGTGCCGGTGACTGATGACGACGAGCCGGTGACCGACGACGAACCCGTGGAAACTGACGACGACGCACCGGTCACCGACGACTCGACCGACGACGAGCCGCCGGAAACCGCCGATGACACCATCCCCGGATTCGGCGTCACCGCGATGCTCGTCGCGTTGCTGTCGATCGCACTGATCGCGATCCGGCAACTGAACTAGCGCTACGCGCTTGGTTTTCGATTCACCGCTCGTCTGATTCGACCCGCTTTTTCCACGCCTCAAGTGAGTGATGGCAACGGTTCCCGATCGTCTCGAGTGACGGCCCTACCTCGTGCCCTCGAGTAACGACAACTGCTCCTGATCTGTCTCCCATCGACGGAAACGTCCCGCCGACCGTCGCGGCTCGCTAGAGACGGTGGGACTACATCCCGTCCAGTCACTCACTCTTCGAGGCCGCTGGTGGCGACGCAGCCAGCCGACCACGGATTCGATGAACCAGAATTCGCGTCCCACGCGCGCACTCGAGGGACGCACGAGTCAGCGGATCGAGAGGGACGCTCGAGTCGGACGAACGCAAGCGTTCCGGACCCAACACAACCGTTCGAATCAGAGCAACTCGAGCGGCGGCGTTCGGCTGATCCGCCAGCCGGTCAGCGCCGCAGAGAGCGTGCCGATGCCGACGGCGATGAGAAATCCGCCGGCGAGAATCGTCGGCGACAGCTGAACCAGTCCGTCGAATCCGACGACGGCGCTCGCGAGTCGGTCGAGGAGGTGGGCGGACGGCGAACTGAGCGCGACGCCGAGTGCCCCGCCCAGCGTACCGATCGCGATTCCCTGACCGACGACGGACGCGATCAACAGCGTCGCGGAGATCCCCTGTGCTCTGAGGACGGCGAACGCCCGCCGCTGTTGGTAGACGACGAGCGCGAGCAGGTTGGCCGTCAGCGCGATTCCCGCACCGACGGCGAGAATCACCAGCGTCACGCCGGCCGCGAGCACGAGCACCTGCTCCTGGAGGACGGCGTCCAGTTGCTCCTGGTTGGTCCGGATCTCGTATTCGGGGTGTGTCTCCTCGAGATCCTGCTGGACGGTTTCGGGATCGGCGTCGTCCTCGAGCGTGACCGTGATAAACGTTGCCGGCTCGGTGTGGGTCGTTCCCGTCGCC
This sequence comes from Natrarchaeobius oligotrophus, assembly GCF_003841465.1. GTDB lineage: Archaea > Halobacteriota > Halobacteria > Halobacteriales > Natrialbaceae > Natrarchaeobius > Natrarchaeobius oligotrophus. The sequence continues at coordinate 20,698 of NZ_REFZ01000002.1, forward strand.
TGGTGAAGCTCACTCAGCGGCATGACGACCGTCGGCGTGCCGAGCATCCGCTCGAACGTCGGGGAGATGCCAACGACGGTGACTTCGTTCTCCCGCGCGACGGCGTACGAGCCGCCGACGTGAATCGTATCCCCCACGTCGACCCCGAGTTGTCGCGCCGTCTCTTCGTCGATCACGACCTCGTTCGTTCGGTCGCCCTCGTACGTTCCGTCCGCGTAGTGGGGATCGCCGGGAAACAGCTCTCCGTCCGTAACCTGGACGGTCGATCCGCCACCGGTCGTCCCGGTCGCGACGAACGTTCGGAACTCGCCGTCGCCCGTTCCGACGTAGACCGTTTCGAACGCCAGCGGAACGGCGTTTCTGACCCCCTCGTGCTCGGAGATCGCCGCAGAGACGTTTCGCGAATCGTACAGCGTGTTTTCGAATCCGCCGCCGCCGACCGGGGTGATTCGCGTCTCGCCGGCGGTTACCCACAGGTCGCGGTCGGCGGTTTCGAACTGCTGTTCGCCGGTTTCGACGACGCCCATCCCCACCCCGGCCAGCAGCGTCATCGCGAGCACCGCGAGCGCGATGCCGACGATCGCCATGCCCAGTCGAAGCTTGTGATGACGAAGCTGACTGACGGTAATTTCTCCGGCCGTCCGGAGGCGTGCGAGCCATCGAACGATTGCGCGTCCCGCCTCCATCACGCACACCCTCCGATCCCGTTCATTCCGGGACACCTCCGGTCACGTGCCTGGTCAACAGCATGACGTACGGGAGCGAGAGCATTCCGACCGCCAGGGCGACGACCGTCCCGTAGACGACGAACAGATAGTGAGAGACGGCGATCGGTTCGGTCGTCACCGTCCTCGTCGCGATCTCGTTGACCACCCGGATCACTCCCAACCCACCGACCGAGCCGACGAGCCCGCCGATCGCGGTCACGATCACCGTCTGGACGCCCGTCAGCGTGAGCTGACTTCGGGTTGTGATTCCGAGTGTTGACATGGTCGCGAGTTGATTTCGGTCGGCGACGATCTCCAGGCCGGTCGTCGTCAGCACGAACAGCGTCCCGATGGAGATCGCGACGACGAGTGCGGTCAGCGCGAGCGCGAGCGAGAGATCCGAATCCGCGACCTGCGTCGCCGTCAGTTCGCCGCGCGTGAGTACCTCGGAAGTCGGATACACCCCTTCGAGGTCGTCCCGCACCGCCGGCGTCGTCGTCCCCACGACGAACTGGTCGGCCTGATCGTGTTCGCTGGCGCCGGTCAGCGTCTGTAGCTCGCTCAACTGAACGACCGCGACAGGGACGTTGCCGCCGGCGCTCGAGCCCTCGTCGACGTCGTGGACCGCGAACCGCTCTTCCCCCTCGATCGCGATCTCGTCGCCTCGCTCGGCGTCGAGTAATCCGGCTGCGCCGCTCGAGAGGACGACCTCGCCCGTCCACTCGCCGTCGTAGGTTCCGTTCGCGTAGTGCGGGTCGTCGTGGCTAAGCGCGTCGGTCGAGACGCCCGCGACGCTCTCCAGGCCGGGAGCGTTGACGACGCCGACGACGAGGACGAATTCGGATCGATCGTCGCGTTCGATCCGCAACACTTCCGCCAGCACCGGCGACGTAACGTCGACGCCCTCGTAGCTCCGAATCCGATCGTTGGTTTCGTGAACGGATCCGAACTGCGGCTGGTCGGTTGCGACAAGCAGCGAGCGCTCCCCGTCCGTCTCCGGAACGATCCAGTAGTCCACGTCGTCGTCGTACACCGTCGTTCCGGTGGCGAGCCCGACGCCGATTCCGGTCACGACGACCAGCAGTGCGATCGTCGCAGCGACCCCGAGGACGGTGAACTGAACGCGCTGTCGATCCGTCGCCGTCGCTCGAGCGACCGTTCGGCGGACGCCCACCGACAGGAAGCCGACAATCCGCGTCAAACGCGTTCGAATGCTCATTCGTGGAACTCGGCGACGGTCCGTTCACCGCTGCGGTGGTCGACGACGCCTTTCTCGTCCGGCCGTGGATCGTCGACGACGCGGCCGTCGTGGAGTTTCACTACCCGATCCGAGATCGCCAGCGTCTCCTCGTCGTGGGAGGCCAGCACGATCGCCCGGTCGTCGGTCGCGCGCTCGAACTCCTCGAGCACCCGCCGGCCGGTGTCGGTGTCCAGCTCCCCCGTCGGTTCGTCGGCGACGACGAGCGTCGGATCGGTGACGAGCGCCCGTGCGATCGCCACCCGTTGCTGTTCGCCCCCGCTGAGTTCACCCGGTCGGTGTCCGGTTCGATCCCCGAGGCCGACGCGCTCGAGCAACGTTTCGGCCCGCTGGCGTCGCGTCCGTCGTCCGACGCCCAGTTCGACCAGCGGCAGCGCGACGTTCGCCCGCGCCGAAAGCGACTCGAGCAAGTGAAAGTGTTGAAAGACGATGCCGACGTGCTCGAGTCTGAGTCGGGTTCGCTGTCGGTTCGACAGCGACGCGACGTCGCGTCCCTGGAATCGAACCGTTCCCTCCGTCGGTACCTCGAGACCGGCGAGGAGGTGGAGCAGCGTCGACTTCCCGCTCCCGCTCGGGCCGGACAGGCCGACGATTTCGCCCGTTTCGATTTCGATCGAGACGTCGTCGACCGCGGTCACTGTGGGCGGAGCCGATCGGCCGAGGAGTCGACCGATTCGGCCGGGCTCGGAGCCGCGGATGAACACTTTCGTCACGTCTGTCGCGCTCGCGACCGGTGGAGGGGACGCTCGATTCGCGCTCGCGGGACCAGCCATACGGATGACAGACGGCTACAGCAAAGTAACATTCCCGGTTTGACAGTGGCGCTCGGATCGTCCGCCCGAGCGACGGCTTCGGTCGGAGACTGTGGGCACTCGCGTCCGATCGACGGACGTCGCTGCTCGTAACCAGTAAGTTCAACACGGCCCCGTGACTCATCTGGAATATGCGTCCGACGCGCCGATCGTTGGAAAGCGGCCTCCTCGCGGTACTCCTGGCCGCCCTCGCCGTTCTGTTCGACCAGCCCATCTTACTCGGCGCGACGGCGACTATCGGCGCGTTCCTCGTCGGACGACAGTATCGGTTCGTTCGAGCCGTCACCGGGGTGAACGACACGCTGACCGTCGAGCAGTCGCCGACGACCGCGAGCGTTCGTCGGGACGACTCGATCGACGTGACGATCGTCGCCTCGCTCGAGCCGTCGCCGCTCGCGCTCGAACTCTCGCCGGGGTTGCCGACCGGCGTGACGGTTGCCGACACGACGGAGTCCACCGCCGACGAACTCGAATTCGCGCTCGAGCCCGGCGAGACGCGAGCCACCAGGACGGTGACCGTCACCTGTCCCGTCGTCGGCCGACAGCCGTTCGAACCCGCGACCGTGACGGCGACGGACGGCTGGTTCACCGAATCGATTCCGGCCGGTTCGACGCCGACGATCACGGTCGAGCCACGCGGTCCCCGAACCGTCCACGTCGGCGCCGGCGGCGACCGTGCGTCGGTCGTACAGGGGCGACACGACTCCGGCCGGACCGGATCGGGACTGACGCCGGCGGAACTCCGCGAGTACGTCCCCGGCGACACGGTCGCCAGGATCGACTGGAACGCGACCGCGCGTCTGTCGACGCCCCACGTTCGAGAGTACGAATCCGAAACCGATCGACCGACCGTGTTGCTCGTCGACCACCGCGACCCCCTCGGGACGGGACCGACCGACGAGACGAAACTCGACTACCTCCGTGACGTCGCCCTCACGATCGTCCGGAGTGCTCGCGAGCTGGGGGATCCGCTCGCCCTGGTCACGGTCGGCGAAGAGGGCATCACCGAACGCGTGTCACTTTCGACGGAGCCGGCGCAGTACCGCCGGATTCGAACCCGACTCTTCGACCTCGAGCCGACCGCCGGCGAACCGTCGCGATCGATCGGTCCGGAGGCTTCGTCCCCGCGATCGAAACGGGAGCGATTACCGTCCGCGTCGCTGGTGGGTACAGCGAGTGCCACACTGCGGTTCGAGCCAACGCCCGCATCCGAAGCGGTCCGTACGCTCGACGGCGGAGAACGGGACGCGTTTGGTCGAACCCTCCGTCCGTTTTACGCGGATCGGCGACGGTATCGCGAGCGCACCGACGGCGATCCGCTTGCGGCGGCCGTTCGGTCGACGCTCGAGGATCGACGATCCAGCCCGTGGCTCATCCTGTGTACCGACGACGCCAGTCCGAGGGAACTGCGCGACGCGATTCGAATCGCTCGCGAACGCGATCGAGAACTGCTGGTGTTACTCGCGCCGACCGTCCTGTTCGAACCCGGCGAGTTGTCCGATCTCGAGGCCGCGTACGAGTCGTACCTCGCCTTCGAGGAGTTCCGACGCCACCTGGATGGACTCGACGGCGTCACCGCACTCGAGGTCGCGCCGGACGATCGGATCGCGACCCTGCTCGCGGCGGGACGCGAGCGCCGGCGAGCAGCCGTCGCGGAGGGTGAGCGATGATCGGCGATCGCGGCAACTCGAGCAGTGACTGGGCTGACTCGAGCGACGACCACGGGGGCACGAGTGACGATCGTGGTCACTCGAACGCAGACCGTGACCGCTCGGGCAGTGGCCGGGAGCACGCGAACGAAAACCGCAGGAATGCGATCGAAGACGGTGGTGCGGACGTCGGATCGACGGTCGGCGCGTCGATCTTCGCCTGGGTGCGTGACCGGCTGGAGACGGCCGCGGCTCTCGTCGTCGTCGGCTGTTTCACCGTCGCGTTCGGTCCACCGGGGGCTCTCGCGGGAATCACGACGGCCATCGTCTGGTACGCCCTCGGCGTCCCTTATGCGCTCGCCGTCGGCCACGTGCTGTTAGTCGTACTCGTCGCCGGTGACTTCGGGAGCGGTATCGACGTCGCGATCGTGATAACCGGTTTCGTCACGCTCTGTGTCGTCGGCGTCGGTGCCGCTCGAGCCTCCTTCCCCGAGGTGTTCGTTGCGCTGTGCGCGGTTATCGGCAGCGGCGCGATCGCCTGGGGCGTCTCCGACCGCTCGCTTCCGATCGCCGCCGCCGTAACGCTTCTGTCGCTTTTCGGCGCGAGCTACGTCCTCCATCGGTACGAACTCGTCGCGCTCGAGCTCGTTCCCGATTCGAATCACGAGACGACCGAGACGACGCCTTCCGAGACGGAGTTATGACCAACGAGACGACGATCGAGCCGACCGACGCCGACGCGGATCTGTCACCGACGGAATCGAACGCCGCTGACGAAATCGACGACGCGACGCGGGCGAAGCTACTCGCAGCGGAGAACCGTCGCCTCCGGGAGGCCTACGCCCGATCCAGGCGGTCCCGGTATCGAAAGACGGCCGCCGCGCTCGCCGTCGTCGGTCTCCTCGCGCTCGCGTTGGGCGCTCTCGCCCCCTCGGTTCGGGAGGTGTTGATCACCCTCGGGATGACGGGGGTGTTCGCCGCGGCGGTCACCTACTTCCTCACGCCGGGGCGGTTCGTCTCGGCCGATGTCGGCGATCGTATCTACGCCGCACACGCGACCAATGGGGCCCAGATCGTCGACGAACTCGGGCTGCGTGACGATCGTCTCTATCTTCCGGACGGCGACGGACGTGCGCGACTGTACGTGCCGTCCTCGAGCGATCCCGACCTCGACTCCGTCGCCGATCGTCGAGCGACGACCGACGGACCGTTCGTCTTGTCGGAGCCGCGACGCGGCGTTCTCCTCGAGTCGACGGGCGCTCCCTTGCTCGCGGAGTTCGAAGCGGGATTGCCGGGCGAACTCGGTGCGACGCCGACCACGATCGCCGCGCAACTCTGTGACGGACTGGTCGAACAGTTCGAACTCGCCGCGAGCGCGGACCCGGACGTCGATCCAGCCGGTGGTCGCGTTACCGTCGCCGTCGAAAATACTGCGTTCGGATCGCTCGATCGGTTCGATCACCCGATTCCGGCGTTTCTCGCGGTCGGTCTCGCGGTCGGTCTCGAGCGCCCGGTTCGACTCGAGGTCGCGCCCGGCGGGGAACGGGCTGACTGGCTCGTCACGTGCCGCTTCGAAACCCGATCCGGCTGATCGATCCGGTCACTCCACGGTGACGCTTTTCGCCAGATTTCGGGGCTTGTCGATCGACCGACCGAGCCCGTTCGCGACCCAGTACGATACCAGCTGTAACTGGACGTTGGCCAGGATCGGCGTGAATCGGGGACCCGCCGCGGGAACCTCGAGAACGTGATCCGCGTACTGGGCGACGTCGGAGGACGAATCGGTCACCGCCACGACCGGCGCGTTCCTCGCCTCGACTTCTTTGACGTTTCCGAGCGTCTTGGACGCGTTCGCGTCGCCGGTGATCGTCGCGAACACGGGGGTGTTCTCGGTTACGAGCGCGAGCGGGCCGTGTTTGAGCTCGCCGGCGGCGAACCCTTCGGCGTGTTTGTACGTGATCTCTTTCATCTTCAACGCGCCCTCGAGAGCAACTGGCGCGTCGTACCCGCGTCCGATGAAGAAGTACGCCTCCGCGTCCGCGTAGGCTTCCGCGACCGTCCGTGCGTTCGACTCGTCCAGCACTCGCTGAAGCTGGTCGGGTAAATCTCGCAGTCGTCTGATCTCCTGGCTCGAGTACTGTCCCGAGAGGACGCCCGTAAGCAGCGCGAGCGATACCTGTTGGCTCGCGAACGTCTTCGTCGCGGCGACGCCGATCTCGGGACCGGCCCGGATGTACATCACGTAATCGCACTCCCGTGCGGCCGAACTGCCGACGCCGTTCGTGAGTGCGAGCGTCGTCGCACCGGCACGGTTCGCCGCCCGCAATGCGTTCATCGTATCCGCCGTCTCCCCGCTCTGAGTGACCCCGATTACGAGCGTGTCGCCTCCGACGGGTTGCATCTCGGTGTCGTATTCGCTCGCCAGGAAACACTGCGCGCGGATTCCCTGCTCGCGTAGCAGTCGCGCCCCGTACAGCGACGCGTGATACGACGTTCCGCAAGCGACGAACTGCACCGGCCCGTCGTGGTCCAGTTCGTCTAACTCCGAGACGGAGACGGTCGCGTCCATCTCGGTGACGCGTTCGCGGAGGCACTTTCGAATCGCGTTCGGTTGCTCGTGGATTTCCTTGAGCATGTAGTGGTCGTAGCCGCTCTTGCCGGCGTCTTCGGGATCCCACTCGATCGTCTCCACGGCCGTGTCGACGACCGCACCGCGCGGATCCGTGACGACGTACCCCGTCGGATCCACGCGGGCGAACTGCCCGTCCTCGAGGTAGACGACGCGGTCGGTGTACTCGATGAACGCCGGAGCGTCGCTCGCGAGGTAGTAGCCCTCGTCGCCGATTCCCAGGATGAGCGGCGACTCGTGACGGGCGGCGTAGACCGTTTCGCCGCCGCTGAAGACGGCCGCGACGGCGTAGCTCCCTTCCAGCCGTCGGATCGCTTGCCGAAATGCTTCCTCGCAACCGGCGCCTTCCGCGCGCGCGGCTTTGATCAGGTGCGGAATGACCTCCGTGTCCGTTTCGCTGTCGAACTCGTGTCCGTCGGCCTCGAGTTCCGATCGAAGCGTCCGGTAGTTCTCGATGATTCCGTTGTGAACGACCGCGATCGAATCGACGCAATCGGTGTGGGGGTGTGCGTTCTCGTCCGACGGTGGGCCGTGTGTGCTCCAGCGCGTGTGTCCGATTCCGGACGTTCCCTCGAGTCGCTCGTCGGCGATTGCGGCTTCGAGCGCGGTCACTTCCCCCTCTCGCTTGTGGATCGCGAGCGACGAGTTCGAGACGGCGAGGCCCGCGGAGTCGTAGCCCCGGTACTCGAGCCCCGAGAGCCCGGTCATGAGAACGTCGACGACGCTCTCGTCCGTTCCGGTGTAGCCGATGATTCCGCACATTACGTTCGTACCTCGGTTTCCTCGGGTAGGGTTCCTCGAACCGTCGTACCGGCGGACACGTTCGAATCGGGCCCGACGATCGTTCCCGGAACGTACGTGTTCGCGCCCCTGTCGTGGACGCGGTCGGCCAGCAACGCGCCGAGGCGCTCGTCCTGAAAGACGCGGTCACCCACCCGAACGTCGCCGGGTCCGCCAGGAATCGTCGTCCCGGCTCCGACGACGACTCCGACGCCGGTGACGGACTCGACCACCGTCGCGTTCGGGCCGATTCGCGCGTCCATGTCGACGACGCTCCGTTCGACGACGGCGTTCGATTCGACCGTTACGTTCTCTCCCAGACACGCGTACGGTCCGACGACGGCCCCCGGGCCGATTTCACAGTCCGGTGCGATGATGACCGGTTCGCGGACGACTGCGGACTCGTGAACCGTCGCCGAGGTCGCCACACTTTCCCGTCGACGTCCGTCGACGAGCCCGCTCTCGAAGAGGTCGAACGAGACGTCGAGCAGGTCCCACGGATACGTCGCGTCCACCCAGAGCCCGTCCGAGACGACGCCGCGAACGATCGCGTCGGACCGGAGTAACTCCGTGATTCCATCCGGTAGCGACTGTTCGCCCGCACGCGCTCCGACCGAACGGATCGCGTCGAAGATCTCCGGCTCGAAGACGTACACACCGGCGTTCAACCGATGATTTCCGTCCGTTTCGGGATTTTCGGTGACGTCGGTGACGTCGCCGTTCTCGAGGAGGACGCCGCCGTACTCCTCGACGTCGCGATTGTTGAGAACCCCGACCGTCGCTGTGGCTGTTTCGGTGTGACCCTCGAGGACGTCGCTGATGATGCGTTTCGCGACGAGTTGGTCGCCGTTGACGACCAGTATCGTTCCGTCGACTGCAGACTCGGCTTCGAGAAGTGCGTGTCCGCTTCCGAGTTGTTGCTCCTGGATTGCGTACGTCAATGGAACGTTCCGATACGTCGGACCGAAGTACGCCTGAACCCGGTTCTTTCCGTAGCCGACGACGACGGTGATGTCCGTCACCCCGACGTCGATGAGCTGATCGAAGACGCGCTCGAGAATCGGGGTCGTCGCCGCCGGCAGCAACGGTTTCGGCCGATGGCGGGTCAGTGGCCGCAACCGCGTTCCCTCACCGGCTGCGAGGACGACGGCGGAGATCGAATCCATGGTGGGTCATTCGAGCACAGCTACTTATAGGGTTTTCCGGCCCGACCTCCGGTCGATTCGATCGCGAGCCCGGGATGCGCATCGTACCACGGTCGTTCCGTGCTGCACGTTTTCGGGATCTACCACCGTTACAAACGAGATCGGACGGCAAGTCACTCGATTTGAGTCATTTGCGCCCGGATCGGCAGGTGTAGTTCGCTGACGACCGGTAATAGACAGTGAACGACAACACAACACGCAAGATCTCGCGGAGAGTACGAGTGCTGCGGCTCTCCACGAGCTGCCTGTGGAGCGTGATCGCAGCTTCAGCCGCCCTCGCGAAGATATCGTCCGACCGCCCGGACGAACGTCTTGGCGGTCACGACCGGTGGGGAGCGAATATCACGGCCCATCCCGACTTTCACCAGATAATCTGTGAGTCGCCAGAGGTTATACAGCAGGGCTGCGAACGTGAAGCTGAACAACCGCACACGGTAGTCCTTCGAGGACGTCTTCGGGAGAAATGCCTTCACCGACTTGTACTGGTTTTCGATGTCCCAGCGTCGGCTGTAGCTGTTGGTGACGTGCCTGATCTCGTCGGGAGCGACGTGGTCACGGTTGGTCACGAATACGGCGTAATTGCCGTCTGCCCCCTCGTCAGTTGCTGGCACGTACAGGAATCCGGTGGTGTGGTGGAGTTCACCATTGATAGCGAACGGGACATCATGCTTGACAGCGGCGTCAACTCCTTCTTTGCTCTTGATTTTCCCGATCGCCTCGTAATCGTCTTCATACTTTGGCACTGGCGTCATGTACACAAGCCCGCGGTCGTGAATCGTTGCGTATACCTCGTTACTGTAGAATCCTCGATCGAGGAGCACTTCGTCGAGATCGACGTACTACTGGGCAGTCTCCAGTAGTCTATCAACTACGTCCGCCTTCGAATCGGCTGGAGCATCTTCTGGTTCCCACGCAGAGCGTTCTTTGACTGGTTCGATACCCAGGATGATCGGGATATCGTTCCCGACGATCGTGAGCGTCGCAAACGTATACCCGTGCTTGATTTCGCCATTGTCTTTGTACCCGCTGACCATCGGTGAATAGTCTGCCTTCGGAATTTGCCTTTCCTTGTCGATCCACGGCCAGACGTGGTACGGGACGTGTGTAAAGTCAATAGCTGCTGTCACGTGGCGGTCGTCGAACGGATCCTCGTGGCGGATCGTGCTGAGAACGTTCTCGGTTGCAGCGTCGAACGAATCCATCAGAGTCTCACGGAATTCCTCAGTGAAGGCGACGATATCCTCGATACTGTACTCTTGGAGTGGCTGTGGAAGGTCTTGATCGGCTGGCATCGAGAACTGCTTGATCACTCGCAGAAACGTTGAATCATCACAGACGTCGTTCTCGTCGAGGAACCAGCCAGCTTCACCTTCTGAGTGGGCACTTCCTTGTGTCAGACATGCGTTGGCGAACAGATCGAGAATCTGTTCATCCTCTTAGATCCTGTTTCCTGCCCTTCCAGAGTCGAACTCGACGAAGCCGTGGCGACGAGCGAGTTCAACGACCTTGCTGCCATGGTCGTGTACGTACTCACGTGTCGCTGTTGACCGATCTTCAGTCTCCTCGATATCGTTTTCATCGGGTTGTGGTGGAAGCAATACGTCGGTGATGAGGCCCTGATCGTGGGCTTCCAAGAGTATTCCCCGTGCAGCGGCCTCAAGCGTGGTTTTTGTCTGAGCACTGAACTGGCACCAGACGTACGAGATGTTCTGTTAAGCCGGTGGCCTGGTCATTCCGAAGCCTTTCAGAAGTGCTGGGCGATTCGCAAGGCGATCTGCGAGTTTGCTCTGGGTGAAGTCATAGACCGTCTGGTAAATGTAGAGTCGGCCATTGTCGGCTGATCGAACAGGCGTCGGGCTGTGTCCTCGTTCATTGACTCTCCGTAGTAGTCGATCGACTCCTCGAGAATCGGGTCGACCGGCGCGGGGACTGTGATGGGATAGTCTGTGAGTCGTGCCCGAATCGTCTCGAGGGCGTCCCAGAGCGTATCAATCGCATTAGTGCCGAGCATCGGCCGTGAACCGTGGGCCGCCTCACCGGTAGCTTCGAGCGTCAACCAGAGGCTACCCTTGTCGGCGACGGTGATCGACGGGGCATTCAGTGGACCGGTCGGTTCGCCGATCACGCAGGCATCGGCCGTGAGTCGGCCTGCATCGAGTACCGCCTGTAATCCGGCGTCGCCGGCCACTTCTTCGTCGCTGACGAACGCGAACGCGAGCGTCACGGGCGGGCGTCGGTCGGCCACGACGTAAGTGCGGGCGAGTTCGAGCATTGCGGCAACTCCGCCTTTCATGTCCGTCGTCCCTCTCCCGTAGAGGCGATTATCGATGCGCTCGCCGAGCGGGTCGTACGACCAGCCGTCGGGATCGTACGGGACCGTATCGAGATGTCCGCTGTAAAGCAGCGTCGTCGATCGTTCGCCGGGGAGCGTCGCAAGCAGGTTCGGTTTCGTCGGATCGGTCGCCACCCGTTCGGTTTCGAGACCGAGGTCGGTGAGTGCCGATTCGATCCAGTCGACGATTTCGCGGGTATCACCTGGCGGGTTCGACGTATCGAAGGAGACGAGGTCGAGCGTCGTTTCAACCAGCCGTTCCCGAGGAATTTCGGGCGGACGTTCGCGACTGGACATGGAGTCAGTCAGAACGCCTCATCCGGCGTCGGTTCGTCGATGGAGTCGTATTTGTCCTCGAACTCCTGGACGAGCTGGCCCATCTTCGCGTACCAGTCATTGAGTTGGCGTCGCATACCAGTCGCAATCTGCTCGGGATCAGTCGGGGAGTAGACGTGATAGTAGCCGCCCTGATCATAGTTGATCTGTTCTTTTTCGAGCAGGCCACGTCCCAGCAACCGCTGGATCGAGCGGTACGCGGTCGAGCGTTCGCGGTCGATCCGGTGTGCAACCTCGTCGATGGTGAGCGGGTCGTTGCTCTCGACCATCACGCGGTAGCAATCCCTGTCGAGTGGTTTGAGCCCGTGTAAGCATTCGAGCAGCCCTTCACAGGCAATATCACGTTCCAGTTGATCGGTTATCGACGACTGCCTAGTCATACTCGAACGTAAGCGGCGCGCTGGCATAAGATTTGTGCGTATCGTACAATACTAGTTTGGCGAGCGACGAGGACGCTGACTGACGCTTCCAACACAGGCAGTTATTTCGGGTGCGACCGCGATATGAACAGTGTCTGCATCGGTGTATCGGTACGCCTTTCATTTCAGTCGTGTGGGTGGAACCGCTTGACGGCGCGATCGACGGCGTCGGTCTGGCCGAGAAACGTCACACGGTCACCCTCCCGGAGTTCGTGATCGCCTGTCGGAACTTCCGTCGCGCCGTTCCGGTGGGTGAGCAACCCGACGATGACACCGTCGGGAATCTCCGCGTTGAGGTCGGCGATCGTCTTCCCGACGAGGTCCGTGGCCGTCACCTCGATCTCCTGGACGTCGCCGGTGCGGCCGAGTTCGTTCATCCACGCCGACAGCGACGGACGCTCGAGGACGTTCTCGAGCGACCACGCGGTCGCCATCGAGAGGTCGATTGCGTGGACGCCGAGCGATTCGAACGCGTCGACGTTGTCAGGCTGGTTGACCCGAGAGGCGACGCTCTCGACGTCGTATGTCGTCTTCGCGAGCTGGCAGACCAGCAGGTTGACGTCGTCGTCGGGCGTGGTTGCAATGACCGTCTTCGCGTCGTCAGCGCCCGCCTGCTCGAGAACGTCGGCATCGGTGCCGTCGCCCTCAAGCGCGGTGAGACCGCGTTTGCGGGCTTTCTCGACCGCATCGGGATCGAAATCGATCAGTAGTACGTTCTCTCCGTCCTGTTCGAGCCGTTCTGCGAGAGACAGGCCGACCCGTCCCCCGCCGACGATTATCGTGCGCATTGGTGATACCTCGAGTACGTCCGCGATCTGTCGTGCGAGGCCGGCCTGGAGAACGACCGTCGCGAAGATGATGAGAAAGACCGTCCCGGCGAGCAACTGGGCCTCCTGGGGTCGGCCGAGCGCCTGCAACTCGACGGCGAACAGCGTGGCGACGCTGGCGGGGATGATCCCGCGCGGGCCGACCGCACTGAGGAAGAGCCGCTCGTTGCGCGTAAACCGCGCGCCGGTCGTGGAAAGGTAGATCACGGCCGGCCGGAGCACCATCGTGATCGCGACGACGATGGCGATGCCGGCCAGGCCGAGGGCCATGATGTCCTGGAAGTCGATCAGTGCCGCCAGGGCGACAAAGACGAACGAGAGGACGACCACGGAAACGTCGTCGAGGAAGTCGATCACTTCCTCGTGGTACGGGAGATCGACGTTCCCGAGGGCGAAGCCGGCCATCGCGGCCGCGGCGATGCCCGTCTCGCTGGCCAGGAATTCGGCCCCACCGTAGGCGACGACGATCCCTGCGAGGACGATCAATCGTGCGTGCAGCGGCGCTGAACACGGCCGCGAGTTGCCCCGATTGAGGATGAACCAGATTGCCGTTGCGACGGTCCCACCGACGGCGAGGCCGACGAGCAGTCGCCAGGCGAAATCGGCCACGAGGTGAGTGATACTCCCGTCGCCGGCGATCAGCACCTCGAAGACGACGACGACGAGAATCGCCGCGGTCACGTCGTTGATCACACCTTCGCCCTCGAGGACCGAGGCCACGTGATCGCGGACGGTGACGACCTGCAGGATGGGGCCGATCACCGTCGGGCCAGTCGCGATCAACAGCGCGCCGACCAGCAGGCCGACCTCGAGGCTGGTCTCGAGGAACGCGACGACCGCGGCGGCCGTTCCAAGCCACGTGATCACCGCGCCGACCGTGACGAGCCTGGTGAGGGCGGTGGGACTCTCCCGGAGTTTCTCGAGACGAAGGTGATAGCCCCCCTCGAAGAGGATGATCGCCACGCTGACGCCGACCATCGCCGAGAGCCCGCCACCGAACGTCTCACTCGAGACGATTCCGAAGACTTCGGGGCCGATGGCGATCCCGGCGAAGATCAGGAAGAGCACGCTCGGGATGCGGAATCGATCGGCGAGCACGCGGGAGGCGACGCCGAGAGCGAGGATGATCGCGACGATAGTGACGAGTATCACGGGTGACCACCGTCGTCGGATTCGGGGGAACGATCGGTCGTGTTCATCAGTTCTGGCCTGTGACCCACGTTACTCGTGTCCTCCTGCGGTCGCCGATGGACCCACGTCTTTCGTTCGAACTGCCTGTGCACCGTAGTAGAAGATAACGGTCGTGACGAACGCCGACGAACCGACGAGCAAGACGAAACTCGCGGTGTCGAGGATCGGCATCGCGAGCCAGTTCGCGAGTTCGCCGAGACCGACGGCGAGACTCGCGAGCAACAGCATGATACCGAAGTAGATCGTCACGTCGTCTTCGTCGACGTAGGCCGTGGCTCCGGATCCGATCCGGGCACCGAGGGCGCTGCCAGCAAGCAGCGCCGTCACGACGCCGAAGTCCACGACGCCGTCTAACCCGTAGGTGAACGTCCCGACGGCACCGGACATGAGGGCACCGAAGAGGCTCGTCCCGACGGCTGCAGCGAGTGGCACGCCGATGAGGTAGTATATGGCGGGCATACGGATGAAACCACCACCGACGCCGAGGAAGCCGGAGACGACCCCGACGCCGCCACCGACACCGGAGATCGTCCACATCGACGCCTTGCTCCCGTCGGTCAGCGTCACCATCGGTGGGATGTTGTAGGATTTGATCTTCTTTGCAATCTCCGGAATGTCGTCGCCACTCTGCGGTTCGTCACCGTCGTCCGACGACTGATTGATCGCGCTCCGAAGGAACAGCACGCCGATCACCGCCAGCAACACCACGTACGCGGTGCCGACGACGACCTCGGCCTGTCCGATCGCCTCGAGTCCGTAGACGAGCATCTTTCCCGCCTCGATCCCGAGGGCGATCCCGACGAACATCAGCGCCCCCAACTTGTAATCTACCTGGCCGACGTCGTGGTGTTTCATCGTCGCGATGACGGCCGTCCCGAAGACGAACGCCATCGAACTACCGATCGCTACCGGTGCCGGGTATTCGAGGATCAACAGCGCGGGCGTCACGAGGAACGAGCCGCCCATGCCGAAGAACCCGAAGAACACCCCGACCATAAAGCCGAAGCTAACGAATAACACCAGATACGCCACACTCAGTCCCAGTACCTCCATGTTATGCGTTTCCGAGTTTTTCGATGATGGCGGGCCCGATCGTTCGCTCCAGTACGCCGTACCCTGCGTAGAGTGCGACTGCCTGAACGAACACGAGGGCGACGAACCCGATCGCCTGGACCGGTCCGGGAACCATTGCCGCGTCGATCACACGTCATCCCTCCAGTTCGATTGCAGTTGTGTGCGAATCATGGATTGTTGCTCACCTACATCTACCCGATGACCGGGTATAACGCTTTTGGGATCATTGCACAATATTACTGCAGAGAATCCCACGCCTATCCAACGGAAATATTTGAATACGTTATTTGGATATAGGGCCGTCGTAGCTGCCACTCGGTGTCGGTCTCGAGACGCGGCGCGCGCTCGAGCCATCTCCGGGTGGTCCACCTGCCAATCGTCGCCGACGCACCGTGCCAGTGGTAATCAGTACCACTGAACTACTCGGGACCGACTCGGTCCTACCGTCGCTGACCGTCGAACGAGTACGCCCCAGCGGTGCCGATCGCCACAGAGGGGTATTGGACAACCCAAACAATATTATGCCGTCCGTCCCTAGACCGCGTATGAAAGCGGTCGTAGCCACTGATCTGTCGGCGGCGAGCGAGGCCACCATCGAGAGCGAAACCTGCCTCGCGTGCATCGGTCGAATCGGCATCGACGAGATCCACCTCGTGACGGTCGTCCCGTCGAACGTCCACGCGGGCATGCCCGGGATCGACTTCGAGGAACGCCGACGGCAAGCTCTCGAGCGCTACAGCCGCGTCATCGAGGACGCTGGCTTCGACGTCGAAGCCCACGTCGTTCGGGGAACGCCACACCGACGGATCCGCGGTATCGGCGAGACGATCGGTGCATCGTTGACGATCGTTGGTTCGCGCGGGCAGAGTCCGCTCGAGAACCGCGTGATCGGGTCGACTGCGCGCAACCTCGCGCGGACGACGGTGACGCCGCTGCTGGTCAACCGGATCGAACGCGAGGCCGACGACCCCGAGGTGCTCCGGGAACACCTGTTCCGCCGGATGCTGTTCGCGACGGACTTCTCGGAGAACGCCGACCACGCGTTCGACTCCTTCTCGTACCTGCGTGGGGCGACGAAAGAGGCGACCCTCGTGCACGTCCAGACGCCGAAAGACCCCGGTCTCGCCGACGACGATCCCGAAGACCGCCTCGCCGAAGTCGCAGACCAGCTCGAGGGCTGGGGGATCGAGACCCGGACGGACGTTCGGCAAGGCGACCCGGCAGACGAGATCCTCGCTGCCGAGGAGGAGTATCGACCGACGACGATCCTCGTGGGTTCGCGGGGACACAGCCGACTTCGACGCCTCCTGCTCGGGAGCGTCTCCGAAGACCTGGTCGCCCAGGCGAACGGGAACGTGATGCTCGTACCCCCCGCGAGCGTGTGAGAACAGTCACTCCTTCAGATTCGAATCCGTTCGCCAGAAACGTCGTCGACGCCCGAAATCGTGTCTACCCGACGCCGGCTGCCATCGGTGCCAGTACATCACCTGTTGTCAGGAGGTGAACCGGCAATGATCTATGAATCGCCGCTCGAACCAGCACCAATGGGCCCGGCCATGAACAGACTCGAGAGCGCGGCGAGGACAAACAGGAGTACCGTGGCGAGTTCCATCGGTGGTCGAAACGTGTAAAAGTGTTAGTCAGCCCCTGCGGCCGCCGTCTCCGACGCGGCGCGCTGGCTCCGCCAGTAGCCCTGGATGTAGGCGCCGACGAACATGCCGGCGAGTGCCCAGAGGATCGTGACGTTACCGACGCCGAGGCTGGCATAGGCCGCGCCGGGACAGATCCCAGACAGGCCCCAGCCGACGCCGAAGATCGCGCCGCCGATCAGGACGTTGCGATCGAACGATTTCAGCCGTCGGCCGTAGGTGTCGCCCGTCAGCGGTGCGCGGTCGAATAGTCGGGGCACCAGCGCGAAGGCGATCCCGGTGACGACCGCCGCGCCGCCCATCACGAACAGCAACCCGAAGTCCTCGAACTGCAGGAAGTTCAGCACGACCTCGGGACGGGCCATGTGGCTGAAGCCGAGGCCGAAGCCGAAAATCAGTCCGCCGACGAAGATCAGCGGCATGAACAGAGGGTGTCGATTTCGACTCATATCACGGACTCACCCCCAGTGCCATCACGACCTGGGCCGTCCCGATCGCGACGATCAGGAACGTTACCACACCGACGATCGACGTCTTCGAGGCCGAGCCGACGCCACAGACGCCGTGGCCCGAGGTACAGCCCTTGCCGATACGGGTGCCGATGCCGACCAGGATCCCACCGAGGAACAGCCGCCATGGCTGGACGTCGGTCAGCCAGAGCGAGAACCCGCCGACATCGTACAGTTCGCCGGTTGTCCCCGATTCGTAGAGCCCGCTCGAGACCAGTCCCGATTGGAAGGTCAGCGCGTAGACGAACGCGCCGGCGATGATCCCGAGGGTGAAGACGACCCGCCAGTCCCGGGAACTGACGTACTGCTGGAACCGCGACTGATCCGAGACGTAGGATAGCGTCGACTCGAGGAACGTACTTGCCCCGGCTGGAATACCGGTGCCGAGGTAGATAACGACGGCCCCGAGGCCGACGAGCAGCCCGCCGACTGCGTACCGGCTGATGCCGACGGGGAACAGCGTCTCGTACAGCGCGGGTGCGAAGAGTTCAGTTACCATTCAACGTGGGTTGAGTTAGTCACCTGCCAGCGACTCCTGGCTGGCAGCGCAGTTGTTCGGGCCGAGCTCGAGTTCGAACGCTTCTTCGTCGCCGGTCTCCTGTTGACCGAGGTTCGTCGCGATGATCTCCTCGTAGTTGGCCGGACGGGGCGGCATGTCCGAGAGGATCAACTCGACGAACTCGGCTTCGTCTATTGTCAGGGCGGCCATCTCCTCCTCGAGCTGGCTGATCGGTGCCGTGTACGTCCCGTCTTCGGCGGGATCGGCCGAGTCGCTGAAGTGGGCGCCGCCGACGAGGGTCTCGTCGGGCAGCGAGAGCACGCGCTCCTGTAGGGACTCGTAGAGCTGTTTGGCGGCGTCTTCGGCGCCCTCGTCGCCCTCCTCTAAGTCCGGGCGGGCAACGCTTTCGACGAACAGCCCGTCGCCGGTCGCGAGTAGTTCGCCGTCGATCAGGTACGAGGTCATCCCGGAGGTGTGGCCGGGCGTGGAGACGGTTTTGATGGTTGCGTCGCCGACCTGGAACTCGTCGCCGTCCTCGGCCAGCGTCAATTCGTCGGCGTAGGTGACGCCACGGTCGACAGCGGCTGCGGGGATGACGCCTTCGACGCCCTCCTCGGCGAGGTTTCGAAGGCCCGAGATGTGGTCCGCGTGGATGTGCGTGTCGATTGCGTATTTTAGGTCAACGTCGAGTTCTGCCGCGTCCTCGAGATAACGGTCCGTAAACGCGCGCAGCGGGTCGATGACGGCCGCCTCGTCGCCGTCGACGGCGAGATAGCCCAGGCAACCGCTCGAGGGGCGTTGATACTGGTACAGCGTTCCCGCACCGTCGTAGCGCTCGACCTCGACGGCCTCGTAGATACGCGCCCAGCCGTTCATCCCATCTTCGAGGTGGTTCACGTCGTAGCCGCGTTCTTTGAGCGAACCGGCGACGAACTCGCTGGCACCGCCTTTCGCGCAGAGAACCGTCACTTCCCGATCCTCCGGGATCTGTGCGAGGACGTCCTCGTCGATCTCCTCGTCTAAGAACTCGAAGTACGGCACGTTGATCGACTCGACGTTCTCGCCGTCGATCTTCCACTCCTCGTAATCCGACTCCATCCGCGCGTCGAGTAGCGTGACGTCTTCTCCTGCGTCGATGCGTCCTTTCAACCCGTCCGGGGTCATCGATTCGATTTCGACATCCGGCGTTGGAAAGTCCATGTCGTCCATGTTGTACACTGCTCAGTATCGGCTCCGCGGTCTTAAGCGTTCGCATAGTATTTCCTAAACTATACAATACAGCTATGGGGTTAAGGGGGGTGAATAATTTAGATATCGCGTGTATGTACATTTCAGACGCAAATACAGGTATCCCACAAAAGACGGATGTTCGTATACAGTGCAATAATCGACATCCTTTTATGGGAGCGTCCGATATTGTGTGATAGCTCCAATACAGAGCACAGAGATAACCTATGAGTTCGGAATACGACACCACGAAGACGCTCGACGTGAAAGGCCAGTCCTGCCCAATGCCCATCGTCAAGACCAAGCAGGCGATCGACGACCTCGACGCTGGGGACGTGCTAGAAGTCGTGGCGACTGATTCAGGCAGCATGAGCGACATTCAGGGTTGGGCGGATGGCACCGACGGGGTCGAACTCCTCGACCAGGTCGAGGACGGGGACCTCTACACCCACTACGTCAAGAAAACGGAGTAACATGAGCACGGACAACCAATCGACGACGGACGCCGACGCTGATCCTGGCTCCGACCCCGAGACGGAGTTCGACGCCGCCGAGTTGCAGGCGCTGCGCGAGCGCGTCGACGAACTCGAGGAGTCGATCGCTGACGCAGAAACGGGCGACGACCAGAAGAAGATGACTATCGTCGCCACGCAGGGGAGTTTCGACATGGCGTATCCGCCGCTAATCCTTGGCAGTACAGCTGCTGCCTTCGGCTGGGACGTCGTCGTCTTCCACACGTTCTGGGGACTCGACATTCTCCACGAGGAGAAGTCGAAGAACCTCAAACTGAGCGCCGTCGGCAACCCGAATATGCCAGTCCCGAACGCCGTCGCTGCGATCCCCGGCATGGACCGGATGGCCACGCGCATGATGGAGAAGAAAATCGACGAGAACGGGACGGCCACGATCGAGGAACTGATCGAACTCTCGCTCGACCAGGGCGTCGACCTGCAGGCCTGCCAGATGACGATCGAGTTGATGGAATACGACGAGGACGACTTCTACGACGGCGTGACGACCGGCGTCGGCGCGGCGACCGCACTCCAGCACATGGCCGAGTCCGATATCCAGCTACTGGTCTGACACATGATCGAATCCGAACCGTACGACGACCCGCCGGAACCGAAGACGAAACCGAGCCTGCGCGTCGTCGAACGGATCGCCGAGGCGGAGGGGACCGACCCAGCCGAACTGAAACCCCCGCTTGGCGACGTCGTGGACGCAAGCGCGCTCGATCGGCTGTTCGAACCGACCGGACGCGACGACGCCATCCGCCGCGGCAGCGTCTCGTTTCGCTACTGCGGGTACGACGTGACGATCCGCCCGGACGGCCGCGTCACCCTCGAGTAACGAATCTGGCGAGTTTTTCGCGGTCGAACGCGAGTGTCCCCAATCGAGAGACCCCGGTCCGCCAACGGACCGAACCGCCGATCGAGGCCGCCGTTCGGTAGCTCTAGCTGGCAGTTCCCAATATTGGGTTACCCACGAAATACTTCATGTGCTCCCGGTCGTACCGTCGCCTATGACAGCACCGTTCGTCATCGTTGGCGGAGACGCGGCTGGAATGAGCGCCGCGAGCAAGGCAAAGCGCGAGGGTCCAGACCGAGACGTCATCGTCTTCGAGAAGGGCGAGTGGGTCTCGTATGCGGCCTGCGGGATGCCCTACTACGTGAAAGGCACTGTCGAGAACCTCGAGGATCTCGTCGCCGTGACGCCAGAGGAGTTCCGCCAAGAGCGCGACGTCGACCTCCGAACGGGCCACGAGGTCGTCGCAATCGATCCTCAGGCGAAGACCGTCACCGTCGAGGCGAACGGTGAACGGTTCGATCAGCCCTACGGCGATCTTCTGCTCGCGACTGGCGCTCGTGCGATCGAACCGCCGTTCGACGGGATCGACCTGGGGGGCGTGTTCACCCTCCGTAGCATGGACGAGGCGGACGCGATCGAAGATTACGTGACCGCGATCGATCCGGAGTCGGCGACGATTGTCGGCGGCGGCTACGTCGGCGTCGAGATGGCCGAGGCACTCGTCGAACGCGGCGTCGATGTTTCCATCTTCGAGATGCTCCCGCACATCCTCCAGCCGTTTGGCGAGGAGACGGCCCGCGTCGTCGAGGACCACCTCTGCGAGCAGGGCGTCGACCTTCACCTCGAAACGGCCGTCGAGGAGTTCGCCGGCGGCGATGCGATCAACTCGGTCGAACTTGAGGACGAAGGAGCGGTGCCGGCGGATATCGTCATCGTCGGTGTCGGGGTCAAACCCAACGTCGAACTCGCGGAAGCAGCCGAGATCGAACTCGGTCCGACGGGTGCGATCGCGACCGACGAGTACGGACGCACCAACTTTGAGGACGTCTACGCCGCTGGCGACTGCGCCGAAGCGACGAACGTCGTGACTGGCGAACCCGATCACGTCCCGCTGGCGCTGACTGCGAACCGAACCGGCCGAGCGATCGGTTCGACGGTCTCAGACGACCCGACACCGACCGGCGGGACGGCCGGCACTGCGATCGTCAAGGCGTTCGACCTCGGTGCGGCCGAACCGGCGTGACCGATCCAGACCGCGCCCGTGAGGCTGGGTTCGACCCGGTTCATGTGACGATTGAAGTGCCGACGCGGTCCCACTACTATCCTGGTGCGACTGACCTCACCGTAACGTTGGTTGCCGATCGGGAAACCGAACGCGTACTGGGTGCGAGCCTCGCCGGCCAGGATGGTACAAAGCGAATCGACACGGTCGCGACCGCCGTGACAACCGGGTTAACAGTCTCCAAGCTCCAGAACCTCGATCTGGCGTACGCGCCCCCGTTCAGTCCTGTCTGGGATCCAATCCTCACCGCCGCAAAGGTACTCGCGGAGAAACTCGATCCGTAAGCCGATCTAGCACATGGGTGCGGTCGATTCACCGACTTGACTCGATCGGTAAACGCAGCTATCGATCGAGTTGGGTGTACTACCGACATCATCACTATAATCAGTGGACAAACTGGCCAATATTCGTACGTTGATGGTTTGTCCGCCCCCAAAGTCTTCCAGGTGTGCTGTATGCATTCTAGTGGTTTGTAGATATTCACATCCCGATATTGTGGTGCTGAGAGCAGTAGAAAACGTATCGCGGTATTCAGTTTATCATCCTCCGCCAGGCGATTCGCCCCCGAGCACCGGGGCGGAACATCACTCCTCGTCTTCGTCGTGCTCGGGATCACCTCCCGTCGAATCCTCGTCGTCGATCGGGCCGCCACCGCCGCCGTTCGAATCGCCGGCTTCGTCGGGATGATCGAGCTGGTCGTCATCGTTTGCACCGTCTTCACCGGGGCCCTCGTCGCCGCATCCCGCGAGTGCTGCCATCGAACCGGTTGCGATCAGTCCGGAGAGCCTGAGCGTTCGTCTCCGACTAAACGTCGACGTCGTGTCTGACATGGTCGTCTCACGATCTTGTCCGGTGATCCGTATACCGGCCGTGCTTGCAGCCCTTGGTCCCGCCTCGAGCGCTCCCCGGCTTAGTGACTACCCATCGAGCAGCCACCGATAGCGCGGGTGGATCCACGACCACTCCTGGTCGACGATCCAGTCGCGGAGTCGTCGCCGATTCGCGACGTCAGGTACCGTTCCCGCCAGCGTAGACGGCGGCTCTTCCGTGATCGATTTGTACACGATCGATCTCGTCGCCGTACAGTAGAACGACGCTCGCGTACATTCGTCCTGAAGACCGACGAGGTAACGATTGATCTGATCTTCCTCGAGTAGGTACTCGCTCACCGCCTCGACGTCGACCGCGGTTCTGTGATTCACCGCGCTGATCGCCTCGACCAGGTCGGCTCTGAGTCGCCGCTCGTGATCGCTGTGCATACTCGCCGAACGTGGGCGATGAGTAAAAGCAAGTACCCGGCAACGATCACGTTCGTTGGTTTCTCCCGACTATCAACCGTGCTCTGTTCCGGCTGTTCGCGCTGTACGCAGGGGGTGAGAACTACGTTCGTCCACTCCCTCTCGCTTACGGGACTCGCTCGAGAGCGCGCTCGAGGTCGTCGCCGTCGCGCCAGCGGTGGGTTCGATCGGCGTTTTCGAGCAAGCGGAGGTGTGAGGCCGCCATCCCGTTGTCGTAGCGGGTTCGCTCCGTCTTCTCGTCGTCGTACGTGCGTTTGAGAACCCAGACTTTTCCGCGGACGTTCTCGTGAAACAGGTATCCCATCTCCCAGACGTAGCCGCCCTCGTAGTCTTCGACGACGAGTACGACGTGGGTCGCACGGTCACAGAGGTGTTCGTACAGCGACGCCCAGAGTGCGAGCTCGTCCGGCGTCAACTCGAAATCCTCGAGGCGAAACGCCGTCGCGTCCGGGCGCGACTCGAGGCGGTCGTACACGCGCATTCGTCTGTCGGCGACGTCTCCGTCACCCCCAGCACCCAGTACGAGGTATCGTCGTTCGGCGTACGCGATCGTCCGGAACCGGTTACCGTGCAGGAGCGACTTCAGCCGTTCGTGTTCCTCGTAGGTCAGCGCCAGTCCGTCGGTATCGATGCCCTCCGGAGCGGTTCCGTCGTCGCTCATTGATTCAACGATGACCTCCCGGAATTTGTACCTGTTCTTTCGTCGGACCGTCCGAATAGTAGCTCGACTCTCGTCCTGATGTCTTTTGTTATTACTGTCCTCAGCTATCGGAGTGTTTATGCGGGTCGCGCTCGTAGAGTCGCGTATGCGACCGCCGACCGAACTGGACGGTGACGACACCTGGCACGTCCTGCAAGTGGTGACCGAAGAGAGCCGTGCGAACATCGTCGCCGACGTCGTCGGTCATCCGAAAGGTGCCCCGAGCGTCGACGAACTCGCCAGGACGAATCCGAGCCTCCAGAAGGACACCATTCGCGGGCATCTCTCCGTCTTGAAGAACGCGAACGTCGTCGAGGAACGCGTCGTTCCCGTCGGCCAGCGCACGCGGGGCTACCCGTACAAGTTCTACCAGCTGACCGACGACGCGAGGGAGCTGTTCGACCGCAACGGTCTCTTTCCAGAAGATTCCTGGACGCGCCAGTACGACCGACTCGAGAAGGATCCGGAGCTTCGCGAACTCGAGGCGATGCCCCGCCCTGATCCTGGCGGTGAGCCGAGCGACCGAAGCGAAGGGGCGTCGGCCGACTGATCGACTAGTCGTTCGGTCACTTCTCAGCGCGGCTCCCGTACGCGGCCGTCGATCGGGACGTGATCGATTCGCCGTTTGTGCTGTCGTCTACCGTCCTCATCCACGTCGTTCAATCGGCCACGCCACTTCCAGCGTTGTTCGTGAACCGTCGTGGATGTCGATCACTGCTCCCGTTCGTGAACGTCTTCGATTGAGTACACCGGTGCACTCCGTCGGTCCCACTCGTTCTCGAACGCTCGTACTGAATCTCCGCCGTTGATCAGCCTCGCTACATCTACCCAACTCATCCATCATTCACACTCATCACTCTATGTACACACGTTCATCCGTGAATGAGATCATCCCATTACTCACACTCGCGACCATAGTTCCTGAATTTCTCTCACTAAGCCCATTCCTGAATGGTGTTCATTAGTTGTGTTCATCGATGGTGTTCATTGTGTGTATTCATGAATCCTGTTCGGTGACACAACAAATTATATACTCCACTGAATGTGTCTTACGAACTTTCAAGGTGGATGACCTTCATGGAGTTCGTATGTTAGCGTACTCGACGTACAGCGAGGCGGGCGGTGTCGGAAAAACGACGACGGCGGCCAATCTGGCCGTCGCACACGCTCGAGCGGGCCTCAAGCCGCTGGTGGTTCCGCTCGACCCCCAGGACGGCGACCTGTCGCGGCTGTTCGGCGTCGACGACCAGCGGACGGAGCCGGTCGACAACCTGGTCCGGCACATGATCCGCCGGCCCAAAGGCGAGTTCGACGACCTCGTTCGATCCGTCGAAGGCGTCGACATCGTTCCGGAACACAACATGCTCTCGGATCTCACCGAGTACCTCCAGCGCGAGAAAGATCAGGCCGAAGCGATGGGCGAGGCGTTCGGCATGCACGCGCAGTTGCTGCGGGTCCTGCGGGAGGCGGGCGTTCCGGAAACGTACGACGTGCTCATCTGTGATCCGCCCGCGACGGAAGGCCCCCACCTCTACAACGCGATCCACGCCACCCGGTCGCTGGCGATCCCCGTCGAACCGAGCGCGAAAGGACGAGCCGCAGTCGAAGGTCTCGAGTCGCTCGTCGCCGGACTCGAGGACCAACTCGACGTCGAGGTCGGCGTCCTCGCGGCGATCCCGATCGGCTTCAAGAACACCCGCGATCAGCGGACGATCCTCGACGAGATCGAGTATCCGGTCCCCGAGGTGATCGGCGAACGCGCCTCGCTGATGGAGGGCTGCTGGATGCAACAGTGCTCGGCGTTCACCTACGTCCGCGAGCACCGCGACCGAACTCGCGACTACGAACTCGAGACGCTCGCGCAGTTCGATCGGATCGCCCGCCACCTCGAGCAGACGGTCGGACTCGAGGCGCCGAACCCGCCGGAGCCGGGCGAACTCGAGTACGAGGTGGCCTCCGCATGACCGGCATGAAAGAGGGTGCCGGTGAGAATCCGTTCGCCGACGACCCCGCTCCGGTCGAATCCACCGAGAGCCGGGAGTCGTCGTCCGACGACTCCGATCGCTCGAACGACGCGGATGACGCGGAGGACGTGACCGAGACGACGCGAACCGACCGATCGAGTTCCGGAGGCGGAATTCAGATCCCGTACAAGTACCGCCGGGACGGCGTCCAGGACGGCCGCGACCGCGTCCCGCTGTTTCTCCACGAGGAAACGAAGACGGCCGAACGCGACGCACTCCGTGAACTCGAGGACAGGTTCGACGACGACGTTTCGCTGACGGACCTCCGCGAGGCGCTCGTGAAAGTCGGCGTCGACCACCTCGACGAGGTCGAAGATCAACTCGAGGAGTGGGGATACGGAATTACGTTCGACGACTGACGTTCGATTTCGAAATCTCCGAACCCGTTGGCAGCCGCGGTCTCGTGTGGTTCAGGATCGATCTCGAGGTGAATTCGAAAAACCCGTTTCGTCCGAACTCCGGGTCGTCAGGGCTGTACCGTGACCGAATCGTCGGAGACGACCGTCCACGAAGCGGGATCGATTTCGTGGCCCTCGACCGAGGACTGCTCTGGGTAGGCCGTACAGACGATCCGTTCGGTTCGTTCGAGCAAGTACTCGACGAGCAGATTCAGGTTCTTATCGGTCAGTCCGCCGAGGCTGTCGATCAGGATGACCGGCACGCGCTCGTCGACGTCGTAGGCGTCGTACCCTGCCAGCGCCGCGACGATTCCCAGCAGAACGACTTCGCCCTCGCTGAGCGCCTCGAGCGAGACCTCGCGGCCGTCGCGTGCGACCACGAGATCGAAGTTCGAGGTCAGCCTGGCGCTCTCGTAGCTGGTGTCGAAGCGGTCGATGATTTCGGCGATCGATTCGCTGAACGACTCGCGCGTCTTCGCTTTCATCTCGTCTCGTCGCGATCTGAGCTGTGTGATCTCCTCGGAGAGCGACTCGCGCTCCGATTCGAGCGACGGCCGCTGATCGGCGCGATCCTCGAGCGTCTGAATCCGACCTTCGGCGTCCGAAATCCGCGATTTCGTGTACTTGATCTCGCTTTCGAGTTCCGTCACCTTGTCTTCGGTCTCGCTGACCGACTCCTGGAGTTTCTCGATGCGGACTTCCGTCGACTCGAGCGATTCCCGCGTTTGTTCGAGCGTCTCTCGACGATCCGTGAGCTTCGTCTCGAGGTCTTCGATCTCGCTCTCGAGCGTTTCGGCCCGTCGCTTCGCCCGGCGTCGGTCTTTCTGTGCCTGTTCGGCGGTCCGAACGCGCTCGCGGAGTTCGCTGGCTTCGTCCTGTAACTCCGAGATGCGACCCTGTAACGCCTCGAGCGAGCGTTGGACCGCTTCCTCGTCGGTCGTTCCCTCGCAGACCCAGCAGTCGAAGGAATCCTCGAGCAGTCCGCGCTCGACGTCGGCGAGTAGCTCGAGTCGGTTCTCGTCGACGATCCGCTTGTTCGCCGTGTACACCGATCGAAGCAACTCGACGTCGGCTTCGAGACGCTGAAGCGTCTCGTTGAGTACCTGGACGTCCTCCGCATCGCCGTCGACCTCGGGAAGTTCGAGTTCCTCGCGCTCGGTTCGGCGCTCCTCGAGTCTCCCTTCGATGCGGTCGATGCTCGACTCGATACGATCGATCTGACTGCGGAGGTTCTCCCGCTGGGTCCGGGCGTTGCTCAGCTCCTCACGGCCGGTGCCATCCGATTCGGGCTGAGAGACCTCCGCGCGTCGAGCTTCAAGCGATTCCAGTTCGTCTTGCAGCGTCGTCAGCTCCGATTCCGCCGCGATCAGCTCTTCGGCGGCCGATTCCGCGCGGGCGAGTTCCGACTCGACCGCGTCTCGCTCGGCTTTCAACTCGGCGATCTGGTTGTCGATGTTTTCGAGGTCGAGGGGCTTCGTCAGCAACTCCTCGAGGTTTTCTTCGTTTCGAACCGCACGCCGAATCGGGTTCGATTCGTCGAGAAAGGCGTAGAGTTCCGCACAGGTTCGATCGTACTCGTTTTCCAGGTACGGCGTTCCGTGGCGGACGATCGTTCCGTTCTGATCGGTAAAAGAGACGGCGACCTCTCCGTCGTCGGACTCGAGGACGACCTCCCCCTCGTCAGCGTTTTCGGTCAACGGCTTTTCGGTCCCCATCGCGGCTTCGATCGCCATGATGAGACTCGATTTCCCCTGCCAGTTTTCGGCTCTGACGGCGTTCAACCCCCGTTCGATCTCCGCTTGCCCCTCCAGGATACCCGCGATATGATCGATCTGCAGCGTCCAGCTCATACTTTCAGTCGTCCACGCACTAGCTTAAATGTGCGGGCTCTCTGGTACAGCCTCGAGCGAGTTACACAATTCAGCTCGAACGGGCGGGACTGCTCGTAAAACGCAAAGAAACTCGCGCGTCAGACTCCGAACGAGGGCATCTGCTGGCGCGGGACCGAGGTCGCCCAGTAGAACGTCTCCTCGCTGCTCGTATCGTTGACCTGGATGACGGCCTCGTCCTCGACCGCCTCCGAACGGTGGTCGGCACAGACGTAGCCTCGATTCATCGCGACGTCGAACGGAACCCGCGTCGGACACTGTCCGCAGCACAACTGAACTTTGATCTCGACGTCGACGTCTTCGTCTTCGTCGATCTTCCCTTTGGACATGAGGGAGTTGACGGCGCTCTCGACTTTCTGTTTCGTCCGATCGCAGGCGATGTCGACGCTGGTTAGCTCCCAGTTCGTCGAGGCCTCTTTTTTCTCTTTTTCCTCGCCGAGACACTCGTTGAGGTGGTTTCGCATCGTACTCCAGGAGATCATATCGTCCAGCAGCGCTTCGGCGTCGATGCCGTCTGCCTCGAGATCGTCGATCGTGTCCATTTTGACGAGGCCGTCGTCAGTCAGCGCCTCGAAGTCGCTCTCGAGTCTGTTCCCCATCGCGTTGCGTCCGGATCGATCGTAGGCTCGTTTCAGGAGTCGCTTGTTGAACCACTCGGTGAGCGTTCTGTAGCCGACCGATTGCGTGTCGTCGTCTCCGAGCCATCGCGAGAGGAGGTAGTCGTCGAGGGAGTCGTCTGCTGGTCGCGGTGAATCGAGATCGTAGTCGTCGATAAGGGTACCGACTTTACAACAGTCCGCGTCGTTCATTGGACGGAAGTAGCCGGTGCATATACATAAATCTGGCCCACATGATTGAACATTGTAAATAGCGCATCGTTCGCCGAAAGACTCTCGCCCATTCCGA
Source organism: Natrarchaeobius oligotrophus (assembly GCF_003841465.1). GTDB lineage: Archaea > Halobacteriota > Halobacteria > Halobacteriales > Natrialbaceae > Natrarchaeobius > Natrarchaeobius oligotrophus. The sequence goes on from NZ_REFZ01000002.1 coordinate 49,606, forward strand.
ATCGATCCCGTCGACACGCCGTGGGATAAGTACTAAACTACTGACTGGTCTGGTATAAGAACGGATTATTTATGGTTACGAACCCATGTGTCTCTTTCCGTATCAGCACCAAAATCAGAATATGAGTCGCCACTTTCGACATTTAACGGAAGTGTGGCGGAAGATGTTTGGTTATTCCACGTCCTACGTTAGGTCTCCCACTTGATGTGTTCGAACACGTTCATACATTCGTCGCAGTGATATTGCGACTTGAGAATCGTGCTGCCGAACGCGCTTTCGAGTGACGTGTCGGTACTACCACAGTATGGGCACTCGGCGCCGTCCGTTTGCTGATTCGTGACGCGAGAGCGGGTCGTATTCTCTGACATTATCCGGCGAGGTACCTGTGCTGGCGGCCCGTTACTTCGTCGACTGTCCGTTCGAACGCTGACTCCGGTGGTGATTGTCGCCGCGTCGAATCGTCCCACTCGTCCCACTCGAGATCGACGTCCGGAACGTCGTACCCGTTAGACTCGAGGAGGGAAGTGATATCCGAGAGGAACTCTTCGCGCAGTTCGCTGTTCGAGCGTTCGAACGCGTCGGCGTCGACGAGCGCTTCGCTGCCCTCGTCCCGTCCGAGCCACTGGGCGACCTGTGGAACGAACGAATCGAGGGCGTCCTGTAGTTCTTCTTTCGGGAACTCGTCCTGTTGCTCGTCGGCGTAGACGCCCAGCCAAACCTGCCCGTGCTGGATGTGCTGGGACTCCTCCTGGAGAACCTTCTCCGCGATGCCCGAAAGCTCGTCGACCGAGCTGTTCTGCAGGTTCTCGAAGACGAGGACGGTCGCGTAGTCGAGGACGGCGAGCGAGGCGATGATCTCGGCCCAGTTGTCCAGTTCCGTATCGAGCACAGACGGGCTTCGCCACTCGTCGACCGACCGCTCGTAGAGGAGGTCGTCGACCGACGTGTCGCCGAGATCGGCGGCGGCCTTGTAGGCGGCTCTGGCGTGGCCGAGTTCGTCCTGGATGATCGACGAGAGCGCGATGTCCTCCTCGATGTCCGGCGCGCCGAGCATTCCCCACTCGGAGTACCGGTGTGCGGTGATGAACTCGGTGTCGGCGAGGGTCAACGCGAGATCGTACGCCGCTTCGCGCGCTTCACTCGAGAGTGCTGTATCGGAGCTCATTATCGCTCACCTGCCTGCGTGGTAAATCCGGCGGGCGGGGCTTCGAGTTCGCCGACGTCGTCGTACTCGTGGCCCGGATCGCCGCTGACTTTCAGGATGTTTTTTCGGTCGACGACGAACATGACTTCCCAGTCCTCCTCGTCGTAGAACATCTTCGCGTACTGCTTTGCGAACTCGTCGCTCGGCGCGTCGACGCTGCCGATCGACTGGAGCGGTTCGCCGGCGTTGATCCGTGCGAATACTTCGTACGTACGTTTTCCTTTCATGCGACTCCCTTGACGGTCTGGATGTGGTCGACCGGTCCCGGCGATTCCTTCCACTCGCTGTAGACGCCTTTCCAGTCCATGTCGAAGGTGACGTCGTACTCGTCTTCGTCCTCGTCGTGGCTGATCGGGATGTCGACCTCGAGGGGCTCGAACGTCTGGTAGACCTGCTTGAGCCACTCCTGGCGGTGTTCGTAGTTCGTTCCTTCACGGAGGTTGTACTTGCGAATCTGCTGGATCGCTTTGCCTTCCTTCTCGGGGTGGCCGAGGAAGGCGATGGCCTTGGGGAACATCTTGTCGACGGCGTCCTCCAGCGCCTGCTGTTGCTCGGGGGTGCCGCTGCCGAGGCGTTTGAACCACATGTCGCCGAGGCGCTTGTGGAATCCCTCCTCCGCGACGACCTTTCGTTCGTACCGCCGCCACGGACCGAACGAACAGTTCTCCTCGATGTCGCCGATCTGGATCGTGCCGGCGCGGTCGTAAAACCCGACGCCGCAGGCGAATTCGGCGAAGTTCTCGAACGGCTCGTCGAAGACCCGCATGTTTCGCCACTCGGTCGGCTCGCGCTCGTACATGAGCGCTTCCTTGTCGAAACCGAGGTCGGAGAGCACCCGGTATCCCAGGTTCGCGTGGCCGATCTCGTCCTGGACGACTGCGCTTCCGGAGATCTTGGCGTCCAGCGTCGGCGCCTTCTGCGTCGCCGCGGGGTGGTACGCACACGCGCTCATGATCTCCGTGTCGTGCTGGGTGAGCATGAACTCGACAAGCGTCTCGAGGTACCCCGGACTCATCTCTTCGATGGTCTCGATCGTCTCACCGCGGGAGACGCGGCTCACGACCTCGTCATCGTCGGCTTTACACTGAGCTTTGAGCTCCTCTAACTGACGTTCTACGACGCCCATATCACCTACTACTCGTGGCTGCATCAATATAGTTCTTGCTAAGAATGCAGGAGCGCTGTAGTTGCGCGACCGTTGATAGAGAGACGAGCGCATACCTCCTTTTTCCCGTGAGTGAGGAGTGCTCCGACACCTGTCGGAACCGAGGAGCGAACAGGCGGGGGTCGAGCGGACAGCATAATGTGACAATCCACCGTTCTGTTGCAGTGCCGGATTTCCCCACAGTTTCACTTCCACTCCGGACGGCTGACGTATTTACTGATCACAACCGAACGGTGTTATACGGCAACGATGGGTAAACTCACGAAGACGCTCGAACTGAAGCTTGTGGACCCAAACGCCCACAAGCGACAGAAGCTTCGTGAGACGCGGGACGCTTACCAGCAGGCACTTCAGGAGGCGTTCGCCGCTGGCTGTGACACACAGTCAGCGGCGAACGACGTGGTCGTCGAGTACGACCTGAGCGGCTACGCGAAAAACGCCCTCAAGAAGTACGTTCCACAACTCTGTGGCAACAGCTACGACGCCGACGAGTTGCATGACGACCACCCGGTGCGGTTCACCAACGAGGGACTGCAACTCGACCACCAGCCTCAGAACGCTCTCGAGTGGTACGTCAAAATTCCACACCACGAAGACTACCACCTCTGGATTCCGGCACAGGCCAATCCCGACCAGCGAGAGTGGCTCGAAGCGTTGTACGCAGACGACGCCGAGATGGGTGAAAGTCGGCTCTTCGAGCGCGACGGGACGTGGTATCTCCACGTCACTGCCACCCGCGACGTAGAAGTCCAATCCGAGACGTCCGCTGACGAACGAACGCCGATTGGTGTGGACATCGGAGAAGCGAGTCTCGTCACGGTGTGTCACCGTGATGAGAGCGGTTCTCCAGTTCGCCCCCACCTGTGGGCCGACGACGGCAAAGCCGTTCGTCGGCTCCGCAAGACCTACTTCACCGCTACAAGACGGCTGCAGCAGCGTGGCAGCGAGCGAATCGTAGCGTCCTACGGTGACGCACTGTGGGTCCAGATTGACGACGTGTTCCACCGTGTAACTCGCGAGGTCGTGGAGTACGCCGAGTCTGTCGAGGATCCAGTGTTGGTGCTGGAAGACTTGACGTACATCCGTGAGAACATGGACTACGGCGCGTACATGAACCGGCGGTTGCACGGATGGGGTTTTGCCAAGCTCCACGCACAAATTCGCTACAAAGCCGCCGAGAAGGGGATTCCCGTCGAGACGGTGAATCCCCAGAACACGTCGAAGGCGTGCCACGCCTGCGGAGAACACGGCTCCCGGCCACGACAGGCGACGTTCCGTTGCTCGAACGACGGCTGTTGGGTCGCTGAGTACCAAGCTGATGTGAACGGGGCGATAAACATTGCAGACCGCTACCGTAGTGGAGAGAGTCACCGCCAAATCGACCGGGAAGACGATTCCCCACAGAAGGCCGGTGACGATGACTCGGCTACGGATGGGGCCTGTTTGACCGGGCCACAAGACAGCCACACAGATGCTGAAACCCAGCAGGTGACACGTGGAACGTATGCGTCTTGAAACTAACAGGCCGCTACACTCGGCCTGAAATCCCATGGTGGGATTCCTCCGCGTGAACGCGGAGGAGGAGGTCAAGTACGTGGTTGCAAACCGGCGGTCTCGCGGTTCCGTGGGTCCGACGGCGTCGTCCGGAACATTCATCACCGCACAGCGAAACCCCACGGACGATGTTCACGCACACCGTGACGGCCAGGTTCGAAGACATCGACTACGCCGGACGCGTCTTTTACGGCCGACTGTTCAACTACGTCCACGTCGCCGAAGAGGAGTGGTTCGACGAGATGGGGTACCCGATTCCGAAGCTCGACGAGGAACTCGGCGTGCTGTTTCCGATCGCACACGCCGAAGGCGACTTTCGGGGCCCGATCGAACTCGGCGACGACGTCGAGGTTCAGGTCGGCGTCGACTCGATCGGAACGAAGTCGTTCGACGTGCGGGCGCTCGCTCACAACGTGACGAACGGGTACGAAGCGTTCGAGATCGAGTTGACGCGAGTCTGTCTCTCGACCCGCGAGCCGGGGACGACCGTCGAGATTCCCGACGAGTTCCGGACGGCGCTCGAAGCCCACGAGTGGGACTGATCGTCCGACTTGTGCGACCGTCGTTCGACCCGAAGGTATATTATCGAGACGGCCTTACGAGCGGGTAATGGCGCAAAGTGAAGCTACATCCACCGCCGAGAAGTGCCGCGTCGCACTCGAGGACGTGCAGGATCCGGAACTGCCGATCAGTATCGTCGACCTCGGGCTCGTCTACGACATCGAGTACGCCGACGGTCACGTCGACGTCGACATGACGCTGACCGCGATGGGCTGTCCCGCCGCACAGCTCATGGTCGACGAAGTCGAGGATCGCCTGCTCGAGCTCTCCGACGTCGAGAGCGTCGACGTCGACATCGTCTGGGACCCGGTCTGGACGAAAGACAAGATGACCGAGACGGGCAAACAGCAGCTCCAGTCGCTCGGCATTTCGGTCTGATTCACCGCCGTTCTCGCCGCGCTCGCGACTCCTCTCCGCCGTCACCCTCCGAGACGTCTCCCCGATCCGCCGTCTCCGCTCTCGATGCGATGATATCGCCCTCGAACCGGTAACATTTCGAGCACGTCGTCCCGAAATCACTTTGTACTCGGATACGGATCTTTCCTGTATGAACTACGAAATAACGTTCGCGGAGGAAGAAGACGCAGACGACATTCTCGATCTCTGGTACGAGTACTCCGACCAACTTTCGCGAATCGACGACCGATACACGCACAAAGAAGAAGCCGGCGAACAGTGGCGAAACTACTTCCTGAACCAGATGGTCAACTCCTCGAAGGCCGCGATCATCGTCGCGGATTCCGACGAGGCCGACGGACTGCTCGGCGTGATCGAGGTTCGGATCATGGGTTCACACCCGATCTTCCAGCTCAATCAACACGGGATGGTGTTCGGCCACCACGTCAGAGAGGAGTACCAGGGCAACGGCATCGAGGAGGCGCTGCTCGAGGCGGCCGAGCAGTGGTTCACCGACGAGAAGAACCTTCCGTTCTACCGGGTGAACGTTCTCGCACAGAACGACTACCTCAAAGACGTCTACGACGAGTACGGCCTGGAACGAATCGAGTACACGTACGAGGCGTCATTGTAGCATGACGGAGCACTCGATCGAGATACCGACCGAGGACGTCGAGTTCGAGATGCCCGAAAACAGCGACGAGAGCATCCTCGACGCCGCGGAGAAACACGGGCTGGATATGCCCTACCAGTGTCGGATGGGACACTGCGGAATCTGTGCGATGCACGCATCCGGAGAGGTTTCCCAGGAGGACGCGATGATGCTCACCCCGAGCGAGGAAGAAGAGGGGTACGTCCTGACCTGCGTCGCGACACCCCGGTCCGATCTCGAACTGCACCCCGAAGACACGCCCTGAGTCCACCCGTGTTACACACACTTAGTGTGTGTTAAACACCGATCGCCGGCTCCTCGATTTTCGCGGATCGCACGAAGGCGTCCGATCGAACCGACTGCTGACGGCTCGCCTGCACTCCGACCGTGTCTCTCCGACTCGCCGCGTACATCTCCCACCGAATCGAACGGATTTCGCCGACGGGACGGCCTCATCGCCAGGTTTAATGCTCGAGTGGACGATACTGCGGATATGTCCGACGTACAGTACACCGTTGACGACGGCGTTGCAGAACTCGTACTCGACCGACCGGACGCACGAAACGCGATGAACGCGGACGTCATCGACGCGCTCACCGAGCACGTCGAGGACGCCGCGGCGGACGACGACGTGCGCGTCCTCGTACTGCGGGCGAACGGCGACGTCTTCTGTGGCGGCGGCGACGTCAAGAAACTCGGATCGCTGCTCGACGACGACGTCACGCCGGTCGAACGCCGCGATTACATCGTCGAGGGCATCCACCGACCGATCCAGGCGCTCGTCGACGTCGAGAAGCCGGTCGTCTGTCGTCTTCAGGGCGACGCCATCGGTGCGGGTGCGAATCTCGCGCTCGCATGCGACATGATCGTCGCAGCCGAGGACGCGAAACTCATCGAGGGCTTCAAGAACGTCGGACTGGCGATCGACTGCGGCGGTTCGTACCTGCTGACGCGAAACACCAGCCTCTGCGTCGCGAAGGAACTCGTTATGACCGGCCGCCCCGTCGACGGAACGGAGGCCGAGAAACTGGGACTGGTGAACTACGCGGTTCCGGCCGACGAACTGGACGAGAAGGTATCCGAACTCGTCGACAGGCTGCGCGACGGCCCGACCCGCGCGCTCGGCCTCTCGAAGCGCCTGCTCCACGAGGGGGTCAACGCGTCGTTCGAGCAGGCCCTCGAGAACGAGGCCCGTGCCAACGCGATCCTCGGCGCGAGCGAGGATCACGCGGAAGGAATCGCGGCGTTCAGGGAAAAGCGAAGCGCCGAGTTCTCGGGAGAGTAACGCTCACCCGGTTTCGATTCGCAGCCGATCCGGGTGGACGTAGGACGCACCGGCATCGACCGCGAGCGTCGCGTCGACCTCCTCGTCGCCGACGTACAACACGTTACCGCACTCGACGCCGAGCGATTCGGCGACGGTTTCGAGCGTCCTGGGGTGGGGTTTGTGCTCGGGGATCGTATCGCGTCCGACGATCGCACCGACGTCGTCCCGGACGTCGAACCGTTCGAGCGCGATCTCCGCTGCGCGCTCGGCGTTGGCCGTACAGACGCCGACGGGACACGCGAGTTCGTCGACGACGGCGAGCGCCGGCAGAGCCGTCGCCGTCCGCGCGCCCGCCAGTTCGGCCTCGCGTAACAGCGACTCGAGGACCGTTTCGCGGCCGGTTTTCGCTGCCAGCTCGAAGACCGCCAGTCTGTCGTACGCCGAAAGGGGTTTTTCGAGCGCCGGCTCGAGGAGCGATTCGACCCGGCGGTGGACGGCCGACCAGTTGACGTCGAGCGTGACCAGCGTGTTGTCGAGGTCGAAGACGACCGCGTCGAACGCGTCCACCGCTCGTCCGTCGACGTCCGGCTCCGGTCCATCGCGATCCGCATCGCGTTCGCCGGTCGCCGCGGCGTGGGCGCAGCGGTCCGGTCTCGTGAGACGAACGGCGTCGCCGTCCTCGAGACCGAACAGGGACCGAACCCGGACCGGGGCGACGAGTTCCGTCTTCTCCTCGGGATAGTCCGGAACGAGTGGCCGGATCACCGCGGCTCGCATTCCACCGAGCCGACAGGATCGAGCAACGATGCCGGCGCAGTGATCGTCGCCGGGAACCGGATGCGTCTCGGACGGCAACGGATCGAGCGAGTCGACGTCGTTCAGATTCAGCGTCCCGGGATACGGACGGAAACCGAGCGCGTCCTCGAGGAGGTCGCTAGTGGCTGCGACGAACTCGCTCGCTCGTTTCTCTCCGCCCGTTATGCGTCCGTTCACCGGTAGTTCAGGGTCCATCGATCGCCGAGTCTATTCGAGCCGATACCCCACAGCCCGATCCGCCGATCAGACGAATCGGTCGTCGAAGACCTCGTCGCGCGAGAGCCGCCGATCCTCGCTGACGAGCCCCGTCGCCTCGAGGACGTCCAGCGACCGCTCGAGTTCCTCCTCGGTGATGTCGATTCCGTCCGGCCAGAGCTGTGCTTCCTTGACGATTTCGAACGACTGCTGGTGGGCATCGCGGTCGAAGTCCGGGTAGATCCCGCTGTCGAGGGCATCGTCGAGCACTTCGTCTTCGTCGCGCTCGTACAGTTCGCCGTGACCCTGTGCGAGGCAGTCGGCGATCTCCCCGTACACCTCCTCGTTTTCGTCGAGGTTCTCCTCGAGGGTCACCCACAGCCCGACCGTCTGCTGGTTGAGTTGCTCGTACTCGGTGGGGTGTGACAGCACCCGTCCGTACCCTTCCGCTTCGGCCTGGTACGCGCCGGAGTCGAAGACGGCGGCACCCTGCACCTCGCCGGCCTCGAGCGCCGAGAGGCGGTTCGTCGTTCCCAGGATGCTCCGGTAGTTGACGTCGTCGATCGAGCCGAGTTCCTCCCTGATGGCGATCTGTGCCGACGGCGTCGAGATCGAGTCCGGGTCGTGGATCGCGACGTCGCCGTCGCGGAGGTCCTCCCACTCTTCGATCTCCGGGGCGACGACCACCGGGAACACGTACTCGTTGATGTAGCCCGCAAAGCCTACGAGCGGGAATCCCTCCTCGATCGCGTTGATCAGCGACGAGAGTCCCATGTAGCCCATGTCCGCTTCGTCGGAGACGAACGCCGCGGCCATTCCGGTGAAGCCGGTGAACTGCTCGCGCGTGAGTTCGGTGTCGTGTCCCCTGTCCTCGAGCGCGTACTGTAATCCCGGGTGAGAGCTCATCTCCCACGTCGGCGCGTCGGGCGACGGCGTCCCGATGCGGATCGTATCTGGCATCTCGAGGTCGCCGTCGTCGGCTCCGTTGCCGTTGCCGTTTCCGGCTCCATTTCCGTTGCCGTTCCCGTTACCATTGCCCGTACAGCCAGCGAGGGCGATACCGACACCCGCTGCACCACCCGCTCTAATGAAAGTTCTTCGCCTCATTGCGATTCATCTCTATGTTCACCGTTGACGTATAAAAATATGCGGATCCGTCCCTGTACTACGTGTTCAGGATCTCGGCGAGAGCTACGTTCAGTATATCGTGGATCATCGACATTCCGGGCGTCCTGCTTCGACGAATACAGTTCGGCCCATCCGGCCGCATCGTCCCGACCGACGATTCGTCGCATCTGCGGTTCTCGAGCGGAACCGTCACGGGCTGTGTGACGAACTCAGCCCCTCCCACTCGTCTACTTCGACGTCGACCGAGAGCTGGGAGAGCGCTCTGGCGGTCGTCCGCGTGATCATGTCGTCCAGGTCCGTCGGTCCCTGGTAGAAGGAGGGAAACGGCGGAAAGACGATCGCACCCGCGTCGGTCACCTCGAGCATGTTTTTCAGGTGGATCCTGTTGAACGGCTTCTCTCGCGGCATGAGGACGAGCGGTCGCCGTTCCTTCAACGCGACGTCGGCGCTACGGGTGATGAGGTCGCCCGAACTGCCGTGGGCGATGTTCGACAGCGTCTTCATCGAACAGGGAGCGATCAGCATCCCCTCGGTTCGGAACGAACCGCTCGCCGTCTCGGCGCCGATGTTCTTGACGTCGTGGACGACGTCGGCGAGCTCGCTGACCTCGCTGACCTCGTAGTCGGCCTCCTGTGAGACGTTGATCTTTCCGGCGTCCGAGAGGATGAGGTGGACCTCGTACTCCGTCTCCCGAAGGAGCTGCAGGGCCCTGATTCCGTAGATCTGACCGGTCGCCCCGGTCATTCCGATGACGATACGTTGTGGCACGGGTAGAGATTCCGCCGGCACCTAATTATAACTTGTGACAGCGGAGTCGACGCCGGTTCCGAAAAACGGATCGCGTCGACGCTCGACTCGTCGGCCGAGATCGAACCTCGCGGTCGGCGAGGTTACATCGTCATGCTGAAATCGTCGCCGTCGCCGCTCTCGTCGCTCGTCGCTTCGTCGCTGTCGCCGTGACTGCCCGTTTCGCCGTAGAAGATCGGCAGACTCGGCGGTTCGTAGTCGAAGCCGAGTTCGTCCCAGCGGTCGACGACCTCCTCGTACATCTCCTCGCGGATGGCGGTCCGCGGCGGGAACTCGTCCATGTACTTGTGTTCTTTCGTCGCGTCGATGATGAGCTGGGAGCCGTACGGTCGCTCGTCGGCCGGGTTGCGCGAGGGATCGAGCGGCGTGCTCCAGGTGTCCGTCAGGAGGTCGGTGTGTCGCTCGGCGTCCCAGCGGGTCGCGAGCGCCCAGATGACCTGGTTGGTGTCCGCCGGGTTCACGTCGTCGTCGACGACGACGATGAACTTGCTGAAGTACGCGCCGCCGGGACACTGCGCGGCCAGCGTCGCCGCCTGCTTCGCGTGGCCGGCGTACTGCTGGTCGATCGAGACGACGGTCATCGCCATCCCGGACGCGCCGGCCGGGTGAGTGTAGACGCTCTCGACGCCCGGGAGACCGAGCGACTCGAGGTCGTTCCAGATTCGCGCGGATCGGCCGACGCTGTAGGTCAGGTTGATGTCACAGCCCGGGTAGTCCGCCATCAGCGCACAGGTCAGGATCGGATCGTCGCGGTAGTGAATCGCCTCGACGGTGTTCACCTCCGCGTCGTCCTCGGGACGGCCGTAGTAGCCGGTGAACTCCCCGAACGGCCCCTCCGTCTTCGTCTCGCCGGGGTACATCTTCCCCTCGACGGCGATCTCGGCGTTGGCCGGGATCGGTAGATCCGTGATCTCGCCCTCGACCATCTCGATCGGACTGCCGCGGACCCCGCCGGCGATCTCGAGCTCGGAGACGTCCTCGCCGAACGTCAGCTGGGACGCCAGGAACAGCTCGGGCTGGACGCCGTAGACGGCGACGACCTCGAGCGGCTCGCCCTTCGCCCACTGCTTCTGGAGGTGCAGGCGAAGGTCCTTTCCGGGCGAGGTGAACAGCCCGGTCTGGTTCTCGTTGTGGATCATCTGCCGGTACGTCCCCATGTTGAGTTCGCCCGTGTCGGGGTTTCGCGTGATCGTCAGGTCGGCGGTGCCGATGAACCGACCGCCGTCGCCCGGCCACATCTTCGGGACCGGGAACTGCCAGAGGTCGACGTCCTCGCCGGTGTCCGTGTTCTCGAAGATCGGCGCGTCGGCGGGATCGACCTGCGTCGGCTCCTCGCGGGCGGTGAGCTTCGAACGCGCCTTCTGGATCAGCTGTCGTTCATCGAGGCCTGGGTCTTCGTTCATCGTCACCGCGAGGCGCTCGGTGCTCGAGGAGAAGATGTTGAAGAGGACGCGATAGCCCTCCGGATAGTCCTTGATGTTCTCGAACAACAGCGCAGGTGCGCCCTCTTTCTTGTGGGAGACGTAGGTGATCGCACCCATCTCCTCGTCCCAGTCGACTTCCTCGCCGATCCGCTGCAGCGAACCGACCTCGTCGACCTGATCGATCCATTTTCGAAGGTCGCGGCTACCGTTTTCTCGTGCCATGCTGACGTGTAGTGGGTTATCTAGTGTGATATAGCTTTGGAATCCGGCGCTCGTCGTTTCGCCTCGGTGACGAAATCGCGACGACTCGGATGCTGTGACCGACGCGGTCGGCGGAAAAATGCGGCGACGGATTACGCGTCGTCCAGCTGTACGCGCTCTTCGACGATGGTGAAGACGACCGAGTCCGGATCGCTGAACTCCGCTGCGTCGCGCTGGACGCGTCCGAACTCCTCGGAGTCGAGTGCGGCGTACAGATCTTCTTCGGACTCGAACGCGAGTTCCGCGATCCCGTCGTGGGGCGAGTCCTCCGGGTTCGTCGCCGGACAGATGGCGTACCGCTTTAGGTTCGGGATCTCTTCGGCGACGGGTGCGTGTTCTTCCTCCCAGTACTCGACGAACTCCTCCTGTGAGAGGTCAGACGACCGCGAGAGCATGAACATTGCCTTGTACATGGACGGCTGTCGATTGAACGATCACTCACTTAATCGTTCGCGTTCCGCGCGTACTCGCCGTCGAATCGGTGCGTCGAATCGTCCGTGAATCGGGATGACGGAACCGAATCGGATCGACGATCCCGCGTGTTCGGCGAACCCCGACGAGCGCGGCGATTACCGCGGATCGACGTTGATGTTGACGTTTTTGACCTGCGTGTACTCGCGGATCGCCTCCGTACCCTGCTCGCGGCCGAATCCGCTCTGCTTGTAGCCGCCGAAGGGCGTCTGCGGGAACGTCACCGGGTACTCGTTGACGCTGACCATTCCGTACTCGAGGCGCTCTGCGGTGTCGTGGGCGACGTCGATGTTCTTGGTCCAGATGCCGGCCATCAGTCCGTACGGCGAGTCGTTCGCGATCTCGATCGCTTCCTCGCGGTCCGAGAAGGGAATCACGGACAGCACGGGGCCGAAAATCTCCTCGCGTGCGATCGTCATGTCGTTCGAGACGTCCGTGAACACCGTCGGCTCGACGTAGTAGCCGGTCTGTTTGTCGTCGGGCACGTCGCCCCCGCAGGCGAGGGTCGCTCCCTCCGAAACGCCCGTCTCGACGTACTCGAGGACGTCGTCGCGGTGGGATTCGTTGACGAGCGGCCCCATCCTGCCGTCGTCGTCGATACCGCTCCCGAGCGGTGTGCTTTCGGCCCGTTCGACGACACGGTCGACGACTTCGTCGTGGACCGACTCGTGGACGAGCAGTCGCGAACCAGCCCAGCACATCTGGCCGGCGTTCATGAAGATGCCGTAGTGACACCCCTTCGCCGCCGCCTCGAGGTCCGCGTCGGCGAAGACGACGTTCGGTCCCTTCCCGCCGAGTTCGAGCGTGATGCCGGAGACGTCCTCGGCGGCGTACTCCATGATCGACTTTCCGACGCCAGTGCTCCCGGTGAACGCGAGGTGGTCGACGTCCTCGTGGGTCGCGAGCGCCGTCCCAGCCTCCCGGCCCGAACCGGGAATCACGTTGAGAACCCCGTCGGGAAGGCCGACGCGCTCGGCGGCTTTCGCGTAGTACAGCGCCGTAAGCGGCGTCGTGCTCGAGGGTTTGAGGACGACGGTATTTCCGCACGCGAGCGCGGGTGCGACGCTGCGTCCAGCCAGCTGGAACGGGTAGTTCCAGGGCGAGATGTGGCCGGTGACGCCGAGCGGTTCGCGTCGCGTGTAGTCGATCCGCGAGCCGGGGACCGGGATCGTCTCGCCGTGGACCTTGTCGGTGAAGCCGGCGTAGTATCGGAAGGTGTCGATTACCATGTCGACGTCGAGGGTCGCCTCGAACGGCGTCTTTCCGTTGTCGTGGGACTCCACCAGGACGATCTCGTCTTTCAACTCCTCGATCTCGTCCGCCATCGCGGCGAGATACTGCCCTCGCTCTGCGGGATCGAGCGACCGCCACTCCGCGTCGCGCTCCGCCGCTCCGTCCGCCGCCGCGACCGCGTCGTCGACGTCCGACTCGCCGGCGCAAGCGACCGTCGCGTAGGTCGTTTCGGTCGCCGGATCGACCGTCTCGATCGTCTCGCCGTCGGCTGCGGAAACCCATTCCCCGTCGATAAACAACGCTGTTGGACCGTCGTACGTCATGTCGTCCGAGAAACGTCGTGGCGACGTCTTAACCCTTACCGTTCACCTCGAGACGATCGCGCTCGTCTCGGGGTGACCAGTTCCGTAGTAGCCTCGCGGAGAAGAGACGGGGCTGTGTGCGTTTTGCGAGTCGTTCGTCGAATCGACGAAACGACCGTCCGGTAATGGAATGTGGTTACGCAGTCGAACCCGGTACGCGTCTGCGAGGCGTCGTCGGGTTACAGGTTCGCGATGAAGTCGTGGACGCTCCGAGAAAGCTCCTCGGGCGCTTCCAGGTGCGCCATGTGTCCCGCACGCTGTAACACCGTCACCTGGGCGTCCGGAATCCGATCCGCCATGATGAACGAGGCGACGGGGGGTGTGACCACGTCGTTTTCGGCCGCGAGCAGCAGGGTCGGAACGGGGACGTCCTCGAGTTCCCCACGAAGGTTGGCGTTCATCAGTCCGCGCATCGAAGCGACGTAGCCGTCCGGATCGTTCTGCAGGATCAGATCGCGATAGAGCCCAGCGAGTTCGGGTCGGGTCTCACGAGTGTGCGTCGACAGGGACTCCTCGACCTCGGTATCCGCGTGCGCTTCCATGCCGTCGGCTTCGATCGCGTCGACGATCTCCTTCGTCTCCTCGACTTTCTCCTCCGGCATGCCGGGCCCGGCCGCGGCGAGCGACAGCGACGCGACGCGATCGGGGTGTTCGATCGCGTACTTCGTGGAGATGATGCTTCCGAGGGAGTGGCCGACGAAGTGAGCCGTCTCGACCTCGAGTTCGTCGAGGACACCATCGACGTCGTCGACCCACGTCTCGATGCTGTATGGTCCCTCGGGAACGTCGCTCCGGCCGCTTCCACGGAGGTCGAACCTGACGACCTGGTACGACGACGACAACGATCGTGCGACTCCTTCCCACGTGTTGAGCGTACTTCCCAGTCCGTGGACGAGCACGACGGTTCGACCGCGCCCCTCGACGCGACACTCCACTTCGATCCCGTTGGTTGTGATCCGCATACGTGCGCCAACGAGTGGTGTGGCCAAAAACGTACCGCTGACGGGACGTCGGGGCCGATGGGCGGCCTGTGCTCACCAGAAATTATAAACGGTCGCTCGCCAGATATGGAACAGATGGTCGAAAGCGCAGGCTCGGTTAGCCCGGTGACTCTGCCCACTTCGATGGGACCGAACGGGTCGGCTTTCGCGTACCGAACCGCCCCGATGGATTATCACCCCTCGAACGCTCGGCTGAGGAAATCGTTCGGTTCGGTCGTCCCGAAAGCGATTTGACCACTCTACGCAAGTACTACTCATGAACGAATACACGATTCGGCAAGCACGTCCGGAAGACGCAGACGACATTCTCGCTCTCTGGTACGAGTATTCGGAAACGCTCTCGACGGTCGACGACCGGTATCAGCACAAAGACGACGCCGGCGAGCAGTGGCGAAACTACTTCCTGGGCGGAATGATCGACAGCTCTCGGGCGACGGTACTCGTCGCGGACTCCGAGTCCGTCGACGGACTGCTCGGCGTCATCGAAGTTCGTGTCATGGGGGCGCACCCGATCTTTCAACTTTCCCAGCACGGGGCCGTCTTCGGCCACCACGTCGGTGCCGAGTACCAGGGTAACGGAATCGAAGAAGCGCTGCTCGAGGAAGCCGAACACTGGTTTTCCGAACAACACGATCTCCCGTTTTACCGTGTAAACGTCCTGACGGACAACGATTCGCTGGTCGACCTCTACGAGGAGTACGGACTCGAGAAGATCGAAACGACGTACGAAGCGGAGGGTAGTAGTCGATGACCGAGCACACCGTTCACTTCGTCAACGAGGACGTCACGTTCACGATGAGCGAAGAGTCGAACGATAGCATTCTCGACGCCGCCGAGAAACACGGGCTCGATCCGTCCTACCAGTGTCGGATGGGTCACTGCGGTATCTGTGCCGTTCGCATCGAAGGCGACGTCGAACAGGAGGACGCGATGATGCTTACCCCGAGCGAGAAAGAAGAGGGCTACGTTCTCACCTGCGTCGCGACGCCGCGGTCCGACCTCAAAGTCTACACCGACGAAACTCCGTAAACCGGACGTCGTTTTGCCGATCGCGTCTCGTATCGCTGAGATCCGACCCCCCTCGAGTATTCGAGGTCGACTCCCGTCTCGAGTTCCAACGATCGACGCCTCGGGGTCTCAAAATTCTCGGGTGGTCGAAGCCGATTTCCGCTCGAGCGTTCCGAGCGACCGTCTCGTGACGGAGTTACTCGTTTTCCAGCTTGTCGACGATGTCGTCTCTGAGATCCGTCTTCGAAATCTTGCCGACCTCCGTACGCGGCAGTTCCTCGACGACCTCGATCCGTTCGGGACGTTTGAACACGGCGATCCCCTGGTCTTCGAGGAACGATCCCATCTCCTCGACGGTGAGGTCGTCGTAGCCGTCGACGAGTTCGACGTACGCGCCGACGCGCTCGCCGAGTCTGTCGTCCGGAATGCCGATGACGGCGACGTTCTCGACCTTCTCGTGTTCGATGATCTCGTCCTCGAGGCCGGGCGCGTAGATGTTCTCCCCGCCGCGAATAATCGTGTCCTTGAGCCGGCCGTACACCTCGTAGTTGCCGTCTTCGTTCAACGCCAGGACGTCCTCCGTGTAGAACCAGCCGTCCTCGTCGAAGTTCTCTTCGTTTTCCTCCTCGTGACGGAGGTACCCCGTGAAGAATCCGGGCCCGCGAACCGACAGCTCCCCGGCGTCGCCCTGTGGAACCTCTTTTTCGCGCGACTCGTCGACGATTCGTACCTCGTCCGCGTGGGGGGCGATCGGCGTTCCGACGGTGTGGGCCTGGACGTCGACATCGTCCGCGGGTCGGGTGCAGATGAGCGGTCCTTCGGCCATGCCGAAGATGTTACAGAAGCCGATGTCCCACCGGTCGACGAACTCGTAGACCGCCTTCGGTCGCACCTTTTGGCCGCCGCTGACCAGCACCTCGAGGCTCGAGAGGTCGTACTCCTCGAGGTCTGGATGCTCGAGGATGTCGATCAGCTGGGTCGGGATCGGGAGCGAGTAGTTGCCGCCGTGGCGTTCGATCAGCGACATCAACGCGTCGGGTTTGAGCACCGGCTCGACGGCGATGGTCGCGCCGGCCCAGATCGCGGCCCCGATGACGCAGTTCAGCGAGGCGTTGTGTCCGATCGGTACGCTCGGGAACGCCACCCAGTCGGACTCGATGCCCGACACCTCCGCCATGTACTCCCACTGGAAGACGTAGTCGTTGTACGTTCGCGGAATGCCCTTCGGCATGCCGGTCGTCCCGCCCGAGAGCAACAGGACGCCGGGGTTGCACGGGTTGACCTCGATCTCGTCGAGGTCGACCGACGGGTCCGAGGCCAGTTCGCCGTCCCTGGCCGCGTCGAACGAGGTCCAGCCGTCCGGCAGCGTCTCCTCGTCGTCGACGATGGCGAAGCTGTGCGTGAGGTCGTCGAAATCGTCGCGGACGTCGTCGAGCAGCGAGACGTGATCGAACCCGGTCCGATACCGATCGCCGGCGGCGAACACCGCCTTCGCCTCGGTCAACTCGAGGACGTGTCGCGCCTCGGCCTCGCGGTGGCGCGGCAGGAGCATCACGGGGATAACGCCGATCCGCGAACAGGCGAAAAACGCCTCGAGGAACTCCGAGCTGTTGGGAAGCTGGAAGACGACGAAGTCGTTTCGCTCGAGGCCCGCCTCCTCGGCGAGATACGTCGCGAGTCCGCGCGAGTTTTCGACGAGTTCGGCGTAGCTCAGCTCCCGGTGCGGACCGACGACCGCCGTCCGCTCAGGCGCGTCGTCCGCGACGCGATCGAGCACGTCGTGGAACGTCAGGTTTCGCCAGTACCCGTCCTCGACGTACTCCTGACAGCGATCGTCCGGGAACGGGACGTACCCCTCGATGTCGGTGGTCGGTGTGCAAGCGCTCTCTTGCATATACGTGTACGAATGCGCGTTTACCATTATAAACCTAAGCAAATCCGTCGCCGATTCGAACGGCGACGTCGATCGTCCGAGCGCGCACGGCTATCGCCAATCGTGGGGGGTTCGTTCCATCGAGGAGTACAGGAACATCGCGCTCCGGAGGACGCGAGGGTCGATCTCGCAGCGGGTGATGACGTCGTCGTCCTCGTCGTACTCGAAGTGCAACATGTCGGTGTCTGCCATCGCCTCGAGGAACATCTCGTCGATGTCGAGCGGCTGGGAGATGTCGATCTGGGTCTCCTCGGTGATGCGCTTGTGGGCGTCCTCCGACGCCGATTCGGGCGGCTGTGCGTCCGTCATTCGTCCATCGTCCTCTCGTATCGCGTCCGCAGCATGTTCTCGATCCGTTCGCGCTTCGTCTCGGTGATCTCCCGGAGCACGGGGATGTCCTCCGGCGTCGAGAAGCGTTCGACGATCATGCGCCCGACGTGGACGTGGTCGTCTTCGTCGTTGGCGATCTCTCGCATCTGATCCGCCGCGTTGGGGTACGACGGCTCCATGTACTCGGCCATCCGGTGGAGCGTGTGGACGGCGATGATCTCGGTGGAACACTGCATTCCGACCGCCGAGTACTGCGGTCCCTCGTAGTCGGGGGCCATCGCCGCCTGGTGCTGGGCGACGAGCGCCTCGGCGACGTCCTCGTCCAGCCACTGGTCCCACTGCGCGAAGTCCATGTCGACGCCGAAGCGCCGAGAGATGTTCGCGAGCGTGTTCGCGTGTTTGATCTCGTCGCGGATCTGCTCGGAGAGGCCGACGATGATGTCGCGGTCGCGGTAGTACGGATCGCCCTGCTCGAACACGTAGTGCATCTGTCTCGCGGGGATCATCGCCCCGTTGAACCACTCGCGCCAGGCCAGGTCGGGAACGACCTGGTGGACGACCGCCTCCGGACCGCCGATCTCGTCGAAGTACTCGTCGGAGTAGTACTTCTCGACGAGTTCGCCCATCTCGTTTCGGAACTCCGCCGTCGTCTCGTTCAGAAACGTGACGGCTTCCTGTGATTGTGTGTCAGACATACACAAGACGGTACACTCCGAGCGGATAAAGAATTTTTGATGGAGACGGCCCGAATCGCGTTCGAAACCGCCGCTGGCGTTCCTAACCGGGCGTTCTGCCGAACGGATTCGGGTCGACTCGGCGGACCCCTGGACGGACGGCCATCGGACTCGAGTCGCCGCGGCGGGACGGCGAGGATATATTACCCCCTGGACGCCTCGTTCATCCATGGCATCCACAGCCGACAGGACCGCGGTCGTCACCGGCGGATCGAGCGGAATCGGTCGTGAGATATCGAAACGCCTCGCAGCGGACGGCGCACACGTCGTCGTGGTCGACGTCGCCGACGGCTCGGCAACCGTCGACGCGATAACTGACGCCGGGGGCTCGGCGGAGTACCGCTCCGGCGACGTGACCGACGCCGCGAGCATGGAGGCGGCGATGGACGGCCTCGAAATCGCGACCCTCGTCAACAATGCGGCGTACTACGCGCCGCTCGTGGACGACAAAAAGCGATTCGACGAGATCGACGAGGACGAGTGGAACGACGTGCTGGCGGTCAACGTCACCGGAACCTTTCTGGCGAGCAAGGCGGCCTTGCCGCGACTCGAACCCGGCTCGAGCGTCGTCAATATTTCCTCGGCGACGGTCCACACCGGCGTTCCCGGATTTCTCCACTACGTCGCCTCGAAAGCGGCGATCGTCGGCATGACGCGCGCCATGGCGACCGAACTCGGCGCCGTTCCGGTCCGGGTGAACGCGATCACGCCCGGGTTCACCTGGTCCGAAGCCTCCCAGCAGGCCGGCGACGAGTACCTGGAACAGCTCCGGGCGAGACAGACGATCGAGGAGACGATCGAACCGGAACACATCGCCGACGCGGTCGCGTTTCTCGCGAGCGACGACAGCGAGCGCGTCACCGGCCAGGTGCTCAACGTGGACGGAGGCGTCACCTACTACTGAGGCGGTCTCTCGTACCGGGTTACCGGTGGAACCGCAACCCGTCTGCGGTCCCACCAGCACTGACCTACAGTAGTCCGTACGAGTGCGTTGTCGTCACCGTTTTCCGGTGCGATCGCAGATCGACCACGGTCGCACCGGAACTGACCTCCAGCGGCCCGACCGCCGGCACGTCGGCGCTCGAGGGTTCGAGACACGCGAGCCACGGTCGTCCGCGAAGCGAACATATATACTCCAGATGCCGTTATCCCGTACCATGGAGCCCGACGTCGACCAGCACTACGAGGCGTACGTGAACGGATCGTGGATAGAGGGAATCGGGACCGTCTCGGTGGTCGATCCCGCGACGGAAGACGAACTCGCGACGGTCGTCGAAGGCGGCGAACCCGCGATGAACGCGGCGATCGAGGCGGCGTCCGCGTCGCTCGAGGGGTGGCGGGGGATCGACGCCACCGAACGCGGTCGAACGCTTCGGTCGGTCGTCGACGCGCTCCGTGCGGAGTCCGATCGCCTCGCGCGCATCGAGACGGCGGAAGTCGGTCGGCCGCTTCGGGAATCTCGCGGCATCGTCACCGACGCGATCGATTACTTCGAGTACTACGCCGGCATGGCGGACAAGATCGAGGGCGAGACGATTCCCGTTCCGGGCGATCGGCTGGATTACACGCGCCGCGAACCGCTCGGCGTCACCGGCCACGTCATCCCGTGGAACGCACCGTCGATCCTCGCGGCCCGATCGATCGCACCGGCGCTCGCGGCCGGCAACACCGTCGTCGCCAAACCCGCGCCGGAAGCGCCGATCGCGCTGCTCGAACTCGCCCGCATCGCGACGGACGCCGGGCTCCCACCGGGCGTGCTGAACATGGTTCCCGGCGACGGACCGCGCACCGGCGAGGCGTTGACGCTCGACGACCGCGTCGACAAGCTGGTGTTTACGGGCTCGAAGGCCGTGGGCAAGCACGTCATGAAAATGGCCGCGGACAACGTGACGCCGGTCGGGCTCGAACTCGGGGGCAACAACCCGTGTCTGGTTTTCCCCGACGCGTCGCTGGATGGCGTCGTCGACGACCTGCTGAAAGCGTACATCAACGCCGGGCAGGTCTGTTTCGCCCCGCGGCGAGTGTTCGTCCACGAGTCGATCTCCGACGACCTCGTGGATCGGCTCGTTTCTCGCGTCTCCGAGATGACGGTCGGTCCAGGCGTCGAGAACCCCGACGTGGGACCGCTCATCCACGAGGAGGCGCGCCGGTCGGTCGCCGACGCGGTCGCCGAGGCCGTCGACGACGGCGCTCGCCTGTTGACCGGTGGCGAACGGCCGCGCGACGAAGGCTACTTCTACGCGCCCACGGTCCTCGACGGGGTAGACGACGACGCGCGGCTTGCCTGCGAGGAGGTGTTCGGGCCGGTACTTTCGGCGTTCGAGTTCTCGGACGAAGCGTCGGCCGTCGAACGTGCCAACGACACCGAGTTCGGCCTCTACGCCGCCGTCTACACGAGCACGCTCGAGCGCGCTCACCGCGTCGCGAACGAACTCGAGGCCGGCAGCATCGCGATCAACGGCTACCCGGCGACGTTTCCGCAGGCCCCGTTCGGCGGGTACAAAGAGAGTGGACTGGGTCGCGAAAAGGGCCAGCAGGCGATCGATCACTACACGCAACTGAAGAACGTCACGGTCACGCTCGGCGACGCGCCAGGTGCCGGCTTCGAGAAGTCGCGCGAGTGATCCCTCGGAAGACCGGACTCATCTCGACCCAATTGCGAACTTCTAGCCGCGTTTGCAGTTCCTCGAGGGGAAATCTTTAACTAATGTCCCTATCAATTCCCGCTATATGTTCAAGGGGAGTTTCTGGTACCCACAAACAGTGCCGCGTGCGATACTGCTACTAGCAGTGCTCGTGATGATACCGCTCCACCAGAGCGAACTGCTCGGGTTGATGTCGACGTCGACGCTCGTCTTCGGCTGGATTCCGCTCCAGCTCGCGTACGACGTCACCCTGATCCTCTCGGGGGTCGTGATCCTGTACGCGATGTACCGGATGGCCCCGGAGCCACCCGAGGAACACGAACCGACGATTGAGGGGGGAGAGGAGACGGAAACGAAAGCGGTCGGGGGTGATCAGTAATGGTGTCGATGCAGAATATCGTCATCCTCGCGATTACGGTCGCCTACCTGATCGTCGTCCTCGGCGTGGGAATGGTGGCAGCCCGCGCGACGGGCACGTCCCGCGAGGACTTCCTGATGGCGGACCGGTCGTTCGGTACGGTCGTGTTGCTGTTTGCCCTCTTCGCGACGAACATGACCGCGGTCGTCATGATCGGCGCACCCGGTCTCGCGTATCAGACCGGTGCAGGCGCGCTGGGATTCTTCGTCGCGCTGTTTGCGTTCCTGTTCCCGGTCCTGTTGATGACGTTCGGCTACCGGATCTGGCTCATCGGAAAACGGTTCGGACACATCACGCCGGGTCAGATCGCCAACCACCGCTGGGAAGCCGACTACCTCGGCGTCCTGTTCATGGTGATGTTCACCATCTGGACGATCCCGTACATTCTGGTCGGCGTCCAGGGCGGCGGCATCGTCTTCGAGGCGCTCACCGAGGGACTGGTACCGTACTGGCTCGGCGCGCTGATCGTGATCGTCGTCGTCGGTCTCTACGTCTACCCAGGCGGGATGCGCGGAACCGGCTGGACCAACACGTTCCAGGGAATGGTGTTTCTGGTCGTCCTCCTGGGACTGTTCGCCTACATCGCGCTTCGCCTCGGCGGATTCGGCAGCGCGACCGAGTCGGTCGCACAGATCAACGACGGCGTTCTCCTCGACCGAGCCGGCATCCCGCCGTACGAACCACGGATGTGGTTCTCGCAGGGAATCATCGTCGGACTCGGCGGGTTCATGTTCCCCCACCTGGTGATCCGGTACATGACAGCCCGTTCGGTGACGACGCTGCGCCAGACGTCGCTTCTGTATCCCATCGCCATCGTGCTGGCGTGGGTCCCGGCCGTGATGATCGGCTTCTGGGGGATCGCCGCGATGCCCGACATCGACAATCCCGACTTCATCCTGCCGACGATGGTGTTCGAGTACCTGCCGTGGTGGGTCATCGGCATCGCGCTCGCCGGTATCCTCGCCGCGATGATGTCGAGCATCGACGGTCAGGTGCTCACCATGAGTACGTTCTTCACCGAGGACGTCGTCTCCGAGTTCTTCGAGGGCGTCACGGACAAACAGGCGGTCTGGTACGCCCGCGTGTTCCTCGTGACGATCTTCGGGCTCGCGTACGTCGGCGCGCTATTGACGACCGACACCATCGTCGACACCGCGACGTTCGCGTTCGCCGGTTACGGAATGATGTTCGTTCCGCTCGCCGCCGCATTCTACTGGCGCTGGTCGACCAAGGAAGCCGTCTACGTCGGACTCCTCTACGGATTCATCGGTCTCTGGCTCTTCGAGTTCGGTCCGATACCGGCCAGCCTCACGTTCGGATTCCACCCGTTCGTCCCGCTACTGGTGACCCAGTTTATCCTGATGGTCATCGTCTCCGCGGTCACCCAGTCGCCGTCCGAGGAGCGCATCAACGAGTACGAGTCGGCGCTCGAGGACGTCTGGTAACCGGCCGGTTCTCTATTTCCGTCGACTCGCGTTCGTCCTACGTTCCCGCAGTCCGCTCGTTCTCTGGCGCGCTGTGGTGTCCGATCGCGTTTTGCGTTCGCGTGTTCACTCTTCTCGCGGATCGTCTCCCGTCGCGTACGTCGTGTACGTCTCACCGTCGGCGCGTGCGACGTACCGGCCGCCGTTTTCGCCCTCGCCGGCGGCGAGTCGGACCGCCGTTTTCGCTATCACGGTCGGACTCTCGTGGCGGTACGTCTCCCGCGAGGTGTCGTTCTCCCCTTTACGCTCGGTGTAGACCCCGCCGTCCGGCGGCCGGAGCGCGATCGAGTCCACGCCCGTCCCCTCGAGTTCTCGACTCACCGTCTCGTGGAGCCCCTCGAGGCCGAACTTCGAGGCCACGTACGGCGACCGGTTCGGTTGCGCGCGGATACCGTGACCCGAGGAGACGTGGATCAGCCGGCCGGAGTCGCGCTCGAGCATCCCGGGCAGGACGGCTTTCGTACAGAGAAACGGCCCGCGAAGGTTCGTCTCGAGGATCGCGTCCCAGGCGTCGACCGGGACGTCCGACACCGGACGGTAGGACGGCTCGCCGGCGACGTTCAACTGGGTGATTCCGGCGTTGTTGACGAAGACGTCGATCTCCCCAACCCGCTCGGTCGTCTCACGGACCAGCGATCGGACGTCCTCCCAGGACCGGACGTCGGTCGGAATCGCGACTGCCGTTCCCTCCCGTTCGCTCAGTTCGTCCGCGATCGTCGAGAGTCGGTCCGCGGATCGGGACGCACAGACGACTCGAGCGCCTTCCTCGGCGTACGCCGTCGCCATCGCTCGTCCGAGGCCGTTGCTCGCGCCGGTCACGACGATCGTGCTGTTTCGCAGGCGCATGGCTCCAGGTTCGTCGACCACCCAATAAGAAGTTTCGTCGACCCCGGTCAGTTCGCGTCGACGGATTCCGGTTTCGCGAATCGCCGGCCGTCCCTGACCCCGCTATTCGACGTAGACGACGCCGTCCTCGACGACGACGTCGTACGTCTCGAGCGAGATGCTGTCGTCGCCGATGTGCTCGCCCGTCTCGAGTTCGTACTCCCAGCCGTGCCACGGGCAGGCGATCGTCTTGTCGTCGGAGAAATCCTCCTCCGGTCGCTTGCCGGGCTCGACGAACTCGGCGACGAGCTTCCCCTGGACGCGTCCCGAACAGACGGGGCCGCCCATGTGCTCGCAGGTGTTCTGGATCGCGTAGTAGTCGCCCTCGACGTTGAGGACGCCGACGGCCTCGCCGTCTATCTCCACGATCGTTCGCTCGCCGGGTCCGAGTTCGTCGACCGTTCCGACGCGGACGCGCCCGCTCACAGGCCGAACACCTCGTTTGCGGTTCCACTCAGGATGCGAGCTTTCTCGTCGTCGGAGAGGAACGGCCGCTCCGAGATGACCTCCGGAAGGTCGTAGTCCCAGTGTGGGTAGTCGGAGGCGTACATGAGCTGGCTCGCACCACCGATGGTGTCGATGACGGCCTCGAGTTCGGCCTCGTTCTCCGGCACCTCGAGCGGCTGGATTCCGAAGTAGAACTCCTTGATGTACTCGCTCGGGCGCTTCTCGAGCAGCGGCGCCTCCGACGGCCGTTTGAGATATTCGGCGTCGAGCCGACGCATCATGAGCGGCACCCAGAAGATCCCCGACTCCTGGAACGCGATCTCGAGGTCGGGGAACTTCTCGGGGACGCCCTGGACCACGACGCTCGTCAACTGCGCCATGTTGTTCATGAGGAAGCCGAGCGTGTGGGTCTCGAGGAACTTCTCGTAGCCCTTGAGGTGGAACTCGTCGAGGCCGCCGCCGCCGGCGTGGAAGTTCAGCGCGAGTCCCTCCTTCTCGGCTGCCTCGTAGATGACGTCGTACGCTCTGTTGCCCATCGGCGGCTCCGCGCCGGGGGTGACGAGACAGACGCCGCAGATTCCGTCCTCGTCGCCGACCCGGTAGATGAGGTCGGCCGCGGCCTCGGGATCCTGGTACGGCGCGGGGATCATCGTGTAGATCCCCTCGTCGGGGTCGACGACCTTGTCGAGCATGTAATCGACGTAACCGTTAGCGAGGATCTCCGGGCGTTCGTCGTCGCCTTTGATCCGGCCGAACGAGAGCATCTTCTGTGAGAGGATGATCGTCTTGTCGACGTCGAGGTGATCCATGATCATCGGGATGTCCTCCGGCGTCATCTCCGACAGCGAGAGTTCGTCTCGCGAGATTCGACCGAAGACGTTCCGATCGCCGCTGCTCGTCGGATAGATCGATGATTGCGGACTGTCGATCTTCTGTGAGAGTCTCGTCTTCCACGGTTCGTCCAGATACGGTGCGATGTGATCGAGCGTTTCGAAGTAGTGTGCGTCGGCGTCGACGACTTCGTACGTTGTCATAGGTTGTGAGTAGCGTCAATTGGTTCACGTCGGTTCGGTCGAGCTCCCTCGGTTCGGTAAAATAACCCGAAAAAGGCGCTCCTACAGGAATCGGCGGTCGACGAGGTCGTCGACGTCCGGCACTTCCTCGATCAGGTCGGCGCGCTCGGCCAGTTCGAGCGAGGTGGTGAACTTCTCGTCCGTGATATGATCGCTCAGGTCCGTGTTCCACATCTCGTCTTCGCGTGCGATCTCGAGTGTCTCCGTCCAGACGTCCTCGCCGTAGTCGGGGAACTCCGTCGGCGCGGTTTCGATGAACTCGACGAGCTCCGCAACGTCTCGCTCGTACATGTCCTCGTAGGACGCGAGCATCACGTCGACGATCTCCTGGTGCATCTCTTCGTTCTGCTGGAGGTTCTCGTCCAGCGTCGCCCACGTCGCGAGCGTCATGTGGTCGAAGTCGTCGTTCGGGTTCGAGAAGTGCTGGATGATGCCTTCCTCTTCGGCGTCGAGGACGCCGGCGAGGAACGCGGTCGTCGCGACGCCTTCACCCGCCTCGATGGCGGCGATCCGATTGGGCGTTCCGGCGATGTACTGGTAGTCGACGGCTTCGGGATCGCCGAGGTTGGCCTCGACCGCGCTACGGCCGACCATCGCGGAGAACGAACTCGGGGAGTGGAGAATAAACGTCTCGCCTTCGATTTCGTCCCAGCTGTCGATCCCCGGCGCGGTACAGACTTGCTGGCTGAACGCCTGGGAGAGTTCCATGAACGAACTGACGGGGAACCCTTCGGCGATCGCGTTCGTCAGCGACGGCGGCGTCACGTAGCCGATGTCGACGTCGTCGGAGATCATGCCCGCGATCATCGGGCCGAAGCCGTCGAACGTGATCGGCTCGATCGTCACGCCGCGCGATTCCATCTCCTCTAAGAAGTACGAGTACGGCGGCGCGGCGTACGTCGGACGGGTCGGACCCGGGTGACCGATGCGCAGTGTGTCCGGCAGCACGTCGCCGTCACCGTTGCCGTTCCCATCACCGTTCCCGGCACCGTTGCCGTTCCCATCACCGTTCCCATTACCGTTGCCGTTACCGTTATCGTCGCCGGCACATCCCGCGAGGCCTACCGTGAGGCCTGCACCGACGGCTGTTAATACGGTCCGCCTGCTGCTCTTGCGAGTCATACACAGATTAATGGTGTAGGATGCATACTTAAGTCTTTCCTATGTAGAAATCGGTGTCATTCCGGACTAATCGATCGGTTTCGACGGATTCGTCGGTGGTTCGTTCCGGTCGGCAACTCAGTCGGACGCACCGCCGTTGCTCATCACTCGGCGACGGCCGCCCAGACGATGACGCCGTCGTACGTCGGACACTCGACGTACAGCTTTGTGAACTCGAGTCCGGGGGAGAAACCGTCTTCGTCCTCTTTGACGACGTGTGGTTCGTCGCAGTGGGGACAGTGAAACTGATCGCCGGGTCGTTCCATACGTGAGTGTTTCGTCGAAGGGACTTATATCGTCGGCTCCCGACGCCGCGGGAGATTAGCCGCCGTTCGACTCCGGCGCTCGGTAGGCCAGTCCGATTCCGATCGTTGAGATGACCACTACGTACGCGAACACGCTCGCGTAGGAGCCGGAGGCCTCGAACAGCGCGCCGGTGATCACCGGGCCGATCGTGGCGCCGGCGACGGCGACCGCGCTGGTGATCGACACCGCCGTCGCGGAGACGGATGCGTCGACGATCTCCCTGGCGTAGGCGAAGAAGACGCCGATTCCGAGCTGAATCGAGATGCCGGCGAGACAGAGCGTCACTACGGTGGTCGAGGGCTCTCTCACGACGCCGAGAACGACGAACGTCGGCGTCGCGATCAGAAACGACCAGAGCACGACTGGCCGCCGCCGGCCCGCGAACCAGGCGTCCGAGAGGAAGCCGCCGCCCCAGCGAGAGACGATCCCCATCGCCGGAAAGAGGGCGACGAACGCGCCGCTGTGTACCAGCGAGAGGCCGAATTCGTCGACGAGATAGCTCGGCATCCAGTTGTTGAGGACGAAAAACGCCGAAAACGAGATGCCGGCCAGTACCGAGATCAACCACACGTCGTGGTTGCCCAACACGGCGCGCAGTTCGTCGGCCGTCGGTACCGGCGCGTCGGGCGTCGTGGGACTCGAGCACCGAGCGCTCGCGATCAGCACCAGCGCGAACGTGACGCCGCTGAGCACGCTGTAGACGGCGAACGTACTCGGCCAGCCGAACGCGTTGGCGACGATGGGTCCCGAAAACTGCCCGAGGGCGAACCCCGCGGGCGCGCTCGTCGTGAAAAATCCGATCGCGGTCGCGCGACGATCGAGCTGGTAGAGTCCGGTCGTCACGTTGACCCCGACGGTCCACATGATCACGGTGACGACGCCGCCGAGTCCTCGAGACGCGATCAGCGACCAGTAGTCGCCCGCGGCGGCGGCGTGCCACCCCCACACGCCGGCGATAAGGAGTCCGACCGTCGCCCAGCCGAGGACCCGAACGTTGTCCATCCGATCGAGCACCGCGCCGACCGGTACGTTCGAGATCGACTGGGCGGCGAGTGTGCTGCTCAGGATGACGCTCGCGGCGAGCGGACCGATCAGCATCGACTCCTGAATGAGCGGCAACACGCTCGTCGGAACGATGATGTAGGCGTAGGCGATCGTGGTCAACAGCCACATCGAGACCACGACGCCGGCTCGCCCGTCCGGCAGACCTTCCCCCGTCACGCTCCGTTTCCCGTCACAGATCGACGACGATCTCGCCGTCCTCGACCGATACGTCGAACGTGCGAAGCCCCGTCTTGTCGTTTACGACGCTCCGTCCGGTCTCGAGGTCGAACTCCCAGTAGTGCCACGGACAGTGGACCGACGTCCGATCGGGGTCGACCGTCGGCAACTCGGAGTGGAGAACGCCCTCTCCGAGCGGTCCGCCCATGTGCACACACCGGTTCGAAATCGCGTAGTAGTCGCCTTCGACGTTGAAGATGGCGATCGGCAACCCGTCGACCTCGACGGCTTTTCCGTTCCCGTTCGGGATTTCGTCGACTGATGCGACGACGTGTTCCGTCATATTCTGAAGACGCTCTCCGCGTTCTTATGAAGGATTCGTTCTGCGAGCTCGTCGTCGATGGCCGGGGACTCGAGGACCCAGTTGTGGAGTTCGACCGTGTAGTGGGGGTAGTCGGTCGCGAACATCAGCGAGTCCCGCGCGTTGGTCATGTCGAGCATGGCCTCGAAGTTCTTCGTCTTGTCCGGGATGTTCATCGGCTGGCTCGAGAACGAGAAGTTGTCCCGCAGGTACTCGCTGGGCTGTTTGTCGAGGTACTCCTGGCCCATCCGGTGCATCCGCTCGGTCATCTGGATGTCCTCCGGGTGGTCGTTGTACATCTCGTCGAGTCGCTCGGAGACGAACGGAACCCAGTTGACGCCGCCCTCGATCATGACGACCTCCAGTTCCGGGTACTTGTCGAAGACGCCGGTCATGATCATGTTGCCGACCATCATCATCGCGCGACACGGGTGAACGAGGCCGTACGCCTCCGACCACGTGCGAAGCGAGTTGCCGATGAGGTCCTTCTGCGGCCAGTTGGCGGTGCCACCGCCGTGAAGCGCAAGCGGCAGGTCGCGTGCGACCAGTTCCTCGAACACCTGATCGTACTTCGGCTGACCGAGCAGATCGTAGTGTCCGAAAAAGCCGTACATGCCGACGATGTCCTCCTCGTCGCCCACGCGCTTGATCTCCTCGACGGCCGTCTCGGGTTCCCACTGTTGCATCAGACCGACCGCTTTGATGTTCTCGTCGGTCGGCAGCACCTCCTCGAGGAGGTAGTCGTTGTACGCTCGCGCGATCTCGTTTTTCATCACGACGTTCTGGGAGTCGGGGAGCTTGTTGTACCCCGGCGTCAGGATCGGCATGTCGATCCCGAGCGCTTCCATCACCTCCACGATGTCCTCGCCGGTCTCGAGTTTGCCGTGCGCCTCGAGGCCGCCGGCACCGCGTGGCGTCGAATACCCGGGGAACCAGTAACACGACGTCGGCGGGAATCCCGTGATGTCGAGGTTGCGTTTGACTACCGCGCTATCCATGTAGGGCATCAGTCGGTCGACCGGCGCACGGAAGTGGAAGTCGACGTCCACGACGAACGCTTCCTCCATCTCTTCCGTGAGCGGGAATTGCTCTGAGTCGATAACGGACATACGGATCGTTCTTTATTCACGAGAGATATAAAGCTACCGACATGTATCAATACTTTTTTATGCTCAAAGTCCTGTCGAGACGCTTTCGCGGTTCCCGTCGGCGTCTCGAGCGTCTGTCGTGAACGCCAGCTGTGGGAACGTATTGACGACACGGTCGCTCGTATCTTCTAACACACCCTCAGCATGTGTATCCGAAACGACGTGGGACGGCGATCGACGATATACAAAACGTTATGGACGAGAGCTTCGACACACAGATATGGAGTTTCCAGGCGTACCAGCCGACGACATCGACGAGACCGACCTCGTGAGCAGCGGCGAAGCGTTACTCGAGTCGCTTGCCGATCACGGCGTCGAGTACCTGTTTTCGAACCTCGGGACGGATCACACGCCGTTGATCGAGGCGATCAGTCGGATTCGTGCGCGCGGCGAGGACGAGTCGCTACCGGAGGTCGTCCTCTGTCCGCACGAGTACGTCGCAATGAGCGCGGCACACGGCTACGCCGCGGTGACCGGCTCGCCACAGGCGGTGCTGGTTCACGTCGACGTCGGAACGCAGAATCTCGGCGGCGCGATGCACAACGCCCACCGGGCGAACGTACCGGTGTTCGTCATCTCCGGGCTCGCTCCCGCGACCGATTCCGGTTACCTCGGCTCGCGAGAACACGTGGTCCACTACCAGCAGGACGTCTTCGACCAGCCCGGCATCGTCCGCGAGTACTGCCGCTGGGTCGGCGAGTACAAGCCGCCGGCCGATCCCGATTCGGTCGTCGCACGGGCCCTGGAGCGTGCGACCGCGGAACCGAACGGCCCGGTCTACCTCACCGCGACGCGCGAGGCGCTCGAGGCCAGGTTCGACGACCGGGATTCGTCGACGCGGACGATCGAACGGGCCGCCCCCTCGAGACCGACCGACGAGATGCTCGCGGAGTTGCGAGGGCGCATCGAGGCCGCGGAGAATCCGGTCGTCATCACGGGCCAGAACTCGGATCCCGACGCGCTGGTCGCGTTCGCGGAGGCGGCGGGCGCGGGGGTCGTCGAACACGCGCCGACGCGGGTTTGCTTCCCGCGCGATCACCCGCTTCACCTCGGGTTCGTCCCCAACGACGTCTTCGAGACGGCGGACCTGATACTGCTGGCGGCGATCGACATCCCGTGGATTCCCGCTCGCGGTAGCCCGCCAGCCGACGTTCCCGTCGTCCAGTTCGACACGAACGCGACGAAGGCACAGTACCCGTCGTGGAACTTCAGGATCGACCTCCGGATCGAGGCCGATCCGGCCGCGACGCTGTCGGCGCTCGCGGCCGAGCTCGAGTCCTCCGCGGACGGACGGGAGGCGTGGGAATCGATGGCCGCCGATCGGCGGCGCGAAGCGGACGAGACGCTGGCGGGGCACCGATCCGACGATCTGCTCACGCCCGCGGTCCTCTCGGATGCGCTGAACCACGTCGTCGAGGACGACACGATTCTCGTCGAGGACGCCGTTACTTCACAGACGGCGATCCTGGAGCACGTCGACGTCACCACTGCGGGCGGTCACTTCTGGAAGGGCGGTGCCGGCCTGGGCTGGGCCGGCGCGGCCGCCGTGGGCGCTAAACTGGCTCGGCCGGAGTCGCGGGTCCTCTCGCTGGTCGGCGACGGCTCGTATCTCTTCTCGCATCCGTCGGTGACGGCGTGGCTCTCGCGGTCGATGGGCGCGCCGACCCTCACCGTCATCTACAACAACTCCGGCTGGCGCGCGGTACAGTCGGCGACGCTGAGCCAGTATCCCGACGGATCGGTGGCCACGGAGGGTCTGCGCGAACGGACGTTCGATCCTGCACCCGACCTCTCCGCCGCCGCGTCGGTCGTCGACGCCTACACGGCGATCGTCGACGACGAGAACGCGCTGATCGGGGCGCTCGACGAGGCGGTCGTGGCGATGGACGAAGGCCGACCGGCGATTCTCGACGTTCACGTCGACGACCCGCCGGCGTAATCGCCTCGAGCGGTTCGGTCCGAGAGCGACGAGCGGTTTCCACAGTGGAGATGATCGTTCTCTTCGTCGGCGAACCCCGTTCCGAGGCGGTCGCGGCTCTCGAGGTCGGGTTTCGATCGCACTCTCCAACTGGTACCGTACCCGTAACGAACGCGTCGGGTCAGACGCATCGAACCGAACGCGTCGAAACCCGGCCGCTGACCGCGGCTGTTCGGCGGATTCCGCTCCGCCGTCTCCGCTCTCGTGATAACAGTTCTATAAGTCCGCTAGCATCTCCAAAGGTTTAAATCCTCATCTGAACAATCACGGTTCGAACTATGCCAAAGTCAATCACAGTCGATAGAGTGTCAAAAACGTACGGGAGCGGCGAAGACGCCGTTCACGTTCTCGACGATATTTCCATTTCGATTCCCGAGAAACAGTTCGTCTGTATTCTCGGTCCGTCCGGCTGTGGGAAGACGACGCTGATGAAGATGATGGACGGACTCATCGACCTCTCCGCCGGCGAGATCCGAATCGGCGACAACGTCATCACCGAACCGACGCCCGAAGCGGCCCTCGTGTTCCAGAACTTCGAGCTCTTTCCCTGGCGGACGACCCTCGAGAACGTCGAACTCGGCCTCGAAATCCTCGGCGTGGACAAATCGACGCGCAGAGAGCGCGCGAGGACCTGGATCGACCGCGTCGGCCTCGACGGCTTCGAGGAGAGCTACCCGTCCGAACTCTCCGGCGGGATGCAACAGCGCGTCGGCCTCGCACGTGCGCTCTGTGTCGATCCCGAAGTTATCCTGATGGACGAGCCCTTCGGCGCCCTCGACGCCCAGACGAAAGACAAGATGCAGACGCAACTTCTCCAGCTGTGGGAACAGGAGAAAAAGACCGTCGTCTTCGTCACCCACGACATCCGCGAGTCGATATTCCTCGCGGACCGCGTCCTCGTGATGGGTACGAAGCCGAGTTCGATCGTCGAGGACATCGAAATTCCCTTCGAGCGTCCGCGCTGGAAGCGCCGCGTCGAAATCGAAAACGACGAGCGGTTCGCGGAGATCGAACAACTCCTCCGCGAGCGCCTCGGCCTCAAAGCCGAGGAGGAACCAGAGGTCGTTCAATGAAGGATTTACGATCGTACCTCGAGACGCTTCCGGACGATCAACTCGAACGCGTCTCGAAGCCGGTCAATCCCGCGGAGTTCGACGTCACGGCGATCCTCCAGAACCTGGAGAACGAGGACCGGTACCCGGCCGTCCTGTTCGAGAACCCGACCGACATCGAGGGCCGAGAGACCGATTTTCAGCTCATCAGTAATCTGTTTGCGGACCGACGGCGGATCGCACAGGCGCTCGATTTGCCCACCGACCAGTGGCGAATGGAGACCAGCCTCGAGTACGCCCGTCGCGAGACGAACCGGCGGGAGCCCGTCGTCGTCGACAACGACGACGCGCCCGTCATGGACGATTCGGTTCCGGATCTGACCCACCTTCCGGTCGTTCGCCACCACCGGCTGGATCCCGCGCCGTACATCAACATGACGCCCTCCATGAAAGATCCCGAGTCGGGCGTCTACAACGTCGCGTTTCTCCGTAACATGGTGAAAGGGGGGGAGAAGATGGGGATTCACATGTCCCCGCGACACAACTTCCGGATTTTCAAGACCAACGAGGACCGGGGCGAGCCGACGCGGATGGCAATCACGATCGGACACCACCCCGGCTACTACCTCGGTGCGCTGACGCTCGCCGGATTCGAGGTCGACGAGTACGACGTGATCGGCGGGATGTTCGGGGAACCGCTCAGGCTGACGCCGTCGAAAACGTGGGGTGACGAGTTTCTCGTTCCGGCCGACGCCGAAGTCGTCGTCGAGGCAGAGGTCCTCCCCGAGGTCAGAGAGATCGAAGCGCCGTTCGGCGAGTTCCCCGGCTACTACGGTCCGCAACGTCTCAAACCGGTCGTCGAGGTCAAAAACGTCGTCTGTCGAACGAACCCGATCTTCCAGCACGTCTTCGTCGGCCACAAAGACGTCGCGACGCTCGGCGGCGTTCCGAAAGAGGGGGGCATCTACAACGACATCCAGGGCCGCGTCCCGAGCGTCGAGCAAGTCCACCTGCCCAGTTCGGGCTGTGGTCGGTTTCGCTGCTACGTGAGCTTAGAGCAGACCACCGAGGGCGAGGCCAAACACGCCGCGTTACAGGCGCTGGCCAGTTCGGATTTCATCAAACACGTCGTCGTCGTCGACGAGGACGTCGACGCCTTCGACGAGGCGGACGTCCTCTGGGCTCAGTCGACTCGAATGCGGGCTGACGAGGACGTCGACGTCATCAACGGGGTGAAAGGGAACACGCTCGACCCGAGCGTCCGCGGCGAGGTCGCAACATCAAAAATTATAATAGATGCAACGAAACCCGTTGATGAACAGTATCCGCCAGTGTTGGACATCCCAGAGGATGCACTCGACCGGATGACGCTGTCAGAATACATAGAATAATCATGGCACGAATATTCTGGGCCGAATGTCCCGAATGCAGCGAGCTCTTCCACGCACACCACGGGGAGCTCAGAAACAGTGGTACCGAACTACTCTGTCCCACCTGCGGGGCGGAGTTCCTGGATACAGACGCCGCACGAATCGTGGAATGATATGTCAACACAGTCATTAACTACCGTTCGATCGACGTGGGAACGCGCTCGAACGAGCGTGAAAGAACGGATCGCCGGCACGTGGTTCGAACGCAACAGAGGGATTCTGATTCGGCTCTTCGCCGTGCTCGTGGGACTCACGATCTGGGATCTGTACGCGCGAGGCCAGCCGGATTATCTGTTTCCTGGCCTCGAGCTGATCTTCGAATCGCTGGTTACGCAGTACCGCGAGGACGA
This sequence comes from Natrarchaeobius oligotrophus, assembly GCF_003841465.1. GTDB lineage: Archaea > Halobacteriota > Halobacteria > Halobacteriales > Natrialbaceae > Natrarchaeobius > Natrarchaeobius oligotrophus. The sequence continues at coordinate 84,067 of NZ_REFZ01000002.1, forward strand.
CCTGGTCGGCGCGTTCACGAACAGCATGGCGACGATGTTCCTCGGCTACATTCTCGCCGTGCTCGTCGGCGTCCCGCTCGGGCTCGCGATGGGGATCAGCCGGAAGCTGGACGTGATGTTGAATCCGTACGTCAACGCGATGTACGTCGCCCCGATTTCAGCGATGGTGCCGATTTTCATCCTCATCGGCGGCCCGACGTTCGAGGTGCGCGTGTTCATCGTCTTCCTCTTTTGCGTGTTCGAGATCCTCATCGACACGTACGAGGGGGTGAAGACGACGCCCGAGGGGCTCCTCCAGGTCGCCGAATCGTTCGGCGCGAGCAAGTACTACACCGTCCGTCACGTGATCTTCCCGCACGACCTGCCGTACATTACGGCCGGGCTCCGACTCGGGATGGGCCGTGCGGTCAACGGGATGATCCTGGCGGAGATCCTGATCGAGTTCGTCAACCTGGGCGGCATCATCCGTTCGTGGGCGGACGTGTTCCGCGTGAGCGGCGTCCTCTCGATCGTCCTGATGTTGATGCTGGTCAGCATCATCCTCACCAGGGCGATCCAGCTGCTCGAGAGACTGATCATCGACTGGGAGGCTGAGAAATAATGGCAACCGCAGACGAATCCCCACTCAGACAGCGATTGACGCTATCGATGGACGACAGAAACCACCAGCTCATCCTGCAGGCAGGCTTCGGCGTCTTCCTGCTGGCGCTGTACTCGGCGTTCGCCTACCTGGGGTATCCCAGCGAACGGATCCCGTCGATTTTGATGATCGTCGAGGCGCTGCAGGTTCAGATCGCCGAAGAAGGGCTCCTCGGTGCCGTGTGGGACGCGCTGTACGCGATCTTCATCGGCTTCTTCCTCGCGACGCTCGTGGGGATCCCGATGGGTATCCTGATGGGCGTCAGTCGGACGATCGAGGAACTGCTCGACCCGTACGTCAACGCCATCTACGTCGTTCCGTACGCGGCGATCGTTCCGGCGCTGATCGTCTGGTTCGGCACCGGCATCCGCATCCGCGTCGCGATCTGTTTCCTGTTCGCGTTCTTCCCGATCGTGATCAACTCCTTCGAGGGAGCTCGAACGACGCCGGAAGGACTGCTCGAGGTCGCCGAGTCGTTCAACGCGAGCTGGCTGTTCACGATGAAAAACGTCGTGCTCCCCTACGAGATCCCGTACATCCTGGCGGGTCTCCGGATGGGGATCGGCCGCGCCGTTCGTGGTCTCGTCCTCGTCGAGATTATTGTCGCCGTCACCGGCCTCGGCGGGCTGATCCAGAACTGGAGTGCGGCGTTCCGACTCGAGGGCGTCATCAGCGTCGTTCTCGTGTTGATGTTCCTCGGCGTCACGCTCCCGTGGCTGATGGGGAAGGTCTACGACCGCCTCATCTGGTGGGACGTCGAGCGAGCCGGCTTCTGACCGATTCGATCGGTTTCGTTTTCGAGCGATCCGGCGCGGACAGTTGAGCACTCGCCGTCGCTGCAGTCGCGTCCCGCCCTGGCGATCGGTGTCGGATCGATCGCGATCATTACGCGACGGTTCGGTTCACGTCGCCTCGAGAACGGTACGCGCTCGCCGCCGATTCCTCTCAGACGATCTGTTGTAACGATTTACCGGTTCAACCGCAGGACAATCGCGGTTGAACCGGTAACGACTTCCAACAGTCCGTCTCAGTAACTGTGTTCTACACTGTACGGACGTGCCCGTCCGGCTCACTGTCAATTGGCGCTCGACACGTCGACCGATAACAGCGGGCCTATCGGACGTCGTTTCGGAGCGTTCCGACGCCCTCGACCGTCACTTCGACGGTGTCTCCAGGCGAGAGCTGACCGACGCCGCTCGGCGTGCCGGTCGCGATGACGTCACCCGGCTCGAGCGTCATGTACTTGGAGATGTCCGAAACTAACTCTGCGATAGAAAAGACGGTGTTCGACGTTCGGCTGTCCTGTCGCTTTTCTCCGTTCAGGTGCGTTTCGAAGCCGACGTCAGCCTCGACGTCGGTCTGAAGGGACGGTCCGATCGGACAGAACGTATCCTGGCCCTTGTGTCGCACCCACTGCTCTTCTTTGCGTCCCCAATCCCGGTGGGAGACGTCGTTGAGGGCGGTGTAACCGGCGAGAACGTCGAGGGCATCGTCGGTCGGAACGTTTCGGCACCGTTCGCCAACTACTACGCCGACCTCTCCCTCGTAGTGGACGACCTCCGCACCGTCCGGGTACTCGATCGCGTCACCGTGACCGATTACGCTACTCGGCGGCTTGTAGAAGAAAAACGGACGCTCGGGCAACTCTCCGGAACCGACCCCCTTCTCTTTCATCTCCTCGATGTGATCGTGGTAGTTCTTTCCGGCGGCGATGATCTTCGAGGGTTCGCACGGAGGAAGAATCGTCACCTCGTCCGTAGCGTACGTCTCGGAATCGGTGATTATTTCGTCGTTCTCGAAGCGACCGTCTCGTCCCTCTCCGTCTGTTTCGAAGCGTACACGACGCATGACCAATGCATCACGCGGACGACTCTTATCTGTTTCGTCGGCCGCCTCTCAGTTCTCGTTCACCACGTCGAAAACAGCTCCCCCCTATCTAACCCGGACTAATACTTTCCCGAAGTCGTTCTCTTCGATCGTAAACCGCTGGGCCTCGGCCGCCTCCTCGAGTTCGAACTCCCGGTTGATGACGACCTCGATCAGTCCGCGATCGAGGAGTATCGCCAGCCGCTCGAGTGCCCCGCTGACGTCCGGCAGGCTCGCGGCACCGACCTGGTACAGGCCCAGATCCTTTCGCCGCGCCGTCGGCGCGTTCGTGAACGTGACCTCGCGCCCCTCGATCGCGACGATCGTCGCGTTCGGCGCCGCGACGTCGATGTCGAGTTCGAGATACTCCCCCAGCAGGGGATCGAGGATCACGTCGGGTGCACCCGCCTCCTCGATTGCCGCCTGGAGATCGTTCCGCTCGTAACTGATCGCGTGATCCACGTCGAGTTCCTCGAGTTGCTCGAGGCCGCGATCCGTTCCGGCCGTCGCGATGACCTTCGCCCCGCTCTGGCGCGCTAGCTGGACTGCGACGTGTCCGACGCCGCCGCTGCCTCCGTGGACGAGACACGTGTCGCCGATCGTTACGTCGCCGTATGCGACGATTCCACACCACGCCGTGAGCCCGGCGTGGCCGAGCGCCGCCGCGTCGGCGAAACTCACGCCGTCGGGAATCGGTGCGATCGACTCGAGCGGCGCGATCGCGTACTCCGAGAACGACCCCTGGTAGCCGCTTCGTTTGTTGAGGCCGTCGCCGATTATTCGATCACCGGCGGAGAACTCGTCTACTCCGTCCCCGACCTCGACGACGACCCCGGAGAAGTCCGACCCGGTCGTCATCGGCAGCTCCGGCGGCGAGTAGAACCCGTTCCGAAACTTCGTGTCGATCGGATTGACGCTCGCCGCGTGAACTTCGACGAGCACTTCCCCGTTCTGGGGGCTCGGTTGCGGAACGTCGTCGACGCGCAACACGCTCGGTTCGCCCTGCTCGTGGTATCGAACGGCTTTCATCGTCGGAATATCACGCTAGTTCACAATACGTGTTTTGGTGAAGTCACCGGCGTTGCCGGCATTGATGGTTCGTCTTCTCGTTCCTACCTGTTACGAACGACTGTCTCGTAGTACACTTTCCCGGGAAAATTGACGAACGCCTCTAACGTATCGCGTGCATCTTCGAGAACGGACGACCCGTGGTACACCAGTCCCACCTCAAACTCGTACTCGAGCAATTTCTCGAGATTTCGTTCGGCGCTGTTGACGTCGCCGCCCCACACCTCCGGCGGAAGGACGAAGTAGCCAGGCGGAAATCCGCGCAGATCCGATCCCATGGCGACATCGCCCATCACCGCAATCCCGTCGCGTTCGTCGACGAACGCGTACGAATCCTCGGTGTGTCCCGGAACGTGAACGGCTTCGAACCGTCCGATTCTCTCTCCGTCGGAAAATCGGTGATCCGGGTCTGTATCGAGTCCGACCCCCTCCGTTCTCGTGCTCACGGACAGGTTGTTAGGGACCCAGGTTTCGACACCGTACCGATCCACGAGCGCGTTGTATCCGCCTATGTGATCGCCGTCTCCGTGGGTGATCAGCAGTCGTTCCGGGACGACGCCGGTTTTCTCTATGCCATCGATTAGCCGGTTCGTCGTGTCCGGAAACGCGGCGTCGATGATCGTTGGTACGTCTCCGTCGAATAGGAACACGCGGTAACGCGCCCCTCCCATGTACGACTCGTCGTGCTTGCACGTGATGTCGTAGACGCCGTCGACAATTTCAGTCGGCATATCTGCAACTTGGCACCGACCCACATAGCTGTTCGGAGGAACGATGATCGCGATTAGTTACGGACGACGGCCAGATCTGTCTGTGAGTCGAACGTGTTTGATGACTGCAGTTACGCTTCCCAGTGGACGATTCGACTCTCGATCTGCTTGAGGGTCCAGACCGAGACTATCCCCATCGTCATGAGCAGCAAGACGACGCTGAACACGCCTGCAAACTCCAGCCGTGCGCTGTAGCGGTGTAAGAGTAGTCCGAAACCGGTGGCCGAGATTAACAGTTCCGTAATTACGAGTCCCTTGACAGCGCGGCCGATACCAAGACGGAGACCGGCTACAACGTAACTGATCTCGTGAGGTAAGACGATGTTTCGGATGATATACAGCCGATCTGCGCCGAACGAACGCGCCGCTTCGATGAGGTTTTCCGGCGCAGTTCTCGCCCCTTCCTGGCTGTTCATCACGATCGGGAAAACCGCAAAGAAGAACACGACCAGCACCCGGACCTGGTAGCCGGTGCCGAACCAGATAACGAGCGCCGGAACGAGCGCGCTGAACGGCACCACGTAGATGGCATTCACGTACGGATTGAGGAAACTGTTTACGTGCCTGTCGATCCCCATCGCGACGCCGACGGGAATCCCGACGATTACGGCGATGAAGTAGCCGACCGCTATCGCGTATACGGCGGCTTCCAGTGCTGGGATCAACAGCCCCTGTTCGAACTGTTCCTCGAGGGCGTACCCAATCTCCCAGGGAGTCGGTAGAAACGTCGTCTGCATCACTCCGATCGTATACAGCGTGATCACGACGATGAAAAATATCGCGTGATCGAAGTATCCCTGTCGGTCCATTCACACGTTCACCTCCGGCTGCCACGGGGTGAGGTACTGACTCGCTTTCTTCAGGACGAAGGTGAGTATTAGCCCCAGAATCATGAGCAGAAGTACGATCGAAAGGACGCCAGCGACGTTGATATTGTTCTGTGCGGTGCGAATCATCGCACCCAGGTTCGCCCACGAGATCAGCAGTTCCGCGAGGATCATCCCTTTTACCGCCCGGCCGACGCCGAGTCGCATCCCCGCGAAAATATAGGGAAGATCGTATGGTAACACCACCCTCCGGAAGATGAAGTATCTACTCGCGCCGAAGGACTTGGCGACGTCAATGATACGGTTCGGTGTCGTACGTGCGCCTTCGTAGGTCGTGATCGTTATTTCGAAGATGGCGAACAGAAACACGACGGCCACGCGACTCTCGAAGCTCGCACCGCCGACGAGGATGATAATCGGAACGAGCGCCGAAATCGGTGCGACGTAGAGCGCATTGATGTAGGGATTCAGTAGCGATGCGAGCCGTTCGTTCATTCCCATGGACAACCCAAGCGGAACGCCGACGATTACGGCCAGGAAAAACCCCAGAAAAAGCGTCTGGAGGCTCCCCTGTAAACTGGGAATGAGCTCGCCTTCGGCAAATTGAACGGATAGCGCATCGAGAATATCAAACCAGCCTGGGAAGAAAAAGACGGGTTTATCAGTTGCGTACCACTCCCATAACAGGATTCCGATGAGAATTCCTACCATCGACTCCCACAGTCCCACCGATATCCGGGATCTGCTGAAAATTCCCTCCAGGGAGACCTTGATCTGGTCCCGTAACGCGGTACTCATGAGACACAGATTTCCACGTCGACTACTTATATCTTTTGTGAATCGGTAACAATTAGCTATCGTTCTTTTTGCCCCATTTCGAAGCGCTCAACGCTCAACCGTCTTCTCGACCGAGATTCAATGGGGAGGGCAACGTCTAGGTGATACTCTTGGGGGCGGAGGACTTTTCGATCGTTCGATGAGACCGTCGTTTTACGGGGCGGACCGGTAGAAACAGTCTGCGAGAGGTGTAACCGCTGCTGGATCAAGTTTGTTATCACACCTTGTAACAGAAATCTATACGCTCTTGTGTAGGACAGTGTTGAGAGAGCACTCGTGTGGTTTTCCAGCTAGTGCTTCGGACTGCGATACCGGCTGCGAGTAGCTCTTCACGTCAGCCTCGATCGAACGAACAAGAAACTGAACAGGATCAACATTCTTGTGCGAAAGAGCGAATCTTTAAGTGATATGGATCGCATCATTCACGTGGGTATGCTTAACAGTAACACGCAGGGTCGACGACGATTTTTAAAAGCAGCCGGTGTCGGTACAGTTGTGGGGTTGGCTGGGTGTACAGGGACCAACGGTGACGACGATACAGCGGACGACGACGATGGAAACGGAACGGCCGATGGATCGACCGACGATTCCGATGCCGAGTTACCGGACACCATCGGAATTGGTACCCCTTCACCCGTCCAACCGCTGTATTACTTTTCGGTCTTTCCGGAGTTTCAGGAACTCATGGAGGACCGGCACGGAGTCACCGTCGAACTCACTAACTATGGCGGCTACGCTTCGATGATCGCGGGCCTCTTCCAGGAGGAAGTACACATTGCCCCACAAGCGCCGTTGTCCGTCATCAACTCCCTCAACGAAGGAATGGATCTCGTTAGTCCGCTGAGCTTCGTTCAGGGATACCCCCAGCCGCTAATGGCTACTCCCGAAATCGAGTCGTGGGAGGATCTGGAAGGAGAGACGATCGCGCTCCACGATCCCCAGGCCGGCACCACGTTCTCCGTGAAACTGATGGTTCGGGAGAATCTCGGGAGCATGGATGCCGTCGATTACGATTACATCTTCGGATCGGACAGCCGGTACGCCGCCATCGAGGCCGGTGAGGTCGTAGCTGCAACGGTGTCCGCGACGCTGGGCGCCCGAGCCGAGCGCGACGGTTTTACCATCCTAGAGGAAGGCCTCGAGCGAGATGAACCGTTCCAGCTGTGGACGATGATGCGGCAGAACTGGGAGCAGAATCCAGAGTTGTACGACGTCATCGTGAACACCCTCCACGAGGCCCAGACGAATATGTACGAGGTCGACGAGGACGACATCGTCGATCGGGCCCTGGATATCCCGGTCGATCGGCCGGAGTCCTACGGCGATCTCGACAGAGAGATCGCAATCGACGTCTTCGAGAGGATGCGGAACCTGAATACGTGGCCAGAGGAAGGCGGGCTCTCGAATGCCGCGATTGAGCAGGTGCAAGACACGATCGTCGATGTCGAAGAGATGGACGAAGAGGACCGAGTCAACCGTGACGACTTTGTGATTATCGATGAATTCGATCTCGAGTGACAGTGCACATTGAATAACGCGAGACGACCGGTGGTCAGTAGAACGATCACCTCACCGTTCGGGTTAGATTGGCTCCTTCGGACGAATGGTATCATCGGTGTTGGTCTCCGTCGAGATATCGCCGGAAGTTTTACAATATAATTCACCGTTGTTTATTATGTACCCATAAAGATGAGACCTTTTACGGAGGAAAGGATTACTACGGTCACGAAGCGGACCGATCGAGACGTTGGATAAACCCTTCGTCATTCAGGTCGCCCCGACGGGCTCGTTTCTGAAACGCGACACGAATCCGAATCAGGCGTACACTCCAGAAGAGGTCGCCGAGCAGGCAATAGGCGCTTGCGATGCTAGCGCTGCGATGTGCCACTTCACGTTCGAAACGAAGAGAGCATTCCCGATCAGCGACCGGAAAACATGACGCAGGCGATCGACCTCATTTGGGAAGAGTACGATCCGGCGATCAGTATCAACGTTCGTGGGAACGTCCACGGCGGTTCACCGTACGGAAAACTTCTCCTCGAGGAGTCGATCGGAGCATTGACTGAAGAATACGGAGGTGACTACGTCGACATGGAAACGACTGCACCCGATAGCGATGCGAGTGATCCGAACGCCCCGTTCGTGATGAATCCGTCAGTACTCCGGGAGTGGATCGAGTACCTCCAGGATCTCGACGTCAAACCCGAACTCCAGGGATATAGCTACGGCGCGATGGAACAGGCAAACGAGTGGGCCGTGAAACCGGGACTACTCGAGAAACCGTACTACATCAACGTCGTTACCGGACATCACGCGTACTTCTGTTTCGGACCGACGAGTCCGCATCCGTGGGGGTCAATGTACCTGACGACGTACAAACATTCTCATCCCTTGTCCGACGAGGACACTTTCCTCGGGGCGATCGTTGGGGGACGAAACTGGTTACCATTGATCGTCGAAGCGATCTTGCTCGGATACGATTCGGTTCGAATCGGCATGGAAGATGCAGCGATGCTCTATCCGCACAGGGACGAACCAATCGAAAGCTGCCGGCAGGTCGTGGATAAAATCGCAACGATTGCCCGCGAACTGGGCCGAGAAGTCGCAACCCCAGATCAGGCCCGTGAGCTTCTGGATCTCTAGTGGTCTGTGACCATTCGATTGACCTCCGACGGTTTCGTCCGTGTGCATTTTGCGCTTCTCGGAACGATTGCTCGTTATCTGCAGTAGGTGGTAAACTGTCGTTCGCGTCTCTGGGGACGTCGAAGAATAGAACTACATGATTGTATACTGTGTAAATTGCCTGTTCGTTTTGTTTACCTCCATACTGTTGTAAAATATTCGTTTGTATGTCCACTTTCTTTTCGTGTCACTGGGTAAACTAGCATTTTTATCACGGGAGCGGTTCGTTGCTGTCGATCACCCTGACAGACGAACGGACGGCTCGCGAAGATCTGACGAGGTGAACAAATCGTCCGAAACCGGTCTCTTCAACGTTACGACCCGTCTTTTCGATACGACTCCGGCGGGTTGACGCCACCCCACGCGGTGAATCCTTCGCCGGGTTCACAGTAGTTCGTGGGGGTATTTGGATCGAGCGTTGCCATCTCCGCACAGATTTCGAAGCGGTTTCCGCCCGGCTCCCAGAAGTACGCCGCGAGATTGTTGCCGGCGTGGTGTCTGTGAATCGAAACTTCGAGTTGGTAGCCGGCCTGCGAGAGGGTGTCGATGAAGTCCTTCATGTGGTCGATGCTCGACATCGTCCAGGCGATGTGACGCAGGTTGTAGTCGGTACCGTCAGGACGACCGAGAACGGCTACGTCGTGGTGGTGCATGCCCCACCGGGTGAACGCTCCGCGCCAGCTACCGTCCTCTTTCAACAACACCTCCGACACGTTGAAATCGAGAACGGTGTCCAAGAACGTCACGTTCTCTCGTGGATCCAGTGATCCGAGCGTGATGTGGTCTATATCTAGCGGACAGACGCTCGTTCGACCCGGCACACGTGCGACGTTCGAATGTTTGTATTCCATGTCGTCGACGAGAACGAGTTCCACATCCACGCCCATCGGTATCTCGAATCGGATTCCTTCGACCTGATTCGGTTCTTCGCCACCGACGCGTTTCGTCTCGATTCCCTCCTCGGTAAGGAGCCGCTCGTATCGATCGATCTCATCGCTGTTGTCGACTCGCACCGCGAAGTGTTCAACCCCTGTTCCACCTTCCGTTACCGCTAGATCGAAATTTTCGTCCAGTCCACATCCCAGGTAGACCGTTTCTTCACTTCGTTCGATCTCTGCCATTCCCATCACGTCCGTATAAAACGATACCGCGTCATCAAGGTTCGACACTCGGAGTTTCGTGTGTTCTAACCGCTGTTGACCGACCATGAGTCCAGATAACAATGCACACCTTCATAATGCTTGTCTTTTGTTCGAATCAGTCGATTCGGTACTGACGATATCCGTCGACGAGTGTACGAGCTCTGTTTCAGTTCGGTAGCTGTAACCCACCTCTATTCAGGTCGTGAGCGTGACGATCGTCGCCCCCGCGACGATGATCGTCGCCGCCGCGATCAGTCGCGGCGTCACCCGTTCTAAGTGCGAGAGAAACGCCAGCGAGAGCACGACGACGACGAGCGGGCTCGTCTGCACGAGCGGGACGACGAGGATGACCGGCGCGATCTCGAGCGCCGCGTAGTACGACGTGAGAAAGATCGTGTTCGAAATGCCGGCGAGGACGTACCACTTCAGGACGCTGCGTTCCGTCGATCGCAGCGAGAACGACGGGAGTGAGTTTCGCATCCGCAGGTAGAGTAACATCGCGGTCAGTCCGGCCACCGTCTTCACGACGAGCGCGACGAGCACCGGCGTCCCCTCGTCGAACCCGATCTTCGCGAACGTCGGCTCGATGCCGAAGAAGAACGCGGCCCCGAGCGGCAAAATCAGCATGGCGGGGGAGACGCTGGTAGGCCCGCTGTCGTCGTTGACGATCTCTCGAGACACCAGCGCGAGTCCGACGATCAACAGGACGATGCCGAAGAGATTCCTCGCCGTCAGCGCCTCTCCGAGGACGACTGCGGCGACGAGAGCGGCGTGAAGCGGCTGGGTGGCTTTCACCGGCTCGGTTCTGCTCGCGCCGATTATCTCGATGCTCCTGTAAAACAGCGCGCGACCGAAGAACGTCCCGACCGTCCCCGCCAGCGCGAACGCGACGATCGCCCGCGGCGTCAACCCGAAGTTGGGGTAGTAGACGTAGAGCGTGATCGGGACGACGATCGCGAGATTCGCGACGAACGTCGCGATCACGATTTCGTTTGACTTGCCGCTTCGCGAGCCGAGACGAACGAAGATCGACGTGACGCCGAGCGAGAGCGCGGCGATCAACGCGAACGTCACTCCGAGTACGTCGACCATCGGTTCACTCTTCCCCGTCTACTTCACGGTCGCGTTCACGACCACAGCCGCCTCGCTCACGTTCATCGTTTCGCGTCCCGGGCGTCGGTCCTCTGTCTTCCACTGTTCGTCTCGAGTCAGGGTCGTGAGCCGTCCTTAACGCTCGTGATTCGGCAATCCTCTCTCCAATTCGCGTCCTGGTGGCAGCCTCCCGTCTCCGATCCCGGACGGTCGCTCACTCGAGAGGACGCGACACCTCGAAGACGTAGCCGTCGGGGTCCTCCACGAGGAGGATCCGGCGACCCCAGTCGACGTCCGCCGGGCCGAAGGGGATCGTCGCTTCGGCCTCCTGTGCACGTTCGTGGACCGCGTCGACGTCGTCGACCTCCAGGACTGTGATCGCCCCGTCGCCCCGGTCGTCGCCCGGGGGAGTCAGTCCGAACGCGTCGAGCGTCTCGTCGTCGAACTGCCGTTCGAGTTTGAGTTCGCAGGCGCCGGTATCGAACGCGACGCTTCGGGAACCCCGCTCTTCGACCGTCAGCCCGAACACTTCCTCGTAGAACTCGCTCGAGCGCTCGAGGTCGGTCACCATCAGATACACCTGTGAGAGCGACGGATTCATGGCTCCGTCTTTTCGGGGCACCTCGAAAGAAGTACCGGTTGTATTCTCGACCAGCCGGACGGACCGAACCCGCGATACGGCGGCTCCGGTATCGCTCGTGGGAGCCGCCGAACGGTCCGAATCTGTGGGCCTCCTCTCGCAGCGCGTTCCTACCCGAAGGTAATAGACGGAACAATTTTCACCCTGTGTGCGAATCGTTCGGGTATGGCAATCGTCGCAGCAATCGACGGCACCCCGTCGTCGCGGACGGTCGTGCAGACGGCCCACGACGTAGCGAGGGCGTTCGACGAGGAACTCGTCGTGTTACACGTGATGGAACAGGAAGAGTACGATCGAATCGCAGAGCGGGCGAGCGGTCCGACGAGCGGTACGCCGAGCTATCCGTTTACGCCGTCGGAGGGATCGTTTTCACCCTCGACCGGCGGACAGAGCGCCGAGGGGTATCCCGTGGACAACGCGGCGGAAGACGCCGCGACCGTCGCTCGACAGTTCGCGGAGGAGGTGCTTCCGGAGGGAACGGAGTTTTCGACCGACGGACGCGTCGGCGAGCCGACCGAGCAGATCCTCCGGACGGCGGACAGCCACGACGCACACATGCTCGTCATCGGTGGTCGACAACGGTCGCCGGTCGGCAAGGCGCTGTTCGGAAGCACCACCCAGTCCGTGTTGCTCAACAGCGAGCGCCCGATCGTCACCTGCATGCACGAGTGACCGCGGGCGAACCCGCAGTCGTTTCGCCCCTCGAGCGAGGGTCGACCGGGGAACTCGGCTCGCGAGCGTCGACGCCGAATCTCGCGGTCGACCGTCGTCGGCTCGTATCGACGCCGCGGCCGGCGGATAGCCGTCTGCGTGGGGTTCGAAGCTCCGCGCGTGGCCGGCACGCCGAAAACGGCCGCACGAGGGGTCATCCGATGATCGACGTCGATCTGGCCGCGGGAGGCGTCCGGTGATCGACGTCGTCGGCGTATCGCTCGCGATCGCGGCAGCCGTCGCGCTCTCGGTCGCCGTCATCTGTCTTCGCGTCGGAACCGACGCGGGTCGCTCGGTGGACGCGCTCGTCGTCGTTTTGTTCGTCAACATCCTGCTTCTCGTTCCCGTCACCGTCGTGATCGCGGATCCGACCGCCGAACTGACGCCGACCGCGATCGGCGCGTTCGCGATGGCGGGACTGGTCGGAACGTTCGTCGGTCGAGCGTTCTTCTACGCGAGCATCGAACGGGTCGGTGCGAGTCGATCGGAGCCGATTCGCGCGTCGCAGCCGATCTACGCGACGCTCGCGGCGATCGTCGTCTTGGGCGAGGTGCTGACGTTCGAACACTTCGTCGGGATCGTGCTGATCGTCCTCGGCGTCGGCGCGATCTCCTGGGAAACCGCGTCCTCGTCGATGGAGTACACGGGACGAACGTACGACCTCGCGTTCCCGTTCGTCGCGGCCGTTTTCTACGGCGTCGAGCCGATCTTCGCGAAGATCGGATTCGCCGACGGGACGTCCGTGCTCGTCGGCCTCTCGATCAAAACCGTCGCGGCGACGGTCGGCTTTCTCGCCTACCTCCGGTGGCGAAACGCGCTTCCCACGGCGACGGACCTCGCATCGGGATCGCTTCGGTGGTACGTGGCCGCGGGCGTCGCGAACACGGCGTTTCTGTTCGCCTACTACGCCGCACTCGAGATCGCACCCGTCGTGTTAGTCGTTCCGATCATCCAGGTGAGCCCGCTGCTCGTCGCCGTGCTCTCGTTCGTCTTCCTGAAGCGCCTCGAGAACGTCACGCTTCCGCTCGTTCTCTCGGCACTCGTCGTCGTCGTGGGCGGCGTGCTCGTGTCGCTTCACGGCTGAAAACGACCGGAATACACACCCTCAGTGTGTGTATTATTTACTGGCTTGCGAGTTACCCGCAAGCGAACGCGACGAAACGGTTTATAGTGGACGGCCAGTACGTGGGTAGTATACCGTTGACATGCCACGCGATAGATCCACGACGCTCTCGGACGCAGTCGGACGCATCGAACCTGGAAGTACGGTCGCGATGGGACTGGCCCTCGAGCACGCGATCCCGTTCGCGGTCGGCCACGAGCTGATCAGGCGGAAACGGGACGAGCTGACGCTCGTCGGGCCGATCAGCGATGTGCTGTTCGACCAGCTCGTCGGTGCCGATCTGGTCGATCGGATCCGCGCGGCGTGGATCGGCAACGCGAGCGCGGGAAGCGGTTACTGCTTTCGCCGCGCGGTCGAATCCGGCGCGCTCGACGTCGAGGACCACTCGAATCTGAGCCTGGCGATGGCGCTGCACGCCGGCTCGCTCGGCGTCTCCTACCTGCCGACGCGGTCGTTGCTCGGAAGCGACCTCCTCTCGGAGGAGTCGCCGTTCCGGGAGACGGAGTGTCCGTTCACCGGCGAGCAACAGGTGCTCGTTCCGGCGATCGAACCCGACTGGGCCGTCGTCCACGCACAGCGCGCCGATCGATACGGCGACGCACACTGCTGGGGAAGTCTCGGGGTCACCGAGCAAGCGGTCGGTGCGGCCGATCGCGTGCTGGTCACCTGCGAGGAACTCGTCGAGCCCTCGGCGATCAAGAGCGACCCCGACCGCGTCGTCGTCGCCCGGGATCAGGTCGACGCCGTCGTCGAGTGTCCGCTGGGCGCACATCCGAGCCCGCTGACCGGTTACTACCGACGCGATCACGAGGCCTACTTCTCGTATCACGATCGGACGGAGACGCCGGAGGGGTACAGCGAGTGGGCCGACGAGTGGGTCTACGGCGTCGATCGCGAGGAGTACGTCGATCGAGTCGATTCGGAGCTGCGTGATCTCGAGAAAACGGTCGCCGCGGAGGTGCGCTATGGACGCTGAGTACACGAGTCGGGAGCTGATGGTGACGACCGCCGCGAACGAGATCCGCGACGACGAGTGCGCGTTCGTCGGCATGCGGCTTCCGTTGCTCGCCTACCAGGTCGCCGTCAGCACGCACGCGCCGAACGCGCTCGCGGTGTTCGAAAACGGCACGATCCGTGACGCGCCGTCGTCGAAACTCATCTACACGATGGGCGACCTCGCACACCTCGATCGGTCCGTCAGTACCACCGGCATGCTCGACATCATGGGACGCCTCCAGCGAGGCGACGTCGACGTCGGCTTCATCGGCGGCGCGGAGATCGATCGGTACGGCAACCTCAACACGACGCAGGTCCGCGCCGGCGACCGGACGATTCGGCTTCCGGGAAGCGGCGGAGCCTGCGACATCTCGGTGCTCTCGGATCGGACCGTCATCATCATGCCCCACGAATCACGGCGGTTCGTGGAGTCCGTGACCTACCGGACGAGTCCCGGCCACGGCGATGGTGGCGACTGGCGCGAAGAACGCGGCCTCCGCGGCGGCGGTCCCGACGCCCTCATCACGACGAAGGGCGTCTTCTGCTTTCGCGACGGCGAACTCACTCTGCGGTCGGTCCACCCCGGCGTCACCGTCGAGGAGATTCGCGATACGATTCCCTGGAACCTGGAAACCGTGGGAGACGACGGCTCGGTCGAGACGACACCCGAACCGACGGCGACGGAACTCGAGTACGTTCGCGAGTTCGATCCGGACGGCTTCTGGACGCGGTGACGTTCGTTAGTGACGAAAAATACTCGTCGGTGTTCTTACGGGTTCGGCGTGACGAGGACCGGCCGATCCGAACCCAGTAACACCTGCTGTGAGACGCTGCCGAACAGCGCTTTCCCGGCCGGCGTCCGCTTTCTCCCGCCCACGCAGATGAGGTCTGCTCCCTGTTCTGCCGCGTACTGGACGAGATACTCCGACGGTTCTCCGTTCCCCTCGTGGACCTCGCACTGGATCCCCCGTTCCTCGAGGGTCTCTGCCACCGCGGCGACGGCCTCGATGTCGTCGATCGAGGTGTCGGGTGCCTTGAACGTGAACGTGTGTACGACGGTCACGGTGATCTCGTCCGGCGCTGCCGGGAGCGAGGCGATCGTCTCGGCTTGCTCGAGTGCCCGTTCTTCGTTGTCGTCGACGCCTGCTACGACGTGGAACATACGTATCGAAGGACTGCGGCCGGAGTGATAAATGGAACCGGTCGTTTTCGTTTGTCTGGAGTTTCGATTTCACGCTCCCGTTCTCCGTCCCAACTCGGTTGCCGGTGGTGACCTGTCCGCACGCGAGTGGAAACCTTCATATTCAGGGACGATATATTTGTGCGATATGGTAACGTACCCAGACCGGCGGACAGTGCTCAAATCGGCGATCGGTGCCAGCGTGGTGGGACTCGCAGGCTGCGTGGGCGACGAAAACGGTGACGGCACGGACGACGGCAACGGCGGAACCGACGACGGCGGTAACGGCGAAACCGACGACGGCGCAGACGACGTGGATTTCCCCGACGAGATTCAGATCGGCGTGCCGTCGCCGACGGAGCCGGTGTACGCGTTCCCGATCTACGGCGAGTTCCAGTCCAGTCTCGAGGAGCAGGGAACGACGCTCGAGCGGACGATGTTCAACGGATTCACGCCGATGGTGGCCGCGCTCATCAGCGGTGAGATCGACTTCGGCTACCTCACGGTCGAAGGCATCGTCGGTGCGATCAACGAGGGCTTCCCGGTCGTCGCGTTCAGCGGCTTCCTCGACGAGTACGTCTTCGTGATGATTTCGAGTCCCGAAGTCGACACCTGGGACGACCTCGAGGGCGGACGGGCGGCGACGCACTCGCCGAACTCGATGTCGACCGTCGTCGGCGAGGTGATGATCGACGAGGAGCTCGGATCGGACGCGGTCGACCTGATCAACATCCTCGGCGCGACCGACCGACTCGCTGCGCTCGAGGCGGGCGAGGTGGACGCCGCGATCGTTCCTTACAGCGCCGCGCTCAACGCCGAGGAAGAGGGGATCGGATCGATCCTGGCTGCACCCTGGGAGTACGAGCGTCTCCAGTCGAACCTCGCCTCGGCGTGGATCACGCTCGAGGAGACCTACGACGAGAACACCGATCTCTATCGGACGATGGCCGACGAACTCAGCGCCTCGTACGAGGCCACCTACGACGGCGACCTGGTCGAGGTGACCGAGCAGTCGCTGGCCGGCGGCGGCGACGTCTTCCCGGACTACGGACAGGACATCTGGGAGCGGTCGCTCGAGACGGTTCGGGACATCGACGTCTGGCCGCGCGACGGGGACATCCCGGCGGAGAACTTAGAGCGCAGCCAGGACGTCCTGGTCGACACGGGCATCCTCGAGGAGGACGATCGCATCGACGACGGCTTCATCCGCATCTGAGTCGGGTCGCGGCGACGACCGAGCGAGAGTCGGCGGCGATTCGGCCACGACGGGTCGACTCCGATCCCGGTGTTCGGCGTGTTGATCCGGTCCCAGTGAGGATCGGTTTCCGGCTGCACCGGTGACAAGGGTTCGGGCTTGCCCCTTTCTCAACCGTTAAACCGCAGTTTGGTCCTTTATCCATTCCAATGCTTCGCTCTCTCGCGTCCTTCCTCGCGACTCTCCTCGAGCGCGGAAACGTCATCGAGCGGTCCCGCCTGCGGGCGACTCTGGATCTCGCCTGGCCACGGGTGGTGACGGGATTCGCGCGCACCTCGAAGCAGACCGCGGACGTCGCGATGGTCGGAATCGTTCTCGGCGCTCCCGCCATCGCGGGACTCGCGTTCGCTTACGCGTACTGGCAGCTGGTCGAACGCCTCTCGCTGGGTCTCTCCGGCGGAACGATCAGCCTCGTCTCCCAGTACTACGGCGGCGACCAGTCGGACATGGCCAACCGGGCGATCACCCAGAGCTGTCTGCTCGCGACCGCGTTTTCGTTGCCGTTTATCGCGCTGTTCTGGTTCGGTGCGGAACCGCTCATCGGCCTGCTCGGCGCCGAGCCAGCCGCCCTCGAGTACGGGACGATCTACCTCACGTTGCTCGCGCCGGCGCTTTTGTTCGAGTTCTACAACAAGATCGCGAGCAGGGTGTTCGCCGGCGTCGGCGACACCTTCACGCCGATGGTCATCCGGGCGGGGGGTGCGGCGCTCAACATCCTCATCAACGCGGTGTTGATCTTCGGATTCGGGATGGGCGTCGCCGGTGCCGCGATCGGAACGGTCGTCGCGACCGTCCTCATCACCGCCGGACTGGCGTGGGGACTGCTCGGCCGACCGTATCCGCGCCGCGGGAGCCTGCCGGTCAGGCTGACGCTCTCGGGGCCGACGATCGACACCACCCTGTTGCAGCCGCTGGTCCGGGTTAGCACGCCGCTGATCTTTCAGGAGGTTTCGCGCGCCGTCGCGGTGTTCCCGCTGCTGGCCATCGCCGGCTTCTTCGGCTCCGTCGTCGTCGCCGCCTACGAAATCGGTCGTCGCGTCCGCGACCTGATGAACAGCCTCTCGTGGGGCTTTTCGATCGCCTCGAGCAGCCTCGTCGGACGTCACCTCGGTGCCGACGAGGAGGGGATGGCGACGAACTACGGCGACGAGATCATCCGCTTTTCGTTCGTCGCGTACGTCGCGTTCGCGTCGGTCGTGATCCTCTTTGCCGACCAGATCGCGCTCGTGTTCGTCGACGATCCGGAGGCGCTCTCGCACGCCTCGACGTTCGTTCAGCTCGCGGCGCTCGCGACCATCGGCCTCGGCATCGACTCCTCCGCGACCGGCGCGCTCCGCGGGGCCGGCGACACCCGCTGGCCGTTCTACGGTGCGCTCGTCGGTCTCTACGTGTTCACGATCCCCGTCGCGTATCTCGGCGTGATCACCCCGCTCGGCGTGGCCGCGCTGTACGTCGCCATGCTCACCGAGACGTACATCTCGGCGGCGATCACGCTCTATCGTTACCGAACCGGCGCGTGGCGCGGCGTCAGCCGTTCCATTCGAAAGCGGGCGGAACAGTCGACGAACTGAGCACCGCCCCGTCACACCGAATATCCCAAACTATTTGCTCGCAGCGGCGTACTCCCAGGTATGACGGAAGCGTACGTAATCGGTGCCGGACAGACGCCGTTCGGTGCCTTCGCCGACGAGAGTTATCGGTCGCTGTTCCAGCGAGCGTACGAGTCGGCGCTCGAAAGTACGGACGGAACGATCGACTCCGACGACGTCGACGAAGCCGTGATCGGCACGCTCGGCGTCGGCGGCCGCCAGCTCGGCCTCTCCGGGCCCGCGGTCACCGAGCACGTCGGTCTGGATGGAGTGCCCTGCACCCGCGTCGAGAACGCCTGTGCGGCCGGCGGTTACGCCGTTCGACAGGCCGTTCAGGCGGTCCGAAGCGGGATGGCCGACCTCGTCGTCGCCGGCGGCTTCGAGGTGATGACCGACATGAGCGGCGACCTCACGAAGTACTGGCTGGGCGTCAGCGGCGAGACCGAGTGGGAGCGCCTGACCGGAACCACCTTCGCCGGCGTCTACGCCCAGATGGCCAGCGCCTACATGGACCGCTACGACGTCGACACCGAACCGTTCTCGCGGGTCGCCGTAAAGAATCACGCCAACGGCGCGAAAAATCCGAACGCCCACCTGGGCTTTACCTGCTCGCTCGAGGACGCGGAGGGTGGGGCCCCCGTTGCGGATCCGCTGAACCTCTATCACTGCTGTCCGACCTCGGACGGTGCCGCGGTCGCTCTCGTCGCCAGCGAGGCGTTCCTCGAGGACTACGACGGCGACCGGATCCGCGTCGCCGGCGTCGGGGCGTCGTCGGACCCGGTCGGACTCGCGGACCGCGACACGTACACGGCGATCCCCGCGAGCGAGCGCGCGGCGGAGGCGGCCTACGAGATGGCCGACGTCGGCCCGGCGGAGATCGACTTCGCGGAGGTCCACGACTGCTTCGCCATCGCGGAGGTGCTCGCCTACGAGGACCTCGGACTCTGCGAGCGCGGCGAAGCGCCCACGCTGCTCGAGAACGGGACGACAGACCTCGACGGCGACCTCCCGGTCAACCCCTCGGGCGGCCTCAAATCCAAGGGCCATCCCATCGGCGCGACCGGCACCGGCCAGGTCGCCGAGGTGTTCAAACAGCTCACCGGCAACGCGGGGGAGAGACAGCTCGACGATCCCCGGCGCGGGCTGACCCACAACGTGGGTGGAAGCGGCGGCGCTGCCGTCGTTCACGTCTTCGAACGGGAGGTGGCGGAATGACGGACCGTTCCATCGCGGGCGTCGGCGCGTACGCTCCGGCCGACCGCATCTCCGCCGAGGAGTTCACGGAGGCGCTCGGGACGTTCGGCGGAACGGGCATCCGGCAGAAGGCGGTCCCCGGCGTCGACGAGGACTCGCTGACGATGGCTGCCGAGGCTGCGACGATCGCCCTCGAGACGACGGCGGTCGACGCCGGCGACGTGGACGGCCTCCTCCTCGCCACCACGACGCCGCCGATGGACGAAGAGGACCCGACGCCGAGGCTCGCGAGCATGCTCGGACTCGACCGAAGCGTCGAGACGGAACTCCAGACGGGGAGTACCCTCGCCGGCGTCGACGCGCTGACGAGCGCCCTCGAGCGGACGGACGACACCGCCACGCTGGTCGTCGCGAGCGACGCGCCGCGTGGTGCGCCCGACAGCGCGATCGAACACGCCGCGGGTGCGGGCGCCGTTGCGCTCGTCCTCGCCGCCGACGGCTCGGCGCCGGTCGTCGACCGGGCGACTGCCTCCGAGCCGTACCCCGGAACCCGGTTCCGCCCGCACGGCTCCGGCGAGACGACGAGTCTGGACGCGACCGCCTACGAGCGGTCGTCGTTCTCCGAGACGCTGGGGGACGCCGCGGACGGCGTCGACGTCGACGGGATCGACGCCGCCGCGGTCCAGGCCCCGAACGGAAAACTGCCCTACCGGGCCGCCGGAGCGCTCGGCGTCGAGACGGACGACATCCAGCGCTGTGCGACCGTCCACGACCTCGGCGACGTCGGCGCGGCGAGCGCGCTGCTCTCGTTCGCCGCCGCCGTCGACGACGGCGCGGAGCGGGTCCTGATCGCCGGCTACGGCAGCGGCGCGTCAGCCACGGCGCTCGTCGTCGAGAACGACGGCGTCGAGACGACCCTCGAGACGGATGCGGACGGCGACGACCTGTCGTACGCCCGCTACCTGCGCCGGCGCGGCGAACTCACGAGCGGCGAACCCGACGGCGGCGGCGCGTACGTCAGCGTCCCGACCTGGAAGCGCTCGATTCCGCAGCGCCACCGGCTCGAGGCGGGCGTCTGTCCCGACTGCGGGGTGCTGTCGTTCCCGCCCGACGGCGCGTGTGACGGCTGCGGCGGTCTCGTCGAGTACGAGCCGATCCGCCTGCCCGGAACGGGGACGGTCGAGGCGGTGACGACGATCCAGCAGGGCGGCGCGCCACCGGAGTTCGTCGAACAGCAGGCCCGAGACGGCGCGTTCCAGAGCGCCGTCGTCGCGTTCGACGGCCCGGGCGGCGAGACGGTGAGCGTTCCCGCACAGGTGATCGGCTCGGTCGAGGTCGGCGACCACGTCGAGGCGACGATCCGGCGCATCTACGAACAGGAGGACGTCATCCGGTACGGCTTCAAAGTGCGGCCGCGGTAACGGCAGCCAGACCGGGCCGTTCGACCTTCTTCGACCTCGGTCCGCTCGATGATAACCTCTTTATCGACCGCTCACAGAGACGAAGGTATGAACGTCACCGTACTCGGTGCCGGAACGATGGGACACGGTATCGCACAGGTTTCAGCGATGGGTGGCCACGACGTCACCATCCGGGACATCGACGAGTCGCTCGTCGAGGACGGCGTGAGCGCGATCGAGGACAACCTCGAGGGCGGCGTCGCCCGAGACAAGGTGAGCCGCGAGAAAGCCGACGAAACCCTCGAGCGGATCAGCGGGACGACCGACCTCGCCGAGGCCGTCACGGGAGCCGACCTCGTCATCGAGGCGATCCCCGAGCGGATGGAGCTCAAGGTCGACACCCTCGAGACGGTCGAGGAGAACGTGGTCGCGGACGCGGTCATCGCGTCGAACACCTCCTCGCTGTCGGTCACGGAAATCGCGAGCGCCGCCGACCACCCAGAGCGGGTGATCGGCCTGCACTTTTTCAACCCGGTTCACATCATGACGCTGGTCGAGATCGTCGTCGCCGAGCAGACGAGCGACGAGACCGTCGCGTTCGCCCACGAGTTCACCGAGGGGATCGAGAAAGTTCCCGTCGAGGTGACCGACACGCCCGGCTTCGCCTCCTCGCGACTCGGCGTCGCCCTCGGCGTCGAGGCGATCCGGATGGTCGAGGAGGGCGTCGCCTCGCCGCGGGACATCGACACCACGATGGAACTCGGTTACAACCACCCGATGGGCCCGCTCGAGCTGACCGACGTGGTCGGACTGGACGTCAGACTCGAGATCCTCGAGTACCTTCGGGAGGAACTCGGCGAGCGGTTCAAACCGCCGCAGACGCTCAAGCGGAAGGTGCGCGCAGGTAACCTCGGCAAGAAATCCGGCGAGGGATTCTACGTCTGGGAGGACGGCGAGATCGTCGACGACGCCGTGGAGGGTGACCGATGAGCGCCGACCTCGAGTCCGTCGACGACGAGTTCGAGACGGTCCACGTCGACGTCGGCGACCGCGTCGAGCACGTCGCGACGGTCACGATCGATCGACCCGATGCCCGCAACGCGCTCAACGCAACCGTCCGCTCGGAGCTCAAAGCGACCATGCGCGCGATCGAGGACAGCGACGTCCGCGTCGTCGTACTGACGGGAGCCGACGAGGCCAAGGCGTTCGTCGCCGGCGCGGACGTCTCCGAACTGCGCGAGCGAAACGCGATCGAACAGCGCGAGGTCAGCAAACGGCCCCGCGTCTACGAACTGGTTGCCGATCTCCCGCAGCCGGTGATCGGCCGGCTCAACGGCCACGCTCTCGGCGGCGGCTGCGAACTCGCACAGGCGTGTGACGTCCGGATCGCCCACGAACGCGCGAAGCTGGGCCAGCCCGAGATCAACCTCGGACTCATCCCCGGCGGGGGCGGCACGCAACGGCTCCCCCGGCTCGTCGGCGAGGGCCAGGCGCTGCGGTTGATCCTCTCCGGCGAACTGATCGACGCCGGCGAGGCGGCCGACATCGGCCTCGTCGACGAGGTTTGCGACGACGACGAGGAACTCGACGACCGCGTCTACGACCTTGCCGAGGCGATGGCCACCAAGAGCCCGATCGCCCTCGAGTTCGCGAAGAAGGCCGTCACGGCGAGCGCGACGATGCCCCTCGAGTCCGGCATCGAGTACGAGGCGGAGCTGTTCTCGCAGCTGTTCGCCACCGAGGACAAAAACGAGGGGATCGACGCGTTCTTCGAGGACAGAGAACCCGAGTGGGAGGGGAGGTAGGACGCGAGCGATCGGAACGCGCTCGACGGAGTCGCCGACGGAACGGGACCGCGTTCGGCCGCGCGATCAGGCGCACTGATCCCGCTTTCCGGGCGGGAGCTTCGATTCCTCGGCGATCGATTTCTCGAGCGAGAGCGCCATCTCGACCTCGCCGGCCTTCGAGTCCGTCACCTCGAACTCGACGTTCTTGTACACGGTGATCGCCCGACGGTTCTCCCGGGCGACGTCGAGCGTGAGGGCGTCGTAGCCGCGGTCCGAGGCGTAAGCGATCACGTGTTTCATCAGCTCCGAGCCGATACCGCGGTTCTGGTAGCCGGGCGCGACGAAGATCACGAACTGCGGCTCGTCGGAGTCCGTCGGCGTCACGCCGACGTGTCCGACCACGCGGTCGTCGTGTTTCGCGACCAGATTCCACCCCCGTCGGTAGAGCCGCTGGATCCACTCTTCGACTTTGTTCCTGGTTAGCGGCGGAATGCCCATCGTCTGTTCCTGTGCGCCCATCTCGTCGTACATCTTCACGAGCGGGTAGTAGTCGTCCTCGCGCGCCGGCTCGACGAGCATCGGCTCGCCCTCCCCGTCGACGAATCTGGGACAGCGGGGCGGACAGAACGGCGTTCCTGTGCAGTCGCCGTTGTCCCAGCGGTCGCACGCGACGGATTCGTTCGATTCCATGACAGATACCTGGCTCATGAGTCACATAACGGTTCTCCCGAATACCATCGGCTGGGAATTCTCGATGCCTGGAGGTTCGTGGCGGCGCTACCGGAACTCGGGATCCCGTTTCTCGAGGAACGCGGCGACGCCCTCATCGTGGGCGTCGGTGCCGTAAGCGAGCGACTGCAACAGCGCCTCGTACTCGAGGCCCTCGTCGAGCGATCGGTGGACGTTCCCGTGAAAGCCCCGCTTGGTCAGCGCGAGCGTCTCCGTCGGCCTGTTTCCGAGCGTCGCCAGCAGCGAGTCGACCTCGTCTTCGAGGTCGTCGGGACCGACGGCCCTGTTGATCAGATCCAGCCGTTCGGCCTCCTCGGCGTCGAAGATCCGTCCGGTCATCGCGAGCTCCTTGGCCGTCCGGAGGCCGACGAGTCGCGGGAGGATCACCGTGCCGCCGCTGTCGGGGATCAACCCCACGTTGACGAACACCTCGCCGAAGCGAGCCTCGCGACTCGCGATGGCGAAGTCGCAGGCGGCGACGAGGTTCGTCCCGGCCCCGATGGCGTCGCCGTTGACCTTCGCGACGACCGGAACCGGTGCGTTCAGGATCGTCTCGATCACCGCGTTCATCGTCTCTGACATCCGCTCGTAGGACTCGCGGGGCGTCTCGTCGCGTTCGTCCATCGCCTCGACGTCCCCGCCCGCGCTGAAGGCGTCTCCCTCGCCCGTGAGCACGATCGCTCGCACGTCGGCGGCGACGGCGTCCTCGATGGCCTCGGCGGTCTCGATCGCGGCGTCGGGCGTAAGCGCGTTCTTCGACTCCGGGCGATCCAACGTCAGCGTCCGGACTCGACCGTCCGTCGTTGCTCGTACCATTACGCCGTCGTTCGTCCGGGTCCGGAATAAAGATACCCAAGCGGTTCGCCGGAGACGGCCGGACCGTCGTTGTCCTCCTCATACGGATTACTGTCACGATGTGCCGGTGCGCCCGCCGCCCGGGTCGCAGGTGCGCCGGAACTGACGGACAGTAAACCGTATCAATCGTCCGATGCGACCGCCCGCGTCCCGAACGCCTCGAGCACGTCGTCGGCCGTCGCCAGCGTTCCGACGCTCGTCCCTATGATCGTACAGACCGTCTCGTGAATCTCCTGGGCGCTGCGTTCGCCGAATCCCTGGTCGGGGTAGTCGAACGTCCCGGTCAGGTCCGCGAGGAAGACGACGCGGTAATCCCGGAACTGCGCCTCCCGGGCGGTCATCGCACAGCAGTTTTCGGTGGTGACGCCGGTGATGACCACGTTCTCGATGCCGGAGTTTCGGAGAATGATGTCCAGGTCCGTCCCGTAGAAGCCGCTGTAGCGGTGTTTCTTGATCAGGATGTCATCGTCCTGCGGGGCGATCTGGTCGTAGATCTCGACGCCCTCCGTCTCGTCGACGAGCCCCGCGCGCTGTTCGATCGGCGCCCAGATGTCGGCCATCGTCCCCATGTCGCAGCCGGACTCCCGGTGGACGTGCGTCGTGTAGATGATCTGCGAGCCGGCGTCGCGACAGCCCTCGAGGAACGCCTCGAGTTCGTCGGCGAACGCCCGTCCCATCGGCGTCTCGAGCGGAGCGCCTTCCGCGACGAAGTCGTTTTCCATGTCGACGACGATCACGGCGGTCTCTTCGGGATCGATCTCGAGGTCGGCCTCGACGTCATCGAGTGACATATGTTGTCGTACCTCATCGAGGTCCATAGCTGTTTCGTCGCGGTCACGAACTCGTCGTTCCATCACGTCGTCCGGTCGTCCCGCTACTGCGCTGGGTCCGAATCCCGAACCCGAACCATTCCCGTATCGACGAACGAGACGACGTCCTCGCCGCGCTGGTTCTCGGCGGTCACCTCGAGTCGGAAGATCCCCCGGCTCGGATCGCCCTCGGAGCGTCGCTTCTCGAGGATCTCCATCCGAACGGTGAGCACGTCGTCCGGTCTCACCGGGTTGTGCCACCGCAGGTCGTCGATCCCGAGGCCGGCGACGACCGCCAGGTTCGACTTGAACTGATCCGTGACGAGCCGGTTCGCCGCGGCGAACGTGTGGAAGCCGCTCGCGATCACGCCCCCGTGACTGGACTGACTCGCCACCTCGTCGTCGGTGTGGATCGGGAGCGGATCGTACCGCTCGGCGAACTCGACGATCTCCGCCTTCGACATCTCGTAGGTTCCCAGCTCGGCCTCGTAGCCGACCTCGACGTCCTCGAAGTACACGACCATACGCGACACAGTGCGAGACTCGAGATAAATCATTTGTCTCGCCTTCGTCGGATTCGTCTCGCGCGTTCGCAGAACGTGCGCGAACCCGTTCCTCCGCAGAACTCCGTGTTACGACCGGTCGACTCGTTGCCCGCTGACCCGCTCGAGGACGGCCGCGGGATCGTCCGGACACCGGTCGCCCCACCATGCGACGTGCTGGTCCGGCCGCACGAGCACAAGCGGTTTCTTGTACTCGTGTGCCACCTCGTCGGCGTCGACGTCGACCACCTCGAGCGGGACGCCAGCCCGCTCTGCGCCCGCGATGAAGGGCGCGACGTCGACGTTCCGGTCGAATCGGACGAGCGTGAGGTCGCTGCCGAGCAGGTCGTAGATCGACCTGCCGTCGTTCAGCCAGGCGTGGGGAAGCCGCGAGCCGGGATAGCTCGTCGGGTAGTACTCCACGGTCCCCGACTTCGGCGGCGGCGTCTCGCCGTCGAGTACGATCGGCGAGTCGTCGTACCGGTAGCCGAGGACGAGTCCGAGGCTGTGGAACTCGAGTTTCTTCTTCTCGTAGATCTCCTGGCCGATTTTCTCGTAGGCGTCCTCGTCGACGTTGTCGTCGTCATCGAGTTCGTCGGAAATCAGGTCGGCCGGCGACGACTGCATGTTCTCCGTGGAGACGTCGATGACGTCCGCGTGGACGTCGCGACGCTCGGCCTCGTACGTCTCGAGCAGCTCGGATCCGCCCCACCCGTTCAGCACCGCCGCGACCTTCCAGCCGACGTCGACCGCGTCGCCGACGCCGGTGTTGTAGCCGTGGCCGCCCCAGGGCGGGTTGAGGTGAGCCGCGTCGCCGACGAGAAACACCCGTCCGTTACGGGATTCGTCCACGAGCAGCATTCTGGCCGACCAGGGGTCGGTCGTGAGCACCTTCGCGTCGACTTCGTCGCCGACCATCTTCGTGATGATCTCCCGCGGGTCGACGGCGTTCGGATCGTCGACGCCGACGGCGATCAGCCACCACTTGTCCTCGAGGTCCAGCCGGCCCATGAAGCCCTGGATCTCGCTGTTCAGCGTCCAGTAGTGAACCGCCGGCCCGAGGTGGTGGCGCTCGGCGAGGTCGGGAGCGCGGAACACGACGCCGAGGTTGTTGCGCGGGTTGACGTCGCCCTCGAACGAGGAGCCGATCTGCTCGCGGACGGTGCTCCGGGCACCGTCGCAGCCCAGCAAGTAGTTCGCGCTGATCTCGCGGCGGTCCCCCTCGGAGATGGTCTGTCGCTCGATACAGCTTTCGACCGTCGCGCGAACGCCGTCTTCGTCCTGCTCGAGGGACTCGACGCGCCACCCCGTCTCGAGCGTCACTGACGGCATCTCGCGGACGGACTCCCGGAGCGTGTCTTCGACGAGGTACTGCGGAATCTGTTGGGCGGTTTCGGCGTACTGTTCGGACTCTTTCTGTCCGAAGACGTTGTCGAACCGGGCGAGCTCGTCGCCGAACAGACTGGTGCAAAAGACCACCTCCCGTGACCAGTCGACGGGAAGGTTCGCCGCCTCGCGGATGTCGTCTGCGACCCCCCATCGCCGGAAGTGTTCCATCGACCGCACGTTCGTCAGCTTCGCTCGCGGATTGGTGTGGCTGACGTACGTTCGCGGTTCGACGATCAGGGTATCGATTCCGTGTTCGTTGAGTTCGGCGGCCGCCGAGAGCCCGGTCGGGCCGCCGCCGGCGATCAGCACCTGCGTCTCCGTTTGTGGCTCGCTCACACGTTACACCTATACCGTGATTCCGGACAGAACTACTTATACGCACCGTCTCTTCCGCTTGCAGAGTGGCGGTCGTTGCGCTCGAGCGGTTACAGAGCCGGCGAGAGCCGTCTCGAACGTTGTTCGCCCGAAAACCCGGTCGGCCGCCCCCTCACCGCTCGGTTCGAAGCGCGACGGTCGATCCCGTCTACTCGGTCGTTTCCCGGAGATTACAGCAGCGCCCGAATGTTGGCGCTCGAGATCGCCTCGTGAGCGTCCTCGTCCTCGACGGTTTCGACGACGTCGACGGCCTGTTTCATGAACCGACGGCCGCCCTCGGGACCGAACGGGTAGTCCGTCGCGAAGACGACGCCGTCGTCGCCGAAGAAGCTCCGACCGCACTCGAACGGCGCGAGCTCGCCGCCGATCACGGTATCACCGTAGAAGTTCTGGAACTGCTCACGAACGGTCGTCGAGAACTCCGGTGCCTCGAACTCCGGGTACATGTCCGGGTTGTTCACGCGGGCCTCGAAGAACGTCGTGATGCGTCCGATGAAAAACGGAACCATCCCGCCGAGGTGGTGAACGATGACGTCGAGGTCCGGGTTCTCCTCGAACGCGCCGCCGAACACCATCCGCATCATCGCGGCCGTCGTGTCGAACGGCCAGCCGATCGTCCGGTGGACCTCGTACTCCGAGAGCCAGTCGTACCACTCGTGGAGCTGCGGGTGGAGCCACACCGGCGCGCCCGCGTTCGCCGCCGTCTCGTACAGCGCCATGTGCCCCGGCGAGTCGACGGGTCGGCCGTCGACGTTCGAGAAGATCTGGACGCCGCGCATGTCGAGGTCGCCGAGACAGCGCTCGAGTTCCTCCACGTACGCGTCGGTCGTAAACGGGATCGTCGCCGTGGGGACGAACCGATCCGGGTGCTCGTCCGCGATCTCCCTGACGAGGTCGTTCGCGAGTCGCGTCAGCGGGAGCGCGTCCTCGGGGTCGATCCCCCGCCAGATCGGCGGATTCGCGAGCGAGAGAACCTGCTTGTCGATGCCGTGGTCGTCCATGTCCTCGAGTCGCCGGTCGACGTTCCAGATCGGCTCGAAGTAGAGGTTGTGAAGCGCGGGCGTCGAGTGAACCTCGCTCATCTCCTCGTAAAACTCCGGCGGCGTAATGTGTGCGAACGCGTCGATGCGCTGAACCATGTCCTGGTATCACTTCCCATATTTATAACGATTGTGTCTTTCGGCCGGTCGCCGTCGGTGCTCGAGCCCGTGTCGACGTTTCGGTAGATTTCGTCGTTCGTCATCCGGTCTCGAGAGACGGTCGCGGAAGGAGGCCGGTCGGACCGGCCGATCAGTCGCCGTCCCCGCCCGTGTAGATGCCGTCCGGATCGAGGTCGTTTCTGATCAGGTCGATCTCGTCGTCGGTCGGCGTCCGCGTTTCGCCAAGGTCCGCGGAGAACTGAACGTCCCAGCCGGTCGCGTTCCGGACGTCCGTCTTCGAGACGTTCGGGTGGAGGGAGGCGACGATCATCTCGCCGTCGTCGTCGAAGCGCATGACGGCCTTGTCGGTGATGACGGCCTCGGGACCGCCCCGAAGTCCCAGCGACTCGCGATTTTCCCGACCGCCGACGTAGCCCGGACTCGTCACGAAGTCGACCTCCGCGGGGAACCGGCGCTCGCTGTGTGGGGCGATGATGATCGTCCGATCGGTGTTGCTCGCGATCTCGCAGGCACCGCCGCTGCCGGGGAGCCGAACCGCGGGGTCGTCGTACTCCCCGATGACCGTCGAGTTGATGTTCCCCCAGCGGTCGATCTGAGCGCCGCCGAGGAAGCCGACGTCGATGCGGCCGGCCTGCAGGTAGTAGCCGAACCCCTTGGTCATCGGAACGACGCTCCGTGCGTTCGTTGCGAGGACCGGATCGCCGATCGAAAGCGGCAACCGCGAGGGATCGGATCCGATGGTCCCCGACTCGTAGATCATCTCGAGGTCCGGCGCGTGCGTCCGTTTCGCCAGGTTGCAGGCGAGGTTAGGGACGCCGACGCCCACGAGCGTCGTGTCGCCGTTTTCGAGTTCCTGTGCGGCCCGCGAGATCATCAGTTCGGTGTCGGTGTACGCCCTCATTTAGTAGTCCCCCATGTCGATCGGCACGGAGAGGTTACTTCTCGGCTGCAGATCGAGCAGCCGCCTCGTTCCGAGCTTCTCGAGGTACTCCGCGCGACCGTCGACGCCGTGGACCCACTCCGCGAGCCACTCCTGGGTCGACTCGTGCGTCTCGCTGATCTCGTCCCACTCGAGGTAGGCGTCGTTGTCCCGGTCGTAGTACCCCTGGGCGTACGACGGGTGCGAGCCGTACGGTTCCTCGACGACGCAGTCGACGACGGTGCCCGGAATGTGGGTCCTGTTGGGGTCGCTTCGGATCACCGATCGGTCGACGATCTCCTCGACGCACAACACGACCGTGTCGGCTGCGAACGCCGCCTCCACGATCTCGCCGGTGATCCCCCACAGGTGGGCGTTTCCGTCCTCGTCCGCTCGCTGGGCTCGGACGATCGCGACGTCGGGTTTCAACGGCGGGACGACCGCAATCTCGTCGATCCCGTCGTCGTAGGGGTTCTCGACGAACCGAATGGCGTCGTTGTGCTCAGGATAGTCCGAGCCGACGTAGCTCCGGAGCGGAACGAACGGAAGGTCCTTCGCCCCCGCCTCGAGGCGCGAGACG
Organism: Natrarchaeobius oligotrophus; assembly: GCF_003841465.1. Lineage (GTDB taxonomy): Archaea > Halobacteriota > Halobacteria > Halobacteriales > Natrialbaceae > Natrarchaeobius > Natrarchaeobius oligotrophus. Next base: position 114,224 of record NZ_REFZ01000002.1, read on the forward strand.
AGCCCGAAGTGGGAGTACTCCTCGAGGTCGACCTCGTTCGGCTCGCCGTCTTCGACCGCGCGGCGGAACGCCCGGAGACTTCCGACGCCCGGATTCCCCGCGTACGAGAACGTCACCGCGCTCGCACAGCCCGCTGCGATCAGCTGATCGTAGATCAGATCGGGAGTCGCCCGAATCAGGTTTAGCCCCTCGTACCCCTGTCGAATGATCTCGTGGCCGGCCGCGAACGGAATCAGGTGAGTGAACCCGCCGAGGTAGATGCGCTGTCCGTCCTCGACCGTCCGCGAGATCGCCTCGCTCATCTCGAGGACGTCCGTCATCGGTGCGGTCCCTCCGCGAACGCCCGCCCGGTGGGACCGTTCGCTCGTCCGCTGGACCGAATCACTCGTTCGCCGATTTTCATGGGGTTTGGTACCGATCCAACGGTGATAAATCCAGCCCCTCTTTCGTCGTCGGCCACGGAAGCAGTTCCGTCCGCGTCCGACGACGGTCGCGACGACCCCGTCACACCAGTTCGATTCGGCCGACGCTCGAGGGCACCGTTCCGACCGTCTCGTACTCCCCGTCGTGATCGCGACGCAGTATCCGCCCGTCGACGTCCAGGCGCGGATCCGGGATGTCGAACAGCCCGCCCCCACAGAGGACGGTGCCGTCGTCGTCGACCACCCAGTCCTCGATCACTTCGTTCGGCTCGCCCGGATAGGAGACGCGTTCGAACGTGCGCCCGAAGTTCGTCGACTCGAACAGCGCCGCCTCGTGGTCGTCGTTCTCCCAGGCCGGCGGCGCGCCGTTCGCGCCGCTGAAAAACACCGTTCCGTCGTGGGTAAACGCCCGCCGGATGTAGGAGTACTCGTTGCCCGGATCCAGGCGCTTCCAGGTCTTTCCGGCGTCGGTCGTCCGGTACAGCCCGCCCCAGCCCGTCGCGTGGCCGAGCCCGGTCTGGAGACCGACGTGCTCGAGCTCGAGGTCGAAGTAACCGGTCGCCGCCAGCCAGCAGTCCGCGGTCAACGGCAGGACGTGGTGGACGTCGTCTTCGATGTTCTCCCTGCGGTCGATCCACGTCTCGCCGCCGTCTTCGCTGACGTGGACGCCGCCGACCTCGATGCTGACGATGAGCCGATTACGAGTGTTCGGAGCCGACTCGATGTTTCGGATCCGCGCTCGCTTTGGGTCCTCCGGCGACTCCCAGTGCGGTCGCGAGGGCAGATCCTGGAACCCGCGCAGTTCGTGCCAGGTCTCTCCGTCGTCGAACGAGCGGTAGAGTGCCGGCAAGTTCGTCCCCGCGTACAGCGCGCCGTCGGCGGTCGCCTGCAGCGAGAAGACGACGCTATCTCCCTCGAACCAGTATCGGCCGCCCTTCGGCACGTCGAGTTCGTCCCACGTCCGGCCGCCGTCGCGCGACCGGAACGCTCCGGCCGTCGAGCAGACGAAGACGCCCTCGGCGTGGGTCAGGTCCTCGACCTGTGTCACCCGCCCGCAGTCGAGGACCCGCTCAGCGTCCCCGTTTTCGAACGGGAGGCGTTCTGCGCGATACAATCCGTCGTCCGTGCCCATCAAAAGCGCCATCGGCTTGTAGAAGGGACAGAATCCATATATAGTTAGTCCTCTTTCCCTTCCCGCTCGCGGTGAGTGTCTCGCAATCGAGGTTCGGGCGACGATCGTGCGCGCGTTTCATCCACCGTGCCCACCCGTTCGGAACGTCCGCGAATCGAACGCAATTCCGTTCGGCTCGAGGCGTTCGGTTCACTCGCCACCGACGAGCGCGTCAATCCGTCCGCCTTCGTTCGATGCCCGTAGAGGTGCATTTATTACAGTTGAGAAACTCGATACTGGTAGAATGAAACACGCCATCGGCCCGCTGTTGCGAATCGACGTCGAGAACAGGACCGCCACGGAGGAATCGATAGACGACGTCCTTCGGGAGTTCATCGGTGGCCGGGGCGTCGGGACGAAACTCGCCCACGACAACATCCCCTTCGACGCCGAGCCGTTCGGACCCGAAAACCGCGTCTACCTCACGACCGGCCCGCTGCAGATGTCCCAGATGAGTTTCACGGGACGGATGAGCATGACCACGCTCTCGCCGCTGACCAACGGCATCTGCTCGTCGAACGCGGGCGGCTTCCTCTCGCGAAACTTCACCGGGACCGGCTACAGCGCGGTCGAGATCGTCGGTTCGAGCGACGAGCTGGTCGCCGTCCACGTCACGGACGACGGCGTGGAGTTCGAAGACGTCTCCTCGCTCAAAGGAGCGACGGTTCCCGAGGTGTCCGAGCACATGGCCGACGAGCACGACCTCGAACCGGACAACCTGGTCTCGATCGGACCCGCCGGCGAGAACCTGGTTCGGTTCGCGAGCGCGATGACGTTCGACTCGCGGGCGTTCGGCCGCGGCGGCCACGGCGCGGTTCTCGGCTCGAAGAACGTCAAGTGTCTCTCGTTCCGCGGCGACAGCACGCCATCGGTCGAACTCGACGGCGACGTGGAGATGAGCGTCCACAGGGACGCCGCCACCTCGGACGATATGAAACGCCGTCAGGGGACGACGGCGGGCACGGTCTTCATCAACGAGAACTACTCCGTGCCGACGCGGTACTTCTCGGAGATGGGCTTCGAGAACATCGACGGCATCAGCGGCGACCGCGTCGAGGAGAAAAAGTACAAGAAGGGAAGCTGTTCGGTCTGTGCGTTCGCCTGCAAGCTGCCGACCCGGGACGAGGAGACCGGCCTCGAGACGGAAGGTCCCGAGTTCGAGACGGTGTTCTCGTTCGGCGCGAACTGCGGCGTCGACGACATCGTCGCGGTGATGAAGTCGAACGAACTCTGTGACACGCTCGGCATGGACACGATCTCGGCCGGAAACGCCGTCGCGGCCTACCTCGCGAGCGAGGACGAGTTCGGGAACGCCGACCTCGTTCACGAGCTGACCGAGAAGATCGCCCACCGGGAGGGAATCGGCGACACGCTCGCCGAAGGCGTCGCCCGCGCCCACGACGACCTCGGCGTCGAGGACTGGTCCGTCAAGGGGTTGGACTTCGCCGCACACGACGGCCGAACGCTCTGGGGGCAGGGGCTGAGTTACGCCGTCTCGAACCGGGGCGCTGACCACCTCTACACGTCGACGCTGGTTCTCGAGTACGGCGACCTCGAGAACGAGACGCTCGAGGGGAAACCCGAACTCGTCATCGAGCGCGAGAACCACCGCGCGTTCGAGGACTCCGCGATCATCTGTCGTTTCTCCGGTCGACACGTCGACGAGTCCGTCTACGAAGGGCTGCTCGACGCCGACTACGACGACCTGCTTTCGGTCGGCAACCGAATCGTCGAACTGGAGCGCCACTTCCACAACCAGCGCGGCGTCACCCGCGAGGACGACACGCTGCCGTACGACCTCGACGGCTTCGAAGACGCACTCGACGAGTACTACGAACGGCGGGGCTGGAACGACGACGGCACCGTGCCGGAGTCCGAGTTCGCAGACGAAGCCCGCGTCTCGTAGCCAGAATTAGCGCTCAGGATTTCGTTCGAACCGGCTCGTTCGCGCCGCCGCTGATCGGCGGGGAAATCCGGATCGTATCGCCACCCTCGATCGGCGTCTCGAGACCCTCGAGCTGGCCGACGTGGGACTTGTTCTTCGTAATCGCGAGCCGGTCCGCGAGTTCGCCGTCCTCGTAGAGGTGCGACTCGAGGTCGGGGTGACGTTCGACGAGTTCCTCGAGGACGCCACCCACCGTCGGCTCCGACGGGACGGGACACGTGATACTGCGCGTCCCGACGACGTCGTGAAACGGCCCGAACACCCTGACTTCCACGTTCATAGCGGTAGTTTCCCGCATCGGGACAAAAACGTTGTCGGGTCGTCGTGATCGTCACGCGGTCGGACCGTCGCCGTCGGGTCGGATCGACGTCCGGTGTGCTAGCGAGCTAGCGAGTTTCCCCGCTCGTCGGCGTCGACGAGCGCGGACCGATCGACGTCCGCGATCGAGTCGTGGCCGGAGAGTCCGAGGACGCTGTCCAGTTCCGCGAGGACGTTGTGGGTCACCTCGTAGACGCCGCGCTCTCCCGCGAGCGTCAGCCCGTAGACGTACGGGCGGCCGATGAACGCGGCGTCCGCGCCGAGTGCGACCGCTTTGAAGACGTCCGCGCCGCCGCGGACGCCGCTGTCGAACAGCACCGGAACCGCGCCGTCGACGGCGTCGACGACGTCCGTCAGTGCGGTGAGCGCCGCGATCGAGCCGTCGATCTGTCGACCGCCGTGATTGGAGACGACGACCCCGTCCATCCCGTGTTCGACGGCCAGTCGCGCGTCGTCGGGGTGGACGACCCCCTTGAGATAGATCGGAAGATCGGTCGCCGCCGTCAGGAACGCGAGATCGTCCCACGTCATGGACTCGTCTCGAGGGAGTTGATCGCTCGTCGCGTCGGTTCCTTCGTCGTCCGAATCGGAGTTCACGTTGGCGAGCGTGCTCTCGTACAGTCGATCGTTGGTGCTGGCGGCGGTTTCGGGCGCCCATCGGGGCACCTGGAAGTCGACAGTCAGCAGGATGCCGGCGTATCCCGCACGCTCGGCTCGCCGGACGAGTTCGGTCGTCTCCTCCCGATCCGGCGTACAGTACAGCTGAAAGAGAAGCGTCGCGTCGTCGCGTTCGTCCGCGATGGCCTCGATGGTGTGAGCCGAAGCGGTGCTCACTGCGAACGGCACGTCGGCGTCGGCTGCGCCCCGGACGGTGGCCAGCTCGCCATCCTCGTGGTACTTCGTCTGTCCGCCGACGGGGGCGAGCATCAGCGGATACGGGAACGTCTCGCCGAACAGTTCGACGCTCAGCGTTCGATCCGAGACGTCTCGGAGGACTCGCGGAACGATTCGGAAGCGGTCGAACGCAGCTCGATTCGCGGACGCCGTCTCTCCCGCGCCGGCGCTCGCGGTCACGTACGCCTCCGCGTCCGGGGACAGTCGCTCGAGCGCCGCCCGTTCCAGTTCGTCGAAGGCGAGCGGCACGGCCCGTCGTTCGGTTTCGATCTCCCGTTTTCGACGATATAGAGGTGAATCCGTCATGAATTTCGGTTCGGCGGAACGCGCTCACCGACAGTACGTCTCGAACGCGGTGACGGTCGCGTTCGAACGATGCGTTAGCTCGTCACGTACACTTCGCCGTCCTCGACGACGACTTCGAACTTCTCGAGGCAGATGCTGTCGTCGCCCAGGTGGATTCCCGTCTCGATCTCGAACTCCCACCCGTGCCACGGACAGGCGACGACCAGGTTGTCGGAGATGCGCTCTTCCTTTCGCTTTCCGGGCTCCGGAATCTCGGCGACGATTTCGCCGCCGATGCGGCCGGAGCAGGCGGGACCGCCCTGGTGGGGACACTCGTTCTCGAGCGCGTAGAATTCGTCGTCGACGCAGAAGACGCCCACGGACGTTCCGTCGACGCTGGTGAGCGTGCGGTCGCCGTGTTCGAACTCGTCGACCGAGCCGACGTGGGTTCGGCTCATATGCCGAACACCTCCTCGGCCGTCCCCGAGAGAATCCGCTGTTTCTCGCTTTCGTCGAGGAACGGTCGCTCGGTGATGACCGACGGTCTGTCGTAGTCCCAGTGTGGGTAGTCGGAGGCGTACATGAGCCGGTCGGGACCGCCGATCATCTCGATGATCTGCTCGAGGTACTCCTCTTTCTCGGGCAGTTCCATCGGCTGAATGCCGTAGTAGAACTCCTTCATGTACTCGCTCGGGCGCTTTTCGAGCAGCGGTGCTTCGGACTGGCGTTTCAGGTACTCGGCGTCGAGGCGGTGCATCACGGTCGGGACGTAGAACAGCCCCGACTCCTGGAAGGCGATCTTGAGGTCGGGGAACTTCTCGGGAACGCCCTGGATCACGACGCTGACGATCTGGGAGGCGTTGTTGTAGAGGAAGCCGAGCGTGTGGGTTTCGATGAACTTCTCGTAGCCTTTCTGGTGGAACTCGTCGAGACCGCCGCCGCCGGTGTGAAAGTTGATCGCGATGTCCTTTTTCTCCGCGATCTCGTAGATCGGATCGTACTTGCGGTTCCCCATCGGGGGCTCCGCGCCGCCCGTGATCATACACGCACCACAGATTCCTCGTTCGTCGCCGTACTCGTCGAGGAGTTCGACCGCGTACTCCGGATCCTGCCACGGAACGGGGATCATCGTGTAAACGCCCTCGTCGGGGTCGACGACCTGGTCGAGCATGTACTCGGTGTACGTCTTCGCGAGCACGTTCGCCCGCTCGTCGTCGGCTTTGAGCCGGGCGAACGTGAGCATCTTCTGCGAGAGGAGAACGCAGTTGTCCAGGCCCAGATGCGCCATGATCCGCGGCACGTCGTCGGCAGTCATCTCCTCGCCGGGATACGACACCTCGTCTCGTTGAATCCGCCCGTACAGGTTGCGCGAGCCGGTGCTCGAGGGGAAGATGTTGACCGGCACGCTGCCGACGTCCTCCCTGCTGTCTTTTCCGTCGCCGCCGAATCGTCCCTTCCAGGGGTTGTCGTCCTCGAGATACTCCGACAACCTACTTAGATCCTCCAAGTAGTGCGCGTCCGCGTCGGTAACGGTAAACGATGCCATGATAGTGACTAACTCCGTTATCGTATAAATTATTCGGAAACCGGCATGGGATGCGTCCGATACCGGGACCGACGGCAGGTAACTCGGGCAGGGAGACGGTACGCGGCTACTTTCGGCGGGCGGTCTCGTCTCGCTGCCTTGCGGCGGTTCGATCGGTTCTCTGTCGTCGGGTCGGGCCGCGGATTCGCCACCTGGTGTCAACGTTTATCTATCTGTAACCGGTTATTCGGGACCATGTCGTCACCAGTAGCCGACGAAACGGGGCCGTTCATCGACGGCGCATATCGTAGTGGAGCCGACCTCTTCGACGTCGAAGATCCGTCCACCGAGGAGACCATCGCGAGCGTCGCAATCGCCGACGGAGACGACGTCGATCACGCGATCGAGGCCGCTCGAGACGCACAGCGAGAGTGGGCCCGACTCGACGCGTCGGAACGCGGGCGCGTTCTCCGGCAGGTCGGCGACCGGCTTCGGGATCGGATCGACGAACTCGCGGAGATCGAGACGCGCGAGATGGGGCGACCGATCGGCCAGTCGACGGGAATCGTGACGGACGGGATCGGCTACTTCGAGTATTACGCCGGTCTCTGCGACAAGATTCAGGGTGAGACGATCCCGGTCGACGGTAATCGACTGGACTACACCCGGCGAGAGCCCCTCGGCGTGAGCGCACAGATCATCCCGTGGAACGCGGCCGTGATGCTCGGCATTCGGGGAATCGTTCCGGCGCTCGCGGCCGGGAACGCCGTCGTCGCGAAACCCTCCTCCGAGGCACCGCTGTCGGTGCTCAAATTCGCGGAGCTGGCGACCGAAGCGGGGCTCCCGGACGGGTTGTTCAACGTCGTCCCCGGCCCCGGCTCGCAAACGGGTGCGACGCTCACCGAAGACCCGCGAATCAACGAGATAACCTTCACCGGCTCGGTCACGGGCGGGACGATGGTCGGAAAGGCCGCGGTGGAGAACGTCGTCCCCGTCTCGCTCGAGCTGGGTGGAAAGAGCCCGAGCATCGTCTTCGAGGACGCGGACCTCGAGAGCGCGATCGAGGACACCCTGAAGGTGTTTTTCAACAGCGGTCAGGTCTGTTTCGCGACGACGCGCGTCTTCGTTCACGAGGAGGTCTACGACGAGTTCACGTCCCGGCTCGCAGAGGCGACCGAGTCGATGTCGATCGGTCCCGGAATCGACGGCCACGACATCGGTCCGGTGATCTCAGAGGACGCGCTCGAGGACATCGAGCGATACGTCGACGGCGCGGTCGACGGCGGCGCTCGCGCGCTGACAGGCGGATCGGTCGTCGACCGCGACGGCCACTACTTCGAGCCGACGATCGTGGCCGACGCGGACGACGACGCGCCGATCTCGTGCGACGAGGTGTTCGGCCCCGTCATCACCGTCTACGAGTTCTCCGACGAGGCGGAGGTCGTCCATCGCGCGAACGACACCGAGTACGGCCTCTATTCCGCGGTGTGGACGAACACGCTCGACCGCGCACACCGCGTCGCGAACGAACTCGAGGCGGGAACCGTCGCGATCAACGAGTTCCCGGCGACGTTCCCGCAGGCGCCGTTCGGCGGCTACAAAAAGAGCGGTCTCGGCCGGGAGAAGGGGATGCAGGCGATCGACCACTACACCCAGCTGAAAAACGTCGTCGTCTCGCTCGGCCAGTCTGCGGGGACGGTCTTCGACAAGTAGCCCGATCCGGCTCGGTTCCCGATCGCTCGAGAGAATCGATCGTCGAACATTCGTTCGAGGATATGCGTCGGCCTAGAGGATCTGCTCGCGTTTTTGGACGGCGATCGTCGCGACCAGGAAGATACCGAGTCCAAGCGTGATCGTGAGCAGACTCGCCTGGAACGCGAGGAGGCCGAAGACGAAGACGCCGATGCCCCGTTCGACGGGGGAGATCCGACCGAGTCCGTTGTGGCCGACGATGGCGCTCGTCAGCATCCAGATCGCGACGACGAGGATCAACAGCGTCGGCACGGTTTCCGAGACGCTCAGGAAGATGATCTCGTCGTTGAAGACGAAGATGTAGGGAATGATGAACGCGACGCCGCCGATGACCAGCGCCTGCTTCGTCGTCGCGAGGAAGTCGGTGTGAGAGATGTTGCACGCGATCGCGACCGCGAGTGCGACCGGCGGGGTGATCGCGGACAGCAGCGCGAAGTAGAACACGAAGAGGTGCGCCGACAGCTGCGGGACGCCGAGCGAGACGAGTTCCGGTGCCAGGATCGTCGCGACGAGCACGTACGCAGCGGGTGTCGGCATGCCGAGCCCGAACAGCAGACTGACGATCATCGCCAGCACGAGGAAAACCAGCAGCTGACCCCCGGAGATCGCGATGAGCTGGGTCGCGATCCGCTGTGCCAGTCCGGTCACCGTAATGATGTTGATGACGATGCCGAGCGACGCGAGGATCGCCATGAAGGGAGCGAGATTCTTCCCGCCTTTCTCGAGGCCGTCGACGGTGTCGGTGACGAACTGTTTGGTCTGTCGCTGCGGGGTCAAGAAGACGAATCGGGTGACGAGGAGCGCGCCGATCGACGAGATACCGGCCGCCATCGGACTGACCTGCTGGATCATCAACACGTAGACGAGGACCGCCAGCGGAACGACGTATTGAATCCCCGTTATCGCGAGTTCGCGCCGCGACGTCACGGACTCTTCCGACTCCTCGAACTCGATCCCGCTGGAACCGATGATGTCCTTTTTCACCATGATGAAATGGATCGACAGGACCACCGAGAGGTAAAACAGCGCGGCGGGCACCAGACCCGCGATGGCGATCTCCGCGAACGGGACGTTGATGATGTCAGCCATGATGAACGCCGCCGTTCCCATGATCGGCGGAAGAATCTGTCCACCCGTGCTCGCGACGGACTCGATCGCCCCGGCCAGTTTCGGCGGGACGCCGCGATCTTTCATCAGCGGAATCGTGAACGACCCCGTCGTCGCGACGTTCGAAGCGGAGCTCCCCATCATCGTACCCATGATCATGCTGGAGACGACCGCCGTCTGGACGACGGCGTTCTTCGACCGTTTCGCGAGCCGTTCGCCGAGATCCAGGATGAAGTCGAAACCGCGGTGACCCTCGACGAGACCGGCGAAGATGATGAAGATCGCGATCCAGGTCGCACCGACCTGCAGGAGAAAGCCGTAGATGCCGGTCAAGTTGATCGTCTGTCGCCTGATGATCTGTTCGACGGTCAGTCCCGAGTGTCCCAGCACGCCGGGGAAGTACTGTCCGAAGTAGCCGTAGCCGATCACGAAGAGGATGACGAGCCCCAGGATCGTTCCGTACTTCCTGAACGTGGCGTCGATGACGACCGTGATGATTCCGATGCCGATCAACAGATCGAGGTCGGTATAGACGAGGAGTCGCCCGGACTCGAGCCAGCGATAGTAGTTCAGGTGTACGTAGGCGGTCAGCGCCAAAATCGCGACCGCGAACGCCAACGATACGCCGAGCGAGATTCGCTCGCGCAACTCGAGCGTGTCTCGCTGCAGGAGGGTATGGGCGTTGTTGAAGTAGTAGACCGACAAGCCGAGTCCCAGTACGATGTTTGCGTGTTGCTGTCGGGGAATAAACTCGCCGCTGTACGCGAAGATGATGATCCACATCGACAGGCCCACGGCCAGGAGGAGAATCACGCCTCGCAAACTCCGCTCTACGTTCGATCGAAGGAAACTCATAGTGACGTTGAACACGGCTCCCGTCCGTTCAGACCTCGCCGACGTCGAAATCGTCGCTCCAGATTCCCTGGTCCTCGTAGAACGACGCGGCACCGGGATGGACCGGTAGCTCCGTCGTCAGGTTCTCGACCCAGAACTCGTCGTCCTGGAACGGCGCGAACGCGGCGTGGCCCTCTTCGAGACCGTCGCGGTTGTTCCACAGCGTCTCGAGCATCTCGTAGACGGTGTCTTCGGATACCTGTTCGGAACCGTAGACGACAAAATCGGCGGAGACCACGAACGTCTCGTCGGACGTTGTGAACTCCTGAATGTCACCCATCTCGTCGTTCGATTCGTAGACGCCGCTCAACATCGGATTGTTCTGGATCGCGTCGATCGCGGCGTCCTCCCAGGCCAGCAACCGACAATCGTTTTGCGAGTACGCCTGCTCCATGAACGCTGGGATGATCCCGTTCATCTTTAGCGGACCGCCGGCGGCGACCGCCCGTTCCTCCGCCAGTCCGTCGGCCAGTTCCGAGACGTCCATGTGCCGAGGGGTAATCTCGTCATCGGACAGCGTCTCCTGAAGTGCCATCTCGAAGGGAGGATAGAACGACGCGCCGGCCGGCCCGGGTGCGAAGTCTTCCCCGGCGAGATCGCTGTAGTACTCGATGTCCGAATCGACGGGAGCCACCAGCCCGATGCGCATGTAGTAGTACGACATGATCTGCATCGGCGTGTAGTTCATCTCGACGTCGGCAAACGGCCCTTCCTGGGTGGCGGCCTGCTGACCGATGAACCCCGTGGCCCACGCCATCTCGTTTTCACCACCGAGTACGAGCGACAGCGCCTGCGAGCTTGGCTGTGACGTCAGATCGACGCTGTGATCCGAGTTGCTCTCGATGTTGTGTGCAAACTGGTTCGCCATCGCGAACGACATCGAGTCCGACGGCCCCGCACCGAACGTGTACTCGTCGTCTTCGCCGCCCTCTTCGTCACCCAGACACCCCGCCAGCAGCCCGGTCGACGTGAGCGCCCCCACGGCGCCCGCTTTCGTCAGAAATGATCGTCGCGTACCAGACCCTTGCGTATTGCCCTCTCTGAACGTCATCACTAGTCGTTCAACGGGGCTAATTGATAACAGCTAACGTAGTGTGGATATGTTGCCGCGGAAGGTACATTATTATATTAGTTTAGTTTCGCGGCGCGTCAACGATGCGGTAGTCCACCCACGTCGACGCACGCCACGTCTCGAGGCGGTTGGTGCGACTCGATCGGGCTGAACGGTTTCGACGGCGACGTCGAGAACGTGCACATCAATACACATACTTAGGGTGTACAAATATGCGACGCGCGGAATAATTCGCACCGACGACGCGGGAAGGTGCGAAGGGAGCCGAAATCGTGGCGCTAGAGGAACGACGTCGCGTAGTACACCGCGATGGCGAGGCTCGCGAGGTAGCCGATCAGCGCGAGCGCGTTTCGCACCCGCGTGTTCGCGAAGCCGCCCATGACGTCGCGGTCGTTCGAGAGGATGAGAATTACGGCACCGAAGTACGGAAGACCGACGATCGAGACCGCCTGTGCCAGGATGAGCGTGTCGATCGGATTCTCGCCGAGCAGCGACGGAACGAACGCGAACAGCCACGCGACGACGACGAGCGTGATCGCGACCAGCTTGACGGGTTTGCTGTCCATTCCGGTCTCGTAGCCGAGCCCGTCGACGAACATCGTGCTCCCGATCAGCGCGTTGACGACGATCGACGAAAACGCCGCTGCGAACAGTCCGAGTCCGAACAGCAGCGACGCGTTCGTCCCGACCAGTGGCTCGAGCTGGACCGCCATGTCCACCGCGGACTCCGGGACGACACCTGCGGGATTGAGGACGACCGCGCCCGTGATCATGATCGCGATGAGCATGATTCCCATGAGGGTGATTCCGACGGCGCTGTCGAAGATCGACTGACCGATGTCGTCGGTCGTGTACCCCTTCTCTTTCACGAGGTACGTCTGGTAGATCGCGGCGTAGAGGCTGAAGTACGTCGCCATCATTGCCATGCCGAGAAACACCGCCTGCTGGTCAGGGAACGACGGCACGAGTCCCGTCGAGGCTTCACCCGGCGAAAAGCCCGTGATCGCGAGCGTTCCGAAGAAGCCGACGATCATCACGAAGATGAGCGCGAAGATGAGCTTCTCGAGCTTGTCGTAGAGGTCCTGGAGCGTGATGAGGGCGATCGCGGCGACCGCGCCGGCGGTCCCCCAGATGAGGGGGCTGCCGCCGACGATCGCCTCCATCCCCAGTCCGATCGCGATCACGTTCCCGGTTTCGTACCCAAGCGACGTCAGAATCGCGAAAATCCCGCCGACGACGGCCGCGATCCGTCCGTACTTGTGCTCGACGATGGTCCAGATCGGCTCGTCCGTGACGATGCCGAATCGCGAGGCGATCTCCATGAAGACGATCATGAACACGCCCGAAAACACGAGCAACCACAGCAGCTGGTAACCGTACAGCGCGCCGGTGATACTCGAGAGGACCAGCGAGCCGGGCCCGAGCGCGACCGCACCGAGGACGAACGCGGGGCCGATCCGTCTGACCGCCGATCCGAGCGAGGGCCACCGGATGTCCTCGATCGAGCTCGTGGCGTCACCTTGGGCCATAGTTAGATCCCTCCGGCTGCGATAGTCCGCTTCGTCTCTTCCTGGCGGTCCTCGTCGATCGTCTCGAGTCCCGCGTCACGAAGTAACCGATCCAGTTCGTCGACTTCGGCTTCGTTCGGCGCGGGCATCGGCGGCCGCATGAACGGATGCGGCGTGAGCCCCCGCAGCCACGTCGCGAGCTTGTATCGGATGTGTAGCCGCGAAAACGTCTCGTAGACGTAGCCGAACAGATCCGACAGCCGCTCGTGCCAGATCCGACGCGCTCGCTCGACGTCGTCCTCTCGCCAGGCCGAGACGTGCTCGAGCATCGGCTCCATCGCGAAGTTCCAGGCCCCGGTCACCGTTCCGTCGAACGTGCCGGTGGCCTGGGCAGCGTGGAAGTGCGACCCCTCCGCGCCGAGGATCGCGACGTGGCGATCGAGCGACCGGAGGTAGGACGCGATCGTCTCGTAGCCCCTGAAGTTGTAGGTCATCTTCCAACCGACGACGTTCGGCTCCGATTCGACGACGGCCTTCGTCGACTCGAGGGGGAGTCCCTCGCCGTACTCGTGGCTCATCGGCGCTGTCGGGTGGACCAGCACCGGTACGTCGGCGACGTCCGCGACCGTCGCGACGTGGTCCCGCCAGACCTCCGGATTGTTTCGAGCGTCGAGGGTCGTCGTCACCTCCATCGTCCCCGCCGGCGGCATCACGAACAACCCGTCGGCACCCGCCTCGAGGGCGTCCTGTGCAGTCGTTCGAATTTCCTCTCGGCTCACGCCGAAGACGCCGGCGAAGACGGGGTACTCGTCACCCGCGCCCTCGGCCACGAGTTCGACGTTCCGTCGCCGCTCCTCGCGATCGAGGTAGAACACTTCGCCGGCCTCGGGGTTGACGATGAACCCGCCGTCGAGCTCGTCGAACGTCTCGTTTTCGACGTAGTAGTCGACCAGCTCTCGAGTCGCCGACTCGTCGACGTCGTAACTCCCCTCCTCGAACGGCGTCACGAGCGCGGTGAACAACCGATCGTACGCTCCCCCTGATTCATGGTCTCCCATGACACGGGTTGTGTGACCATATGTAATAAATGCTTTGTCAGATCAGACGGATGAGTAGTACGGTTCTCGAAGGGATCCGGTCGTCGACGGTCACCCGTCTGCGGACCGTGAAGTGGCCGCGGCCTCGATCGGCCGGGATTCTCCGAACGCGTCCGATCGTCTCCTACGAAACGTCTTCCTGGAACGACTCGGGCGGTCTGACCGGACCCCAGGCCGAAATCGCCCGTTCGAAGGAAAGGTACTCGGTGTCGGCGCTCGGATCGACGGTCGCCATCTCCGCGGTGAGTTCGATCCGGTTTCCACCGGGCGTCTGGAAGTACGAAAACACGTTGTCTCCGGCGTAGTGTCGACCGATACCGAACTCGAGCGGAACGCCGTGTTGATTGATCCGATCGACGAACGACTTCATGTGATCGACCGTTTTCACTTCCCAGGAGATGTGGTGCATGGTGCTTTCGGGATCCGGGTGCGGGAGGAACGCGACGTCGTGATGGTAGTCTCCGCGTCGCGTGAACGCCCCGCCCCACTCCTCGGCGTCGGGATCGTCCGTTACCGCGGTGGAAACGCTGAAATCGAGGTGGTCGGCGAGGAACGTCGCGTCGTCTTTGACGCGGTGGCTCGCGAGCGTGATGTGATCGACCCCCATCGGCGCAGCGCCGTCGCGGCCGTCTCCGTACACCTCGTTCGAGTGCCGGTAGCGCCGGTCGTCGACCGTGGCGAGTTCCATCCGCGTCCCGGACGGCAGATCGAACCGGAGACCGGCGTTCTGTCCGGGCTCGTCGCCGTCGACACGGTCGACGTCGACACCCGCATCGTCGAGACGGCTCTCGTAGCTCTCGAGTTCGTCTCCGTCCGCCACCCTGACGGCGAAGTGATCGATACCCGTGTCGCCCTCGCGGATCGCGATGTCGAAGGTTTCGTCCAGTCCCGATCCTAGATACACGCAATCGCCGTCGTCGCGTATCTCGACCAGCCCGACGACGTCGGTGTAGAACGCCGTCGCCTCCTCGAGGTCGGTAACTCCGAGCTGTGCGTGTTCGAATCGATGGACGCCAGGCATATCCCATGAACTCCCGGTCAGTGACATAACATTGCATGTCATGGATAATATTGCCGGAATAGAACGGGACGCGAGCGAACCTGCGAGGTTGGTGGGGTCGCCCCGGACGAGACCGAGAACGACCGATCCGATCGGTTCTCCCTCTCGGTACGTCGCCGACGGTCGAACCAACGCCCGTTAGTCGTGATCGCGGTCGTCGACCGCCGCTCGACCGGCGATACGACCCGTCGTGAACGCCCACGGAAGGTGGTGTCCGTGACCGAAGAGCTGAACGCTGCCAGCCGCGCTACCGGCGGCGTACAGACCCTTGATCGGTTCGCCCCCCTCGTCCAGGGCGGCCATCTCCGCCGTCACGTCGATTCCGCCCTCCGCACTCCCTGCGTACGCGTTCACCGGCCCGAGCGCGTAGAACGGCGGCTCACGAAGTCGACGACGCGTGCGCTCTCGTCCCATCGGATCGACGACGTGCGCCCCGATCTCGACGCCGTCGTTGTACTCCGTCAGCGTCGTTGCGAGCGTATCCGTCGGAATCCCGACCTTCTCGGCGAGCGCTTCGAGACTCTCGGATCGATGGAGTCCGCCGTACTCGAGATAGTCGTCGACGTAGCCCCACATCTTGCCGTCTTTCCCGAGCGTAGAGAGGTAGTTCGGCCACTCGGTGTACCGGCTCGCGATCGACTCGTCGAAGACGACGTACAGGCAGCTTCCGGGTTGATCGACCGTCGCGTAGAGTAACTGTTCGTAATCGACCGCTTCGGTGACGAATCGCTCCCCCCGCTCGTTCACGATCACGGCTCCGTCTTCGACGAGCGCGGCGACGTCGGGCGAGGTGTAGAGCGGAGCGCCCATCCGGAGAAACAGCAACTGGACGTCCATCCCGACGAGGCGAGCGCCGACTTCGGCGGCCATCTGGTGGCCGTCCCCGGTGTTGAACTCGGTTATCGGCGGCGTCCCCGAGTCGGTCGTGTACCGCTCCCGTAGCCGCTGACTGGAGTGGTAATCGCCGGTCGCGAGGACAACCCCGTTTCTCGATCGGATCGTACGGGAGCCGGATTCGGTCTCTGCGTTCACGCCGACGATCCGTCCGTTCTCGGTTACGAGCTGTCTCGCCCGGGTGCGTAATAACACCTCGACGCCGCGGTCGCGCAGCTGGTCGCCGAGTACGTCGGCGTACGCGTCGGTATCGGGGACGATCTGGTGCAGTCGCGGAACCCGGTGTGGCGGTTCCCAGTACGGACCGACGTGCTCGCAGCCGAGATCCTCGAGCCAGGACAGCGTCTCTCCCGCGTTCTCTACCAGCAACCGCCGGAGTCGGCGATCGTCGGTCTCCTCGAGTGCCTGCTGACGATCGAGGATCGGGTGTCGTTCCGTGGGATCCGCCGCCGCACGGAGGAACCGTCCGAGATCGGCCGCGTGGGCTGCGGCCGAATCGTCGATTCCGCGTTCGGCCTGCAAATCCGTGTTCGCCGCGGCGTACGACCCCATCGCCATCGTCGTCGTGCCGCCGAGTTCGTCGAGCTTCTGGAGCAGTACGACGTCCGCGTCCGGTTCCGATTCGGCTGCCGCCGCTGCGGCCGCCATTCCGGCCCCGCCTCCGCCGACGACGATCACGTCGACTTCCTCGGTTCCTTCGACTGGGTCGGCGCTCATCGTCCCACCCCAGCGAACGGGCGTCGCTGCGACCCCGGGAATCGCGACGGCTCCCTCCGCATGGTTACTCGAATCCCGCGACCCGCGGTCCACTCACGTGTTTGCGAGCAATTCGAGCGCATTTTCGCCGAGGATCCTCTCCGAATCGGACTCCGAACACGTCTCCGTGACGCTCGTTACGAGCGACTCGAACGTTTCCGGTGTTCGGGTTTCGTACGGGAAGTCCGTCCCGAACAGCACGTGGCTCGAGGGCAGCGCCTCGAGCGTCCGTCGGAGCACGGCCGGGGAGCCGTCGTAGCCGGACGTGTCGACGTAGATTCGCGTCTCGAACGCCGCTTCGAACTCCTGGTAGGAGACCACGTCGTCGAGACCCGGCCACAGGTCGTCGTCCAACTGCAGGCGGACGCGATCGAGCATCGCCGCCAGATTTCCTCCCGTGTGGTGGTAGACGAGATTCAACTCGGGATGTCGGTCGAGGACGCCTTCGTGGATCACCTTGCAGATGCTCTCACAGAGCGCCACCTCCCGGCCGAAGATCGCGTTCAACCGCCACGTGTCGTCGAGGACGTCTTCGTGGAGGGAGTCGTGCAACTTCGGGTGTACCAGAAGCGGCGCATCGTGCTTTTCGGCGACGCGAAACACCGGTTCGAGCTCGTCGTCGATCAGCTCGATTCCGTCGGATTTCGTCTCGATCGCTCCGCCGTGGTAGCCCGCCTCGAGCGATCGCTCGAGTTCGTTCGCGGCCGCTTTGCCCCCGGCTGCGGTCGGGACGGCAGCGAGCCCGAAGAACTCGTCGAACTCTTCGACGATGCGAAGCAACTCGTCGTTTGCCGCCGCGGTTTCGTCGGCGTCTCCGTATCCCATGAAGTACGGCTGTGACAGCACCGCGTAGTCGACCGCCGCGTTCGCGTACCGTCGTCGAACGGCTTGCGCGTCCCGACAGATCGTCGATCCGTCGTTCTCTTCGATGAAATCGTGGTAGTAGGCGAACGCCTCGGGATCGGTCGGATGGAGGTGACCTCCGAAATCGACGATCGGCCGTGTACCCTGATCTGACATTGACTACACAACGAACGTAAACTCACATAAATATTGGTACGGGTACGCGGAGAACAGGGACGATCCGATCGACGACGTCGCCAACCCGGCACCCCGTCCAACGAGCGGACGTCGTTCGACCGGTAGTCGTGGGTTTGACGGGGCTCGCCGGATGGCGTTCGGTCGCTCTGTGAACCCAAAAATCGGTAAAACCGAGAGATGGCGGCTGATGAGCCGGGTCCGTTACGCGACCCCCACGACGTCGGTCGTCGAGCGGTACGCGTATGCCCGCTTTTCGAGCTGGCGGAAGACGCCGTACTCGATGAGCAGAATAACGATCATGAACAGCACCGCCCACGCCCACGCGAGTTCGTACTGGTAGCTTTCGTACGCCCGAATGAGCATGTAGCCGACGCCGCTGCTCGAGGCGAAGATCTCCGCGATCGTGACGATTTTCCAGGAGATCGCCAGCCCGAACCGAGATGCCGAGAACAGCGCGGGTGCGGTGTTCGGGAGGATCACTCTGCGGAGCAGACGGAGGTTCGACACGCCGAACGCCGAACTCATCTTGAGGAGGTCGGTTTGGATGTTCTGGACTCCCTTCCAGACGTTGATCGCGATGAACGGAAACGTCGTTGCGATCGTCGCGACGACCGGCGCCATCGGCGACAGGCCGAGCGAGAGCGTCGAAATTGCGGCCCACGCGATCGCGGGAATCGAGAGTCCGATCACGATGTACGGCACGAAGAACTTCTCCCCGTAGTTGGAGACGCCCATCAACACGCCGATCACACCCCCCAGGATGAACGCACCCAGGAATCCGAGCAGCGTTCTCCACAGGGTGACGAACAGGTGCGAGAACGCGACACCCGACTGAATCAACTCGCCCGTTAACACGAGCGTTTCGAACGGGTAGGGCATCAGGTCGGCGGGGAAGATCGACGCGAGTACGAACCACGCGAGCAGACCGAACAGGATTCCACTCACCCGCGCGTGCGTTCCGTTCAGCTGTTTTCGGTACTGCGCGAGCTTGCGTCTGGAGAGAAGTTGTGCACACATTAGTTCTCACCTCGCCTGGCACTGGCGGGATCGGTCGTGTTCGAACGAATCGCAATGCATCGCAGTCGATCGTGGCTCATAGATCCACCACCGGTTTCTCCCGCCAGGCGAACACTACCTTCTCGGTCTGCTGGAAGACGCCGTACTCCAGGATCAGAATGATGACCATGAACAGCACGGTCCACGTGATCACGCCGGTCAACGAGAGAACGGACATCTGGCGTGCGATCATGTATCCGATCCCGTTTTGGGCGATGATCAGTTCGGTCAGCGTCGTCACTTTCCAGCAGATCGCAAACGAGTATCTGGCCCCCGAAAACCACTCCGGCATGATCGATCGTAACACGATCCGGGACAGCACCCGTCGTCTCGAGACCGAAAACGAGTGCGCCATCCGGACCAACTCCTGGTCGACGTCTTTGACGCCCTCGTAGACGTTTTGGGTGATGAACGGGAACGCGATCAGCGCGCCGGCGACCATCGGCGTCACGTCGCTGAGACCGAACCACATCGCGGAGAACACCGCGGCAAACAGCGTCGGAAGCGCGAGTCCCACGATGACGTAGTCTCTGAACGCCTTCTCGAAGAAGGGACTGATCCCCATCGCGACGCCGAGTGCGGTCCCGACGACGATCGTGAAGACGAATCCGTACAACGACCGACGAAGCGTGACGTAGACGTGGTAGTACCAGTCGTCGGTTAACAGCAACTCGTACAACGAGGACGCGACGAGCGACGGCGACGATATCGTGTCGGCCATGCCGAACGCGTTGGCCAGTACGTGCCAGATGACGAGGAAGGAGAGAATCGACTGGACGAAAATGAACTTGTTGTTCGTTACTACCACTCGCCGAATCGAACCGAGCGCGCCCGTTTCCGAGAGGGTATCGTTTTCCGACATCTCTGCTCGTAAATCGTCTCGTTACAGCGGTTCGAACTGCACGTACTCGTCCCACTCCGACGTCACCGTTCCGATCTCCGCGGCTCTGTCGAGGTAGTCGCGCTCGTTACTCACGAACTCGTCCGTCAGTTCCACGTCGTCGTAGACGATGAAGTTGTCCGGCGACTCCGGATGAGTCAGATCGATCGCCCACTCGTAGACGAACTCAGCTTCCTCTTCGGTCTGACAGCCGATGAGCTCCATGTACTCGTCCTGGAAGAACAGTTCGTCGGCTTCGTCGTACAGGATGTTTACGCCCTCTTGCCAGGCGTCCGTAACCGCCTCCATGGCCTCCGGATTCTCGTCGACGAAATCAGTCTGTGCGGTCCACGCGTTGTGGATTCCGGTTCCATACCCCATCTCCTGGACCATGTCCATGTTCCAGAACAGGGTCGTCAACTCCGGCTCGTCGCCCGTCATGTACGGTGCAACGCCGTAGTGACCGGACGTGGAGATGACGTCGACTTCCCCGTCCGCCAGCAGTTCCGGCAGCGCGAAGTAATCGGCCGTCGTCATCTCGAAATCCCCGTCGTCTTCCTCGAACGAGAGGTCGAACATCTCCGGCATGATCACCCGGTACTTCGGGACGTCGCCGCCCGCCCAGGACCCGATCGCGAACAGCCCGTCGTCCGCCAGAAGCTGCATCGACTCCTCGAGGCTTCCGGACACGTCCGGATCGTACTCGCTGTCCGCCCGTACCATCAGACCCGGGTACGGGGGGGTGAGTACCGAAACGACCGTCGTCTGGATGTCCCGCTCGGTCCCGAGCTGTGCCGCCTCGAGCGGGCTCACGTCGACGATGTCGGCCTCTTCCGACGCGTACAGGGAGGTGTTTTCGGTCGACGACGAGACGCTCACGTCGTAGCCGCGATCATCGAATTCCTCCTCCAGGATCCCACGTTCCTGCAGTTCGGTGAGCGTGATCTCTTTGAACCCACCCGGACTGAACACGAGATCGATCGCTTCGTCGTCATCGTCACCGAGGCACCCGGCTAACCCGCTAACAGCAGCAACTCCCGTGCCTGCACCGATTGTTTTCAGCACCGTTCGCCGACTGCGAACATCAGTGGTTCTCTCTGTCATGGTTCGCTATGACGTGTCTAGCTCGATGCGCTCATCATATAAAAGTTCTACACAACATCGAGACGATTACTTCCACACCCGTCGACGGTTTACGCCTATGGATGGGGAGGTCCGGGCACGGTCGCCGGTCGGCCGTCAGGCGCCAGCGTGCTGTCCGAATGGGAGGTCGATCCGGATCCGATAATGCCGATTGACAGAAGTGTTTTATACGACCGTGGTAATTACTGACTTGCAATCAACTACCGGGTCTTCCATGAACTCCGAGCAACACTCAACCTCCGGCGACGCCGGTACGACGCCGTCGTCGGCGTCGATCCACGTCGAAGGACTGGCGAAGGAATACGAGACGAGAAACGGCATCGAACGGGTGTTCGACGACGTTTCGTTCACCATAGACGAGGGAAGCTTCGTGACGCTCATCGGTCGATCGGGGAGCGGAAAGTCGACGCTCCTCTCGATCGTCAGCGGGATCGAAGAGGCGACCGAAGGCCGCGTACGGTTCGAATCGTCGACCGGGGACGACATCACCCTCGGACACGTGTTCCAGGAACCGCGTCTGTTACCCTGGAATACGTGCGTGCAGAACATCGAGTTCGTCCACGAGGACAACGATTCGTTCTCGGAGGAACTCGCGAAGGAGTATCTCGACCTCGTCGGACTGGACGGACAGTACGACAAGTTCCCGACGCAGTTGTCCGGCGGTCAGCAACAGCGAGTCGGAATCGCACGCGCGCTCAGCATCGATCCCGAAATTCTGCTGATGGACGAGCCGTTCAGCAACCTCGACGAGATTACGGCGGCCGAGTTGAGAAAGGAGTTGATCAGCATCTGGTCCGATCTCGGAAAGACCGTCTTCTTCGTTACACACGACATCACCGAGGCGGTCGAACTCTCCGACCGAATACTGATGCTGGGCGACGGCGAGATCTACAGCGACATCTCGGTCGACCTCGAGCGGCCGCGTACCGTCGACTCCGAGGAGTTTCTCACCTTCCAGCAGCACGCGATCGAGGAGTTCCACGCGATCAAGAAAACGGCGAGCGCGGACGCGTACTAACCGTTCGTACTTCGGCTTCTCGTACCCCGGCCGACCGATCGTTCGGTGCCGTCTGGCGATCGTTGCTGGACCCGGAACAATTTTCGTTTCTGCGTGCGCCTGACGGCCGAAGAGGATACTTCTATACTAGTCGGTGAAACGATTCACTCACCGCCGCACTCGAGCGGCCAGCAACGGGCGTGCTGGCCGTTCATTCGCGACCGAGAGTGCCATGTCTCGACGACTCCTGGAGAACGTCGGGGGGCGGTACTCGTCGTCGATTACGGGTGCAAAAGATCAGCCGAGATACGGCGACGGCTCCTGCCGTAGGTGTCATCTCGCGCAGTTTCGGTACGCTTTCTCGGTCGACCGGGGAGCGAGTAACGGTGAAATTCGAAACCGACTGAAGGATGTTGAAAACGTTCGTCTCCTATGCGAAGTCGATCCCGGTTGGCATCTCTTCTGTCACCCGACTCCGCACCAGGTAGTAGACGCCGCCGATGAGCAAGGTGGCGAACCACGCACCGAATGCGACCGGGTTCTCGAGGGCCAGGAAGACGAAGAACACGGCGTAAATCGGAAGGGCGATGAAACCGCCCCAGGTCACGGCCTTCGGACTGGTGAAGAACGACCCGCTCGCGTCATTTCGTTCGACCTGGTCCGCGTATCTCTTGACGTACCGAATACCCGAGATCGTCACCAGCGAGTAGAGAAAGAGGAACGAGAAGGTGAAGCCGGCGATCAGCATCTGGAACGGCAATCCGAGGAACAGGAACACGATCGCAATCACGAACGAGATCGTCAGCGCGTACATCGGTTCCCCGAACCGGTTTTCCGTCGCGAGAGACTCGGGATACACGTTGAACTGGGAGGGTTCCGCCAGATACCGCCCCGTGAGAGTCATCGCGGCGACGAGGGTCGAGAACGATGCGAACAGCGCTCCGAAGATCGCGGTGAACACGAACGCCGGGCCGCTCAAGATCTGCGACGCTACGTAGGCCACCGTCTCGCCGGCGAGTTCGTCGTGCGGAACCGTTCCGGCCACGATCAGCGTCACGACGGCACTGAGGGTCATGACGCCCAGGATACCGAGAGCCAACACGATTGGAACGTTCCGAGCGCCGTCACGAATGTCGGAGCCGAGATCGATAGCGAATAGCGCCCCGCCGGCCAGGGTGAACACGAGGGGCCACGTCGCGATGTACGTGACCGTCTCGCCTGCGAAGAACGGATCGAAATTAGCCGGTTCCATATGCTGTAACCCGCCAGCGGCGAGTAGCAGCACCGCAACGAACAGAAGCGAGATGAAGAAAATCTCGACGATGCCGACGATCCGAACCCCGAGGGCGTTAGTCGCGTACGCCAGGACGATCACCGCTGCTGCGTAGAGTATCGGAGAGATCGGCGAGTAAACCGTGTTCAGAAAGTCGCCGGCGGTGATCGCCCCGAGCGGGAGAGCGAACATCGAAACGGTGGCGAAGAAACTGAACGTTCCCGCTGTGGTCAGAAATTGGTTTAGATGTTTATTGTCGCTCAGATAGCGAGCGGGATACTTGAAGTGGCCGAGATTGGTCGGTTCGGATCTCACCAGTACGAAGTACGCGGGCAGGATCAGGATAACCGGTATGACGACGATCAACATCGACGTCACCGCCGACGTACCCGTGATGTTCACCGCGACCGCTGGGATAACCCAGAGCGAACTACTGAGATTGAGTCCGATGATCCACGCCACGGCACCTGCGAGCCCGATCGTTGCTAATTTTGCGGTATTCTCTCCGGACATGTGTGGGGATAGTGAGCTTATGTCCCTTATACATTATGACGAAGGCCAAACAAGATCGGAAGAATATGATGGATAGGCATGGATTTTATTCTCGCGGGTGTGAATGACTCACTATATTCGACGACAGGCCCCCGCTCGACGCGAGTGACCCGACCGTTCGGTACCGATGTCGGTGTCGTCTGTGCCAAAGCGTGTCGCTGAACGGACGGTCCTACGACCAGCAGCGTCCCGCGTCGACGTTGATATCCTGTCCCGTAACGTGTCGCGCCCGATCGCTCAGGAGAAACGCGACCACGTCGGCGGTATCCTCGGGTTCCAACAGCGTTCCCAGCGCGGTCTTCCCCTCGAAAATTTCCTCCCGTGCCTCCGTTTCCGAGATTCCCAGCCGGTCCGCTTGGTCCGCGATAGACCGTCGAATTCGCGGGCCGTCGGTCGCTCCGGGACAGATCGCGTTCACGGTGATCCCGTCGTCGCCGAGATCGAGCGCGAGCGACCGCGTCAATCCGATGACGCCCATCTTCGAGGCGTTGTACGGTACTCGGTTCGGAACCGGCTGTTTCGCCGTCGTCGACGAGACGTTGACGATCCGCCCGCGATCGCTCTCGCGAAGGTGGCCAAGCGCGTGATGGACCGTCGTGAACATCGCGGTGAGGTTCACGTCGAGCGTCCGTTTCCACTCCTCGAGCGAGACGTCCTCGACCGGCTTCGTCGGACCGACGATGCCCGCGTTGTTGACGACGGCGTCGAGGCCGTCGAACCGATCGACCGTTTCGTCGACCGCATCGGCGACCGCCTCTTCGTCGGTCACGTCGGCCTGGATGGGGAGAGTCGGACCGTCTATCTTCTCGGCCGTCTCGTGTACGCCGTCGCTTCGAGCGACGAGCGCGACCGACGCGCCGTGGTCGGCTAACGTTATCGCAGTCTCTCGTCCGATACCACCACTCGCTCCAGTGACGAACGCTGTAACGTCGTCGAGCATAGATTCGACATACCGTGCGATGCACAATAGCGTTTCCCCGCCCGGCAGGGAGGCTCTCGACGCGGAGAATTATGTACGACGCTATCAAATGAAATCCCATGGAACTCGGTGTACGAACGGTGCCATTCGGCGAAACCGACGTCGAGTCGCTTTTGGAGTGGTTGCAATCGAACGGAATCGAATCGATAGAGTGCAGCGTCGGCGGGTTCGCACCGTCGAGATTTCTCGACGCCAGTTCGATTCTCGAGAACGGAGAAACCGAGGTGGAACTGCTAGAGGCGATCGACGACGTCGACGTCGAAATCGCCGCCCTCGGGTGTCATAACAATCCACTCCACCCGGACGAGGGGGTCGCAAGCGACGCCGACGCGGAGTTACGGTCGGCGATTCGGCTCGCATCTCGACTGGACGTGGACACGATTTCGTGTTTCTCCGGACTTCCCGGCGGATCGGCCGACGACAGCACCCCGAACTGGATCGTCGCGCCCTGGCCACCGGATCACTCCCGCGCCCATCGGTATCAGTGGGAGTCGGTGGCGATCCCGTACTGGTCGGAACTCGCGACGTTTGCGGACGACCACGACGTAACGTTGGCGATCGAACCGCACGTGAACATGCTGGTACACACGCCGGGGGATTTGCTTCGGCTCCGTGAGCACACCACCGACGCGGTCGCGGCGACCTTCGATCCCTCTCACCTCTACTGGCAGGGGATCGATGCGATCGATGCCGCAGTCGCGTTACTGGAGCGCGATGCGATCGCTCACGCTCACGCCAAAGACGTCCTCGTGCAGGAGCGAACTCGACGGGTCGACGGCGTCCTCGACGCCACGTCGTTCGGCGACGGGTCGGAGAGATCGTGGACGTTCTGTCGCCCCGGTGTCGGCCACGGGAGAGCACACTGGGAAGCGCTCGTCCACACCTTGAAACAGCGTGGTTACGACGGACACCTCTGTATCGAGTACTTCCGCGAGGAAGTCGAAGAGCCTCACGCGAGCGTCGAGAAGTCGGCCCACTTCCTTCGAGAGATCCTGTGAACCCGTGATCTCCGATGGGCGATCGAATCGTTCGGCAGGCAAATCGTTTTGAAAGACCGACGCAAATTGGAACGTGAAACATGACAGAATCAGAACAGCGGATCGTCGACGGATTCTCCCACGTCCTTCCGGCCGAGTACAAAGACGCACTCGACTCGTACGCAGGCGGTTCGCACGTAGTCTCGGGACTTCTCGATTCCATTCCCGAACTCACCGACGTCGATCGACGTCTCGACCTCATGGACGAACACGGCGTCGACGTCGGCGTTCTGACGCCAGCCAGTCCCCCGGTCGAGACGATCGCCGATCGCCGGGGTGCGGTCGAGCTCGCGCGAACGATGAACGACGGCATCGCCCGGATCGCGACCGAACACCCCGATCGGTTCGTCGGCGTCGCGACCGTGCCGATGAACGATCCCGACGCGATGGTCGACGAACTCGATCGGGCCGTCACCGATCTCGGACTACAAGGCGCGTTGGTCTACTCGAGCGTCGATCGCCGGCCGGCCGACGAACCGCATCTCGGGGGAACGGGACGACCGATCGATCGCCCCGAACTCGATCCATTCTACGAGGCTGTCACCGATCTCGACGTTCCGATCTGGCTGCATCCGACGCGACCGAAGACGGTACCCGAGTACGTCGGCGAACGCGACTCGAAACACCTGATCTGGCAACTCTTCGGCTGGCCGTTCGAACTCAGTGCCGCGATGGCCCGACTCGTCTTCGGCGGCGTCTTCGAACGCCATCCCGACCTTGACGTGATCGCCCACCACGCCGGCGGCATGCTCCCCCTTCTCGCCGGTCGGATGGACGTTCACGCGGAACTCTTCGAAACGTTCGGCGACGCGGACGTCGGTGGTGACCTCTCTCGCCCCTACGTCGATCACTTCCGGCAGTTCTACGTCGATTCGGCGACCTTCGGCTCCGTCGCAGCCCTCGAGTGTGCGCTCGAGTTCTTCGGCCCGGACAGACTACTCTTTGGGACCGACGCACCGTTCGACGTCGATGGCGGTGCCGTCAGCGTCGAGCGGTCCCTCGAGGCGGTCGCCCGGTTGGACGTCTCCGAGGCCGACCGGCGTCGAATCTACGGCGAGACGATGCTCGACCTGCTCGCGTAGCGACGATGCCCCGAAGAGAGTGCAGAGCGGTCAGGGCGACCGAACCTGGTTCTCCAGCGTTCCGACCGTTTCAATCTCGACTTCGACCGTATCTCCCGGCTCGAGGGCCCCCTCGCCGGCGCGGTCGGACCACTCCTCCATCGGGATCGTTTCGGCGCTCGTCCCGGCTGGGGTACCGGTTGCGATGACGTCGCCGGGAAACAGCGTGAAGTGATCCGAGATCTCCGCGACGAGTTCGGGGATCGAAAAGAGGAGTTCGTCGGTGTTCGAGGACTGTCTCACCTCGCCGTTGACCCGGCAGGTGATGTCCAGCGATTCCTGGAGGTCCGTCTGAACGAAGGGGCCGATCGGACAGAACGTATCGAGTCCTTTCGCCCGCGCCCACTGCTCTTCTCTGTATTGCCAGTCGCGAGCGGTGACGTCGTTGACGCACGTGTAGCCGTCGACGTACGCAAGGGCGTTCGCCTCCGAGACAGACGAACAGCGCTCACCGATAACGACGCCCAGTTCGGCCTCGTAATCGAGGAAGTGAGACGACTCGGGAGCGATCACGTCGTCACCGTGTCCGACTATCGACGACGGGGGTTTAAAAAAGAGCATCGGGAACTCCTCCTTCTCGACTTCTCCCAGGATCGCGCGGACGTGGTCGCGATAGTTCTTTCCGACCGCGACGATTTTCGTCGGTTCGGTCGGCGGAAGGATCTCGACGTCGTCGATCCCATAGGTGGTGTCGTCGGTCGTGATGCGATCACCGTCGACGGTTCCGCTATTCACCGTTCCATCGGCTCGAAATCGGACAGTGCGCATAGTAATCAATTGACAGGGGCATTCATATTCTTTTCCGATCTCGAACGCACTGCCACGTCGAATCAGTAATTTGGAACGAGAACCATCGAATGTTCCGGCGGTACTGCCGCACTCGTTGCGATCGGTCGTTCACGACCGAACGGATGCCGGTTTCGAACGTCCCTCGGTTAACCGCACATCGATACTCACCGTTCTTCGAGCGAAATCTCGTTCGAGTCCGCCACGCTGCCGAACTTCGCGTCGATACGCTCGAGGCTTCGTTCGTGGGCGATCGGATCCGCCGAGGCGGTGCAGTCCGAGAGTACGGTGATGCGGTAATCGCGGTCGTACGCCGAACGGACGGTCGACTCGACGCAGACGTCGGTCGCGATCCCGCCGACGAGCAGTCGCGAGACGTCGTTGCTCGAGAGATACACCTCGAGATCGGTTCCGTAGAACGCGTCGTAGCGGTGTTTGGTGACGACGACGTCGTCCTCGCGGACGTCGAGCGCCGAGTCGAACGCCGCGCCGTCGCTTCCAGGCGCGCACGGGAGCGGTCCGTCGCCGTACTTGTCCGACCAGACGGGCGACGTCGCCCGGTCGTCGTGAACCACCCTGACGAAGATCGGTCGTCGCCCGGTCTCCCGATAGCGCTCCAGCAACTCGTTCGCGGATTCGATGCGCTCCTCGATCGTCCCCGCCTCCGTCTCGGGAACGTAGCCGTGATCGGGGTCACAGAACTGCGCCTGCACGTCGATCAGTACCAGCGCCGGATCGGCGATCATGGCAGTTGATTGCGTCTCGACTACGTATAGTTGTACCGCTGATGGAGTCGATCGGATCTCCCGTTCGGCGGACTACGGCGTTCCTCGGTTCGGTCCCTCGAGGCGGAACCATTACAAGAAGATGCTGTGATGTCACCACATGGCACGAGTCGAGCTGTGAGATCCAAAACAGTCCGACGACCCGGACGTCAGATCCTGGGCGTCGAAGGTATCCAATCACGACGGAGAAGTCGGCGCGCACTTCCGGTCCGAGACGTCGTTCCCGGAGGTGATGATGCCGGTGTACGACGCACGCGTCGCGATCGCGCGCCACCGCGAAATCGGCCCGGAACTGTTTACGAAGATCGCGATCGCGGTATCGATGGCCAACGAGTGTCGGTACTGCACCGGCGCGTACGCCTCGTTGTTGAGCGGTCGTCTGGGCGACGACGAGGCCGTTCGCGAGTTCCAGACGTCGCTCGCGCGCGGCGACCTCTCGGGACGGGAGGCTGACTTCGTCGACTTCGCCCTGACGCTACTCGAGGATCCCCACGAGCTGACCGACGAGGACTTCGCCTCGCTTCGCGACGCGTACGGGCTGACGGACAGGGGCTTCGTCGGGTTGTTCTACGCCGTAAACATCGTCTCGGGATACAACCGCATCACGATCGGGTTCGATCTCGAGTACGATCACTCGTATCCGAAGCGGTGGGCCGATCCGGACGCCCACGAGTGGCAACGGTAGTCTCGGCGGCAGTCTTGGATGGGGACGACCGCTATCGGTAACGCGATCGAAAACTCACCGTGGTAGACGTTTCGGGGTCCGTACCCGCGTTACTCGCTAAAGCGCTCCCTGAGCGCGGCGTAGTCGATCTTGCTCGTCCCCGTCTTGGGTAACTCGTCGACGAACCGAACCAGCCGCGGCTGCTGGTAGTCCGCCAGGTCGGGCGACTCCGCACAGAAGGACTTCACGTCCTCCTCCGTCAACGACTCGTCTCGGGGGACGACGATCGCGGTCACCGTCTCACCCCACGTCTCGTGTGGGACGCCGATGACCGCCGAATCCGCAGCCGCCTCCCAGGAACCGAGCACCTCGTTTACCTTCTCGGGGTAGATGTTGATCCCGCCGCTGATGATCATGTTGTCGTGGCGGCCACGCAGGTACAACAGCCGGTCTTCGCCGACGTAGCCGAGGTCGCCCGTAAAGAGCCAGCCGTCCTCGTGGAACGTCGCCCGCGTTCGCTCCGGATCGTTCCAGATCTCCTCCGCCACCGACGGTCCGCGGATGATGATCTCGCCCGTTTCCCCGCGGTCGACCGCCGCGCTCGGATCTCGACTGCCGGGTTCGATGACCCGCACTTCGGTGTCCGGGACGGGGTAGCCCACGCTGTCGAGCGTGTCTTCGTCGACGTCCTCCGGAAAGAGCGTCATCGAGGACGACATCGTCTCGGTCGTGCCGTACATCGTACAGATGTTCGGCGTGATCCGTTCTTTGATCCGCGCGAACAGTCCCGGATCGAGCGGCTCACCCGAGTAGCCGGCCGTTTCGACCGATTCGAGGTCGTACTGCTCGAGGTCCTGGCTGAGAATCCGTTTCCAGATGGTCGGGACCAGGATCAGCGACGTGATCTCTTCGGCGTCGATCGCCTCGAGGATCTCGACCGGGTCCGACTGCTGGAGATAGACGACGGTTGCGCCCGCGTTGACGTGTGGGAACGTCGTGTTCGCCCAGGCGATGAACGACGGCGTGTTCGTCTTGAGCGTTCGGTCGCTCGGGCCGATCTGTTTCTTGTAAAACGCGAGGTGCGTGCTCTCGACGATGTTTTCGTGGGTGTGGACGACCGGCTTCGGGACGCCCGTCGTGCCGG
The DNA here is from genome assembly GCF_003841465.1 of Natrarchaeobius oligotrophus. Lineage (GTDB taxonomy): Archaea > Halobacteriota > Halobacteria > Halobacteriales > Natrialbaceae > Natrarchaeobius > Natrarchaeobius oligotrophus. Next base: position 144,382 of record NZ_REFZ01000002.1, read on the forward strand.
ACGAGAAGTTGATGAAGGCCCGATCGGACGGGGCGATCTCGGGTAGGTCGCGGGCGGGCGTCTCGAGGAGGTCGGTGTACCGCTTCGCGAACGTCGGCGCCTCCCCCAGCTGATCGAGGACGATCGACTCCGCAATCGTGGACGACCCCTCGAGCACGACCTCCGCCGTCTCGCGCAACTGTGGCTGGAAGACGAGCGCGGTCGGCGAGACCGACTCCGTCATCGCCTGGATCGTCGCGGGCGACTCGCGGAAGTGGATCGTCGCCGGAATCGCTCCGGCGCGCAACGCGCCGAAGTACGCGACGGCGTGTTCGACGACGCTCCGATTGAGAAAGACGATCCGATCTCCCGGTTCGATTCCCAGCTCGCGGAGACCGTACGCGAACCGGCGGCTCTCTTCTTCGAGTTCGCCGTACGTGTAGGCTCGTCGCTCGTCCCGTTCCCCCTGAACCAGCGCTTCGCGTTCCGGATACCACGTCGCCCCGTGGACCAGCGAGTCGATAATCGTCGATCGCGTTCCCATGGCCGGTCTATTACGGTCGGGGTACAACACTGTTTTGTCTGTCCGGTGAGGGAACTCCTGGTCTACTCGCCGAAGATACTCTCGATCACGAGATTCTGTGGCTCTATCGACACGTCGACAGGCATCGACGACAGCGATCGGTCGTTCCGCGTTCGGCAGCTCTCCCACAATCGGTAGTTATAGATGGATTCGGGTTCCTCCAGCAAGTAGACCATGCAGTATGAGTACATCGAACTAATTGTCGAGGAAAACGTGGGGCGGCTCACGCTCGACCGACCCGAAAAGCGCAACGCGATCGTCCCGGAACTCGCCCTCGAGGTGACCGACGCCCTAGAGCGGATCGAAGACGACGTGCGCGCCGTCGTTCTCGAGGGGAAGGGATCGGCGTTCTGTGCGGGTATGGACCTCGAAAAACGGTTCTACGAGACCCGCCAAGAAGGTCCCAGGGCGTTTTACGAGGCGGGACGGAAGACGGGGACCATGTTCACGACGCTGTTCGATTACAACCGACCCGTGGTGGCGAAGATCGACGGCTGGACGTTCGGTGCGGGCTACTGTCTACAGGCGGTCTGTGACTTCGCGATCACGACCGAGGAGTCGGTGTTCGGGCTCTCCGAGATCAACTTCGGCATCATTCCCGGCGGCGGCGCGATGTGGGCGGCGGTCAACACGATGAACCGTCGGAAGGCGCTGTACTACACCTCGACCGGCGAGTCGTTCACCGGTGCCGAAGCCGAGGAGATCGGCGCCGTGACCGAGGCCGTTCCCGAGGACGACCTCGACGATGCCGTCGAGAATCTGGTCAACTCGCTCGTCGAAAAGAACCCCGTCGCCATGCAGTTCAACACCGCCGTGCTCGAGCGCGTGCGGTACATGGACTTCCACGAGGCGCTCGACTACGAGCGCGGCAAGAGCGAGGAGATGAAGTACTACCAGCAGGACGAGTGGGTGGACGAGGGGATCGGCCAGTTCAAAGAGCGCGAGTACAAGCCGGGACTCGAGGCCTACGACGAACAGTCCGAGGAGTCCTCGTAGAACCGCTCGAGGCGTCGTCTGGCCGGCGGCCCCCTCGCTATCGACCGTAAACTACTCGCGTTCGTTTTGTCGTGCTGGGGCCGAGTCGGAACCAGCGAGGCCGGCTTCACAGAAGAAGTGCGATCGGGTGGCTTACTCGAAGAGCCGCCGGTCGACGAGTTGACGGGTGGCTTATTCGAGGTACCGCCGGTCGACCAGGTCGTCCACCTCGACCGTCTCGTCGATGAGACCGGTTCGTTCCGCGAGGTCGATCGAGCGATTGACTCGGTCGTCCGTGAGCATGTTCGACATGTCCGTCTCCCACATTTCGTCGTTCTGTGCCTCCTCGATGGTCTGTGCCCAGACCTCGACGTCGCCGGAGTCGTACTCTGGGAAGTCCGCCGGAGAGTCGAATATCATCTCCGCCAGCTCCTCCGGATCGGTCTCGTAGGTTTGTTCGTACGAGTTGGTCAACTCCTCGGCGATCGTCCGGTACACCTCCTCGTTCTCGTCGAGCCTGTCGTCGGTGGTTACCCACTGGGCGAGCGAGAGAGGCTCTGCGGCGACGTCGTCGTTCGGGTTGTGGAACCACTGTGCGATGCCGCGCTCTTCGACGTCCACCGCCGCGCTCGCGAACACGGTGGTCGCGACGACCTCCTCTTCTTCCATGGCGGAGATACGGTTCGGCGTACCTGCGATGTAGCTGATGTCGAACGCCTCCGGATCGCCGAGCTGTGATTCTGCGGTGGCTCGGAGCGTGAGCGCCGAGAACGACTGTGGCGAGTGCGCCGCGACGGGCGCACCCTCGAGATCGTCCCACGACTCGATGTCTGGCTGTGCGATGATCTGCTGTGAGAACTTCTGGTTTAATTCGAGGAACGACGAGATCGGGAATCCTTCCCGGATCGAGTTGATGATCGCCGGCGGGTTGGAGTACCCCAGTTCGACCTCGCCGCTGACGATTCCGGCCACCATCGCGGTGAAGCCGTTGAACACGACCGGTTCGATCTCAACGCCTCGGTCTTCCATCGCCTCGTTGAATATCGAGTACGTCGGAACGCTGTAGCCCGCCATCGCCGGCGAGGGATGACCGATGCGGAGCGGATTCGGAAGTTCGCCGTCGCCGTTGCCCGTATCGTCGTCGGCACCTGCCGCGGTTCCGTCGTCGCCGTTGCCGTTCCCCGTTCCGCCGTTGCCGTTATCGTCTCCCATACAGCCGGCGAGTCCGACCGCAACACCTGCCCCAACTGTCTTGAGAATGGTTCGCCTCCCACTGCCATCGTTATGTGGCATAGTACCACCATTCGCAAGACCCAATTTAAATATTTTGGTCACTATATCAATAGTACCGGAAGAAACGTACCTTCAGGTGGAAGGATTGTTGTATATAAAAATTCAACCATTCGACTCGAAGTGGTCGATCGTCGATCCACCGCCGGAACGCCGTTTACCGCTCGGCGGGACGAACGACCGTCTCAGCTCAACAGATCGGGCGTGTCGGCGAGTCCGTCGCTCAACACGGCGTCGGCGATGGTATTGCGAAGCATCTCGTCGGTCCCCGCGGCGATCCTCTTCCCACGTACCAGTCGATAGAGGTACTCGAGGGGGTGGCCCTGCTGATAGCCGTTCGCACCGTGGATCTGGAGGGCTTCGTCGACGACCGAGTTACACACCTCCGTTGCGTACAACGCGGCGATCGACGACTCGAGTCGGTCCGGTGGCCGCTCGTTTTCGACGGCACGGACGACCGTGCTGTAAACCATGTTTCGGGCGAGCTGGATCTGCATCGCCATGTCCGCGAACTTCCATCTGAGCCCCTGGAACTCCGCGATGGGTTGGCCGAACTGTTCGCGCGTCTTTGCGTAGTCGACCGCTTTGTCGAACGCACACAGGGAGATTGCGATGCATCCCATCGCCGACGCACAGCGCTCCCAGTTCAGCGCCCGTAGCATGTTCTTGAACGCGCTCTTCCCGCTGACGACGACGTGAGACTCCGGAACCGAGACGTCTGTGAACGTAAAGTGCGTCTGCGTTTCGCCGGCCATGTTCGTGTAGTTCGTCTCACGCTCGACGCCGGGCTGGTCCGTGTCGACCACGACGACGCCCATGTTCGAATCGGGCAGCCTCGTCCAGACGACCAGCGAGTCGGCGCTTTCGCCCTGCGTAATCCAGATTTTCTCGCCGTTCAGCCGGAACTCGTCGCCGTCTTCCGTCAACTGCGTTCGGATGTTCTGGACGTCGCTGCCGGCCTCCGGCTCGCTGATCGCGACGCTGATGGAGCGTTCGCCGGCGGTCACTTCGGAGATGTACGTCTCTTTCAGCGACTCCGATCCGAACATCTCGATGACGCGGGGGGCGATCATCGACCGCCGGTAGATGCTCTGGGCCGTGTCGGGACAGATTCGGCCGATCGCCTCGATCTGCAGACAGACCTCGAACTCCGAGAGCCCGCCGCCGCCCAGTTCGACGGGATAGTTGAGGCCGATCAGCTCGAGGTCGGCGAGCAGTTCGACGTTCTCCGTCGGCGGTTCGTCGTGCCAGGTGAACGCGCTCGAGGCGAACTCCTGGGTCGCGATCCGACGACACTCGGAAAAGATCAGTCGCTGCTCGTCTGTGAGCGAGTACATGATTGCTTCTCTTGTGAAGATCACTTAAGAGTGTGGGAAGGGGTCGGACGCCACTCTCGCGGACGACAACTCTCGACGACGCGCTGTGTTCCCCCACGTGAAATCGTCGGCGGCCGTCGTGGGTTCGCGCTTTGGCTGTCCCGCGCCGCGGGGCTCGCACTCTCCGGCGATCGGCCCCGCATTTGTGAGGATGGCTTCTTTGCGATCGCCGGTCGGTTTCGACACTCGATCGCAATTGCGGTGTGGACACAAACTACGATATCGTCAAACATACGCACACAATTTTACAGTTGTATGTGAGTAAACGAGTGAAATATACCAGTAAAATAACACAGTGTTCAATCATGGGGTAGAGCGTAGACCACTCACTGTACACACACTAAGGATGTGTATCAAATGGGCCGCGGCACGTCGCCGCGGACGACGCCACTGCCTCGTCCGATCGACGCTCGCTCATCTGGGGAACGCACCGAGTGGCCGTCCGGATGGAGGGCCAAACACTTAATACCGTCCTCGCGGCCATAGGTAGACGAGAGATGGCAGTTAATACCACGTTCGAGTTGGATCCGCAATCGATTTCGGAGCGGCTGTACGACGCTGGGGTTGCCGGCGCTGGTGGTGCGGGCTTTCCGTCGGGTGCGAAGTGGGAGAAACTCGACGACGTTCACTCGTTGCTGGTCAACCACCAGGAGAGCGAGCCGAACTACTACTCCGACGTCTGGCTCGCGGACGACCGCGCCGAGGAGTTCGCAGCGTTCTTCGAGGCGATGATCGAGGAGGGGCTGTTCGATCGGATAGTCGTCGGCACGAAACAGAAGTATCGCGACGAGTGGACGACCGAGTTCGAGGCGGCCTGCGACGCAGCCGTCTATCACGAGGACGACCTTCCGGCGGATCTCGACGACGAGGAGGGAATCGTCTTCGCCTACACCGGCGAGACGTACGATTTCAGCGAAGAGCAAGTGCTCTTGATGATCACCGCCGGCGAACGGATCGGACGCGACCTACCCACGGATCACGGCTGGCTCGTTCACAACACCGAGACGCTGTGGAACGTCCGAAACGCGCTGGCCGACGAAACGCCGGTTACCCGAAAGTACGTCCACGTCGACGGCGACACGCCGGTTCACCGCTGTCTCGAGGTCCCCCTGGGAACGACGGCTGCAGATCTGCTCGAGGCGGCCGACCTCCCGCCGGACGAGTTGCCCGACGACGCCGTCCTCCTAGATGGGGGCCCGGGCTGGAGTTACGCCATCGACGAGGACCCCCGCGCGTTCGGAACCAGAAAGCGAACGAACGCTGTGATGGTCCTCGACGAAGCGACCGTCGAGGAGCACACCGAGCAGGAAGACCGAGTCAACGTCCTCGAAGAACGCGACTGGTACGCCCGCGAGCACGAGACGGAGCCGACGACGCTCGAACCCGAGTCGGTTCGGATTCCGCTGATCACGAACGCGGCGTACGACGGCCTGGTAACTCCGGGCGATCCGACCGTCGAACCGGGCGATAGCGTCTCGAGGGGCGACGTCGTGGCCGAGCGGACGGACGGATCCATTTCGAACAACCACCACGCGTCGATCGACGGCGTCGTGTCCGAGGTGACCGAGACGCACGTCGTGCTCGAGTCCGAGTGATCCACCGCCGGACCCGGACGTCGATGCCGTGATCTCCGGGAGTGCCAATCGGATCGCTCGTCGTAAACGGGGGGTTTCGTGTGACCTCGGATGCCGGAAGGCCCGAAACTCGTCGACACCTTCCGCTGAAACCAGCCCCCAACGGACGTTCGTCACCTTGTTCACCCGGGAAACCTCGTGCGGACCGTTACGAACGGGGAAAGCGACTGCCGCCGGCACCGTTCACGCGTGGAATACTCATAAATGATGCATGTTATTATATACCATGAGGCCTTATTCTCCGCTGTACATGAGAGCTGTACGATTCCACGAACGGTCGGGCAGCGATGCCCTGACCGTCGAAGAGGTCGATGAACCGTCGCCAGCACCCGGACAGATACTGGTCGACGTCGAGGCAGCGGGAGTCAATCGAGTGGACGCCGTGTTCGCAGAGGGTGGGTTTTCGGAAGTGTATCCGCACTCCCGGCTCCAACCTCCCCGACTGCCGCATATTCCGGGCTCGGACTTCGCGGGCACCGTCGAGGCCGTCGGCGACGGCGTCCGAAGGTTCGACGTGGGCGATCGGGTCTTCGGTGCCGGACTGGGAGCGAAGTTCCCGGGAACGTACGCCGAAAAGGTCGCCGCACCAGTTTCAAACGTCGCTCACCTTCCGGACGGCGTGTCGTTCGAGAGCGGCGCTGCGATCGGTCACGCCGGCGTCACGGCGTGGCATTCGCTCGTCCACCACGCGGACGTGGAACCCGGTGACTACTGTCTCGTCCACGGCGGAAGCGGCGGCGTGGGCCACGTGGCCGTCCAGCTTGCCGCCGCGCTGGGAAGTCGCGTCGTCGCGACGGCCGGCTCCGCCGAGGCTCGGGAGGTGATCCGTGAGCTGGGCGCCGTCGACGCACTGGATTACGCTCAGTCGCACGACGATCTCCGGGAGTCGATCCTCGATGCAACCGAAGGCGGCGTCGACGTCATCCTGGATTATCACCTCGACGATTACTTCGAACTGGACATCGAGGTGTCCAACCTGAACGGTCAGGTCGTGGTCGTCGAGGGTGGCGAAACGGGTATCGATCACCAGCACCTGCGGCTCGCCCTCTGGAAGGACCTCACGATTCAGGCTGCGGGAATGTTCAACATACCAGATATGAGCGCCGCGCTGACGAGACTCGGGCGGCTGCTCGAGGACGAGTCGCTCACCGTCGAAATCGATCGTCGGTTCGATCTTGACGAAGCGAGCGAGGCCCAGAAGGCCGTCGAAAACGAGAGCTACGTCGGAAAGCTCGTCATCGTCCCCTGAACTGCGGTCTCGTCTCGCTCACGTCGGATCGCCGATCACGATCCCTCGCTGGTGAACGACTCCGGCGGGATGATCGGCCCCCACGCCGAGAGCGCCTCTTCGAACGTGTAGAATCCCGGCTCGGCATTCGGATCTACGTCTGCAACGCCGGCTGCGAGTTCGAAGCGATTTCCGCCGGGTTCCCAGAAGTAAGAGAAGATACTGTCACCGACGTAGTGGCGACCGATTCCGAGTTCGAGTTCCTGTCCGTGCTGGTTGATTCGATCGACGAACATTCGCATCTGCTCCGTGCTCTCCATCTCCCAGGCGACGTGGTGCATACTGTACTCCGGCGGGCCACCGAGGAACGCAATGTCGTGGTGATGGACGCCGTGTCGAGTGAACGCACCACCCCACTCGTCGTCGTTTTCCTCCGCGACGATGACGTTTGAAATTTTGAAATCGACGACGTCTCTGAGAAACTCCGCATCGGCTTGTACGTCCGGACTCATGAGCGTAACGTGATCGAGGTCGGGTGGCGTAACCCCGAGCCGTCCATCCTGGGCCTCGTCGGAGTGGAAGTACGCCCAGTCTTCGACGGTCACGAACTCTACTCGCTTCCCCGTCGGCGTTTCGAACTGTACGCCGACGCCCTGTCCCGGCTCCTCGCCGTCAGTTCGTCGGACGTCGACGCCCTCGTCGGTCAGTCTCGCCTCGTACGATTCGACCTCGTCCTCGCTCTCGACGCGAACGGCGACGTGATCGAGTCCGGTCCCGCCCTCGGAGACGGCGAGATCGAAGTTCTCGTCGAGTCCACAGCCGAGATACACCGTACCGTCACTTCGATCCTGTTCGACTAATCCCATCACATCCGTGTAAAACGGGACGGCGCTGTCGAGCTCTTCCACTTTCACGTGAACGTGTTCTATTCGCTGGGCGCTAGGCATTGCAGATTGCTATTATTTAACATGCTACAATAACTTTTCCCTACCCTCGAGCGAACGCCGTCCCACGATTTTCGTCGACGATCGGGGGGATTCCCAGCTGATCGTCGCTTTCGATTCGCTGCCGTATGGCGATTCATCGCGGCGTATCGCTCCGATTTTCGGGGATTGTAAAGCGCCGTTTCCCAAACGGTATCGGAATTCGGTCGCCACCGCAAGACTCGACCGTGCGCTCACCCCGTCGATCCGCGCCGTGTTCGCGTGTACCGGTCGTTTCGGTCCGCAATCGGTCCACCGAACGACGTGTCCGGTCCGTCCCCCTCGAGAGCAGTCGCTCGCCACGCCGAACGTCTGCGCTGCGAAGAGATCGCCACCCCACTCAGGTGCGGCCGAAACGGAACTAGACGCGTTGCTCCGTCTCGAGGTGCGGCCGAAACGGAACTAGACGCGTTGCTCCGTCTCGAGGTGCGGCCGACTCTCGGCGCGCATAGCGTGTTCTTCGAGCCACTGCTCGGCGTCGAGGGCGGCCATACTTCCGGTTCCGGCGGCCGTGATCGCCTGACGGTAGTCTGGGTCCATCACGTCTCCTGCGGCGAAGACGCCCTCGAGCGCGGTTTCGGTCGTCATCCCTGCCTCGGTTAGGATGTGCCCGTCCTCGTCGAGTTCGACGCCCGTCCCCTCGAGAAACGACGTGTTCGGGACGTGGCCGACGGCGTAGAAGACGCCGCCGACGTGGACGGTCTCGCGTTCGACGTCCTCGTCGGCTGCGGGCGCGCTCTCTTCGAGTTTGGTCTTCGGACGCCCGTCGGGATGGTGGACGAGGATCGCGCCGGTGACGCCGGTCTCCTGGGTGCCGTGAATCTCGAGCAGTTCAGCGTTCCAGCGAAACTCGATCGAATCGTGTTCGCGTGCCCGCCGGGCCATAATGTCCGACGCGCGGAGTTCGTCGCGTCGGTGGACGACCGTGACGCTGTCGGCGAACTTCGCGAGGAAGAGCGCCTCTTCCATCGCCGAATCGCCGCCGCCGACGACGATCACGTCCTCGCCGCGGTGGAACGCGCCGTCGCAGGTGGCACACGTCGAGAGTCCGTACCCCATCAGCTCGTCTTCGCCGTCTGCGCCGACCCAGCGCGCGCTCGCGCCGGTCGCGACGATCAGCGCTCGCGTGGTGACGACGTCGTCGGTCGACAGTTCCAGCTCGAACGGCCGATTCTCGAGTGTGGCGTCTTCGACGCTGCCGTGGACGAACTCGGCGCCGAACCGCTCGGCCTGCGCCTTGCCGCGCTGGATCAGCTCCATCCCGCCGATTCCGTCGGGGAAGCCGAGGTAGTTCTCGACGCCGGTCGTTAGCGTCAGCTGTCCGCCGGGCTCGGGCCCTTCGAGGACGAGCGGCTCGAGGTCGGCGCGCGCGGCGTAGATTGCGGCCGAGAGGCCGGCCACGCCGGAGCCTACGATCACGACGTCTCGAACCTCGATCTCGCCGGTATCCGTGCTCATTCGGTGTAGTTTTCGATCAGTGTCCGCAGTCGGTCGGCCGGCAGCGCGCCGGTGTGCTGTTCGACCTGTTCGCCGTCCGCGTAGAGGACCAGCGTCGGGACGCCGCGAACGCCGTACGCGGCGGCGAGAGGCTGGTGCTGGTCGACGTCTACCTTCGCGACGGTCGCGTCCGTCTCTTCCGCGAGGTCCGCGAGGATCGGCTCGAGCATCTTGCAGGGACCACACCAGTCGGCGAAGAAGTCCACGAGGACGACGTCGCGTTCGGCGATCACGTCGTCGAGGTGGCTTTCGCTTTCGACGTGGAGCGGCTCGGTGGGCGAGCGATTCGTCGATCCGGCGTCGGTTTCGGTTGTCATCAACTGCCTCTACGAGCCGGTAGTGTTTAAAGGTTTTGTGTCTATTGCACAATATAGGGCCCGCAGACAATCGACGCTTGACTTCGTTGGATCGGTTGCGATCCGCCCTGCTACCTCGTCGATCGTGAACTGCTCGTCGACCGTCGGTCGTGAACGGCTCGTCGTTCTCAACCATCTCGCGGCAACACGTTCTGTCTAACCGTTTCAGCTCGCACAGACGCTCGATCACGGTCTCTGACTGCAAGTCGTGGTCGAGTATCGACGAGACCCTGAGATTCTCCTTTGCGGGTGGTACGCTAGCCTATAGGTTGTGAATATTGCACAAATTATAAAATCTCATTCGATGAGCCGACGCCGACTCAATCGTGAGGATGAAACCGTTTGACGGCTCGGTCGACCGCGTCCATCTGGCCGATGAACGTGACTCGATCGCCCTCCCGGAGTTCGTGATCGCCGGTCGGCACTTCGGTCGCGCCGTCACGGTGGGTGAGCAAACCGACGATACAGCCGTCGGGAATCTCGGCGTTGAGTTCGGCGATCGTCTTTCCAACGGTGTCGGCGGCCGTCACTTCGATCTCCTGGACGTCGCCGGTGCGGCCGAGTTCGTTCATCCACGCCGACAGCGACGGCCGCTCGAGAACGTTCTCGAGCGACCAGGCGGTCGCCATCGAGAGGTCGATCGCGCGGACGCCGAGCGATTCGAAGGCACCGACGTTGTCGGGCTGGTTGACCCGCGAGGCGACCGTTTCGACGTCGAAACTGGTCTTCGCGAGCTGACAGACCAGCAGGTTGACGTCGTCGTCGGGCGTCGTCGCGATGACCGTCTTCGCGTCGTCTGCGCCCGCGCGTTCCAGGAGGTCGGCGTCGGTTCCGTCACCCTCGAGCGCGCGGAGCCCGCGTTTGCGGGCCTTCTCGACCGCGGCTGGGTCCTCGTCGACGAGGTGTACGTTTTCACCGTCCTGTTCGAGCCGTTCTGCGAGGGACAGGCCGACCCGTCCCCCGCCGACGATTATCGTGCGCATTGGTGATATCTCGAGTACGTCCGCGATCTGTCGTGAGAGGCCGGCCTGGAGGACCACCGTCGCGAAGATGATGAGAAAGACGGTGCCGGCGAGCAGCTGGGCCTCCTGGGGCCGCCCGAGCGCCTGCAACTCGACGGCGAACAGCGTCGCCACGCTCGCGGGGATGATCCCGCGCGGGCCGACGACGCTGAGAAAGAGCCGCTCGTTTCGCGTAAAGCGGTCGATCGACGCCGTCGAGAGGTAGATCACCGCCGGTCGAAGCACCATCGTGACCGCGACGACGACGGCGAGTCCGGCGAGGCCGAGCGAGAGGATGTCTCCGAAGTCGATGAGCGCCGCAAGCGCGACGAAGACGAACGAGAGGACGACGACCGAGATGTCGTCGAGGAAGTCGATCACCTCCTCGTGGTACGGGAGGTCGACGTTCCCGAGGACGAAGCCGGCGGTCGCGGCGGCGGCGATGCCCGTTTCGCCTGCGATCAGCTCCGCACCGCCGTATGCGACGACGATTCCCGCGAGGACGATCAGGCGGGCGTGAAGCGGCGCGGCACAGGGTCTGGACCGTCCACGCTCGAGCACCAGCCAGACGGTAGCGGCGACGATCGCGCCGACAGCGACCCCGACGAGCAACCGGAACGCGAAGTCGCCGACGAGCGCGGTTGGCGTTCCGTTACCGGCGACGAGCACCTCGAAGACGACGACCACGAGAATCGCCGCGGTGACGTCGTTGATCACGCCCTCGCCCTCGAGAACTGCGGCGACGTGATCGCGGACGGTGACGACCTGCAGGATGGGGCCGATCACCGTCGGGCCAGTCGCGATCAACAGCGCGCCGACCAGCAGGCCGACCTCGAGGCTGGTCTCGAGGAAGACGACCGCGGCGGCGGCCGTCCCGAGCCAGGTGATCGCCGCGCCGACGGTGATCATCCTGGACAGCACCGTCGGGCTCTCGCGGAGCTTCTCGAACTGGAGGTGGTAGCCTCCCTCGAAGAGGATGATCGCGACGCTGACGCCGACCATCGCCGAGAGTCCCCCGCCGAACGTCCCCCCGGAGACGAATCCGAGCGCCTCTGGACCGATCGCGATTCCGGCGACGATCAGAAAGAGGACGCTCGGAATCCGAAGTCTGTCGGCGAGAACGCGGGATGCGACCCCGAGTGCGAGCACGAGCGCGACGGTCGCAACGAGCATCACGGCTGGAGACGGTCACCCTTTCCGAACGAGTACGCGGGTGGGTTGGCGGTTCGCTGGCTAACCATTGGCGTCATCAGTCACCACCGTCGGGGGTCGGCTGTCCGTCGGATTCGTCCGCACCGACCGACCGGACGACCCGGTAGAGGATCATCGACGCGACGACGAACGACGATCCGACGAGCAGGAGGACGCTTACCAGGTCGAGCGCGCCCGTTCCGAGCCAGTTCGCCAGTTCACTGAGTGCAATACCGCCGCTCGCGAGCACCATCATGATGCCGAAGTAGACGATGACGTCGTCTTCGTCGACGGTGGTCGTCGCCGCCGAGCCGATCCGCGCGCCGAGCGCGCTGCCGACGAGCAACAGGGAGACGACCGTCAGGTCGACGCTGCCGGACATCCCGTACGTGAACGTCCCGAACGCGCCCGAGAACAGCCCGGCGAACAGGCTGGTCCCGACGGCGGCCGTCAGCGGCGTCCCGATGAGGTAGTAGATCGCGGGCATGCGGATAAATCCGCCGCCGACGCCGATCAGTCCCGAGACGAGGCCGACGCTCCCGCCAGCGCCCGTGATCGTCCACAGCGACGCTCGGCCGCCGGACGTCAGCGAGATCATCGGAGGAACGTCGTACGACTGGATCTGCCGGCCGATCTGGGGTATCTCCTCGTCGTCCACGTCTCCGACTTCGTCGTCCTCGTCGTCGAGCCTGTAGGCGCGACGGAGGAACAGCGCCCCGATCCCAGCCAGCAGGACGACGTACGCGACGCCCGTGACGAGGCTGGCGATTCCGAGCGCCTCGAGACCGAACACGAGTCGACTGCCGAGTTCGATCCCGATCGAGAGGACGACGAACAGGATCGCGCCGAGTTTGTAGTCGACCTGTCCGACGTCGTAGTGTTTCAACACTGCGATCACGGAGGTTCCGAAGTAAAACGCCAACCCGCTGCCGATCGCGACCGGTGCCGGATAACCGAGGATCAACAGCGTCGGCGTGATCAGGAAGGACCCACCCATCCCGAAGAAGCCGAACAGTACCCCGACCATGAAGCCGAAGCTCACGAACAGCGCCAACAGCGCCGGGCTGAGTCCCAGTATCTCCATCGATTATCTGTCCGTGATCGTTTCGATTATCGGTGATGCGACTCGCTCGAGGGCGCCGTAGCCGGCGTAGAGGCCGACCGCCTGAACGAGGATGACGGCCACGACGAGCGTCGCCTGTACGGGTGCCGATAGCGCTAGCGGATCCGATCATGCGTCCCGACCTCCGTGTGCGTTCGGTAGTGTGCGGATCATGGATTTCTACTCAGTAGTCACTACCCGGAGTGTACGTATAACGCTTTTGGGAATGACGCACAATATTACTGCTGAATATGCCACGACTATCCAACGGAGATATTCGAATACGTTATGGGGATATAAGATGGTGGACGCACGTCCTACCCCGCGCTGGCGCGTCGTGTCGCCCGCAGCACACGTACCGTGCGACGGAGACGGCCGAGACGCTACTCGGGCCTCTCGACGGTCTGCCCGCCCGGACGCGAGCGACCGCGGGCGATGAAGCCGCCGTAACCAACGCGAAGAGTCGGCGCGAGAGTACGGACTGTGATCCGCTCGTGACCGAACGGATCGGTTGTGTATTGGACTACCCAAACAATATTATACCGTCGCTCCCTACGACCGGTATGAAAGCAGTACTCGCCACCGACCTCTCGGCCGCCAGCGAGGCGACCATCGAGAACGAGACCTGTCTCGAGTGTCTCGGCCGAATTGGGATCGATGAGATGCACCTGGTGACGGTCGTCCCGTCGAACGTCCACGGCGGCATGCCCGGGATCGACTTCGAGAAGCGACGACGCCGGTCGATTTCGAACTACGAGCGCGTCATCGAACGCGCCGGCTTCGACGTCGAGACGCACGTCGTCCGCGGCACGCCGCACCGACGGATCCGGGGCATCGCCGAGACGATCGGTGCGACCATGACGGTCGTCGGCTCGCGCGGGAAGAGCCCGCTCGAGAACCGCGTCATCGGCTCGACGGCGCGGAACCTCTCGCGAACGACCGAGACGCCGCTGCTCGTCAACCGGGTCGAACGTGGCACCGACGACCCTGCGGTCGTCAGACAGCACCTCTTCCAGCGGATGCTGCATGCGACGGACTTCTCCGAGAACGCCGAGCGCGCGTTCGAGGCGTTCTCGTACCTGCGTCACGCGACCCGGGAGGCGTCGCTCGTTCACGTCGAGACGCCGAAAGACCCAGGACTCCCCAAAGACGACGATCCCGAATCGCGGCTGGCGGACCTGGCCGCCCAGCTCGAGGAGTGGGGCATCGAGACGCGAACGGCCGTCCGTCGGGGCGACCCGGCCGACGAGATTCTCGCCGCGGAGGACGAGTACGACCCGACGACGATCCTCGTCGGCTCGCGAGGTCACAGCCGGCTTCGCAGACTGCTGCTTGGCAGCGTCTCCGAGGACCTCGTCGCGCGAGCGAACGGAAACGTGTTGCTCGTGCCGCCGGCGTGAGCGAGCCAGTCGCTTTTCCACTCTAACGGATCACCTCGAACCAGCGTCGACCGTCCGGTCTGCGTTCGCTCGTCCGGACGACCCTGTCGGCTTCGAGAGCAGTTTTCCCCAGAGCATCCGGTTGCGAGCGATCCCGCTGTACGTCCACTCTCTGGCTGCGATGTAGGCGTCGAATCGACGCAGGAAATCGATCGACGGTCGAACGGGTCGACCGCCGCCCAAACGGGCGAACGCTTCCTCCAACGCGGCTCCACAGGAGTATCCCATCCCATCCGTAACCAGGTGGGCACATCGATCGTAGTCGTCGGGAAGTGCGTTCCGAAGGCTCGGTTCGAGGTCGGAGAAGCCGACGATCGGTACGTCGGATCGCTGCTCGAAAAACTCGGCCCACCACGTGCAAAAGCCACAGTCGTCGTCGTAGACGAGGAGTGCGTCGCTCATGTCTCCCCGTACCACCAGTACTGCCTTAGTTGTGGACCGGCGGGTCGACGTCGATTCGGATCCGAATTCGCTATCCGATCGTCAGCACGCGATCGGTGGTCGTTACGATCTCGAGAAGGTCGGCCATCGTCGACATCGGACAGTACTCGCTCTCCTCGCTGTTTCTGATGTCCAGACAGGTTCCACACGCCTGGAGATCGCCGCCCGCGTCGACGAACGCCTCCATCCGATCGCGGACGTCGAACTGGTCGTCGGTGACCTCTTCGGCTTCGACGCCCGCTCCGAGAAGGAACACCGAAACCTCGTGACCGTGCTCGAGAGCCGTGATACCCAGTCGGAGTGCGTTCCAGGCCCGTTCGGAATCCGCCGTCTCGAGGACGATTCCGAGCCGTTCTACCGCCTGCGTCGCATCCTGCGTCATAATAGTGTACAGAAGCCACACAACCATAACGGTTCCCCCGAAGCCGACTCACGCGGCGGGGGAAATCATCTCTCGAACGAGGTAGACGTTTACTGGGAAATCCCGGAGATGGGCAGATCGTCGGTCCGCAGTCATAATGGGTCTAATATTGCGCAATACTCAAATACTCTCGGCCCCTCGTTCCAGTAATGACTGACACAGCACGCCCGGAGACGGCCGTCGACTCGTACGCACCAACAACGCCAGTTCAGGTGGACAGTACGGCAGACTACCACGAGTTGATCGAGGCCCACGATCTCGTGTTACTCGAGTTCGTCACTTCCGGCTGCGGGATCTGCGCGTCGATGGAGCCGGTGCTCGGCACGGTCGCGCGGAGCGCACCCGGTTCGGTGGCGATCGCCAACGCCGGTCTCGTCCCGGATCTCGCCGGCGAGTTCGGCGTCCGAACCGTCCCGACGCTCGTCGTCCTGAAAGACGGAACCGAGGTCGAGCGATTGGACGACGGGTTCCAGGGCGCCGAGACGCTCGTCGAGGTGCTCGAGACGCACGCCGAAAGATAACGAGGTCGATACCGCCCGTCGCGGCGGTGGTCCGGCTAGTCGGTAGCGGCGCTTTTCGACGCCGACTTACGAACTGGACCGGTGGATAAGACTCGTGACGTGACTGCTTCGAGACGCCCGACACCGTCTCTCACTCGCGGCGGCGGTCGTGGTCGGGGATCGTGTTCACGCCCGTCACAGTAGTCCTGGCCGTGATCGCTGTGGCCTCGAACGGCGTGTTCTTCGAGGGAATACAGACGCGGTTGGGACGGGTGCACCCGAGCGGCTCCTTCTCGACGACCGCGACCGACTGCCGCCGACGGCCCGCGGCGTAGCGACGTCGAGTCCCGACCACGCCGATCGAGAAGAGGTCGAACGGTTCGTCGGTCGCTTCCATACGGTACGTTGCGACCGCCGTTAAACTCGCGTTGCGAACCGATTCACGTGTCATCCTCTCTCGAGACGTGATCAGACGTCCTCGGACTGCCGTTCGACGACCCCGACCGCCGGAAGGGTCAGCGAAATCGTCGTCCCCTCGCCGCGCTCGGAGTCGACCCAGATCTCGCCGCCGTGACGTTCGACGATCCGTTTGCAAAGGGCCAGTCCGATGCCCGTTCCGGGGTGTTCCTCCTGCGTGTGGAGTCGCTGGAACATCCTGAATACCTGCTCTTGTTCCGCCGGATCGATGCCGACGCCGTGGTCTCGGACGGTGACGATCCAGTCGTCGCCGGTGCGTTCAGCGCCATCGCCGCCGCTGTCCGGGACGGGGATCTCCTCGCATCGCTCGGCGTCGATCTCGATTCGAGGCGGCGCGTCCCCGCTGTACTCGATCGCGTTCGAGAGGAGGTTCTGGAACAGTTGCCGGAGCTGTCTCTCGTCCCCTTCGACGCGCGGTAGCCCGACGTACTCGATCTCGGCACCGGACTCCTCGATCCGTAGCTCGAGGTCCCTGACGACGTCGTCGAGTATCGCCCCGAGTGAGACGGGCTCGAACGGTTCGCCCTGCGTGTCCACGCGCGAATACTTGAGCAGGCTGTCGATCATCGCCGTCATTCGGTCCGACCCGTCCAGCGCGTACTCGAGAAACTCCCGAGCGTTCTCGTCGAGGTCGTCGCCGTAGCGTCGATCGATCAGCTCCAAATAACTCGAGATCATCCGAAGGGGTTCCTGCAGATCGTGCGACGCGGCGTAGGCGAACTGTTCGAGGCGCTCGTTCGACTCCTCGAGGCGCGCCTGCATTCGTTCGAGCTGTCGGTTTCGCTCCTCGAGCTCGAGTTCGCGCGTTTTCGCACGCGCGTCGAAGGTTCCGACGGCGTAGCCGGCGACGCCCGCGAATCCGGTGAGGATCGGAACCGACCGGTGCGGTTTGGTGATGCCGATGCCGGGCTGGACGTGATAGAGCCCGAGTATCGAGAGCATCACGGCGATTCCGGCGACCGACCGACGGAATACGTCGCCGTAGAACTGCGGATCGATGTCGGTCCGCTGGAGCCGGTAGCCACCGACGAGGAGAACGAATCCGGAACCGCTGATGAACCCGAACGTTACGAGGACGGTGATAGCGGACTCGTCGTGTGACGTCGGAACGATCGCGGTCACGATCGCAACGAGAACGTAGAACGCACCGAGAACGCTAACGAGTCCTTTCCCGTCGATCGAAACGGGTGGCCACGACATTATTGACCGTTATTGGAGAGTGGAGTCAATAACGCTTTTGTGCGGCACCACTCGAACGAATCGCTCGCATGCGATCGAGGTGATCACCGACGGGCGACGGCTGTTTGCGGCCGAGCGCGATCCGGTTTTCCTCGTCGGTCATCCGTCGAAGCGAAGCAGACGCAGCCCGATCAAACTCACGAGAACGGTCGATCCCTCGTGGCCGACCACCGCGACCGGAAGCGGGATTCCGGCGGTGAGGATCGCGATCACCATGATCCCGATGGCGCCGAACGCGATGGAAAAGTTGATGTAGAGCGTTCGCCGCGTCTCCTTGCTGAGCGCGAACGCGTAGGGGAGCCGATCGAGTTTGTCCGACATGAGCACGATGTCGGCCGTCTCGAGGGCCACGTCGGTTCCAGCGCCGCCCATGCCGACGCTGATGTCCGCCGTCGCGAGGGCGGGGGCGTCGTTCACCCCGTCGCCGACCATCGCGACGGCTTCGTGGCGCTCCTGGAGTGCCTCGACGTGGTCGACTTTCTCCTCGGGAAGCAACTCCGCGTACACCTCGTCGATGCCGAGTTCGTCCGCGATGTATCGGGCGACCCGTTCGTTGTCGCCCGTCAGCATGACGATCTGTTCGACGCCCCGCTCGCGGAGTTGCTCGATCATCTCGGCCGCGTCGGATCGGATCGTGTCGGTGAACGCGAGCCAGCCGAGAACGCACAGACGGTCGTCGGGTGAGTCGGTTTCACCCACGACGAGGACGCTCGTCTTTCCGCTCGCTTCGAGATCGTGGACGGCGTCCAACCCGGTCTCGAGGCCGTCGATCGGCCGATCGTCCAGGACGGTTTCGACGTACCGCGGGTTTCCGATGTGGATCGTTCGGCCCCCGACGGCTGCGTGGACGCCCTTGCCGACGACCGCCTCGAAGCCGTTCGAGTCGGGAATCTCGAGCGAACGCTCCTCGGCGGCCTCGACGGTCGCCTCCGCGAGGTGGTGCTCCGATCGGGACTGGACGGCCGCAGCGAGCGCCAGTAGTTGCTCGTCGGTCAGCGGTCCGTCTTCGAGGGATTCGTCGAGGCGGTCGTTCTGGGCGGAACCGCCATCGGTGGAGAGGAACGCGTCGTCGCGAGCGGTCACGTCGGTCAACCGGGTGTTCCCCTCCGTCAGCGTCCCCGTCTTGTCGAACGCGACCGCGTCGACGTTGCCCGCCGTCTCGATGTGTTCGCCCCCCTTGAACAGGACGCCCTGTCGGCCGCCGGCGGAGATCGCCGAGAGGACCGCCGCCGGCGTCGAGATGATGACCGCACAGGGAGAAGCGGCGACCATGAGCGTCATGGCGCGGTAGAACGTCGATTCGAACGGATGCTCCAGCAGCCAGAGCGGGAGCGCAATCGCGATGGCCGTCATCGCGAAGACGCCCAGCACGTACGGCTGTTCGAACCGATCGATGAGTTGCTGGGTCGGCGCGCGCTTTTCCTGGGCCTTCTCGACCATGTGGATGAGCCGCGAAATCGCCGACTCGTGGGACTCCCGCGTCACGCGCACCTCGAGGCTGCCGGTCTCGTTGATCGTCCCGCTGAACACCTCGTCACCGGGCGCTTTCGGAACGGGAACCGACTCGCCGGTGAGCGACGACTGATCGACCGTGCTCTCGCCGGCCTCGACGACGCCGTCCAGCGGTAGCCGATCACCTGGGCGAACGACGAACACGTCGCCGACCTCGACGTCGTCGATTCGGGTCGTCACCTCCTCGCCGTCTCGGAGTATCCGGGCGGACTCCGGTCGCATCTCGATCAGCGACCTGATCGCCGTTCGCGATCGCCCCATCGCGTACTCCTCGAGCACGCCCGAAAGCGAAAACAGAAACAGCAGCATCGCGCCCTCGAACGGCGCGCCGATGTAGAGCGCACCGAGTGCGGCGATGATCATCAGGAGATCGATTTCCACCGCGGGCTCACTCAACGCGGCGACGCTCGCTTTGAGTCCGTACCAGCCGCCGAAGACGTAGGCGACCGCGTAACAGCCCCAGACGAACGACGACGGAGCGCCGAACCAGCCACCGAGGAGCCCGCCGATCATCCCGAAAAACGTGAGGGCGACGAACGCCGCTTGCCGCCGAACGTCCAGGCGTTCCGCGAGCCCCGCCGGTCCCCCGGGAGTGATCGAAGCGGAACTCGATGGCGTCTCCATGGTGATACGTATCGTCTACATTGGATAAGCGTTCGCATAATCCGACCGAACGCCGGTCACTGACCGATGCTGACCGGTCTCGTTGTTCCGTTCAGACGTACCTGGACGGCAGATACGGAGTGTCGTACCCGAGTTCCGGTCGCGACTCTCCGGAACTGGCGGGCAGTGGTCGCTCCGTCGGTCGTGCCGACCGGACGGTCGTCGCCGTGGACGTCCTCGAACGCCGCTTTCGCCGAGAGGGATCGTCTACGAGCTACACCAGCAGCTGAACGTCGGACTCGGCCATGTGCTGGAGCGCCGTCGCGGCACCGACGCCGGTCGTGACACCGTCGTAGAAGTCGTCCTCGTCGTAGTCCATCAACTCGATCGTCATCTGACACGCCTGGAGATCGACGCCCTGCTCGAGGGAGAGATCGATCAACTCCTCGATTGTCGCCGTTCCGTTCTCGTCGATTTTCCGTTCCATCATGCGCGTGGCCATCCGATCCATACCGGGCATCGCGGCGAGCGCGTTCGGAACCGGCATGTTCGGGTTGCCGACGGCGCTCAGCTTGAGCCCTTTCGACTTCTCCTCGTGGAGGATGTCGAGCCCCCAGAACGTGTGGAAGACGACGACGTCCCAGCCGAAAGCGGCCGCTGTACTGGCGAGGATCAGCGGCGGATACGCCATGTCGAAGCTCCCCTGCGTGGCGACGATCGTCATCTTCTTTCCGCCATCGTCGGTTCCGTCGATCAGCGACGCCTCGAGTTCGTCGACGCGTTCGCGCAACGCCTGTAGCTCGGCGGGGGCGAACTCGGGCGCCGCATCGGCCGTGCCATCGTCGGTCGTCGTCGCTCGATTGTCCGTGCTCATGTTACGCCGTTTTCTCCACGTAGTGGACGTAGCGCTGGCCGTCCTCGATCTGCTCGAGGAGCTCGACTCCGTCGGTGCCCTCGGCCCAGCCCTGGATATCACTCGTACTGCCCGAGTCGGTCGCGACGACCTCGAGTACGTCTCCAATCTCGAGGCCGTCGACGGTCTGTTTGGTCTTGACGATGGGCATCGGACAGGACAGCCCTTTCACGTCGAGTGTCTCCGCGGTGTGGTATTCTGAACTCATGATCGATATGATGCTCTATATTGGACCTATTACACAATACTGGGCGATCCACTATAAGGATGTCGGCTACTGTGCAATAGACGAACTGTTACGCTCCAGATGAGACTCGTTCACGAGTTTAATTCCCGATCTACGCGCACTCGGTACCGTGACGGTCGGGTCACGTCGACAGCTGTATTGTGCATTTGGGTAAATATCATGCAAATCCTTAAGTGCCAGCGGTCGGTACTGGGAACTGTACCACATGAACGACATGGACTTTCCAACGCCGGACGTCGAGGTCGAATCGGTGTCGCCGGCCGAGCTGAAAGGGCGAATAGACGCGGGGGAGAACGTTTCGCTGCTCGACGCGCGGATGGCGTCGGATTACGAGGAGTGGCGAATCGACGGAGAGAACGTCGATTCGGTCAACGTTCCGTACTTCGAGTTCCTCGATGAGGAGATCGACGACGACGTTCTTGCACAGATTCCGGACGATCGGGAGGTCACCGTTCTCTGTGCGAAAGGCGGTGCGAGCGAGTTCGTCGCCGGCTCGCTCAAAGCGCGCGGCTACGACGTGAACCACCTCGAGGAGGGGATGAACGGCTGGGCGCGCATCTACGAGCGCGTCGAGGTCGAGCGCTACGACGGCGCCGGGACGCTTTACCAGTACCAGCGTCCCTCGAGCGGCTGTCTCGGCTACTTCCTCGTCGACGGCGACGAAGCGGCCGTGATCGACCCGCTGCGTGCGTTCACGGACCGCTACCTCGAGGACGCCGCAGAACTACGTTCTTCGAGCCCTGCTTTGCAAGCTCAGCAGGACGCCACAGAGCTGGGCGTCGACCTAACGTACGCCATCGACACGCACATTCACGCGGACCACATCTCGGGCGTCCGAAACCTCGCTGCGGAGGGAGTCGAGGGCGTCATCCCCGACGCGTCCGTCGACCGCGGCGTCACCTACGCCGACGAGATGACGCTGGCCGAAGACGGCGACGAGTTTCAGATCGGCGACGCGACGATCGAGACGGTCTACACACCCGGCCACACCTCCGGGATGACCTCGTATCTGATCGACGACGAGTTACTGGCGACGGGCGACGGCCTCTTCGTCGAGAGCGTCGCCCGCCCCGACCTCGAAGAGGGCGACGACGGCGCACCCGAAGCCGCCGCACAGCTCTACGAGTCACTCACGGAGCGCGTACTCTCGCTGCCCGACGAGACGCTGATCGGCGGCGCTCACTTCAGCGACGCCGCCGAGCCCGCCGAAGACGGCACCTACACGGCACCGATCGGCCAGCTCGCCGACGAAATGGACGCGCTGACGATGGACGAAGACGAGTTCGTCGAGTTGATCCTCTCGGACATGCCGCCCCGGCCGGCCAACTACGAGGACATCATCCCGACGAATCTCGGTCAGCGGAAGGCCGACGACGAGGAGGCGTTCGAACTCGAGCTCGGACCGAACAACTGCGCCGCCAGCCAGGGGTCGCTGGCCGGTGACTAACCCGACCACTCACCAGCCGTATGGTAACTGAGCTCTTCGCTCCGGCGCTGTACGAAACGCTCTTTCCCGCCGGGATCAGCCGCTACGCCGTCGGTGGACTGCTCGTCGGCCTCGGGGCCGTCGTCATCTACCTCGGCACCGGGATTCCGGCCGGCGCGAGCACGTTCCTCGAGTCGACGCTGTCGTACGTCTCGGACCAGTCGCGGTTCCAGCGGTATCGCGCCTCGAGAGACTGGCGGATCGTCTTCACGCTCGGCATCGTCGCGGGCGCGGCGGTGTACGCGCTGACGTTCCAGTCGGGGCTGGTCTCGAGCGGCCTCTACGAGTCCGGGACGACGGGTGAGTTGCGGGAGGTCGGCGGGTTCACCCTCTGGCTGACCGACGTCCAGCCGTGGCGGCTGTTCCTCGGCGGGATCCTCGTCGGAATCGGCACCCGGATCGGCAAGGGCTGTACGTCGGGCCACGGGGTCTGTGGCGTCGGCTCGGCCTCTAAGACGTCGATCGTCGGTGTGGTAACGTTCCTGATCGTGGCGATCGGGACGGCGCAAGTCGTGATGGCACTGGGGGTGAGTCCGTAACGATGAACGGAAATCGACATCCGCTGTTCATGCCGCTGATCTTCGTCGGCGGTCTGATCTTCGGTTTCGGGCTCGGTTTCAGCCACATGGCCCGTCCCGAGGTCGTCCTCAACTTCCTGCAGTTTACGGACTTCGGGCTGCTGTTCGTCATGGGCGGGGCGGCGGTCGTCACCGGAATCGCCTTCGCGCTGGTGCCGCGACTGCTCGAGCGCGCGCCGCTGACGGGCGATACCTACGGTCGTCGGCTGAAATCCTTCGACAGGAACGTCCTGATCGGCGGCGGAATCTTCGGCGTCGGCTGGGGCCTGTCGGGGATCTGTCCCGGAGCGGCCTACGCCAGCCTCGGCGTCGGCAACGTTACGATCCTGTGGGCGCTGGCCGGCATGTTCGTCGGCGCCTACCTGCAGGGGTACTGGCGCAGTCAGCGCGCTGGTTCGACGGCACCCGCAAGCGCCGACTGATGATCGAAAAACGCGGTCGGTGCTCACCTCGCGATCAGTTGCGGTCACTCGTTCTACCGTCCGTCGGACGATCTGTCGTCCGTCGGTATCGGTGGGATCGCGAGCCCGTCGGGTGCAGCGGTACCTCGTTACAACAGTCCGGATGAGCCCTCCGATCGGTCACGAGTATCCCCTCGCGTTACCGGCGATACTCGAGCCGTACGCTCCCGTGTTACCGATTTGCACGCTTGGTTCGTCAGTACCGGGCGGGAAACCGCGAGTGTTCGAATTATGGTGCTTGGTACCATGAGTTATTCTACGGATGACCGTAGACGAACTTTCCAACTACGGACTGGAGCCGATGGACGACGACGAGATCGAACAATTCCTCTCGACGAAGAGTCTCGGCGTGCTGGGACTCCCCGCAGCAGGAGCGCCCTATCTGCTTCCGATGTCGTACGGATTCGACGGGGAGTCGCGGCTGTATTTCATCTACGTCGTGGGGGCAGAGAGCCGAAAAGCGACGCTTTCCGATCGGACGGAGACGGCCAGCTTTCTCGTCTACAGCGCTGAGACGATGTTTCACTGGCAAAGCGTTCTTACGAGGGGAACGATTCGGTCGCTCTCCGAGGACGAACGATCGGCCGTGGCGGACGCCGAGACTCCGACGTGGCGACCGGAACTCCTCGAGGCGGCCGGTGAACTGGAAGAGACTCGGTTCTACGAACTTCGGATCGAGGAGTGGTCGGGAATCCGACATTCGATCAAACCGCCGACGTTCGCCCAGCGGAAAAGTCCCGAGCGATCGGAGTGAAAGTCGGTCCCGTAGCGCTCGCTCGGAGCGAAAGCGAAACGGTGGCGTCCGCTCACCTGGCCCGAACGTAGCACAGCAAAAACCCAACGGCGACCACGAACGTGACGGCCGCAAACAGCGCGTCCTGAAACGACAACAGCGCCGCCGCGACCACGAACGCACTCGAGAGGACGGCGTATCCGGTCCCCGAATCGCCGTCGGTTGATTCGACGGGATCGGTTCTGACGACGAGTTCGCCGCGCTCGAGCTGTCCAAACACGGTATCGATCCGCGCCGGTAGCCCTGCTACCGCCGGTGCGGACCGACGAACGTCGGCCCGCATGTCCTCTATCAGGGCCTCGAGTTCGTTCTCGATGAATCCGTGATCGACCAGGAACGATCGCGTCGCCGCTAGAAAGTCGAACTCAGGATCGAGGCTCCGACAGACCCCTTCGCCGACGGTGCCGACCCTGACGAGCAACATCACGTTCGGCGGAATTCGAAACGGGAAGTCGTGGAGCATCGTGAACAGTTCGGTGATGATCGCCCGCCAGGTGATTACGGATCGACCTTCGAGGGTCTCGATCACCAGCTCGAGAACCCGTCGCACCGCGACGCGGTCCACGGACGGCTCGAGGACGTCGAGCGCGATGAGGACGTTCACCAGCCCGTCGATGTCCCGTCGAACGAGCGTTCGATACAGCGCGGTGATGTCGGCCTGTTCCTGCGACGTCAACCGCTGACTCATGCCGTAGTCGTAGATCACCAGTTTTCCCCGTGTCGTCACTGCGAGATTTCCCGGATGAGGATCGGCGTGAAAGACGCCGTCGATCAACCCCATCCGGAGGTACGTGCGCGTTATGAGCGTCGCCATCTCGGTCGCGTCCATCCCCGCATCCGCGAGGGCGTCGTCGTCCGTGATCTTCGTCCCGTCGACGTACTCCATCGCGACGATTCGCTTCGAACACAGCGCCGGATGTACGTCCGGGACGACCACCCGGTCGTCGTCCGCGAAGTTCTCGCCGATCTCGACCATCACGGACGCCTCGCGCTCGAAATCCAGCTCGTCGAGGATTATCTCCTCGAAATCGTTGGCGGCGTTCTCGATCGAGTACCGTTGTCGTTCGTTCGCGAAGAACGCGAGCGGAGGAATCAGCCGACGGATGACGTGGAGGTCCCGTTCGATCGTCTCGACGAGCTCCGGACGGCGAACCTTCAGCGCGATCCGTTCGTTCTCGTACTCCGCGGTGTAGACGTACGCGAGCGAGCCGCCGGCGATCGGCGTCACCGTCTCGAGGTCGATCACGTCGCCGAGCTCCCGTTCGACGACCGTAAACGGGTCGCCGCCGGTTTCCTCGGGAACCTCGTCCTGTAGCGTCGAGAGAACCTCGACGTAGGTCGGTGGGACGATGTCGGGACGCGTCGAGAGGACCTGTCCGACCTTGATGAACGCCGGCCCGAGCTCGAGCATCGTCTCCGTCAATCGCTCCGCGCGTTCGCGGTGAACCGCTTCGGAGACGGATCGCGAGGGACCGAACAGAACGAATCGCCGCCGGTCTCTGAGGAGCGCGATCGCGATCGGTAAAAATCGAACGACCACCTGTAGATACCGGTAGTAAAACCTCATCGTCGCCGAGCGGCTGCGGGTGCGATCCGGTGTCGACTCATGACGGATCGTTGACCGAGACACTACTAATAGCTGGCTGATTTTCCCCCTGCCCGAGTCGCCGGAAGTTGATCCTCGAAGCCGTCCCGATCGGTCGGCGCCCCACAACTGATACTACAGGTCGTCGTAGGACTCGGACGAAGGATGCACGCTCCATCACTCTCGGATCGATCGATCGAAGCGTACGCTTCCGTGACGGGGCGCAAGCGACTCGAGCGTCTCCGGTCGCTCGCCGACGCGCTGGCGGACGTCCGGATCCTCCACGTCAACTCGACCGCGACCGGCGGTGGCGTCGCCGAGTTGCTTCGATCGATCGTTCCGCTCTGTACCGATCTCGGTATCGACACCGACTGGCTCGTCATGGACGGCGACGACGAGTTCTTCGAAGTTACCAAAGCGATGCACAACGGGCTCCAGGGAAGCGGTCCTTCGCTGACCGAAGGGATGAAAGCGACCTATCGTGCGGTAACCGAGCGAAACGCGCGCGAGTTCGACGGGGAATACGATTTCGTCGTGATTCACGATCCGCAGCCGCTCGGTATGATCGATCGACTCGAGGAGACGATGCCGGACGCGCCGATCACCTGGCGCTGTCACGTCGACCTCACGGATCCCTCCGACGAGTATCTCGCGTTCGTCTCCGAATACACGAGCAGAATCGACCACGCGGTTTTCAGCCGATCCGCCTACGAAATCGAGATCGACGCACCGACGACGATCGTCTACCCGTCGATCGACCCGCTGACGGAGAAGAACCGCTCGCTCGACGAGGGAACGATGGCGAACGAACGCGACAGACTGTACCCGCTGTCGTTCGACGCTCCGGTCGTGACGCAGGTGTCGCGGTTCGATCCGTGGAAAGATCAGTTCGGTACGCTCGAGGCGTACCGTCGTGCACGCGAAAGGGTTCCGGACCTCCAGCTCGCGCTGGCCGGGGGGATGGCCGGCGACGATCCGGAGGGAGAGAAGCTGTACGAGCGGGTCGCCGGAGAAGCGGTCGACGATCCGAACGTTCACGTGCTGGCCGATCTGCCCGACGCGAGGGTGAACGTCCTGCAGCGTCTGTCGGACGTCGTCGTCCAGAAATCGTTGCGCGAGGGGTTCGGACTCGTCGTCTCGGAGGCGCTCTGGAAGCGAACGCCGGTCGTGGGCTCGAACGTCGGCGGGATTCCGCTGCAGATCGAAGACGGGAAAACCGGCTATCTCGTCGACCCGGAGGACGCCTCGGGCGCTGGAGACCGCGTCGCGGATCTCCTCGAGGACGATCGCCGTCGAACGGAGTTCGGCGAACACGCTCGGGAGCACGTTCGCGAGCGCTTTCTGTTACCCCGTCAGCTCGTCGATCTGCTCGAGGTCGCCGTCGACGCGCTGGACCGGTCGAAATGACGTCTCGCGCCGAGTGTGACAGTCCCTCTGACGTCGGTTCGTCGACAAGTCGAGGGGCGGACTGCACGTCGCCACCGGGTCCCACACAATTATCCGCTGCGACGGTGAAGACGAGAGGGCTATGAGCCGGCCCATCGACTCGATACTGATACCGACGGACGACAGCGAGGGGGCCCTCGCAGGAGCGAAACGGGGAATTGCGCTCGCATCACGAACCGACGCGAACGTGCACGTGCTCTCGGTCGTCGACGTTCCCGACGACTCGCCCGAGATCATCGATGCGGCCGACTCGCTACGCTCGACGCTCGAGGCCGACGCGGAAGACGCGGTGGAAACCGTCGCGGAGATGGTGTCCGCCCACGATTCGGGTCTCGACGTGACGACGACGGTCAAGCGGGGAACGCCGTTTCAGACGATCCGAGAGTACGCGAAGCGACGCGAAATCGACGTCGTCGCCATGGGAACGAAAGGGAGGACGGGGCTGGACAGGGTCCTCCTCGGAAGCGTCACCGAGAACGTCCTCCGCACGGCGAGAACCCCCGTGCTCGCCGTTCCGCCGAACGCGGACGCGCCCGAGATCGACGACGTCGCGTTCGACGATCTCCTCGTGCCCACGGACGGCAGCGACGGCGCCGCGATCGCCGCCGACTGGGGTGTCGCGCTCGCAACGCAACTGGACTCGATGGTTCACGCGGTGTACTCCGTCGACACGGGTCGCGTGTCGCGGGTCCAGGAGCCGGACGAAATTCTGGCGGCGCTCGAGCACAGAGGCGAGGGGGCGATCGACGCGATTCGGGAGCGTGCCGGCGACGCCGGCGTCGGCGTCTCGGGAACGGTCGCGACCGGCTCGCCGGTAGACGTGATCCTCACGACCGCAGGTGAACGCGCCGTCGATCTGATCGTCATGGGGACGCACGGCCGAACCGGTATCGGCCAGTGGTTTCTCGGGAGCGTCACCGAGAACGTGGTTCGACAGACCGACGTCCCGGTGTTTTGCGTCCCGGTCAGCGCGGAGTCGCCGTGACGGGTCCCGCGACGCGCACCGCTATCAGGGCTGGGAATCGCTCGGAATCTGCGTGTACGCGCCGATCATTGCATCGTAAAGGTCGATTCCGCCGAGCGACGCGCCCTCGTCGACGATCGATCGGCGCACGGTCGTCGCCTCGAGCGTCACGTCCGGGAAGACCACCGCCCGTTCGACCGTGGCGTCGACGAGTGTCGCGTCCGACAGCACGTGGACGTTCTCGCCGACCGTCGCGTTCTCGAGGGTCGCCGTCTCGTCGACGCGCGACTCGCCCCCGAGTTTCCAGGCGACTGCGTCGAGGTAGCTCTCGCGGGTACCGACGTCGAACCAGGTCCCGTCGAACGTGTACGCGTACGTCGGCTCCCGCGACTGGAGCCACTGGACGAACCAGCCCGGCTCGTCGGGGTCGTTCCCCGCCTCGAGGTAGGTGGGAAAGAGCGAGAGCGTCTCGCGCGGAAACGCGTAACAGCCGATCGAGACGCGCGTGCCGGCCGGCTCGTCGGGCTTTTCCTGGAAGCCGACTACGCGGTCGTCCTCGAGGTCGACGACGCCGTATCCGGTCGCTCGCTCGGTGGAACCGACGTCGTATGCGGCGATCGTCGGCGCGTCGATTCTGTCGTAGTAGTCGAGAAAGCTCGCGAGCTCGAAATCGAAGACGTTGTCGCCGGCGATCACCAGGAGATCGTCGTCGATCCCCTCGCGGTCGATCAGCTGAGCCAGCGCGGCGACGACGCCGAACTTCTCGTCTTCCTCGCGCGTCCGTTCGATCGAGAGGCGCGGTTTCTCGTAGCCGCGTTCCGCGAGCGCCGCCTCGAAGTCCGAGGCGAAGCGCTCGTTGGTGCTGACGTACACGTCGTCGATTCGCTCTTCGATCTCGAGTTCGGCGTAGATGCGGTCGATGACGGTGCTCTCCCCGAGCGGGAGGAACATCTTCGGCCGGTGTCTCGTGATCGGCCACAGTCGCGTGGCGTACCCACCGGCGAGGAC
Organism: Natrarchaeobius oligotrophus; assembly: GCF_003841465.1. Classification (GTDB taxonomy): domain Archaea; phylum Halobacteriota; class Halobacteria; order Halobacteriales; family Natrialbaceae; genus Natrarchaeobius; species Natrarchaeobius oligotrophus. Next base: position 173,690 of record NZ_REFZ01000002.1, read on the forward strand.
GATAGCGTCCATCCGCTCAGACCGCCTCCGACTGGTCGAGATCGTTTCTTCCGCCGCGGCTCACGTGAATCGCTATCCGGTTCGTGTTCATACGGATCAGGGAGGATCCCGGACGTGAGCTCCCACGCCACCGGTGGTAAATCTTTCATCGCCCCAGAATCGCGACGAGTCGCGAATCACGCCTCCTCGAGTTCGGCGACGGTGAGCAGCGTCTCGACCGCGACGTCGGGTGACACCGAGATCGAATCGATCCCGGCGTCGAGCAAGAACTCGACGTACTCCGGGATCGTCGACGGCGCGTCGCCGCAGATGCCGACCGGCCGACCGTGGCTGTGGGCCTCCTCGATCAACGAGCCGATCGACCGCGTGACCGATTCGTCGGTCTCGTCGAACAGGGGCGCGAGTTGCTCCGAGTTGCGGTCGACGCCGAGGGTCAACTGCGTGAGATCGTTCGACCCGATCGAGAAGCCGTCGAACAGTTCGGCAAAGCGATCTGCAAGCACGATGTTCGAGGGGAGCTCCGCCATCACCCAGACGTCCACCTCCTCGCGAGAGAGCCCGTACTCGGCCATCAACTCGAGAACGCGTTCTCCCTCTTCGGGCGTGCGACAGAACGGAACCATCACGACGACGTTGTCCAGTCCGACGTCCTCGCGAACGCGCCGGAGCGCCTCGCACTCGAGTCGGAACGCCTCGCGAAACTCCTCGTCGTAGTAGCGGGAGGCGCCGCGCCAGCCGATCATCGGGTTCGCCTCCGCCGGCTCGTACTTCCAACCGCCCTCGAGGTTGCGGTACTCGTCGGTCTTGAAGTCGCTGAGCCGAAAGACGACCTCGTTCGGGTAGAAGGCGGCTCCGATCTTCGCGATGCCTGTCCGCAACGCGTCGATGAATCGCTCCTCCTCGCCACGCTCGAGCAGCTCCAGGGGGTGATAGCCGACGTGGGAAGTCACAATGAACTCCTCGCGCGCCAACCCGACGCCGTCGACCGGCAGGTTCGCGAGCGAGAACGCCCGCGCGGGATCGCCGAGGATCAGCTTCACGTCGGTGTCGGTCTCCGGGAGGTCGTCGATCGCCTCTTCGGTGACCTCGTACTCGAGTTCGCCCTCGAAGACCCGCCCGACGTCGGTCGAACAGTCGACCGTCACGGCGGTGCCGTTCGCCAGCGTCTCGGTGGCGTCGCCGGTGCGAACGATCGCGGGAATCCCGAGTTCCCGGGAGACGATCGCCGCGTGGGAGGTCTTGCCGCCCCGGTCGGTTACGATCGCGCTCGCTCGCTTCATCACGGGAACCCAGTCCGGGTCGGTCATCTCCGTGACGAGGACGTCGCCCTCCTCGACCCGATCCATCTCCCGGTGATCGTCGAGAACCCGGACGGGGCCGGTCGCGACGGCGTTTCCAATCGCGATCCCCTCACGGAGCTCGTCGGCGGACTCCGCGAGGCTGTACGTTCGGATGACGTTCCCGTCGGCCGCCCCGTGGACCGTCTCCGGCCTGGCCTGGACGACGAACAGCTCCTCGAGTTCGCCGTCGACGAGCCACTCGACGTCCTGGGGGACGCCGAAGTGGTCTTCGATGCGACTCGCGTACGTCGCGAGCTCCCGGATCCGGTCGTCCGAGAGCGCGAACTCCGCCCGGGCGTCTTCGGGGACCGGCTCGAGTTTCGTGCCCCCGTTGCGCCGAACCATCCGCTGGGTCTTTCCGCCGAGTTCCTTCTCGACGATTCCGTTCGTGGGTTCGAAGACGACGTACCTGTCCGGATCGACCACGCCCTGAACGACGGGCTCGCCGAAGCCGTAGGCCGCCTCGATGACGACGACGTCGTCGAAGCCGGTGTCGGGATCGAGGGTGAACAACACCCCCGAGGACGCAATATCCGCACGCCCCATCTTCTGGACGGTGCAGGCGAGTTTCACCGCGAGGTGGTCGAAGTCGTTGTTCTCGCGGTAGGCGATCGCGCGGTCGGTGAACAGCGAGGCGAAACAGTGTTTGATCGACTCGAGCAGTTCCGTCGGCCCGGCGACGTTCAGGAACGTCTCCTGTTGGCCCGCGAAAGAGGCGTCCGGCAGATCCTCGGCGGTCGCGGAACTCCTGACGGCGACCTCGGGGTCGTCGATCTCCAGCCGGCTTCCCAGCTCCTCGTACCGCTGGACGATCGCGGACTCGAGGTCCGCGGGCATCTCCGCGTCCGCAATCAGGCTTCGTACTCGCTGTCCGCGTCGCTGCAGATCCGAGACGTCGTCGGCGTCCAGCCCGGTGAGTTCGGACTCGATCGCCTCGCGGGTGCCGGTCCGCTCGACGTAGAAATCGTACGCGCCGGCCGTCGTCGTAAAGCCCGGTATCACCGGCACGTCGAGATCGGCGAGTTCCCCGAGGTTCGCGCTCTTTCCGCCGACAGATCCCGTATCGGCGCTGCTGACGTCCTCCAGCCACCGAACGAATGTATTTTCTTCCATCGATCTGTCGTGCAGACCACGTGGACGGTAATAAGTCGGCGGGGATCACAGAACGTACGAGTCCCAGACGTCACAGAACGGACGGTTTCCCGAAGTCACAGAACGTACGGGTCCAGAACGCACTCCCGCGTATCGGGGAGGTTCGATCGTGGCACGCACAGCATTAACTCGCTGGCGCTGGGAGCACCCCGTGTCATGGCAGGCGATCACTCCCAGCTGGAGGCTGACGTACGGGCACTCGACGGACTGCCCGTGTTCGTCGCGTACAACGCGAACGTGGACGCGATCGTCCGGGTCGACGAGGACCTCGAGTCGTTTCTCGAGCGACCGCCCGATCCCGGCGACCGCCACCCGCCCAGTCCGCTCGCGTCGAAACGCGACCTCGCGACGGCGATCACGCACACGATGGCGGCCGGCCGCGGCGACGAAGTCGCGATGACCGACGAGTTCGCGGCGACGCTCGAGACCGAGTTGCCCCCGGACAGCCAGCAGATGGGCGGCCAGACGGGAATCATGACCAATCTCGTCTCCTCGCTCGGGGCCGCGCCGATCACGTACACCTACCTGATCTCGGACAGGCAGCTTTCGATGTTCGACCACCCCGACGCGGTGACGTACCCGATGGTCGAAGACGGCGAAGTGGAGTTCGTCCCGCTGGACGAGGCGGTCAACGCCGAACGAACCAAGATCAACTGGGTGTTCGAGTTCAGGGTTGGCGACGAACTCTTCGACGTTCGAGCGATCGAAGACACCCGGTTCATCGCGGCCTCGAGACCGCCGGAGTTCGACCTCGTCGCCGGCGACCTCGACGCACACGTCGACCAGATCGGCGACGTCGTCGACGGGGCGTTGCTCGCCGGTTATCACAACCTCACGCCCGACCACGTCGAGGAGGACTACGAGCAGGCACATCGGCACGCTCGAGACGTCATTCGTCGACTCCGATCCGGGGGCGGGAGCGACCTCATGGTACACGTCGAGTACGCCGTGACCCACGACGACGACCTGCGAGAGAGCATCTACGAGTGGATCCTGCCGGAGGCGAACGTCGTCGGCGCGGACACTCACGAGCTCACCATCCTCCACGAGGACGCTGGACTCGGCGTCGTCGACTCGCCACCGAGCGAGGAGACCGCGTTCGAACCCGACGAAATTCTCGCCCACTTTCGCATGCTCTCGGCGCTGCGTGAGGAACTCGGCGTCGACTGCATCCGGTTACACGCGATGGAGTACCACCTCGCGGTGATGGACTCGTATCTCCCCCCGACGGCGGTCGAGCGCGGACTGGAGTTCGCCGCCGTCAACGCCGCGACGAAGGCGGCGCTCGGCGACGTCACCTCCCCCGACGACCTCGAGACGGGACTCGAGTACGAGCCCTCCGAGAACGGGAAAGCGGCGATCGGCCTCCTCGCGGATCACGTCGGCGAGACGGCCGACGACGGCGTCCTCTACACCCCGACGGTCGCCGCCTGTCCCAACCGCGTCGTCGACGAACCCGCGGGAACGGTCGGAATCGGCGATATCGTCTCCGCTTCGAGCTTCGTCCTCGAGTTGGCGGTCGCCAACGGCGACGAGGAGCCGTAGCCGGCGGTTCGACCGGTGCCCCTCGAGAGCGGATACGGGTACCTCGAGCGTTCCCTTCGATCGGACCTCACCGACGCTCGACGAGCGCGTCGGCTTTGCTGCGGACGCGAATCGGCTCGAGCCGATCGGCGAGCGCGTTCGCCTCCTCGAGTTTGGCCGCCGCCTCGGCGTGAATCGTGTACAGCGAATCGCCGGCCACGACCGCCTCACCGGCTTCCCGGTGGATCACGAGACCGGCACGCGCATCGAGCGGAGCACCCGCCCGGCGCGCGACGTCGCTGAGTTGCCTGTTGTCGATGCGTGTCGCGATTCCCGACCGGTCCGCTCGGACGGTCGTCGTCTCCTCCCCCGGCTCGAGATCGTCGGATTCGACCTCCGAATCGCCGTTCTGGGCGGCGACGATCCGTCGGAATCGCTCGAGGGCTCGACCCGAATCGAGGACGTCGGCAGCCGACGCGTCGACGCCGCAGTGGTCGAGCAACATCTCCGCGAGTCGGATCGATTTGAGCCGGAGCGGCTCCGGGCCGTCGCCTTCTAACACCGCGAGGACGTCCCGGGCCTCGAGGACGGGTCCGACGCCGCGGCCGGTCGGGGCGGTTCCGTGAGTGATCGCACAGGTGACGTCCACGTCGAGGTGGTCACCGACGCGTTTGACGTCGTCAGCTAGCTTTCGCGCGTCGACGAGGCTCTCGACTTTCGCACCTTCTCCGTACGGGACGTCGATGACGACGTGCGTCGAGCCGGCGCTGCGTTTTTTCGAGAGCACCGACGCGATGAGCTGGCCCGGCGGGTCGATCGAGAGCGGATTCTCGGCGCGAATAATCTCGTCGTCGACGGGTGAGAGGTCGACGCCGCCGCCCCAGACGAGACAGCCGTTCGTCTCGGCGACGATGGCTTCGATTTCGTCGATCGAGAACTCGACGTCACAGAACACCTCCATCACGTCCGCCGTACCCGCCGGCGAGGTCACCGCACGGGAGGAGGTCTTCGGCATCGTCAGACCGGTCTCCGCGACGATCGAGACGACGATCGGCGTGACGGAGTCGCCGGCCACGCCGCCGATCGAGTGTTTGTCCGCGACGACCGGACCCTTCCACGTCAGCTGCTGTCCGACCTCGGTCATCGCTTGCGTTAGATGCTCGGTCTCTTCGAGCGAGAGGCCGTTCGCGTAAATTGCCGAGACGTAGGCCCCGAGTTCGACGTCGGAGAGGCGGTTCTCGTGAACGTCCCTGACGATCGTCTCGAGCTCGTCCGCGTCGAGTTCGACGTCGTCCAGCTTCTTGCGGACGTACCGAACCGACCGCGGCTGTCCGGCCAGCGTGACGTCGACGGTACCGCGGACGTGGCGAAGCGGTTCCGTCACGCCGATCGTTCCCCGGTCGACCAGTTCGTCAGTCCGCTTGACGATGCCCGTCATCGATTCGGTCCCGTCTTCGATCCTGACCCTATCGAGCGGATGTGCGCCCATCTCGGCCGCGTCGACGGAGTGTAACAGCACGAGCGGGCGTGTCGTCCCGATGTCGATAGTGACGGCGTCGAGTTGCATTCGTCCGTGGACTCACACCACGTGAGCAAAACAGTAGCGGGAAGCGACGCTCGAGGGGATCGTTCTCGAGACGGTCCGAACGACCGTACCGTGGCCTTCGACGGGCGGGATCAGTTGCGTACCGTCGTCGCGGGACACAACCGTAGACCAGCCGCGATTGGAGCAGTGCTCCGGTCGCTGTGCACGAACCGCGTCCGCACGCAGCTTTCGTCGTGTCGACTGCGTCGGCGATGAGTTCGCACAGGTCGTCGGCGGTGATGATCCCGACGAGGTCGGTACCGTCACGGACTGGAGGTCGTCGTGGTCAGCCATCAGACTCCTCACCCGGTAGGACCCGCCGTCGCACTCGAGCGTCGCCGGATTCGCCGTCGTCACGTACTCGTCGCTCGGTCGGTTGTACCGATGCCCCCGACGACGCGCAGGCCCCGATCGCGGTCGGTGACGACGTCGATCACTGGGGGAATTAAGGGACAGATCGTCGTACACCGTGACAGATGATCGTTCACAGCGCTTTCGACACTACCGCCGGCGGTCGGTGGCGTTGGCGGAGTGATCGCAAAGCACGAGCGTCAAGATAGCCGTCGTCCGCCCAGTCACGCTCTCGAAACACGTCGAAATTGAGACTACGCTACCGATAGCGACTACATACGCGTGTCACGATCAACACACGACGAACGAACCGAAGCTGCGCCGACTGCCGACTGGCACTCCCGGCCCCTCGAGGACGTCTACGCGGCCCTCGAGACCACCGACCGGGGACTGGATCCGGCGGAAGCGCGCCGCCGCCTCGAGCGGGAGGGTGCGAACGAAATCGAAGCGGGAGAGGGGATCACGCCGCTACAGATCCTCGTCGAGCAGTACAAAACGGCGCTGATCTGGGTGCTCGTGGTTGCCGCCGCCGTGATGGCGGCGGTCGGTCACACGATCGACGCGGCGGTCATCGCCGGCGTAGTGATTTTCATCACCGTCTTCGGTTTTCTGCAGGACTATCGCGCCGAACAGAGTATCCAGGCGCTCAAGGAGATGTCGACGACGTACGCGCTCGTTCGCCGCGGCGGCCAAAAGACCGAGATCGACGCCAGAAAGGTGGTTCCGGGCGACGTGATCTTCGTCGAATCGGGTGATATCGTTCCCGCCGACGCCCGACTGATCGAGGAATCGAATCTACGCGTCGACGAGGCGGCGCTGACCGGCGAGAGCGTCGGCGTTTCGAAGGAAGTCGGTGTGGTCGACGAGGGGACGTCGCTGGCCGAACGCGAGAACACCCTGTACAAGGACACCGTCGTCGAACGCGGTTCGGGAGCGGCGGTCGTCGTCGAGACGGGTCCCGAAACGGAGATCGGCCAGATCGCGACGGCGCTCGAAGGAGCCGAAGAGCGCGATACCCCGTTTCAGGCGGAGATGGATCGCCTCGGAAAACTCATCGCGCTTGGCGTGATCGGCATCGTTTCGATCATCGCGATCACAGAGCTGGTGATCGGCGATACGCCGCCATTGCAAGTCTTTCTGACGGCGGTCGGCGTCGCCGTCTCGGCGGTTCCGGAGGGTCTCCCGGCGGTCGTCACGCTCTCGCTCGCGCTCGGAGCCCGCCGGATGGCCGAGAAGAACGCACTCGTACGGAGACTGCCGATCGTCGAAGCTCTTGGATCGGTCGACGTCGTCTGTACGGACAAGACGGGGACGCTCACCGAAGAGGAGATGACGGTTCAACGGATCGTCGCCAACCGCGAGACGTACGAGGTGACGGGCACGGGATTCGACGTCGACGGCGAGTTTCGTCGTGACGGCGAGCCCGTCGACGTCGACCGGGTCGCCGAGATCTTGCGCTGCGGGATGCTCTGTAACAACGTCGACCTGGGTACCCGCGAGCGTGACGACGACACCGAACCGACGGAAGACGGATCCGGGGAACGGGACCGAGCCTACCTCGGAGACCCCACCGAAATTGCCCTGTTCGTCGCCGCACAGAAGGCCGGGTTCGACCACCGCGAACTGGCCGACGAGTACCCGCGTCTCGATGAGGTCGAGTTCACCTCCGCGCGCAAGCGGATGACGACCGTCCACGGAACTCCCGATGGGGGAACGACCGCTTACATGAAAGGCGCACCCGAGACCGTTCTCGAGCGGTGCGACCGGGAACTCGTCGACGGAGAAGTCGTCGAACTGACGGCCGACCGACGGCGAGAGATCGAAAGACGAACCGAGGAGTTCGGCGAGGACGCACTCCGCGTGATGGGGTTTGCCTACCGGCCCGACGTCCCCGACTTGCAGACGCGCGATCCCGACGAAGACCTAGAGCAAGAGATGGTCTTTCTCGGCCTGCAGGGAATGCTCGATCCGCCTCGTCCCGAGGTCCCGAACGCGCTCGAGGGCTGTCTCGATGCCGGCATCAACGTCGTGATGATCACCGGTGACAACGCCGTCACCGCTCGCGCCGTCGGCGAGCAAGTCGGGCTCAGCTCGACGACGGTGATCACGGGCCCCGAACTCGAGGAAATGAGCGACGACGAGCTTCGGGACGTCGTCGACGGCGTCGACATCTTCGCACGCACTTCGCCGGATCACAAGACGCGAATCCTTCAGACGCTCCAGGGCAAGGGGCACACGGTGGCGATGACCGGCGACGGGGTCAACGACGCGCCAGCCGTGAAAAACGCCGACGTCGGCATCGCCATGGGAATCCGCGGGACTGACGTCACCGAGCAGGCATCGGACATCGTCCTGCTCGACGACAACTTCGCGACGATCCGGGACGCCGTCGAGGGAGGACGGCGCATTTTCGACAACGTTCGCAAGTTCGTCAACTACCTGCTGTCGGGCAACGGGGGCGAGGTGACGATGATCTTCACCGGGACGCTCGCCGGTCTCGGGCTCGTGATTACGCCGATCCAGGTCCTCTGGATCAACGTCGTCACCGACGGCATCCCTGCGCTCACGATGGGCGTCGACCCGGCCGCTGAGGACGTCATGGAGCGCGATCCCCGGCCACCGGACGAGGGCGTCATCACCGAGCGGATCGTCACGTCGATCGTCGGTATCGCGATATTCATGACGATCTGTCTACTTCCCCTGTTCACCCTCAACTACTTCGGCGAACTGATTCCGGGCTACGACGTGACCGGTACGCTACTCGGATGGAGTCCCGACTACGAGGTGGGACGCGACCTCGCTCAGACGATGGTGTTCACCGGGTTCGTCGTCTTCGAGATCGTTCGAATTCAGGCGATCCGGTACCGATACGGGCTTGGAATTCTTTCGAATCGGTGGCTCGTACTAGCCGTCGCCGTCGCGATCACGCTGCAGCTACTCGTACTCTACACGTCGACGGGGCACCTGCTGTTCGACGTCGAACCGCTCGCGCTCGTTCACTGGGCCCAGATCGGCGTCGCTACGGTTGTTTTCGCGCTGCTGATGGCCGTCTTCGTGAAAGTTCAGGATCGGTTCTTCGATCGGTACTGAGCCACACCCGTATCGCTCAACCGCGTCATCCGGGTCCGCTGTCAGTCGATTCCGGTCCACTCGTGAACGACCGGCCAGACGCGTCGACGGTCCGATAATCACGATCCTCGAGGATCGCCGTCTCGGTGCGGGGTGCGCTGACGCCGATCACAGGGACGTCAGCGAAGCGGACGGCGCGTTCGGTCGTGTCCTCGAACAGGTGCGTTCCGAGACAGTCTCGCCGCGGTCCCCATCACGATGCAGGCGGCGTGCGTGGCCGCCGTCGCGAAAATTCGCTGATCGACTCGGCGCCTGGGAACCCACACGTCGACGGCGACCAGTCGCGACTCGCGACCGACCTCGTCCGCGGATTAGACTTCACAGGACAAGGTCAGCCCGCTCTTGACGCACTCGATCTGGATTGGATCGTCGTACGTGATGGAGATGCAGTCCATCGACTTCGTGTACCGTGTCGCCGTCGTAGACGGATCCTCAGCCGGTGTTAGCATTCCGGCTTTGGTCAGCTGGTCGAGCTTTCGATACACGGTGCTGATCGGGACGTCGCACTCGGTTGCGATCTCTTTCGCCGTTTTCGGTTCGTCACACGCCAGGAACAGCTCTCTAGCCTCGTCGTCCGAGACCACCTCCACGATCGCCGGCGGATCGCATCCGGTCGGTCGATCCTGGGCTTTCAGATTGCAGGGGAGTGGTTCGTGGGACACGTGTGATACCACGGGGAACCTCGAGTTACAAGCCGGTGACAACACCTGTCTCGTGGGAATGTGAGTCACGTTTATGGGTTCCGACCACCGTCGTCGACACTGATCGACGTACTCCTCGCCGGATGTGTCGGTACGTAGAAGCACCGAATGCGACGGACGACCGCCCGTCCGATCCGAAGAACGTGGCAGTCTGCGCCTCGGTCCATCCGATACGGTGACGTCGGATAACGCACCCGTGCGGCGACGCCACCTATCGAATGGACCGTCTACACGCTCTCCCCGGGTCGGGGAAACAAATTTATCACCAGCCGTGGCCCGCTCGAGTATGAGAGAGAACGTAGATGGCGGATCGAAACGGGGAGACACGGTTCGAATCGGACTCAACGGGTTCGGACGCGTCGGCCGGAGCATCCTTCGCGCGTCGCTGGCCAACGACGACGTCGACGTCGTCGCAGTCAACGACGTGATGGACGACGACGACATGGAGTACCTGTTCCGGTACGATTCGGTCCACGGCCGACGTCCGGGCGTCTCCCGCGAGGGAAACGTCCTCTCGGTCGACGGCGAGGACGTGCTGTTGCTCTCCGAGCGCGAGCCGGCCGAGTTACCCTGGGCGGAACTCGACGTCGACGTCGCGTTCGAGGCGACCGGCCTGTTCCGTACCCACGACGAGGCCGCAAATCACCTTGAGGCCGGTGCCGACAAGGTGATCATCTCGGCCCCGCCGAAAGGCGAAAAAGCGGTTCCGATGTTCGTCTACGGCGTCAATCACGAGAAGTACGACGGACAGGACGTTCTCTCGAATGCCTCGTGTACCACGAACTCGGTCGCGCCGGTCTTACAGGTCCTCGACGACGAGTTCGGCATCGTTTCTGGCGTGCTCATGACCGTCCACGCTTACACCGGCAGTCAGGGACTGGTCGACGGGCCGATGGACAAACGTCGACGCGGTCGTGCGGCCGCCGAGAACATCGTTCCGACGACGACCGGCGCTGCGCTCGCCACGACGGAGATTCTCCCCGGACTCGAGGGGAAACTCGACGGGATGGCGATGCGCGTTCCGGTCCCCAACGGATCGATCACCGACATCACCGTCAACGTAGCGGCCGACGTCGAGCGAGACGAACTCCTCGACGCCATCCGTACCGCGGCCGACGATCGTCTCGCCGGCGTTCTCGGCTATACGGACGACGAAATCGTCTCGCGTGACATCGTCGGACTGCCGTTTGCCTCCTACGTCGACCTCGAGTCCACGATGGTCGTCGCGAACGACATCGTCAAACTGCTTGCCTGGTACGACAACGAGTACGGCTTTTCGACCCAGATGCTGGATCTCGCGCGATACGTCGCCGTCGAATCGGAAATCACCGAGGCGGCGGGGACAGTAACCCACTGACGTCGCTCGCGCGGTTTTCGCCGACGCGTCGAGACGCGCACACCGTGCGTTCCGCAACCTGCTGGCGTTTCTGTGGCCGTCTCGTGCGCGCGAGAACGAGCGGGAACCGGCGACCATGCGGCGTGGTATCGGCGGACCGATCTCGCTCTGTGGCGTCACTGAACCTGCCGTCGCTCGGGGACCCGATCCGACTCGCGTCTCTCGATAGCGGGCGGAGATCCGTATACAGCGGCGAGGGCACGAAGCGAACGGGTTGTTCGGCGTTCGTCGCGAGGCGGTTCCGACGACTGGAACACCACTGCCGTCTCGATCGCGAGCGACGCGTCTCGGGTACACCGCCGCACCGAATCCCGCGCTGGGGTCGAAGAGCCCCGCCGAAGACGTCCGCGACGGCGTGGCCTACACCGGCCGCGAGTCCGCGGCGACGCAACTCTCCGTCGTCACGTTCGCCACACCTGTTTTCAGCCCGTAATATCTCCGTTTCAGCGCCAATATTTCGTTATCTTCGTCGAGTAATTACGAGTGTACTACCGTAAATACGCGTATATACACCCGTACCTGTACGGGAAAGCTCTTGTTATTCCCCGGGACCGGCGAAACGGTACGAGACAGACTAATTGATAGCAGGTATGGAATATATCGGACGGGATCGTCAGTCGCCCTACGAGGTGTCTCAGTTTGGACGAGATCACCAGTCGTTCGAGGAGGTCGACCCGAGTGCGTCCACGACGTCGGACTCGACGAAGCAAATCAGTGGGACGAAACCCTCACTCCATCCGTTCGAACTCCACCGGATTATTAGCGCCGCGGTGACGTACGGAATCTCGATGGCGAGTGTCAGCTTGCCGACGTTCGAGTGGACAGCGTCGTGCGACCGTCTGGCGCGATAGCTCGAGCCCGAAAACGAAGTCCTGATGGTCTGCGACAGCGAGGACGATCCCATCGCGAGTGAAGAGCTTCCCGAGGAAGCCCGGTTGCTCATCGCCGGGGAGTCGGAGGGCTGTTCCGGCAAGGCAAACGCCGTGGCGTTTGCGCTGGAGCGTGCGTCTCAGGATCGGATCGTGTTGACCGACGACGATGTCGAACGCGACGACGACTGGCTGGAGACGCTCAAGCGACTCGGCGAGGAACGCGGGACGGCGACGGCGATTCCAGTCTTTCTCAGCGACGACTACCCGTTCAAACTGTTAGAGCCACTTTGCGTCGTTCTCGCGTCGTTCGTGATCGGTCGGACGAACTGGATTACCTGGGGTGTGGGGTCACCTTCGACCGACGCGAAATCGACCTCGAGGACTACGTGACGAACCTTCGAAGCACGGTCTCGGACGACGCGCTGCTCGCCGAGTACACCGACGAGGTCGTCGCTTCTCGGGAACTCGTCAGCGTGGTACGCGTCCCGGGTGGTCCTCGCATCACTTACGAACGGATCACGCGATTCGTCACGATCTTCTATCGGTTCACCCCTCGACGGACGATCGCGATTCTCGGGCGCTTCGTGGCCGTCACGGCCGCGACGGTCGCCGGCCCCTGTTCGTCGCCGCGGGTGTGACGTATCTCGCACGGGCTCAGTATCGTACGCTCGGCGTCGATCGACGAACGTGGCTGTTCGCGGTTCCGTCGCTCGTCCTCGCACCCCTCTTCGGCATCGCCGGGATCGTCAGGCCCACCTTCGTCTGGGGCGATCGTCGCTACCGGTGGGACGACACGTTCGACGTAACCGTACTCGAGTAGGTCATTCCGAGAGATGCTCCTCGAGGTCGTCGTACAGCGCCCGAGCCTGATCTTCGGTCAGATCGACGATGGGCTGGCGCCGATATTCGGGCGGTTTCGACTCGGGGTGTGGGCGAAAGTAGCCGTCGAGTTCGTACATTCGTCTCCCCTCGCGCTCGCGGACGCGAACCTCGATGTGGTCGTATTCCATACCTGGCGATACGTCCTCGAGGGGGTTAATGGTTCCAGCGCATTCGTTCCCCGCTTCGACGTCGAGGTCGTTCGATTCGTTTTCGTCGATGGTGGCGTCGAACGTCGAGTAATCGGTTAACTCGACCCGCGGAGAACGACGTCGCGTGAGACGTTCCGTGGCAATCGACGGTACTGAAACGTCGACGAACGCACTCGCCTTCGCGACCGACTCGCGGACGCGATGGACGGTTCGGTCGCCCACACTGTCGACCTGCCGTCTTCGAAGAAGCTGCCAGCGATCCGATCAGTGGCCCCGGTGACGCCGCCGACCGGCTCGCGATCGAGCGAATCGACGACGCCGATGACGTCAGAACCGACGGGCGCACCGCCGTTTCGAGACTGGCGTATCGAGTGTGTACTCGACGCGCTCGTTCGAAACGGCGTCTCCGATATTCGTGGATGACTGCTATCGGATCGATCGTTCGAGCTGTACCGCCCGTGGGAGGTCCTGCAGGGTCGTTCGCGGCCAGTGGAGAACGCTCGGGGGACGACTCCGACTTCCGGGGCGTCGGGTTCGGCCGAAGCTCGTTTCGCTCCCGTCTCCGATCCCTTCACGGCTCCAGGTAGCTCATTGCCTCGTCGTCGGATACCTGCCCGAAGTCCGCGTAGAACTGACCGACACCCCTGAATGCGGCGGGCGTCTCGAGACAGACCACCTCGTCGACCTGCGCTTCGAGGTCGGCGATCGTATCCGGCGGACCGACCGGAACGGCCAGGACGATTCGCTCGGCGTCGGATCGCTCGAGTTTCGAAAGACACGCCCTCAGAGTCGAGCCGGTCGCCACCCCGTCGTCGACGACGACCACAGTTTTCCCGCCAAGATCGGGTGCCGGTCGGCCGACGCGGTAGCGTTCAGCCTTCCGGTGGGCGTTCTCCGCTTCGATCTCACGCCGTTCCTGGAAGTACCCCTCGTCGGTTCGCGTCCCGTTGATCGCTCGTTCGTTCCGCCAGGCGCTTCCGTCGCTCGCCACGGCGCCGACGGCGTACTCCGGATTTCCCGGCGCACCGATCTTCTTCGCGACGACGACGTCGAGCGGTGCCTCGAGCGCGTCCGCGACGGCACGTCCCAACGGGAGTCCGCCGCGCGGGACGGCGAGGACGATATCGGCGTCGATCCCGCGCTCACGAAGGGCCTGGCCGAGTCGCTTTCCCGCGTCGGTTCTGTCCGCGAACTGTCGAACCCCAGCCATCGTTCCGACCGTCTCCACGTGACGAGACGTCAAAAAACGAGTGGACCGTCCGATCCGCCCACCCACGTGCATCAAGTTCACCGCCGACGTCGGTTCACCTATGACCAACGATACCGACGCGTTCGTCTCCATCCCTGTCGATGACGTCGAACTGGAGGGGGCCCTCGAGGTACCTCCGGGAACTCCTGGTGTCGTCGTCTTCGCTCACGGCAGCGGCTCGAGCCGCAAGAGCCCGAGGAACAACTACGTTGCTGACGTCATCCGCAGCCGCGGGCTCGGGACGCTGTTGTTTGACCTCCTCACCGAAGTCGAAGACCGAGACCGTGGGAACCGATTCGACATTCCGTTGCTCACGGATCGTCTCGTCGCGGTCACCGAGTGGCTGTGGTCTCGCGACGGGACGGGAGATGCTGGGATCGGCTACTTCGGTTCGAGTACCGGCGCTGCGGCGGCGCTGCGAGCGGCCGCCCGACTCGAGACCGACGTCGACGCCGTGGTCTCACGCGGCGGACGCGTGGACATGGCGTCCGCAGTGCTCGAGGAGGTTCGAGCGCCCACGTTGTTCGTCGTCGGCGGCGCGGACACGCAGGTGCTCGAACTCAACCGCGAGGCACGGACGCAGCTCTCCTGTGCGAACGACCTCCACGTCGTCGAGGGGGCCGGACACCTCTTCGAGGGCGAGGGTGAACTCGAGGAGGTCGCCGACGTCGCAGCCGACTGGTTCGCAGACACGGTAGCCTGATGCCGACGGCGCTTTCGCGGAAGATGCGCGCCCTGTTCGTCCGCGACCAACCGGCTAACAAGTCGGCCCGGGGCCACCGTCGACGAAACGAGGCGCTTCTCGAGACCGTTCCGGAGGGAGACGGTCCTGAGCGAAACCAGTACCCCGTAGCCTGACGTCCCTGTTCGACGACCGCGTTAGTGCGATCAACGTCGACGAAGTCACCGGAGAGATACAGCACCGCCTCG
Source organism: Natrarchaeobius oligotrophus (assembly GCF_003841465.1). Lineage (GTDB taxonomy): Archaea > Halobacteriota > Halobacteria > Halobacteriales > Natrialbaceae > Natrarchaeobius > Natrarchaeobius oligotrophus. The sequence continues at coordinate 188,950 of NZ_REFZ01000002.1, forward strand.
AACTACGGACACCGGTCGAACCGTGCGAACAGACCGAGCGACGCTCGTGAGACTTGGTGAGTCGATTCCGACGAGCGTGGCCGAGGACCGTGCGACCTCGCGTTCCGTGGAAATCAAGCGTGACGTGACCGGTGTCGTGGACGAACGCGGACAGCGATTCGACTGTCGGAAGTTCATCCCGCGAAGCAGCGACCGCAAGGGAGACCGGACCGACGTGCCGGAGGCCGGATACCATTCGCGGATTATCGTCGACCTCGGGGCATCGCAGGCGCTGCCATCGGCTTTTCAACAACTTCGTGATCAGTTGCCCGAACGTGCGGCCGACCAGAACTGGGAACGCTGTTCGAAGTGGTCAACAGCGCCGGCTTGGGTGACGCTCAGGGGGCCCGGGCCGGAGGCGGATCACAACCGGTCCAAACGGGAACCGATGTCGAGTCCGTCGACGACGAAAGCGGAGAATAGCGACGCGACGGGTTCTCGTCGGTCGGTTCCGTTACTGACCGGTGTGCAAACGCTGACGCCACGGTTCGCGTACTCATCGATCAGCCCGTCTCGACCGTGATATCGCCAACCTGGGTTTGTTCGTGGTACGTACAGATGTAGACCGCCATCTCTTCGGATGCGACGACGCCTTCGAGCGTGGTTTCCTCGCCCTCCTCGTCTAGATCCTCGCTCTGGTAGTCGTTGATTATCTCGTCGTCGCCGTCGCGGATCTCGAGGTTGTGGAGAACCCCGTCGGCGTTGATCCAGGTGAAATCGTACTCCTGACCGTCGATGAGCGTGATCGTCGGATTGTCTTCGTCCTCGATGATCGCGGGTTCGACCCCGGTCCACGCTTCGATTCGTCCCTCGAAGACGAACTCGTCGACGTCTGCCCACTCCTCGTCGTCAGCTTCGTCGTCGCCCACGTCGTCGTCGGGTTCTTCCGCTTCTTCGTCCGGACACCCCGCGAGCATCGCGAGACTGGCCGCTCCGCCGATTCGTAACACCGTTCGCCGAGACGTTCGCGCATCGTCGTCCATCACCGTCCCCACACCGAGCCAGAAAGTAAAGCCAATACGTGATGGAAACGACTGTTTGTCCTCCGGAAACGTACGCCCCTCCACTCGACCGTCGGTTTCACTCGCCGCTGGTTCCACACGCCGATAACCGCCGTCCGATCGCGTCAATCCCGACGGGTTCGTCCTGACATCCGCAGGCGACACCGAAGTACGACCGAGCGGAATACGATACTGTGGTCCGTCGCTCGGATCGACGTTCTCGTGGTCAGTTCCTCGCGGATACGGCCCACTATACCATCGGTCGCGGAGTGACCGGCTATCCGAAGTACGCGACGACCACCATTCCGAACAGTACCGCGTGCCAGACGATCGCCGTCGCGACGACTCGCGGATCCGACGGTGGAATGGGTGGGTTCCGGAACATCGCGTCGTACACGAACAGGGTCGCCACGAGCGTCCCGACGAAGAGTCCGCCGGTGAGACTCACAGCGGTCACGTAGCTCAAGAGAACCCCACCCAGAAGACTTCCGGCGATACCTGCCAGAACCTTGTCGTAGTGTTCGACCATGCGTACTCCCTCGTGTCCGGATACGACTCGACGCGGTAGTAATCCTTCGGACGTTCCCAGGCTGTCGGAATTTGGTGGTGATCGGTTCGTGGACGCAGGTTCCGTACGATCTGGTGTGACGATTTCCCGGCACCACCGCGAACACACTCGGTTGTGCCGGTTCTGATCTCCGACAGCCGGCCTCGCACTACCGATTCGCGGGCTCAGAACGCCCGTCGCTCGAGTAATCAGCGCTGTCGGGAGTCGACGGCGAGTACGCGGTCGGGATCGAACGTGTCCTCGTGGATCGAGGGGCCGTCCTCGTCGTCGAGTCGCCAGCCGTTGCCCTCGCGGTCGAGTAGCTGTACGTCCGCACAGCGGACGCATCGAAACGGGTAGACGGGACCGTCGTCGGCCGTGACAACGACCTCGTGGTTCCAGGGGTGGTGCCAGTCGTGGCCGTACAGCCGGCACTGCCAGTTGACGGTCAGGTATCCCATGGAGTGTGGTACGTTCTCATCTCGCTTAAGTCGCTCGTGATCCTGGACGCGTTCGAAAATCGATCGACACACCCACAGAAAACGCGTCGGTCGACGAAACGGGGCAGTTTCGGTACCGACTCGGTTGTCGATCAGTAGTGCACCAATCCCATTCAATTCCCACGACGAGCGGACGGTACCACGGGAGGCAAAAAACAGTCTGTGAATTTCCGGACGCCAGGAACGAGGGCAACGATTCAAGCGAACGGTCGTGGACAGTTCCGTATGCGATCGATCGATCCGCTTCCGACGGCCGTACCTCCCGACGCGGAGCTCTCCCGTTCGGCGGAGAAACGCCCCATTCGGAGCGTGGCGGCTGACCTTGGATTCGCCCCCGACGACGTCGAGCAGTTCGGGACGTACGCCGGCAAACTGACTCACGACGCGATCCAGCGGTCAACGAACCGATGTGCGGACGGACGGCTCGTGCTCGTAACCGCGATGACCCCGACGCCCGCCGGTGAGGGAAAGACCGTCACGACCATCGGGCTCGGCGGCGCGCTCGAAGCGATCGGCGAACGGAGTCTGGTAGCGATTCGCGAACCCTCGCTGGGTCCGATCTTCGGTCTCAAAGGCGGCGCGACCGGCGGCGGTTACGCGCAGGTGGTACCGATGGAGGACGTAAATCTCCAGTTCACCGGCGACCTTCCGTCGATCACTGCCGACCACAACCTCGTCGCGGCGATGCTGGATAACCACCTCCATCGCGGAAACGAGCTGAGTATCGACGTCAGTGAGGTCGTCTGGCCGAGAGCACTGGACGTAAACGACCGAGCGCTTCGCCGGATCGTCGTCGGACGGGGGGGCGAAGCGAACGGTATCACGCGAGAATCGTCGTTCGTCATCACGGCGGCCTCCGAGTTGATGGCGGTCGTCGGGATGGCCGAGGATCTGCGAGATCTCGAGCGACGCGTCTCTCGAGTTATCGTCGCGTACGATCGTCACGGAGAGCCGGTAACGGTCGCTGATCTCGATGCGACGGGTGCCGTCGTCACACTCTTGCGGGACGCGATTCGACCGAACCACGTCCAGACCCTGGACGGATGCCCCGCATTCGTTCACGGGGGCCGTTCGCGAACATCGCCCACGGTACGAATACGCTCGTCGCCGATCGAGTCGGCCTCTCGCTTTCCGACTACGTCGTAACTGAGGCCGGCTTCGGAAGCGACCTCGGGGCCGAGAAGTTTTTCGACGTCGTCGCGAGGGAGGGAATCGTTCCCGGACGCCGTGGTACCGGTCGTGACGGTTCGTGCGCTGAAATACCACGGTGGGGACGGTCACGACGAAGACGGCGAGGACGTCGAGACGGTTCGCGCCGGGTTCCCCAACCTCGATCACCACGTCGACGTCTTACGGAAGTTTGGATTCGAACCGATCGTCGCGATCAACCGGTTCGTGGACGACGCAGACGCCGAATTCGGTGCGATTCTCGACCACTGTCGGGAACTGGACGTCGACGCTGCCATCTCGGAGGTCTATCACCGGGGAGCCGAGGGGGGAACCGAGCTCGCGTATCTGGTGAGGAAAGCCGCCGATGCCGGAGCACCGGCGTTCGAGCCGCTGTACGACCTCGACTCGCCACTTGACGAGAAGGTCGAGTCCGTTGCGACGCGCGGGTGTACGGGGCTGACGGGGTGACGTTCACGGACGGTGCGCGTGACGACCTATATCGAATAATCCGACACGGGTTCGAGGACCTACCAGTCTTTTTGTCAAAAGTTCCGTCATCGTTGTCGGACGACCCCGATCAACAGGGGGTTTCGACGGAGTGGACGCTCACTGTCCGCGAACTGTACCCGGCGAGCGGACCCGAATTCGTCGTCGCGTTGACCGGCGACGTACTGACGATGCCCGGATTACCGAACGAACCGGCGGCAATACGACTGGCCGTCGACGACCACGGAAACGTCACCGGACTCTAAGGCATCTCACGGGTGACACCACTGCGACGTCGAACGTTGTCCGGAATTTAGTATATCGATATATAGTTTATCGATTCGAGTCTGGGCTATCCACGACTCGAGCCACCGGAAAACGCCGAAACGAGGGTAACACCGAATTACTTGAGTAAATGGTGATTTAACAAAGTGATTTGAGGGGTGGAAACGCTCGATACCGGCGACGAAACGGTCACACGGGCCGCTCGAACGGACGATTCGAAGATGACGGCCAGTTTCACCGACTCGAGTTCGGAGTTCCAGGGCGGAAAAACGTGTTCGAGAGACGTCGGAGCTCGTGGCTGGACGAGTCGGAAAATCGAATCGACGGACGCGACGAATCCCCTTTTCGAACGGTTACCCCGGGGGACGCGCGTGGGAAACGGGAATTTCCGGGGCCCGAGCAATTCGCGTCGGACGTGGATACGCGGGTCGCCGTCGGTGACACGGACGAATCGATCGGCGCGGTGGGTGGAGTACGACCCGTTCTATCCAAGCCGGCACCATCGCACCCGCGTTCGGGACGCGGAGTGGCGTCGTCAACGTTGAACATGAGTGCAACGCGTTGAGCGTCCGAAGGAACCGAAGGTATAAATTATATACCGCTATACAAAATGTGGGGCGAGACTAATCAGCGATTCAAGTCCCGCAGACGAGAGGACGGCGCCACGGCCGCCCGGCGTGACGATCCGACGTCACGTCGATCAGCACCGACTACACGGCGATCCGTATTTACGATAATACATATGTAAACGAAAACGGTCGTTGCCGACCCGGCGTTTGCCATCGGCAAATTCCGATCGACGGTGGTGATAATCGGTGAGAGACGGCCGCTTCAAAAGCCACCCAATCTGATCGTATCGCAACCGCGTTTGCTATTGCCAAACTTATTTATGACTGAGCGAACAGTAACAGGTATGAGCGCGAACTCGGACGACGGTCGACGGCGTATCAAGTCCGTCGACAAGGCGTTTCTGATCATTCAGGCGCTTCGGGAACAGGGGAACGCCGGAGCCGGAGTCACGACGGTCGCAGACGCGGTGGGAATGTCCAAGGGGTCCGCCCACACGTATCTGAACACGCTCAAACAACACGGCGTAGTGACGGAACAGAACGGGCGCTACCGACTCGGGCTCCAACTCCTCGAGCTCGGCGAGTACGCGAAACGACAGAATCTCGTCTATCAGTGCGCACAGGATCCGGTCGACGAAATCGCGACGCGAACGGGAGAACTCGCCCGTCTCGTCGTCAAAGAGCAGGGGTACGGCGTCTATCTCTATAAAGCGGAAGGCGATAACGCTATCGAGACGACGATCCAGCCGGGCCAGCGGGAGTATCTCCACTGCACTTCCCAGGGCAAAGCGATTCTGGCGCACCTATCCGAATCCGAGGTTCGAGAGATCGTCGACGAACGTGGACTTCCAGCGCGGACGGAAGATACGATCACCGACATCGACGAACTCCTCGACGAGTTAGAGGAGATCCGCGAGCGGGGCGTCGCGTTCAGCCGAAGTGAGTCGACGCGCGGGATGCGCTGTGTGGCTTCGCCCGTTCACGCGCCAGACGGGAGTGTCGTGGCTGCGATCGGCGTCTGTGGGCCCATGAGTCGGTTGCAGGGGGATCGGTTCACCGAAGAGATTCCGGACATCGTCAGGAACGCGGCGAACATCGTCGAGATCAACATCCAGATGAACCGGAACTCCTGATGGTACTCCGTCGGCGACCGACGATCTCGCGGTTCGCTCGTGGCCGACGTCCGTACGGATAGATAGAATCATATGAATCGAGTTAGTACGGATTACCATCGCCGCAATACTATGAGTCAGATCGAGATACGGGACGTCGAAAAGGTGTACAACTCCGAGGTCGTGGCGGTCGATGGCGTGAACTCGACGATCGAATCCGGCGAATTCGTCAGCATCCTCGGTCCCTCCGGCTGTGGAAAGAGTACCCTCCTGTTTATGATCGGCGGCTTTATCGAGCGGACGAACGGGGAGATCACGGTCGACGGCGAGTCCGTAACCGAGCCCGGACCGAATAGAGGGATGGTGTTCCAGGAGAGCGTCCTCTACCCCTGGCTCACGGTCGAAGACAACATCGGCTGGGGACTGAAAATTCAGGGCGTTCCGGAGGTCGAACGCCGCGAATCGGTCCAGGAGTTCATCTCGATGATCGGACTCGAGGGATTCGAAGACGCCTATCCCTCCGAACTCTCCGGCGGAATGCAACAGCGTGCGGCGATGGCCCGCGTCCTCGTGAGCAATCCGAACGTCCTCCTGATGGACGAACCCTTCGGCGCGCTCGACGCACAGACCCGCGAAGTGATGCAGGACGAACTGCTGGACATCTGGCAGCGAACCGGCCAGACCTGCGTGTTCGTGACACACAGCATCGACGAGGCGCTGTTTCTGAGCGACCGCGTCCTCGTCCTGACCGCTCGACCGGCCTCGATCAAACTCGAGGTGGATCTCACGGAGTTCGAACGACCGCGGGATTCGTCGCTCAAACAATCCGAAGCGTTCCGACAGCGTCGAGAAGAGGTCTGGCAGACCCTCCAGGAAGAGGTCTCGATCGCTCAACCCTGACTCGAGATCGCCCGGCCGGTCTCAGCCGGGGACATCGTTGCGTCTTCGTCGTCGTCCTCTCGTGAGCCGCCGTCCGTCTATTCCTCGCGACCCGCCGATTGCGCGTTCTATCCGTCGATTACACGCGTCTCCGGACCCGCAGTCCCGTGATACCGACCGCTGTCCGTCGCTTTCGAACTGGCCGCCAGCCGTCCGTCAGTCGCTCCGGTACATCGATACGAAAGACCGTACGAGACCCGGTCGTGGTGCGAGAAGAGGCGTTCAGAGGCTCCGCAGGAAGTCGGCGGTGACGCCAGCGACCTCCGATTCGGCTCCCGTAAAGAAGTGGTCGGCTTCGACGGGGTGGACGTCGACGGTCGTAGAATCGGGGTACGTCTCGGCGATCTCGGTCGCTTCTTCGGGGGTCACGTTCCGGTCCGAGGCGTGGGGCAACAGCAGGCTCGGTACGTCGATCTCCGGCGTCCAGTCGATCGTCGCGCACGCGCTATCCGGGGAGCGATACGAGAGGAACGCCTCGGCAGTCATCGGAATGTACTCGATCCCGTCGCCCACCGGTCGCGGCAGCGCGACGATCTCGGTTCCGCGTCCGTCGTCGACGAGATCGCGCGCTCTGGCGACGAACGATTCGTAGGCTTCGTCCGGATCGTCGGAAACCGCTTCGAAGTATCCCCGCGTCGATCGCTCGCGAATGTCCGCGAAAGGAGCGGCCAAAACCAGCCCGTCGACGTCGTCGTCGTTTCGCTTTCCCTGATAGTACGCCGCCTCCGTCGCGCCGAGACTCCGACCCCAGATGACGACGTCGTCACAACCACGCTCGAGCAGCCACTCGACGCCCCCACGGACGTCGTGATCGATCTCGCCGAAGTCGGACGTGACGTATCCTTTGCCGCTGTTTCGCTTGTTGATCGTGAGACACCGGACGCCGGCCCGTGCCAGCGGGTGGGCGACGGGAGAGATGCCGGCGCCGAGGGCGAACCCCCTGAGTCCGTGCAAAAAGAGGACGCCGACGTCCCGTCCGTCGAAGGAAGGGACGTCGCTCGTGAGTTCGAATCCGTCGAATTCGATACCGTCGTCGCTTTCGTAGTTGATCCCGCGGAGGGTGATGTCCTCCGGCGTCGGTTGCATGACTGGCATCGTGACGTTCGGTAGCTGTACGGGAAGGACAAAGATACTGTCGGTCTTTTCGCGCGCGATACGGTCATTTCGGCAACGGCAGTACGGACGGGAGGCGGCGAGTACCGATGCGCTGGTCATCGCCCGACGCTCTGTCCGACGGTCACCGGTGAAGCGACTGCGAGAGCTCGCTCATCGCTCGAGCGCGCTCTTGCTGATAGACGGGACAGACGGCGCGTTGGTCGGTGACGAGCTGCTTGATCAACGCCTGTCGAATCGTGTGGTTGCATCCGCCGGCGACCGGCTTGCGGTGTGGACAGTGGAGACAGCAGGCTGTCGGTGAGAGGCCGTCGGAATCCATACTGTATGGTGGTGGTTCACACCCCTTGAATGTGTCGGAAGCGAACCCCAAGACGGGCGGTTAGAGGTCCATGCTGACGTCGTTCGCCCAGAACAGGAGTCGCTGACGAAGCACGGCGAGCAGTCGATCGAACAACACGCCGATAAGCGAGATTACGACGACGGCCGCGAACACGGTCTCGGGTTCGAACGACGCCTGTGAGTAGATAATGAGGTAGCCGATCCCCCGGGACGCGGAGATCATTTCGGTGACGACGGTGACGATGATCGCAATCGGCATCGCCATCCGGATTCCCGAGAAGATGTACGGCAGGCTGCCGGGCAGAACCACCTCCTTGAACAGTTGATACTGAGACGCACCGAAGTTCCGGGCGGACCAGATGTACCGTTCTTGTACGCCACCGACGCCGTAGTACGCACCCAGGATGATCGGAATCAACGCCTCGACGAAGATGATCGCGATTTTCGAGGAGTGACCGAAACCGAGGATAACCAGCAACAGTGGGTAGAACGCGATCCGCGGCACCGGATACAGCGAGCTGATGTACGGCTCGAGGAGATACTCGACCTTGCTGGACGAACCCATCATCAGGCCGAGCGGGACGCCGACCAGCACGGCGGCAACGAAGCCGACCATGACGCGATAGAGGCTCGCCCAGATGTGCGGATACACCGAGCGGTCGACGAAGAACATCTCCCACAGCCGCTCGGCGACGGCGGGGACGTCGGGGAGCAACAGCGGGTTGTCGACGTACATCGCGGTGAACTGCCACAGGACCACCACTAACAGTACCGAAACGAATCCGAGGATCCGAGAGGACTCCTTGAACCGCGAGAGGATCTGTTCGATGCTGGTTCCGGTGGTGGTGGTTCGCGACGCCATCACGCATCACCCCCGTGTGTCCACGAGAGAATCCGGTTTCGAACGGCAAGCAAGGCTCGATCGTGAACGAATCCGAGCGCGCCGATCACCGCGATCGCGGCGAACATGAGCTCGAAATTGTTCCCCTGTTGGGCCGAAACGATGAGGCTTCCGAGTCCGATCTGGGCCGCGATGAGTTCGACGGAGAAGATGACGACGAACGCGAGCGCCAAGCTGATGCGGAGGCCCGAGAGAATCTGTGGAAGACAGCTCGGCAGGATGACCTTGAGAAAGATCAGCAGCCTGGAGGCGTTGAAGTTGCGCGCCGACCAGATGTAGAGTCCGTTGATATTTTTCGCCCCGTCGTACGTGTAAATGTACGTCGGATAGAAGGCCGCCAGAAAGACGACGATGACCTTGGACGTGAATCCGAGCCCGAACCAGATGAGAAAGATCGGAAAGAGCGCGATTTTAGGGATCGGATACGTGATCGAAATGAGCGGGTCGAACATTTTCCCGAGGACGTCGACGCGCCCGTTGACGAGACCCGAAGCGATGCCGAGCGTCGCACCGCCGAAAAATCCAACGTAAACGAGCTGGAGCGAGGCGGACGCGTTCGGAACGAGAACCCCCTCCTGTACCAGTTCGACGATCTCGAGAACGATCACGGACGGCGCTGGTAGGTAGTACGGCAAGACGTTCACAGCACCCCCGAGTTGCCAGACGACGAACAACGCCAACACCGGCGCGTAGTTGACGAGGCTATCTCGGACTCTCGAACCCACGCCAGCCGCACGTCCAGTGGGCCCGAAACGCGGGGTACGATCACTGTCCGTTGAAGTCGTTTCTGTCATGTGGTCCTGCTGTACTCATGCCCGGTGACCAATAAAAATCTAACTACTCGGCGGATATCTCCTGGACGGTTGTCAGGTACGGGTGGGTGGATTGCGACGACACAACTGTTATGTGAGTGGGTTTTCAACCGTCGGTCGATACCCTATGGTTGGTAGCGCGGTACACTACGGACTGAACGTATCGGACATGGACGACGCGCTCGCGTTCTACGAGGGAACCCTCGGGCTCGAAGTCGACCGTCGGTTTCCGATCAGCGACGTACAGAGCGACATCGTCGGCGTCGACGGCGTCGACGGCGACATCGCGTTTCTCGACGCGGGCGGCTTTTCGATCGAGTTAATCGCCTACGATGAACCGGCGAACGAGAACGTCCACGACGAGGCGGACGGTCACGACGTCGGCGTTGCTCACCTCTGTCTCGAAGTTGACGACGTCTGGAAACGCTACGAGACACTCGAGGACGAGGTCGAGTTCATCAACGAACCGCAGACGGTCGGGAACGGCGCACAGATCGCCTACCTCCGGGATCCCGACGGAAACTACGTCGAACTCATGGAGCCGCCGGCCGACACGTAATCGAACGACACGCGCGGTGGCGGTCAGTTTCGCCCCGCTGGCGGACATCGAAACCCGTCCGGATCGACGCGGGGAAACACTTATTATGGGCCAATTTTATAACATACGTTATGCCAACACGTCCCGAGAGTGGTGCTGAGAGTGGTATTTCACGGCGAGCAGCGATAGCGGCCTCTGGTGTCGCGCTGACGGGCGGATTCGCCGGCTGTCTCGATTCGAACGGCAACGGTAACGGCACCGGAAACGGCAACGGTAACGGTACTGGCAACGGGAACGGCGACGTACCGACGATCACGCTCGGTCACGGAATCGCCGCGGAAGAGCCCCTCTGGTTGATGGAGATCATCTCGGACGAACTCGATCACTGGGGCGAAGCGTACGAGGCGGAGTTCATTCCGTTCAGCGCGAACGACGAGCGTCTCCAGGCGTTTCAGGCGGGGGAACTTCAGGCCGGAACCGCGGCGGCGATTACGACGATCTTCGCGACCGAAAGCGGTCTGCCGATGACCGTCGTCGCGAACGTTTCCCAGTCGCGAGAAGAGACGTTCACCGAGGAGTTCCTGGTCACTCCGGACTCCGACATCGACGGGCTCAACGCGGAATCGCTCCAGGATACCCGGATCGGCATCTGTGCACCCCGGTCGTCCTGTGACATGTGGGCCCAGTCGGCCGCACTCCAGGCCGGCCTCGAGGTCGGATCGGACGTCGAAGTGGTCGTTACGCCGTTCCCCTCGATGCCCGAAGCCGTCAACGGCGGCGAGGTCGACACGGCGATGTTCCCCCAGCCGTTCCACCACACCGGAATCAACGAAACCGGTCTCGAACCGGTTTTCGACGTCATCGACGCGACCGGGTTCGAACACGACCTGATGGAGCTGTGGTTCTCGACGCAGTTCCTCGAGAACAACGGCGAGGTCGTCGAGTTGTTCCTCGACGACTACGCCACGGCGGTCGAACAGTTCAACGACGATCCCGAGTCGTCCCTCGAGATGATCGCCGAAGCCGGCTACGTCGAGACGCCGACCGAACTGTACGTCGACTTACCCTACTACACGTACTCGGTGAGTCCGATGACCGAGAGCCTCGAGGAGATCAACTCGCTCGCGGTCGAGATCGGCTGGCTCGACGAGGAAGTGTCGATCGATCACCTCTGGGACCTCTCGTATCTCCCGGACTAATCGTAGCGAACACCTCGAAAACGACGATCGCGACGACCTTTTGGCGGTTCGTTCGGTTGCAACCGCGTCGTTCACTCGGTCTAGCGATGACGACCCTCGACAACCGATCGTCTCGGCGGCTGTGAGGCATAACGGTCGCGCGTCGTACGGGTAACTGGTTCGAACGAACCCGTGACTGGTCGACAGTTCTCGTCACCGCGAACGTACCCGGATGAAAGCATCCGAGACCTCACCAGATCCGCCGCGAGACGTACTCCGCGGTCGGATCGATGCGGACGTCGAGCACCACGTGTTCGTCGGCCTCGAGAGCCTCCTCGAGCGCCGGGCGAACCTCGTCCGGTTCGGTGACGCGGATTCCGCGGACGCCGAACGATTCGGCCATCGTCGCCACGTCGACCGTCGGAATGTCGGTCGCGACCTCGGAGTATCCGGCCTTGCGCTGGTAGTTCCAGATCATCCCGTACTTGCCGTCGTTGAAGACGACCGTCACCGCGTCGGTGCCGGTCTCGACGGCGGTCGCGAGTTCCATGTTACACATCAGGAAGCCGCCGTCGCCGATGAGGTTGACGACCTGTCGGTCCGGATCGACCAGCTTCGCCGCGTTGCCGGCCGGGACCGGAAAGCCCATCGAGTCGTAGAGTCGAGAGTGCTGGAAGCTGTTCGTCTCCCGGTACTCGAAGGCGTCGTTCGGCCACGCGCCGCCGGCGGCCCCCGCGTCGCCGGTCAGCAGGACGTCGTCGTCGGCCACCTCGCGAAGCGCCGTCATGATCACGAGCGGGTGGATCGGCGTCCGATCTCGAACCTCCTCGAGGTAGGCCTCGACGTCGTCCGCGACGCGGTCGGCTTCCTCCCGAACCGCCTGGGCGTAGGCCGCGTCGGTCGCGCCGGCGTTGCCCTCCAGCGCCGCGGCGGCGTCCGCGAGGGCAGGACCGAGGTCGCCGGAGACGACCTCCGCGGCGCTCGAGGCCGGGAACTCGTACGGCGGATCGTCGAGGTAGACGATCGAGACGTCGTCGGGCGTCCGGTCGCCCAGCACCGCGGCCTCGTGGGAGTTCGTTCGAACGCCGAGCGAGAGAACGGCGTCGGCGTTCGCCAGCGCGGTCGTCGCTGCCGGGTGGTCGGACATGCCAACGGTGCCGGCGAACAGCCGGTGGTCGTTCGGGAACGAATCGGGGTAGTGTCGCGGGCAGACGACGGGTGCGTCGAGCGCCTCGGCGATCGCGACGACTTCGTCGGTCGCGAACGCGCGCAGGACGCCCTTTCCGACGTACAGACAGCGCTGCTCGGCCGCGCGGATCGGCTCGAGCGCGTCGTCGACGGCGGCCGACGACACCGCCGGTTCGTCGTGGGACTCGTGTTCGAACGCCTCGTCGGGAACGTCGACTTCGTTCTGCAGGACGTCCTCGTCGACGCCGACGAACACCGGGCCGGGGCGGCCGCTGGTCGCGACGTCGAACGCCCGAGCGACGACCTCGGGGAGGCGATCGGCGTCGTGGACCTGCGTGCTCCACTTCGTGGCCGGTTCGAACGCTTTCCGGAGGAAGTGCTGGTCGTCGACGCCGTGAAGCGCCTCCGTGTGCTCGTCCTCCGGGAGCACGGCGCTGATGAGGATCATCGGAGAGGCGGCGGTGTAGGCCTGTGCGACGCCGGTCAGCGCGTTCGTGCCGCCCGGTCCGGCGACGGTGACGGCGATTCCGGGGTCTCCGGTGAGTCGACCGTAGGTGTCGGCCATCACGGCCGCGTTGTACTCGTGGCGTGCGGTGATCACGTCTGCTCCGCGCCGATCGAGTCCGTCCGCGATCGTCACCGTCTGGTTGCCCAGCAGTACGTACGCCTCCGAGACGCCGTTTTCGGCGAGGACACTCGCGACGGCGTCGCCTCCAGTTGTCATACTACTCGAACGATATCCCGTCCTATTAAAGGTGTCGTCGCCGTCCGAAACCGGCGATTCGAATCGGCCGTCGACGACCTAGAAGACGTGAACGTCGTCGTCGTCGTCCGGCCCGTACGGCGTTCGCAGCAGCTCCGAAAAGAACGTCTTCGGTTCGTCGATCAACGCGGCGAGAACGCGAGCGTCGACGACGGTTCCGTACCCCATCTTCGGCGCGGTGAGCCATACGCTTTTGCCGTCGTCGCTCCGGCGGAGCCGGGCGATGGCGTACTCGTTCGTGATCTGCAGGTCGGCGACCGACTTCGGAGCGGGATCGACCTCCCGAAACTCGTACTCGTCGTCGATCAACTCCTCGAAGAAGTCCGCGTCCTGCCACGTCAGCGCCTCCAGTTCGATCGCGTCGAGACAAGTTCGACCGAGCTCGTCGTGCTCGACCTGGATCCGCGCGCCGGTGGGCGTCCGCACTTTCGTTAGCACGACGCGCGTCCCGTCGGTCTCCACGTCGATGCGGTCGACGTCCGCGGTGGGGTAGTATCCGTCGGTCATAGGATGATCGAAAGCGAGGGCGTTCCCACGACGGTGTGGTCGAGCAACACGGTGCGATCGGCGAGTCGCCAGGAGCCGTCCACCCGCCTGAGCGTATCCCGCCGTTCCGCGGAGAGCAGGTCCGGCTCCGTGTCGTTGGCTCGAAGTCGGTGGACGAGAAGGTTACTCCGGATGGAAACCTCTCCCGCGTCCGGATCTTCGTCCGCGACCCGGACGTTCGAGACGAACCGCCGGTTTCGCGACGGGGGATCCTCCGACCAGGCGAAGTCGTTCTCCATGCGCTCGACGCGCACCTTGAGCGAGCCCCAGTCTTCGATCATGTGAAACGACTCCTCGCTGAACTCCGTCTCGGCGGAGCGCTCTTTGGTCGTCCGCACCGGAACCCGGTACTCGACGTCGTCGGTGATGAGCGTCTCGTGCCACTCGAGCAGGTCCCGGTCGTCCAGTAACTGTGCCTCGCGGTAGAGGAAGTTCTCGCAGGATTCGCGCAGCGAGTTGGCCTCGAGTTCCCACATGCTATCGATCCTCCGTCATGGTCCGGTGCCACTTTCGATAGAACTCGAGTTGGTTTTCGTCGGTCATGCCGCCCTCCCGGTAGACCGTTCCCGGGCCGGGCCAGGACTCGTCGACTTCGGCAACCGTCCCTTCGCCTCGTCCCATCGAGAAGACGGTGGTGGCGTTTACCCGTTCGGCGAAGACGCTGTCGGCCGCCTCCGGGATGCCGTCCCAGATGCCGATGTCGTCGACCTCGAAGTTGCCCGAGAGGCTGAACGTACCCACGCCGACCTCGTACACCCGGTCCTTGTACTCCTGTGGGGCGTCTTTCGGAACCATGATCCAGTTCCAGGCCTCCATCTTCCCCGGCTCGATGGGCTGCCACTGACGGAGACAGAACGTTCCGACGGTGTCTTTGTCCGGATCGTCGGAGCCGCCGAGGTAGATGAACGAGAGGTTCGGGAAAATGGTTCCGAGCGAGACGCCCGACTGTCTGGCGACGCGGTACTGGTCGTCGGTGAGACGATCGGGGTGGAACGTCTCGATCACTTCGGGGGGATGGCCCCAGAAGAAGTCCTCGTCGGGAATCTGGTAGATGCTGAACGCATGGCCTCCGACCTCCGAGATGGCGTACAGCTCCGATTCCTTCTCGCCTTTGGCCGTTTCGCTCCCGATGCCGACGTCGATCGCGGACTTGTGGCCCATCGGCACGTGGTAGTTGTCGCCGTAGAAGTTCTCGGCGGGCGTCTTCCAGTCCGTGTCGATCTCCCAGCGATGGGGGTCCCCGATGACCTCCATGTCCGCGAGCTCGAAGTACAGGTCGAGGTACCACTTCGACGGTCCGAGGTACGTCTCGAGGTCGGGCGCGTCGGGGTCGAGCGACGCGAACACGAGCCCGTTGTAGCTGTCGACGTTCGGCGCCGCGTGGAGCCCTTTCTCCTCCACGTCGAGTTCCGGGAATCCGTCCCCCTTTCGCGGCACGCCGATGAGTTCGCCGGTGTTTCGGTACGTCCAGCCGTGGTACGGACAACGGAAGTGAGTCGTGTTCCCTTTTTCGGCGCGACACACTTTCGCGCCCCGGTGTCGGCAACTGTCCCAGAGGACCTGCACCTCGCCGTTTTCGTCCCGGACGAAGATGAACGGATCCTTGCCGATGTACCGCTGGCGGTAGTCTCCCTCCTCGGGTATCTCGGATTCGTGGCCGACGTACACCCAGTTCGTCGCGAAAATGCGCTCGAGTTCGCGTTCGAACACGTCATCGTCGTGAAGTATCTCGAGGAGAGCCTCGCCCTGCTCGAGGGCGTCACCCATCCGCTCGAGTTTCGACTCGATGGGGGCGCGACTACCGCGTGCGTCCCCAGTCCTGTTCTGTGCCATACTAGGTGTTCATCGTGCGCAGGGTTATCTAAGTTATGGGTCCTGTCGCCACGACACCAGGTTAGGCGAGCGCGACGAAGACGACGCCGAGGATAATGACGGCTGCACCGACGACGACGCCCCGGGTCACTCGTTCGACGCGCTTGAGAAAGAGCACGGTAAAGAGGGCGGCGAACAGCGGCGAGGTGCCGGCGAGGGGATCGACGACGATCACCGGACCGCGACTGAGCGCGGTGAACAGCGAGAGAAGCGCGAGACTCGAGAGGAGACCGCCGACGGCAAAGAGCGCGTACGTGCGACGGGACGCCACGAGAACGCCCGGCCCGTGTCGGACCAGCGCGTAGCCGACGAGAACGCCCATCGCCGCGAACTCGTTCAACACGAACGCCGAGAGGACGTCCGTCTGGGTTACGGTGAAGCCGTAGCGGCGAACGACGTTGCCCGCACCGTAGGCGATGGCGGCGAACAGCGGGAAACCGAGTTCGTACCACGACCACCCACGGATGTCGCCGCCCCGAGACAGCGAGACGAGCACGACGCCGGCGACGATCACGACGATCCCCAGCCCGAGCCAGCCGGTGATCGGTTCGTTCAACAGCGCGACCGCGAGCAACCCGGCGAACAGTGGACGCGTGTTCAAGATCGCCGTGTTGACGCTGACGCCCACCCGATCGACGCCGACGTAGACGACGATCCGTCCGAGCGAACTTCCGATCACGCCGCCGAACAGAAAGATCGCCGCCCCGGTTCGCGACACACCCAGGTACGACTCCGTCGGCCCGTAGACGACGGTCGCGATCGTCACGAACAGCGAGAAACTCACGATGACGGCGACGACCGACGCGAGAATGGAGTTGCCGTCCCGTTCAAGCCCCTTTTTCATGAAGACGGGATTGAGGCCCCACAGCACGGCCGCACCGATCGAAAACAGGAAGACGTCTATCGTCGCCGGCATCGTCTCCACCCGAATCCCGCGCGATCGGTCCGCGTCGTCGCGCGAACGCCGTCCCTCGAAGCCGTTACCATCGTACTCCTACCGTGGCGGCCGCGTTACT
Organism: Natrarchaeobius oligotrophus; assembly: GCF_003841465.1. Taxonomy (GTDB): domain Archaea; phylum Halobacteriota; class Halobacteria; order Halobacteriales; family Natrialbaceae; genus Natrarchaeobius; species Natrarchaeobius oligotrophus. Next base: position 205,867 of record NZ_REFZ01000002.1, read on the forward strand.
TAGAGGTAGCTGTTCGAACGCCTCGCTCGACGGCCGTGTTCCTGACGGCCGCCTCGAGAACGGACGACAGGAAGATATTTCCGATCCACCCGCGATGACTCGCCCATGGGTTGGCTCGATAATCGCGTTGCACTGGTTACCGGCGGCGCATCAGGACTGGGACGAGCCGTCGTCCGACGATTCGTCGACGAGGGCGCGTCCGTCGGCGTACTCGACGTGTCGGCCGACGGGCTGGACGATCTCGAGGACGAACTCGGGAACTCCGTGGTTACGATCGCGGGTGACGTCACACGGCTCTCGGACAACGAGACGGCGGTCGAACGAACGGTCGACGCGTTCGGTCGGCTCGACGTCTTCGTGGGCAACGCCGGCGTCTTCGACGACAACGTCACGATCGCGGAGCTCCCCGAGGACGACGAGGCGCTCGCCAAGAGCTTTCGGGATCTCTTCGATATCAACGTCCTCGGCTACCTCCTCGGCGCGAAAGCGGCGCTTCCCGAACTGGTGGAGACGAACGGGAGAATGGTGTTTACCGCCTCGGGTGCGAGCTTCGCACCCGACGGCGGCGGCTCGCTGTACGTCCCGTCGAAACACGCGGTCGCCGGTATCATCCGTCAGCTCGCGTTCGAACTCTCGCCGACGGTCAGCGTCAACGGCGTCGCGCCGGGGTACGTCCCAACGGACCTCTCGGGTATCGACTCGCTCGAGCGCGACGAGGGCGGTCTCATCGACGAATCGGAGTTCGATCCGTCGGTTCACCCCGCCGGAATCGTTCCGACCCCAGACGACTACGCGGGGGCGTACGTACTACTCGCATCCGAGGAGAACTCCCGGCCGATGACGGGGACGATCGTCCGCGCAAATCTCGGACGAGACGTCCGGGGAATCGGAGCCGTCTCGGGACGGGCGCTCGAGTTCGTCACCGACGGACTCGACGGAGCGTAAACCGAAAAATCGATCGGTCCGATGCGGGATATCCGACGTGAACGCGCGGGTCACGCGGACCGGTGTCCGTCAGGCCCGATCCAACCACGTCCGGCGGTTGCACCGAAACATCGGTGTAGCAGGACGTCTCAGTCGACAAGTTCGCCTTCTTCGACGACCGGTTCGCCGTCGAGGTAGACGTTGCAGTTCTTCTGGGCGATGTCGTAGTGACAGTTCGTGTACCGGTCCTGGTGGGTGTTCGGGCCCGTACTCCAGAGCATGTTCCCCTCCCAGACGCGGCCTTCGCTCGCGCTCACGCCGGTCTCGTCGGGTTTTCGATCCTTGATCGCCATGTTGTAGAACGTGCCGTTTTCGTTGAGTCCCCAGCCGAAGTGACTCGTCGCGAAGACGTCGCGGTCGTCGTAGCTCTCCATGTGGCCGCGCATCAACTCGGCGTCGCCACCGTCGCCGTTGATCGCCTCGATGAAGCCGTCCTCGACGACGCACTCGATCGACGAGTCGACGTAGTCGTTGAACGGGACGACGTTGTAGTCGCCCGCGGCGATGACGATCGTTCCGTTGACGCTCGTCGGGTAGTTCGAGACCATGTTCTGGCCCCAGACGTCCCACTTGCCCGGTTCGTCGACGAAGCCGTAGGAGTCGAAGGCGGTGTCGGGTTCGACCTCCATCGTCACGTCGGTGCCGTACTCCGAGGTGATTCGCATCTCGTCGGCGGACTCGAGCAACTCGCGGTGGGCCTGCACCTTCTCTTTGACCGCGGCGGCCTCTTCGGGCTCCCAGGGCATCAGGCGGCGCAACACGAACGGCTCGCGGGCACCGACGCGCAGAATTCGCGTTCCGGCGTCCCGGATCTCGCCCCGCTCGGGGACGTGGATGAATCCCTCGAGGGTGAAATCGAAGACCATGTCGGCGCTCTTGCAGGCCTCGACGGGGCCTCGGGGAAGTCGAAGGCTGCCACCCTGTCCGGCGGAGACTTCGGCTCCGACAGAGTTGCGACCGTACTCCGGAATCTGTACTTCGAAGACCTCTGCGCCGATGTCCTGTGCCGCGGCGAAGCTCGCGGCGACGTGTTCGCGATTGCTCTTGACGTCGGTAACGAGCGCCACAGCCTCGTCGTCGGTCACCTGACAGTGTTCCATCTGCCGACGGAACATCGGCACTAATAGTCCAGCAGCTTCCATGGTACAGTTGATGATTTCGTCGAGAGCATAAATAAGTTGCGTGCCGACGCGACGCACGACCGACTCCGGCGCTCTCCGTCGGCGGCCGTCGCCGTCGGACGCGGCCGGTCTGACGCACAGGTCGTTGTGACGACGATCGGACGCGCGGTCGTTCGACCGATCCCACTACAATTATTAGCCTGCCACAGAGAAGACGCCGTATGAGTCGATCGATCGGTATCTTTGGCGGCGGTACGATTGCGACCGAGATCGCACGCGCGATTTCGGACGGAACGCTGTCGGCCGAACTCGCAGCCGTGTACGACCGACACCCGGAGAACGTCAACCGGATTCAGGCGCTGTTCGACCAGGAATCGGCCCCCGACGAGGCCGACGATCCGTCAGCCCTGCTCGAGGCGGATCTCGTCCTCGAGGCGGCGGGACAGACGGCCGTCGAGCAGATCGCCGTCGACGCGCTCTCTGGCGGCCGCGACTGCATGATCCTGAGCGTCGGGGCGCTCGCAGACGCGGCCCTTCGCAAGGGGGTGTTCGAAGCCGCACGCGCGAGCGAAGGGCGACTGTACGCTCCGTCGGGAGCGATCGCAGGACTCGACGCCGTCAAAACCGCCGCGCTCACCGGCGACCTCGAGTCCGTCGCCCTGACGACGACGAAGCCGCCGGCCGGGCTCGAGGGCGCGCCCTACGTCGTCGACAACGAGATCGATCTCGCGGATATCGACGAACCGACCGTGATCTTCGACGGTCCGGCGACGGAAGCTGCGGCGGCCTTCCCCTCGAACATCAACGTCGCGGTCGCGCTCAGCCTCGCGGGTATCGGTCCGGACGAAACCGCGGTGCGCATCGTCGCGGACCCCGAGGAGGAAAACAACGTCCACGAGATCACGGCCGAGGGCGGGATGGGCCGGATCGAGACCACCGTTCGGAACGTCCCGTCGCCGACGAATCCCAAGACGAGTTATCTCGCGGCCATCTCGGCGATCGAAACGCTGCGCGGGCTCGAGACGTCGATCGACATCGGGACGTGACGGGAATCGAGCCGGTTCGACGAACCTCACCGCTTCGACCCCACGTCACCGTCTCGTCCGCGAGCGCTCGATGCGATCACGGGCACCCGTAGACGACTCAGACGAATCGATCGGAAACGCGATTCGAAGCAACCGATTCGGTACACGACTCGAATGGAACTCCCGGTTCAGATCCTCCTCGCGCTCGGAACGGCCGCCGCCTTCGCGACGTCCTCGGTCCTCGTCAGGTTCGGCGTAGAGCGTTCGACGCCGATGGCCGCGATGTTCGCGACGGTGAGCGTCAACGTCGTCGTGCTCTGGACGATCAGCCTCGCGCTGTACGACGTGACGATCGATCTCTGGGCGTGGCGTTACTTCATCCTCGCCGGCGTGTTCGCGCCCGTGCTCGGCCGACTCTGTAACTACGTCGGGCTCGAGCGCGTCGGCGTGAACCTGACGCTTCCGATCAGCAACTCGAACCCGCTGATCTCGGTCGTACTCGCCATGGTTCTGCTCGGGGAGTCGCTGACCCGCCAGGGCGGCGTCGGGGCTCTCGCCGCGATCTTCGGCGGGATTCTCCTGGCGACTGCGGGTCGAGACGACGGCGTCGCCGACGTTCGATACCGCGACCTGCTGTTTCCGGTCGCCGGGGCGGTCATCTACGGTAGCGTTCAGCTCCTGCGCAACGTCGGGATGGAACTCGTCCCCGAACCCGCCGTCGGGGCCGCGGTCAACCTCACGACGTCGTGGCTCGTCGCGGCAGCGTTTTTCGCCGTCGCGCCGAACCACCGGTCGGCGCTGTCGATTCCGCGGAGCGATCTGCGGTACTTCGTCCTCGCGGGCGTCGCCTCGAGCCTCGGACTGATCAGTCTGTACGCCGCGTTCCGATCGGGAACGGTCGTCGTCGTGACGCCGATTCTCAACGCGACGCCGCTTTTCGCTCTCGCGTTGACCTACGCGTTCCTGCGCGAGCGCGAGCCGTTCACGCCGCAGGTCGTCGCCGGCACCGTTCTGGTCGTCGCGGGCGTCGCGTTGCTCGCGACGTCGACGTGACTCCCGGATGCGCCACCGGCTTCCGAGAGGCGGAACCGATCGGAAAACTCAATACCCCTCGGTAACGCCTGTAGTACATGGTCGTTGATAACATGGGCTTAGACCACGTTGCGATCAAAGTACGGGATCTCGAGCGGACGATCGAGTTTTACACCGACGTGATGAACATGGCAGTCTCCGACAGGATCGGCGACTCGGTGGCGTTTCTGCGCACGCCGGCCGTCTCCGAGACGGCCGACCATCACGAGATGAACGTCACGCAGTACTCCGACGAAGAACTCGACGTCCTCGAACAGCGGGGCGAACTCGAGGTCGACCTCCACGACTTCGAGGAGGACCTCCCCGAGGACGGACCGCCGATGCTGCCGACGACGGGACCCATCTACCACATCGCGTTCGAAGTTCCGAACTTCGCGTCGATCAAAGCCGCCGCCGAGGAACTCGAGAACAGAAACCACCCGATCTACCGCGGACCGGGTCGACACGGTCCCGGGAACAACATCTTCCTGTACTTCCCCGACCCCGACGGGTACGCGATCGAACTGAGTGCGAAAATGGAAGAGGCACCGGAGGACGGCGGGCGACCGGCTCGACAGTGGCCGAAGTCCCCGGACACCTGGAACGTCTGGCGAAACGCCGAAGACCTGTAGACTGCCGGCCGATTCACTTTTCGCGCGACCGTCGAATCCGTCGACTGGATACGTCGCACATCACGAGTTCAGTCGGACAGCACCGCTCTCGCGGACTCCCGCGCAGAATAGCCGCGATACGTCGCCGTGGTCGTTCGTGAATACCAAACGGTGAGCGAGGAGTCGAACGAAAGGGGTCGACTCGGAGTGAACTGACCGCGACGAAGGCGTTCGTGGATCGTTTGACCGTTCGCCACGTTTCCCACACGCGCTCAGGTTTGCTAGTGACAAACACACGTGTCGCGTTCCTCGACAGAACGGTCGCGGAGACGGCCCGACAGCCACAGAGAGGGGAAGTACAGTTCGGTCCGCGATCGTTCAAATTCGTCCGTTTGTCAATTACAAACGCAGTTCGTTGCGCACAGCGACCGCGAAATTAGACGACTGTATGAATGTAAAGACGGCGCGCGATCGTCGATCGGCATTTATAACAGAAATCATATAATTATATGGAAGAGCCAGATATAGTATATTTTCGATATTTCACGGATCAGTACAGAGATAACACTAATATATAAAATCATAATTTTAATGGGTAGCTCCTCGATGTTGTTGGTATAGTAGTGGTATTTTCTAAGCCAATGTGTGTTGCAAAGTCACAGTGAGACGTCTCGAGCGGTCGTGATCGGCGAGGAGCGATCCAATACAACGCACTGAGCCTGATGCACCGAGTCGAACGAATTCTGCAATCGGTTACCGGGACCAGCGGGGGAAGTAGAGAAGAGGGAAATATAATTATTATATCATATATGAGTTTTTTATATGAGTTCGATATCATTCGACGGGCCTTCAGCAGTCGCCGCTCGCTGATTCGAGCGATCGAATCGCGACGCTCGCGGCTTCATCGTAAGGAGACGATGGCGCGGCGTCGGCACGGACGAGTGCGTAACGATAAGTGGCTGCGAGACGGTGTAGCCGATATGTCCGCGCCACGACGCCTCCAAACGCTCGAGAACGCGACCGAGATGATCGATCACATCCGGGCCGCGGACGGCCTCGCGGTCACGGAGTTGGCGGAGCGCGTCGAGATGAGCCCCGGAACGGTACACACCTACCTGAGCACGCTGAAAGCCCAGGGATACATCGAACAGCGAGGGTCAGAGTATCGACTGGGACCGACGCTGCTCACCCACGGCGAGTACTACCGAAACAAGAATCTGCTGTTCAGAGCGGGGAAAAAAGAGGTTGAACAACTCGCGACCGACACCGGAGAGTGCATCCACCTCATCATCGAACACAACGGGGAGGTGATCACCCTCTACGACGAGTTCGGCACGAAAGCGGTCGGAACGAAGTACCACACGCACTGGCGCGAGGAACCGAAAAGTTACCTGCACTGTATCTCGGCCGGAAAGGCGATCCTCGCGGGAATGTCGGACAAAGAAGTGTGGGAGATCATCGAAACGAAAGGGCTCGAGCGACAGACGCCCAATACGATCACGGATCCGGAGGAGTTGTTCGACGAGCTAGACCGAATCCGGGAAACCGGGGTCGCCTGGAACGACGAGGAGGAGGTCGTCGGCATTCGGGCCGTCGGCGTCGCGATCACGGACGCCGACGGGGAGGTCCTCGGCGCGATCAGCCTGACCGCGCCGACGAGTCGAATGGCCGAGGACTACTTCCGAGAGGAGTTACCGCAAAAGCTGAAAAAGGCCGTCAACATCATCGAAGTCAAAATCGAGACGAACGACTTTCACTACTAGTCGTCCGTCGCTCCGGTGGTGAACGGGTCGCTCTCAGATTTCGTCGAGACACTCACAGAGGACGTCGATGCCGAGATCGATCTGGTCCGTCGAGATAGTCAGCGGGGGCGAAATTCGGATCGTGTTCCCGCGCCAGCCCTGTCCGGCGGGGAGGATCACGCCGCGATCGAGCGCCTGGCGGCGGATCTCCATGCTCCGTTCTTTGGGGAGGGGCGCTCCCGCCGAGTCGACGAGGTCGACTCCGATGAACAGCCCCTTGCCGCGAACGGCGCCGATCTCGGGATAGTCGGCCTGAATCGAGTGGAGGCGGTCCACGAAGTACTCGCCTTTCTCGCGGGCGGCGTCGACGAGACCTTCCTCCTCGATCACCTCGACGCTCGCCAACCCGGCGGCGGTCGCGACGGGGTTCCCCCCGAACGTCGAGAAGTAATCCATGCTCTCGAAGGCGTCCGCGACGTCCGCGGTGGCGATCGTCGCGCCGATGGGCATGCCGCCGCCGAGCGATTTCGCCGTCGTCATGATGTCCGGTTCGACGCCGTAGTGCTCGATCCCAAATCGCTCTCCGGTTCGCCCGAAGCCGGTGATGACCTCGTCCGCGATGAAGAGGATGTCGTGGTCGTCGCAAATCTCGCGGACGCGCTCGAAGTAGCCTTCGGGGGCCGGAATGTTACCGGCCGTTCCCATCATCGGCTCGGCGATGAACGCCGCGACGTCTCCGGCTTGATACTTCAGCGCGTACTCGATCAGTTCGGCGTACTCGCTTCCGTCTTCGGGGTCGACGTCGCCGGGGAAGTCGTCGCAGTTGTGCGACGGAACGTGGGTGACGTCGGGGACGAACGGGCCGAAATTCTTCCGGTAGCCGTGCCAGCCGACGAGCGAACGAGCGCCGAGCGTACGGCCGTGAAACGCCTCGCCGAGCGCGAGGAACTCGTGGTTGCCGGTCTTCTTACGCGCGAGCGAGAGCGCGACTTCGACAGCTTCGGATCCCGAGTTGACGAAGTACGCCCGCTCTAACTCGCCGGGCGTAAACTCGGCGAGCCGGCGAGCGAATTTCCGACTCGGCTCGGTGGGAAAGTCGTAGGCGCTGAAATTGAGGGTTTCGAACTGGTCGACGACGGCGTCCACGATTTTCGGGTGAGAGTACCCATGGGACATAGTCGCGTGTTGTCCGAAGAAGTCGACGTACTCGTTTCCGTCTTCGTCGACGAGGACGGCGTCGGTTCCTTCGACGATCGTCGGCGTCTCGTCGCCGACGAAACGCGAGACCGCTGGCATAAGGCTCTCGTCTGTCTCCACCATGACCGAACGTTCGGCTAACCGTGATATAAACCTTATGCCACCCGCCGATCGGGCCGCTCGATCGTCGATCGCGAAGCGAGCACTCGTCGGGGAAATCGGGATTCGTAATATACAAAACCAGTGTGCGGTGCCGTCCCACCATCCCACTATCCCCGCCGATAGGGCCGTTTCCTCCGTATATCCACGGTTTCGGCTCGCTCCGGATCGGGTTCCCGAGCGCGAATTCATCCGAATTCTGCATTTACACCCGTACCACCGTAATATTGGCATTCGTATATTACAAATCTGTTCCGAAGTTACGCGGATCGGCTACTCCCTCGTACACTCGTGAGAAAGATTTATCACGGTATCAGACCGACCACAGCCAGAACACGATGGGTAGAGAAGTACGTCTGTTCATCGACGGTGAGTGGATCGAATCCGAATCGGATGCGCGGATCGAGAGTCGAAATCCCGCCAGCCCCGACGAAGTCGTCGCTCGCGTCTCGAGAGCCACGAGCGCCGAAGCCGAACGGGCCGTCGAAACGGCCGCGTCCGCGAGCGAATCGTGGGCCGATCGGACGCCCCACGAGCGGGGCGACGTACTCCGCGAAGCGGCCGCGATCGTCGACGATCGAACGGAGGAGATCGCCGAGTTGATCGTCCGCGAGATGGGAAAGACGATCTCGGCCGCGCGCGGAGAAGTTCAGCGGGGCATCGATCTCTTCGACTACTACTCGCAGATCGCCCGTGATTACGACGGGGTCAAGCGTCCGAGCGCGGATTCGAACACGCTGGCGTACACGGAGCGCGAACCGCTTGGCGTCGCCGCCGCGATCACGCCGTGGAACTTTCCGTTCGCGATCCCCGCCTGGAAGATCGCTCCCGCGCTGGTGAGCGGCAACGCGGTCGCGTTCAAACCCGCGTCCTCGACGCCGGCGACCGGAGCAGCGATCACCCGCGCTCTCGCGGATGCCGGTCTCCCCGACGGCGTACTCAATTTCGTGCCCGGATCGGGAAGCGACGTGGGATCGGTTCTGACCGAACATCCCGCCGTCGACGCGATATCGTTTACGGGAAGCACCGGGGTCGGCAGCTCGGTCCAGCGGACGGCGAGCGGGGAGGGCAAACGCGTCCAGTGTGAGATGGGCGGAAAGAATCCGATCGTCGTCGATCCCTCCGCCGACCTCGAACTCGCGGTCGAACTGACCGTGGGGGGCGCGTTCGGCCTCGCGGGACAAGCGTGCACCGCGACCAGTCGGGCGATCGTCTTCGAGGAGATATACCACGAATACCTCGAGGCCCTCGTCGACGCCGTCGAAGCGCTTCGGGTCGGCGATCCGCTCGATCCCGCGACCGACACGGGTCCGAAAGCGTCGGCGGACAACCTCGAGGAGGACCTCGCGTACGTGCAAGCAGGTCGCGATCAGGGTGCGACCGTCGTCACCGGCGGTCGCCGGATCGAAGACCCAGAACTCGCCAGCGGACACTACGTCGAACCGACGGTGCTGGCCGACGTCACGTCCGAGATGACCGTCGCCCAGGAGGAAATCTTCGGACCCGTCCTCTCGGTGCTCTCGGTCGCAGACTACGAAGAAGCGATAGCCGTCGCGAACGACGTCGAGTACGGACTGTCCGCGTCGATCTGTACCAACAGGCTCGATCACGCGAAGTCGTTCGCCTCCGACGTCGACGTCGGGGTCGTCAAAGTGAACCAGACGTCGACGGGCGTCGAGCTACAGCTGCCCTTCGGCGGGAAAAAGCAGTCCAGTTCCGAGACGTTCAAAGAGCAGGGCCGCCAGGCTATCGATTTCTACACCCACGAGAAGGCGGTGTACGTGACCCACTGAGAAGCCTGTTCGAGGGAATCGCACTCGACGTCCGTTCGGCGAACGGAGTCAGTTCCACGCGTCGAGTGCAGATCTCGGACTGACGTCACCCTCGATCCGTCCCCAAGGTATATGTAGCGCGGTTCGAAAGCTCAACGTGATTCACATGGATACCTTCGAGGACCGCTACGGAGACGATCTTCGACAGTTCGTCGATACCTTTCTGGCGTTCGAGTCGACTCGCGGGAACGAACTCGCGGCACAGCAGTGGTTTCGCGAACAGCTTTCGGAGCGGGGATTCGAAACGTACGAGTGGACGGCCGATCCGGACGAGCTGGCGAGCATACCGACGTTCCCCGACGCCGAGGACATTCCGACCGCGGATCGACCGAGCGTCGCCGGCGTCCTCGAGTTCGGCGATCCGTCGAACGGGAGAACGCTGATTTTGAACGGACACGTCGACGTCGTTCCGGTCGACGAGACGTCGTGGGAAACGGATCCGTTCGAACCGACGTGGGACGGCGATCGACTCGTCGCTCGGGGCGCAGCCGACATGAAGAGCAACCTCGCGGCGTGTCTCTTCGTCGCAGAGTACCTCCGCGAAACGCTCTCGGACGTCGACGGACGGATCGTCGTCGAGAGCGTTACCGGCGAAGAAGAGGGCGGAATCGGTGCGCCCGCGGCGATGTTGTCGAATCCGTATCCGTTCGAACGCGACGCCGCGATCGTCGCCGAGCCGACGGAACTCAACGTCGTGACCGCGATCGAGGGCGTGCTCATGAAGGAGCTGCGTCTGCAAGGGCGGTCGGCGCACGCCGCGACCCGCTGGCGTGGACAGTCGGTCCTCCCGCTGTTCGAGGAGATCAGGGGCGCGTTCCGTCGGCTCGAGGCGGAGCGCCACAAGAACGTTCACCACCCGCTGTACGAGGGGGTGCCCATCGCCTGGCCGGTCAACTTCGGCACGGTAGAGGCCGGGTCGTGGACGTCGAACGTTCCGGCGGAACTGACGTCGGAGGTTCGAATCGGCGTCGCACCTGGCGAAACGATCGACGAGGTAGAACGACAGTTCGAGGAGCGCCTCGCCGACGTCGTTTCCGAGAACGAGTGGCTTCGGGATCACCCGCCGAAGTTCGAACGCCGGGCGATCCAGTTCGAGCCGTCCGAAATCGACCCCGACGAGGAAGTCGTCCGGGCGGTCCAGGGTGCGATGATCGACAACGGACTGTCCAATACCGAACCACGGGGACAGACGTACAGTTCCGACTCGCGGTTCTACGTCGAGGCGGGAATACCGTCGGTCATCTTCGGTGCGGGGACGATCGATCAGGCGCACTTCCCCAACGAGTCGGTCCGATGGTCCGACGTTCTCACCGGCGGACAGGTGATCGCTGACGCGGCCCGCGCGTTCCTCTCGAATAGCGTCGAGTCGTGAGTTAGTCGCCGCCCGTCGATCCGCCGAGGTACAGTTCCCCCAGGTCGTCCTGTTCGACGAACTGCGAACTCTCCCGATCGGCGACGACGGAGCCGTTTCGGAGCGCGTACGTCCGATCCGTGTGCTCGAGCACGATGGGAACGTTTTGTTCGATGATGAGAAACGCCGTCTCCCGTTCGCGCTGAATGTCGGCAATTCGCTCGAAGATCTCCGAGATGTACTTGGGCATGAGCCCCGCGCTCGGCTCGTCGAAGAGGACGAGATCGGGATTCGTCACCATCGCTCTGGCGATCGCGACCATCTTCTGTTCGCCGCCGCTCATGGTTCGGACCTTCTGGTCGGCCCGTTCTTCGAGTCGCGGAAAGAGGTCGAAAAGCTCCTGAATGCGTCCCTCGTACGTCTCCGAGTCGAGCGTGTACGCACCCATCCGGAGATTTTCCCTGACGGTCATCTTCGGAAACACGTTCTCGCGCTGGGGCACGTACCCGATGCCGAGTTTCACCCGTTCGCTGGGTTTCGCGTCGTCGATGGCCTCTCCGCCGTACCGCACCGTCCCCGACCACGGCTCGAGATACCCCATGATCGTCTTGAACACCGTGGACTTGCCCGCACCGTTCGGTCCGATGACGCCGACCGCTTCGTTGCGATCGACCGCGAGCGTCACGTCGTGCAAAACAGACACGTCGTTGTAGCCCGTGGTGACGTCCTCGAGTTCGAGCAAACTCATTGGAGACCACCCAGATAGGAACGCTGAACGTCCTCGTCTTCACGTACGGCCTCCGGATCGCCTTTCAGCAGCTTCTTTCCGTCGACGAGGACGACGATTTCGTCGCAGATCTTGCTCAGCTCGTCCATTTCGTGATCGATGATCAGGACGGTCTTTCCTTCCTCCTCGACGAGCGTGACGAGGAGTTGCCGGATGTCGGCGACGAGACCCGGATTCACGCCGGCAAACGGCTCGTCGAGCAACAGGAGGTCGGGATCGAGCATCAGCGTCCGTGCGATCCCCAACAGCACCTGCTGACCGCCCGAAAGGTCCTGTGCGAAACTGTTTCGCTCGTCGTGCATTTCGATCAATCCGAGCAACTCGTTCGCCCGGGCGTCCTTGTCGTCGTCGGTCTGGACGACGAGCAGGTTTTCGTAGACGGTCATCTCGTCGAACACCCGGGCCTGCTGAAACGTACGTCCGAGTCCCCGTCGTGCGATCGTGTACGGCTTCTCGTCAGTGATCTCCTCACCGTCGAACACCACGGTGCCGCCGTCCGATTCGAGCGTTCCACTGATGAGGTTGAACGTCGTGGACTTTCCCGAGCCGTTCGGCCCGATCAGTCCGGTGATCGATTCCTCCTCGACGCTCATCGAGAGGCCGTCGACGGCGGTAACGCCACCGAAGGACCGTTTGAGTCCCTCTACTTCTAGAATTCCCATACACGTGGCGTTTATCTCTCGAGACCATAAAACTGTTCCTCGTTCGAACGGCACACGCCGTCGAACGGAGACGACCGGCCGTTCGGTCGCTCAGCCATCGTTACGCGACAGACGCCGATAGATTATCTCCGTTCGACTTCGATTTCGTCCGGTACGTATATAATGGATTAGTCAGAAGCCAGTACTGGACAATGGTGAACGATTCCAGAGTGGACTATACGAGCCGACGCACAGTGTTAACTGCCGCCGCCGGAACCGCAGCGGTGGGACTCGCAGGGTGTACGGGATCGGACGACGACGCCGACTTGACGGTCGGCCTGTCGATTCCGTTATCCGGAGACTTCTCGGGAAACGGGGCGCAGTATCAGGCCGCGTTCGAAACCTGGGAGGACAAAATCGAAGAACAGGGCGGCATCGACGGCCACGACGTCGAGCTCAGGTACGACGATAACGATAGCCAGGAAGACCAGGCCTCGCGCATCGCGAACCAGTACGTCGACGACGAAGTCGACTTCGTGGTCAGCGCGTACTCGTCGCCGCTCGCTCGTGCGATGGCAGGTCCGCTCGAGCAGGCCGGCATCCCATTCGTCACCACGGGGTCGAACAACGACGAAATTCACGCGGAGTCGGACACCATGTACATGTTCGAACCGCCGGTCGACCGCCGCGCGGAAGGCAACGTTCTCGAGAACGAAGGGGTCACGGAAGTCGCGGCGCTCGTCGTCGACCTCGGCTGGGCGCGGATAATGCACGATCGGTTCGTCGAGGATATCGCGCCCCAACACGGGATCGACGTCGTCTACGAAGACGTGCACGCGACCGACATCGACGACTTCTCGTCGTTCATCCTCCAGGCAGAAGAGAGCGACGCCGACGCGATCATCACCACCAACTACCCGGAGGACGTCGTCAACGTCCTTCGCTCGATGACGTCGCAGGGGTACGAACCGGAGTTCGTCAGCAGCCACACGGCAAACCTGCCGAGCGTCGGAGAGCAACTCGGCGACACCGTGGAGGGGCTGTGCGTTCCGACGTGTTACGCCGAAACGTTCGATACCCACGAAAACGACGACTTCCCGGATCGATTCCGGGAGGTCCGAAGCAGCGACGAGATCGAACTCGACGTCAACGCGGCGAACGGATACGGCGTGTTGCAGACGTTCGAACAGGCGGTCGAAAACGCCGGTCCGGATCCGGAATCCATCAACGAGTCCCTGCGAAACGACGAGTTCGACACGGTGATCGGAACGACCACGTTCGACGACCGGGGCGTACAGGAAGGGTTCTGGAGCCTCGAGCAGTGGCACAGCGATTCCAGCCTCGAACTCGTCTGGCCCGACGACGAAGCGACGGGCGATTTCATCCATCCCAAACCGTGGAACTGAGCCGAATCTATGAGTGATATCTTCATCACGCTACTCATAAACGGCGTGCTCCTGGCCAGTATCTACCTCCTGATCAGCCTGGGGCTTACGCTGGTCTTCGGAGTGATGAACGTGATCAACTTCGCCCACGGGGGGTTCATCATGGCTGGCGGGTACGTAACCTACTGGCTCGCGGGCAGTTTCGGCGTCGATCCGATTCTGAGCCTCGTCGTCGTTATCCCGGTCGTCTTCGCGGGTTGTTATGCCATCCAGCTCTCGCTGCTCGAGAAGGTGATCGGCCAGGACGACCTCTACACGCTGTTGCTGACGTTCGGAATCCTGCTGGTTCTCGAGTCGGTGTTTCGCCTGCAGTTCGGAACGCAGTCGCAAACGATGGAATACCTCTCCGCACCGGTCACGTTCGGTGAGGTGAGCATTTCCATGACCAGGATCGCGACCGGCGCGATCGGGTTGATCGCGGCCGGCGCGCTGTTTGCCTTCCTGAACTGGTCCCGACAGGGGCAAGCGATTCGAGCGACGAGCCAGGCGCCGAATCTCGCGGAAGCGAGCGGAATCGACTCGCGACGAATTCGCGCACTGACGTTCGGCCTGGGCGGCGTACTCGCCGGAATCGGCGGAACGGCGTACTTCCTGACCTACAGCATCAGCCCCGTCGGCGGTCGGCACCTGCTGTTGATCGCGTTCGTCGTCGTCGTGCTCGGCGGAATGAACAGCCTCCGCGGAACGGTCGCCGCCGCGTTCATCGTCGGTATCTACCAGACGTTCGTTCAGTTTCAGTTCGGCAGCACGGAGGCGCTGTTCACGATGTTCATCGGCATCGCCGTCCTGTTGCTGATCAGGCCCCACGGACTGTTCGGGGAACCGGAGGGGAGATTGCATGGGTAAAGCCGGCGTCGGTACCGCGTCCGAACTGATCGGTCGATTCGCGGCCGAAATCGACGACCGTCGGATGTTCTACGGGCTGCTCGCGTCCGCGACGGTACTCGCCGCGATCGTCCAGCCCTTTGCGTCCGGGTTGGTCGTTACGACGCTGTACTTCATCTTCATGTACGTCGCGCTGGCCCAGGCGTGGAACTACATCAGCGGCTACACCGGGTACGGAACGTTCGGCCCGCACGCGTTCATCGGACTCGGGGCGTACGCCCTCGGGGCACAGGTCGTCTACCTGGACGTCTCGTGGCCGGTCGCTCTCGTCGGCGTTGCGATCGTCGCCGTCGTCGTCGGTGCCGTGCTAGGTGTGATACTGCTTCGAATCTCCGGCATCTACTTCGCGATCGCGACGCTGCTCGTCGCCGAGGGAATGCGACTCGGTTTCCTCGCGGAGACGACGTACATGCAGGGTTCGATCGGGCTGACGATCGTCAGACTGTCCTCGATCGAGGTGTACGCGCTCTTCGGCGTGCTCGCACTCGCGAGCACCATCATCGCCTACGAGACGGCGACCTCGGAGTTCGGACTTCGGCTGATGGCGATCCGCGAGGACGAGCAGGCGCTTCGCACGCTCGGCGTGAACCCGCTACGGTACAAGCTTCCCGCGTTCGTAATCCACGCGGTGATCACCTCGCTCGCGGGCGCAGTGTACGCGCTCTCGCTCGGGTTCCTCTTTCCCGACACGTTCTTCTCGATCGACCTGACGATCACCATCCTCCTCATCGTCATCCTCGGCGGCATCAGCACCGTCTGGGGACCGGTGATCGGCGCGCTCTTGCTGATTCCGCTGCAAGAGGGGCTTCGACTCGAGTTCCCGGATCTGCACGTCCTCATCTTCGGCGTCGCACTCGTCGCGCTCGTCATCTACCTCCCCGGCGGAGTGATGAGCAAGGTCAAAAGCGCCGTCGAGAAGCGCCACTCGAGGGGGATGTGAGAAGCAGTTCGTCCCCTCATCCCTTTCGCGCGATCGTTCTCCGGTTCGGCCCCGGGGTCGTTTCTCACCGACGATCATCGATGGGGGATCGAAATGCGTGGCGTGTCGGTTCCGGGACTTTTATACTCGGCGGCTCTGTTTGGTAGGGCGACAACCCGAGGGAGAGCCAATCAATGCAGCAGTACAGCACGAACGACGTCGAAGAGAGCAACGGCACTGACTGGACCGAACCGATTACCGAACTCGAGCGTCGCGTCGACTGCGAAGTGCGCGCAGACTCGTACTCACGCCATCTGTACGCGACCGACGCGAGCGCGTACGAGGTGTTACCGATCGCGGTGGCGCTTCCGGAGTCGACGGCCGACGTGAGCGAGATCCTCGAGTACGCGTCCGAACGCGGCATGCCAGTTCTCCCCCGCGGTGGCGGGACCAGTCTGGCCGGTCAGACGGTCAACCGAGCCGTCGTGCTGGATTTCACCCGGCACATGAACGACGTCCTCGAGGTCGACCCGGACGGTCGGACGGCGACGGTCCAGCCGGGGACGATCCTCGGGACGCTCAACGAGACGCTCTCGCCCCACGATCTCAAGTTCGCACCCGATCCGGCCTGGGGGGACAAGAGCGCCATCGGCGGCGCGATCGGCAACAATTCGACCGGCTCGCACTCGCTGGCGTACGGCAAGACCGACGCCTACGTCGAGTCCGCGGAGGTTGTCCTCGCCGACGGCACCGTCACCGAGTTCGGCGAGGTGACGCTCGCGGAGATCGACGAGCGCGCGGATCCCGACGGCGACCTCGAGAATCGGATCTACGCCGAAGTTCGCCGCATCCTCGAGGAAGAGAGCGATCGGATCGAGGAGGCCTATCCCGACCTCGAGCGAAACGTCTCCGGTTACAATCTCGACCGATTGGTCGCGGAAGCCCGCGGCGACCCCCTTCCCGGCGGCGAGGACACCGGCGAGGCGGGGACGGTCAACCTCGCCCGACTGCTGGCCGGCAGCGAGGGCACGCTCGCGATCGTCACCGAAGCGACGCTGTCGCTCGAACCGGTGCCGGAGACCAAAGCGGTATCCCTGCTGTGTTACCGGAGTCTCCACGACGCGATGTGCGACGTCCAGCCCATCCTCGAGTACGAGCCGGCGGCCGTGGAGGTGCTCGACGGCGTCCTACTCGAACGGGCACGTGACTCGGCGGAGTTCGGTCCCGTCGCGGAGCGTCTCCCCGACGGGACGAACGCCGTTCTCTTCGTGGAGTTCTACGCCGACGACGGCGACCACGGCGACGTACAGGTGTCGGCGTTGCTCGCGGATCGCTGTCCGGGGGTGCTAACCCAACGCGAATCCCCGGCAGCCGACTCGAGTATCGGATCGGTCCACGGTTCGACAGCTCGACCGACGGAACGTGCGATCGACGCACTCTGGGCGAACACGGAAGACGAACGGAACGCGTTCTGGAAACTCAGAAAGTCCGGATTGCCGATCCTGCTCTCGCGGACGACCGACGAGAAACACGTCTCGTTCATCGAGGACACCGCCGTTCCGCCCGCGAAACTGCCGGAGTTCGTCGAGCGCTTCGAGGCGATCCTCGAGTCTTACGACACCTACGCCAGCTTCTACGCCCACGCCGGCCCCGGCGTCCTCCACGTCCGGCCGCTCGTCAACACGAAGACCGACGTCGGCCTCGAGCAGTTACACGGCATCGCTGACGAGGTGACCGACCTGGTAATCGACCTCGGCGGCTCGGTGTCGGGCGAACACGGCGACGGCCGCGCGCGAACCCAGTGGAACCGCAAACTATACGGCGAGGAGCTCTGGGAGACGTTCAAAGGACTCAAGACGGCGTTCGATCCCGACTGGATCCTCAACCCTGGCCAGGTCGTCTTCCGCGAGGACGACCCGACCGACCTGCGAGAGCACCTGCGGTTCGACCCCGACTACGAGTTCGACGCCGGCTTCGAACCCGAACTCGAGTGGGCCAACGACAACGGCTTCCAGGGGATGGTCGAACTCTGTCACGGCTGTGGCGGCTGTCGCGGCGAGCAGTCGACGACCGGCGGCGTGATGTGTCCGACCTACCGCGCGAGCCGCGAGGAGATCACTGCGACTCGAGGGCGGGCGAACGCACTTCGACAGGCGATGAGCGGCGATCTGGAGCAGGGCGAGGCCGTTTCCGACGAGTTCGTCGAGGAAGTGCTCGACCTCTGTATCGGTTGCAAGGGTTGTGCCGTCGACTGCCCGAGCGAGGTCGACATGGCCAAACTCAAAGCCGAAATCACCCACGAATATCACGAGCAAAACGGAGCCAGCCTCCGCGACCACCTGTTTGCCAACGTTGCGACGCTCTCGCGGTGGGGGTCGCGGCTCGCGCCGCTGTCGAACGTACTCCCGAAACTTCCCGGCGCGCGCCGCGCGCTCGAGGCCACGATCGGCGTCGACGCCGACCGCCCGCTCCCGACGTTTCACCGGGTGACGTTTCGCGACTGGTTCGAGGCACGTGGCGGTGCCCGGATCGACGAAGACGACGCGGTTCGGAAGGCGATCGTCTACCCGGACACGTACACCAACTACAACTCGCCAGCGGTCGGGAAAGCGACGGTACGGGTGCTCGAAGCCGCCAACGTCCACGTCGCCGTCCCGGACGGCCTCGGCGACACCGGACGGCCGGCGTTCTCCAAGGGATTTCTCGACCGGGCCCGCGATACCGCCGAGGAGAACCTGGCGACCCTCGCGCCTCGCGTCGAGGTGGGCTGGGACGTCGTCGTCGCCGAGCCCTCGGACGCGGTGATGCTCCAGTCCGATTATCGCGATCTGATTCCGGGCGACGCGACCGACCGACTCGCAGAAGTCACGTACGGACCGTGCGAGTACGTCGACGCCGCCGGTCTCGAGGCGGCGCTCGAGTTCGACGAAGAGCCGTCTCCCGAGCCGATCGCGTACCACGGTCACTGTCACCAGAAGGCGACGCTGACGGATCACCACGCCGTCAGCGTGTTGCGACGCGCGGGGTACGAGGTCGATCCGCTCGATTCGGGGTGTTGTGGCATGGCAGGGAGTTTCGGCTACGAGGCCGAACACGCCTCGATGAGCGACGCCATCGCGTCGATCCTCTACGACCAGGTCGACGACAGCGACGGCGAGCGCGTCGTCGCACCCGGAGCCTCCTGTCGCACCCAACTCGAGAACCGCTCGCGCGGTGCCGACCAGCCGCCGACGCCGATCGAACTCCTCGCCGACGCCCTCGAGTGAGCCAGCATCGACGGGCGTCGACGGCGTTGGCTGGTCACTCGAGCGCCTCGAGCGCCGTCTCGGCGACGTGGTCGCCGAACGGAAGCGAGGACGTGAGGCCGGGAGAGACGGCGTTGAGCACGTGCAGCGACCGCGGGCCGTCGGTGAGCATGGGATCTTTGATCAGGTTCCCGTCGGCGTCGAGCAGTTGCGCCCGAACGCCGGCGTAGCTCCGCGCGAAGTCCTCCTCGCGGACGGACGGAACGAGTCGGCGAGCGGCCTCGACGAATCGCTGCTTTCGGTAGGACTTGTTGAGTTCGTCCCACGCGACGCTCGCCATCTCTCGCGAGGCCATGAGCTTCCAGAATCCGCCGTAAGAGAGGGTTTCGGCCAGATCCCGGAGGTTCACCTCGGTGTTGCGATAGGATTCGCGGCCGAACGCCAGCACGGCGTTGGGTCCGACGATGACCTTCCCGTCGGTCCGGCGGGTGTAGTGAACGCCGAGAAACGGGAGATCCGGATCGGGCGTGGGGTAGATCATCGACTGACAGACGTCCTCCGTGCCGGGAACGAGTTCGTAGTACTCACCGCGGAACGGGACGATCTGGTAGCCGCGTCCGACGCCGACCTCGGCGGCGATCCGATCCGCGTGCAAGCCCGCGGCGTTGATCAGGTACGACGCGGTCACCGTTCCCTTCGACGTCGTGATGGCGTGTTCGCCGTCGAAGTCGATTCCGTCCACCCGGTGGCCGACGTAGAAGTCGACGCCGCTCGCTTTCGCGTCCGCGGCGAGCTGGTAGACGTACTGCTGTGAGTCGACCGACGCCGCCTCCGGACAGTACAGCGCCGCCTGGCCGCGGGCGTGCGGTTCGTACTCCCTGACGGCCGACTCCCCGGTCACGATCTCCGTCTCGACGCCGTTTTCGGTCGCCTGCGCCTGGAGATCGCTGAGTCGACGCTCCTCGCGGTCGGTCGTCGCGACCACGAGGACGCCGGTGTGCTCGAGCGGGAGGTCGTGTTCGTCGAAGTACGCCTTCATCCGGCGCGTCCCCTCCGTGCTGAAGCGCGCTTTCAGCGATCCGGGTGGATAGTTGAATCCAGGATGGA
This sequence comes from Natrarchaeobius oligotrophus, assembly GCF_003841465.1. Taxonomy (GTDB): domain Archaea; phylum Halobacteriota; class Halobacteria; order Halobacteriales; family Natrialbaceae; genus Natrarchaeobius; species Natrarchaeobius oligotrophus. Next base: position 225,989 of record NZ_REFZ01000002.1, read on the forward strand.
GAACGCCGGAGTTGCGGCCGCTTTGATGGGTTGCCAGGTGGTACTCCTTCTCGAGCAAGCAGATCTCGAGCTCCGACCGTTCCGCGAGGTGCTTGGCGGTCGAACACCCGATACAGCCACCGCCGACGATCGCGACGTCGTAATCAGCCATTATGCGATAGTACGACCCACGGCTGGTAAAGCTATTGTTCGCCGTGTGCCAAGCGTGCGAGAACGCTCGGCTGGAGTAAGAGCCGACGATACTCGATCAGTCGAGCGGTCTCTCCGCGTGAGAGCGACGCGATCAGACGAAACGAGGTGACACGACCGTAGAGTCGGAACAGCAGTCGGGAATTATTGTTCAGTACACTGTTATTATTTCTGAATCATCTAATATAATATGTAATATTTTGGATAGCTACGGTGAGGTTTCCGAATCAGAATGGCATCGACCGAGAACATTCAGACACCAATTTGACCGGCTAAAGCGCCGATATTAGACGTCATCGATACGAAATTTCGTCTCAGACGGAGTTACTCCGATCGAATTCAGTTGCTCAGACATACTATAGTTATATTCACATAATTATACCCTAAATAGGCGTTTAATAGGTAGCTATTGGCGATAATAGAGAATAAAAGTTTAGAATTGGCTAAAAGATCTGATTTTGTCAATTTCGGGAAAGAGAATAGTAATTTAGCAATCAAAAGACTCTAGTCTATTATCTGGAACACATAATTGCCGACCCAAGTGTCGTTTCGAACGAAATGACGAAAATCACGCCGACGGATATCGTGATGGAGTTGACCAGTTGTGAGACGTGCACAGATGACGTGCCAGTCGTTCGTCACAATCTGTCCGATCGGTGGACACGACGTCTTCCCGTCCACGATCCCGTTCGAACGGGAGAAGACGTGATACACGGTTCTATCCCTCTCGGGAGGACAACCGCATCGCAAGCAGTCTCGACCGACGGGAGGAAACGACGATCGGGGATCGCAATCAATTACAGTTGTACAGGTGTAATTAGCGACCGAACGACCGCCGGTCGGACCCGGGCTCGCACAGCAGTCGAATGGCGACTCGAGTCCTCTACTGTCGGTCGACGAGAGTCGTCGGCCACAGCGACGGGTGTAGTGTACGTTGGCCGCGGCCTCGCGGTTCACGTCTCCGCCCCACACTGCCACTGTGTCTCTCTAGTGGAACTCGATATCCGGAGAGATGAGATCTATAGTCCACGATTTGCCCGATCTCATTCCGTATTACGCATTCTGGAGGAGCTCAGCTGTGCACGGTAGAGACATAGACAAATATCACAAAGTAATCGAAAGTATCCGATCTAACTACAGTACATTCCGATAAATAGCAAATCAGTTCCCGAAATATAATTTCTAATTTCATCATACTGGTAAATATACATTCAGACGGAATATCAAGATGATACTACGGGCGGCGTAAGCCCTATAACACCCGATTGCCTACTAGATTCAGTTTCGACCGCGTTGACATCACGGTTGTAGATATGTGCACTTCTCGTGGAATGCGATCAGACGTCAAAACCCGGCCACGTTCGATTCAGTACGCCGATTGAGCGGTGGGTCGTACACAGTCGTCCCTGTCCCATCTCCGTCTGGCGGTGAGAGTGTACTGACCCTGTGCTCGGGAGAAAGAATTACGTCGGTGCGTGTTCACACGTGTACTATGGCTATCGACACTACATCCGATCCCCACGGTCGAACACTCGAGACGGTGAGCACGACGTTCGAGGTGCTCAACGTCCTCATGGAGAACGACGGGGCGAAGGCGACGGAGATAGCCCAAGCGCTCGATCTCTCACGAAGCGCCGTCTACAATCATCTGACGACGCTCAAAGAACACGAGTGGATCGTCAACTGCGACAACGAGTACCGCCTCAGTCTCAAATTTCATCAGTTCGGAATCTTCGTCCGCAACAAGAGCACGCTGTTTTCCACGGCGAAACCGGAGGTTCAAAAACTCGCAGAAGAGACGGGAGAAACGGCCCACCTGGCGACGGAACAGCACGGTTACCAGATCAACCTGTTGAAAGTAACCGATAAACCCGCCGTCGCGGACGAGTACCATACGGAGAAACTTCAGAAGGTGAGCTATCACCACGACACCGCGAGCGGAAAGGCGATTCTCGCGTTTCTGCCGCCCGAGCGGGTCGAAGCGATCATCGACAAGCAGGGAGGGCTCCCGCGAAAGACGTACAACACGATCGTCGACCGCGACGAACTTCTCGAGGATCTCGAGGAGACCAGAGAGCGCGGCTACGCGATCAACGACGAGGAGGAGATCGAACGGCTTCGTGCCGTCGGCGCGCCGATCCGGGACAACGCCGGAAACGTCCTCGGTGCGGTCAGCGTCTCCGGACCGACGTCCCGACTGAAAGGAAAGCGATTCCGCGAGGAACTGCCCGAGACGGTGATGAGCACGGCGAACATCATCGAACTCAATCTCAACATGAAAAATCGAATCACGTCGGCGGACGAGCCGACCCCCGAAAACCCGTAACCCGATTCGGATCGGGCGCGGGTCAGGATTTGAGGAACTGTTCTAAGCCGACCAGTCGATCGGCGACGAGCACGGCGGCGAACGCCACGAAGACGTAGACGCTCGCGATCGCCGCGATGAGCGGACTGATGTTCGATCGGATGGCGGTGTAGATCAACACGGGCAGCGTCACGATGTCCGGCGTGGTGATGATCAGACTCACGATGAACTCGTTGAGTCCGAGGACGAACATGATGAGCGAGCCCGTGATGACGCCCGGCATCAGCGAGGGTAACGTGACGTTGATGAACGTCTGAATCTCGTCGGCACCCAGGTTCTTCGCGGCGTTCTCGAGCTCCGGATCGAGCGCGTTGACTCGGGAGGTGACGCTCCAGATCATGAACGGGATGTTGATGATGGTCAACGCGAGCCCGACCGTCCAGAGCGAGCCGATGTAGCCGAGTTCGCCGAGGATGATCAGCAGGATCACGCCCGAGACGACGAGTGGAACGGTAAACGGAAGCAGGAAGTAAATTTGCAGGGGCTTTTCGAAGCGAATGTCGTAGCGAATCAGTCCGAGGCCGGTGAGGATTCCGATCGGAATCGCCAACAGCGTACAGAACAGCGCGACGGCGATGCTCCGATAGAACGCCGAGATGAACCGGTCCTCGCCGGGGATCTGTGCGTACCACTGCAGCGAGAAGTCGTCCGGCGGGAACCGGACCAGATCGCCCGCCTGGAACGAAACCACGAGGACGATCAACGTCGGCAGCATCAGGAACACGACCTGGAAGGCGATCAGTATCGACAACAGCGGATACTCACCGGGGAGCTGTCGCGTGAACCTGAACAGCCGGTTCATGCGGCTTGTGGAGTTACTCATCGTTCTCACCCGTATCGACGCCGAGTGTTCCGGTTCCGATCACCTGGAAGACGAACAGGACGACGATCGAACTGACGAGCACGAGTGTGATACTGAACGTCGCAGCGAGCGGCCAGTTAGCGATGTCGAACAGCGTCCGGTAGATGAGGTTAGCCACGAAGTCGACCTGACCGCCGCCGATCAGCGCCGGGATCGCGTACGTCGCGGACGTGATCGTGAACACGACGATGGTCGCACCGGCGATACCGGGCAACGACAGCGGAATGATGATGTGTCGGAACGTGCTCACCCGATTTGCGCCGAGATTGCTGGCTGCGCGTTCGAGCGATCGATCGATGTTCTGGATCGCCGGAGCGATCATGATGATTGCGAACGGAATCATAATCTGTAACAGTCCGATGACGACGCCGAGTTGCGTTCCGATGAATCGGACGGGTTCGATGCCAAACAGGCCAAGGAACGAGTTGACGAGCCCGTTTCGTCCGAGGATGATCAGCCAGCCGTACGCCCGCACGATCACGCCGGTGAAGAACGGAACGAACAGACTAACCAACAGGAGTTTTCGTACGAGCGACGATCGAACGCGGATCGTGAGGTAAGCGTACGGAAGCGCGAGCACGACCGAGATGGCCGTGATCAACAGCGCCATGAATATCGTCCGGACGAAGATGTTGTAGTATCCGGTCGTTCCGAGCAGCCGCTCCCAGTTTTCGAGCGTGAACTCGTAGATGATGAACTCGAACGGATCGTGGGTCAAAAAGCTGTAGAATCCGAGAATGAACATGCCGACGAAGAGAAAGCTCACCAGTAGCAGCCCCGGAAGGATGAAAATGTATCCCATCCAGGGGGGCGGAGACCGGTAGAGACCCTTCGGTAACAGTTCCTTCGCTGCGATGAGCGCGTCTTCTACGCGCCACGCAGCACGTTCGAATCGTTGCGATACTTTATCAGCCATGGGGCGTAGTACACAGCGGTTTCATAATAATGATTTGGTACTGGTTTGCTCGCGACGGCGAAACCGACCGGATAGATCGCGTCGGCGGTCCGGTTAGGCTCCCATGATCAGGTCGAACTCCTCGTAGAGGCTCGAGGACACTTCGGTGTAGGTGTCCATGTCGACGGTGAGCAGGTTGTCGAAGTCGTCTTCGTTGGTCGGGTACGCCGGATCGTCTTCCATGTAATCCATCGGATCGACGTTCTGGTTGAGCATCGGAAGGGCGAGCCCCTCGGTCCAGCCCTCCTGGTTCTCTGCCGCGGAGGCGTAGTTGATGAACACCTGGGACCAGTACAGTTCGGATTCCGACTGATTGACCGGCGTGTACATTCCGTCACCCCAGGCGGTCGCTCCTTCCTCCGGAATCGTCCAACCGACCGGTTCGCCGTCCTGGTACGCCTCGAAGAGGTTGTTCATGATCAACGGTGCGCCGGCGATCTCACCCTCGCGAATGTTCTCGGTGAGACTCGTGTCGTCGCCGATGTGACCGATGCTGGGTTCGAAGTCCTCCACGGTGTCGAACAGCGGATCGAGGTCGTCCGCGTCGATCGGCGTGCCCGAAATCTCCGAGAACACCGGCCAGAATCCGTATCCGTTGTCGTACTGACCGAACTCGTTTTCGAACTCGTCGCTCTGGAAGTCGGCCCACGCCTCCGGCGGCTCGGTCGTACCGTGTGCCCGTTCCATCGCCTCCTCGTTGTACGAGAGCGCGTACGTGTAGGAGTACAACACGAGGTACGGCAGCCAATCCTCGTCGACGTCGGGGATCGCGAGATCGAACATCTCGGCGCTGTTCGTGACGATATCCGGATGGAGGGGTTCTGCCAGCCCCATCCGGTACTCCTCGTGGAGCGCCGGTTCGACGGTCCAGTTCACGTTGACGGGGGGTTCTCTGTCCTGCTGAATCGCCGTTCTGATGTCGCCTTGCATCACGGTTCGGTCCGTGTTGTCGTAAACGACGTCGATCCCCGTCTCCTCGGTGAACGCGTCACCGACGTGTTCGGCAAGCGATCCTTCCCACACGCCACCCCAGGCGCGGACTGTGATCGAATCCGGTTCTTCCGGAGGGTTGTCGGGATCGAGCGCGTCCGACCCCGACGCTCCGTTCCCGTTGCCGTTACCGTTTCCGTTTCCGACGCCGTTTCCGTTCCCGTTGCCGTTGCCGCCGACACAGCCGGCGAGCCCCGAGACGAGCGCCGCTGAACCGGCACCGAGGACGGCTCTCCTCGACGTTCTGTTCGCTCCGCGCGTAGTCGCATCTCGATTCCTGTCGGTTCTGGCTTGGTTACCTTCCACCATGTTACAAACTATCAATTATGGTGGGACCATATATTACTTTCCCTTAGTGCAGTCCAAGTTCGGTGTGGGAATCCGTATAGTTCAGTTCTCTAGACGGTCGTGTACCTCGGTAAACGATCCGGTTCAGAGCGCTCGCTCCAACAGTCAGCCCCGAGAGATCGGAACGCGAACTCGAGGCGAGGTATCAGCCAACAGGTCGCGAGACGGAACCGGGCGCGAGACCCGTTCGAACGCCGAAATTATGCGTTCGAACCCGAATAACCACATTTATTTACCGAGGAACTGTATAGCTACCGAGGACGAGCATGCCAAAGAATAGCAAAAGCTTTCACGCCATCGGTACGGACAGTCCCCGGAAAGGTGGCAAAGCGAAAGTAACCGGCAAGGCAGTGTACGCGCCTGACGTCTCGCTCCCCGGAATGTGGCACGGGAAGGTGCTCCGATCGCCGCATCCCAACGCGACGGTCGTCGACATCGACACCAGCGAGGCCGAGGCGATGGGTGCGATCTGCATCACGCCCGACGACGTTCCCGACGTCAAGTACAACGAACGAACGATCAGCGTCCCCGACGCCATCTATCGCGACAATCGGGTACTCACGGACCGACCGCGACAGGTCGGCGAAGGAATCGCGGCCGTCGCCGCCGAAACCGAAGAAAAGGCCGAACGCGCGCTCAAAGCCATCGACGTCACGTACGAAGAGCACGAACCGGTGATCGATCCGGAGTTCGCGGTCAGCGACGACGCGCCGGCGATCCACGAATCGATCGTCCGCGACGGCGAGGTCGAACCGATCGAGAACAATATCGCGGTCGAACGCGACATTAGCGTCGGCGACGTCGAACAGGGGTTCGCCGAGTCCGATCACGTCTTCGAACACTCGTTCGAAACCGGTCGAACCTACCACGCGCAACTCGAGAACAAGACCACGGTCTGTCGACCCGAGCCAGACGGCGGCATCACCGTCTGGCCGACCACCCAGACCGTCCACAACGTTCGACAACTCCTGGGCGAGATCTTCGACATCAACCTCAGCAAGGTCAACGTCAAACGCCTGGAACTCGGCGGGTCGTTCGGCTCGAGCATCCAGACCAACTCCGTGACGCCGATCACGGTCGCGCTCGCGATGGCGGCGGACAAGCCGGTGAAGATCGTCTCCAGTCGCGAGGAGGACATGTACGATCACTGCCGGTACCCGTCGAAGCTCGACGTGAAAATCGGCGCGAACGACGACGGAACCCTGAACGCCGTCGAGATGGACGTCCTCGCAGACGTCGGCTCGCACAACATTCAGGCGTTCCCGTACCTCGGCGTCGTCGCCGGGTTCACCGCGTCGCTGTACGACTTCGAACACCTCGAGTTCCGCGGACGGGCGGTGTACACGAACAAAGCGCCCGCGTGTGCGATGCAAGGGTTCGGGAATCCGCAGGCGACGTTCGCCGTCGAGTGTATGATCGACGCCATCGCCGAGGAGCTCGGCATCGACCAGCTCGAGCTGATCAGGAAGAACTACGTCGGCGAGGGCGACACGTTCTGGGGCCAGGGTCCCACGATCAAGTCCGTGGTCAAAAGCTGCGGCGTCGAGGAGCTCCTCGATCAGGGGGCCGAGGCGATCGGGTGGGACGAGCGCACACCGCCCGGAGAGAAAGACGGACGGTACCGCCGAGGAATCGGCATGGCCCGCGGCTTCCACACGTCCGGAACCGGTGGTCCCACCCCCGGCGAAGCGATCGACTACTCGAGCGCGCTGGTGAAGATCAACGAGGACGGCAGCGTCGACGTGGTCTCCGCGCTGCAGGACCACGGCGGCGGCACCCGAAGCGCGGGCGCGCGGATCGTTGCCGAAGCCCTCGACGTCCCTATCGAGAACGTCGAACTCTCTCCGACGGACTCGCGAAACACCGCCTACGACGTCGCCACGCACGCGACCCGCGGCGTCTACGCGGGCGGAGCCGCGATGAAAAAGGCCGCGGAGAGCGTCCGCGAACAGCTGCTCGAGAACGCCTCGCGGCTACTCGAGGTGCCGCCGGACGCCATCTCGCTCGAGGCCGACACCGACGAAGGGATCGGACGCGTCTTCGTCGAAGGGGTGCCGGACAAGGAACTCACCGTCGGCGAGGTCGCAAAGCGCGCGGAACTCAACAACTGGGGGACGATGGCGGCCGTCGAGAGTAACCGACAGGTCGCCTGTCCACCCGCCTACGCGGCGCAGTTCGTCGAGGTCGAAGTCGACATGGAGACGGGCGAGATCGACATCCTCCGGACGGCGATCGGAAACGATTCGGGCACGATCGTCAATCCGAAACTGGCGGCCGGCCAGCAACACGGCGGCTTCTACCGCGGTGCCGGCTACGCGCTGGTCGAGGACACCCAGTACGACGAGAACGGAGCCATCGACGGCAACGGTCTTCTCACCGACTACCGAATGCTGACGACGATGGACCTGCCGAGCAACGACGAGACGGAGACGTTCTTCGTCGAGACCGAAGAACCCTCGGGCCCGTTCGGCGCGAAAGGGCTCGGTGAAGCGTGTATCAACCCGACCGCGGCGGCCGTCGCCAACGCGGTCTACAACGCCACCGGAGTGCGCTTCACCGACATCCCCATGACCCCCGAGAAGATCATCGGCGACCTCCGCGCCGAGTACACGGATCGCGTCACCGGAAAACCGATGGTCCCCGCGGAGGACGACGACTGAACGAGAACTATGGAATACAAACTAGCCTCTAACACGACGACACGAGTTATCTCACAGGAGTTCGACTACTCCGTTCCCGCCTCGCTCGAGGAGGCCCTCGAGCTGCGAGACGAGCACGGAGACGACGTCAGACCGCTCGCGGGCGGCACGGATCTGCTCATTCAGTTGAAAGCCGACGTCCGAACCGAGAGTCACCTCATGTACGTCAACGGTCTGGACGAACTCGACGACGTCAGCGAGACCGAGGAGGGACTCGAGATCGGCGCGACGGTAACGTACGACGACCTGATGAACTCCTCGCTCGTCGACCAGCACGTTCCGATCCTCGCGGAGGCCGCCAGCGACGCGGGCGGCGTCCAGGTCGAGAAGATGGGAACGATCGGCGGCAACCTCTGTAACGGCTCGCCCGCGGCCAGCACCGCGCCGCCGCTTTTGATCCTCGGGGCCGAAGTCGTCCTCGAGAGCGTCGACGGGGAACGGATCGTCCCCATCGAGGAGTTTTTCACCGGACCGAAACGGACGGTCCTCGAGCCGAACGAACTGCTCACGTCGGTGCGCGTTCCGACGCCGGCGAGCGATCGGTGGGCCCACGAGGAGATCAAGCGCGTCACCGAGGACCTCGCGAAGGTCATCGTCTCCGTCTCGCTCGAGTGCGACGACGGGACCGTCACCGACTGCGGAATCGGGCTGGGCTGCGTCGCGCCGACGCCGATCCGGGCGACGGAGGCCGAGGCGGCGATCCGCGGCGAGCCGGCGACCGAGGAGACGTTCGCTCGAGCGGGCGAGATCGCGAGCGACGAAATCTCGCCGATCTCGGACTCGCGGTCGACGGCGGAGTACAGACGGCTGATCACCGAGACGAAAGTGCGCGATCTGCTGGTCGACGCACACGAGACCAATGTCTAGCGAGAAAATCACACACGGCGACGACGGCGGGAACGAACGGACGATCGAACTGACCATCAACGACGAGACCCACCAGGTTCGGGTGAAGCCGAACGAGCTGTTGCTCAACGTCATTCGGGACAAACTGGACCTGACGGGACCGAAGTACGCCTGCGGCACGGGCGAGTGTCGAGCCTGTTCGATCCTGGTCGACGGCGAACCGGAGCTCTCCTGTCTCAGACTGGCGGTCACCGCGGACGGATCGGAGATCACCACCGTCGAAGGGCTCTCCGACGGCCGAGACCTTCACGAGATTCAACAATCGTATCTCTCGGAGGGCGGAAGTCAGTGCGGCTTCTGTACGCCCGGATTCGTCATCATGACGAAAGACCTCCTCGACAACAATCCCGATCCGACCGAAGAGGAGATTCGCGATCACCTGAAGGGGAACATCTGTCGGTGTACCGGCTACAACAACATCGTCGAGGCGGTGAAGGTCGCCGCAGACCGCTCGCCGGAGAACGGAGAGAGCGAGTAAGATCGCACCGGAAAAAACGCGTTTTTACGAGGGGTAGACGAGACTGTCCGTTCCGTTCCAGCCGACCTGAACGACGTCGCCGCGCTCGAAGACGCGGTTGCCGTCAGAGTTGAGATCGCTGATTTTGAACTCCAGTTCGGTGCCGTCAAGCTGGACGGTCGTGTTGACCATGTCGCCTTTGAACACGACGCTCGAGACCGTCGCCTCGAAGACGTTGTCCGCCGAGATCGACTCTCCCAACCTGACGTCTTCGAATCGGATGCCGACCGAGACGTCGTCTTTTTCCGCGACCGACTCGCCGACGACGTCGGTTCGACAGTCGATTCGCAGGTTGCTATCGGTACACTCGACGGTACAGCTCGGATTGTCGGTTTCGACGACCGTCCCGTACACCATATTAGTGTTCCCGACGAAGTCGGCGACGAACGCCGTTTCGGGGTGGGCGTACAGCTCCTGGGTGGGTGCGTGCTGTGCGATCCGGCCCTCCTGGATGACGGCCATCCGGTCGGCCATCGTGAGCGCTTCCTCCTGGTTGTGCGTGACGTGAACGGTCGTCACGTTCGTCTCGCGGTGGATGCGAAGCAGTTCGTGGCGCATCTCCTCGCGAAGTTTCTTGTCGAGCGAACTCAGCGGCTCGTCGAGCAACAGCAGGGACGGTTTGAACGACAGCGCGCGGGCGATGGCGACGCGCTGTTGTTGCCCACCCGAGAGCTCGGAGACGTCCCGGTCTGCGATTTCGGGCAGGCGAATGAGGTCCAGCATCTCCTGGACGCGCTCGTCCCGGTTGACCTTCTCCATCCGTCGCATCTTGAGCGGAAACGCGATGTTCTCCGCGACGGTCATGTGCGGGAACAGCGCCATGCTCTGGAACACCATGCCGATGTTGCGCTCGTACGGCGGTTTGTTCGTCACGACCTCGTCGTCGATGTGGATGTCGCCCGACGTCGGGGTCGTAAAGCCCGCGATCATGTGCAACAGGGTCGTCTTTCCGGCGCCGCTCGGGCCGAGCAGCGTCAGAAACTCCTCATCGCGAATATTGAGCGAGACGTCGTCGACGGCGACGACGTCGTCGTACTCCTTGGTCACGTTCTCGATTCGAACGGCGTAGTCGTGGTCGGTTTCACCACCCGAATCGGTGGACTGTCTGGGTGTCTCGTCCTGATTCAGCTCCATAGGCGCAAAATTCTTCCAGACGATATATATAGTTTGGGCTCCTCGGAAATCCGTCACGTTCGGTCAGAGCCGTTCCTCGAGGATTTCGCCGATCACCTTTCCTTCGGCGCGGCGCAGGTGTTCTTCGAACGTTCGACGGCTGAGATCGAGCGTCTCCGCGACCTCCTCGGACGTGTTCTCCCGGGGAATTTCGTAGAAGCCGTGTTCGTGCGCGGCGACCAGCGCCTCCATCTGCCGGTCGGTCAATCCCGCCGTCACCGAGTGTGAGTGGTCGACGATGTCGTCGAGAACGTCGTGGGTCCGGTGAAGCTTCGATTCGACGGTGACCGGAAACTCCTCGACTAGCTGCTGGTAAAGCTCCGAGAGGCTCGTCTCGGTCAGGGCCAGCACGCGAACCAGCAGCTGTCCGTGCTCGTACCGCTGTGGCGGCCACAGGAGACAGCCGTGCTCGCTGAGGTAGGTCTCGATCAACGGCTCCTGGTGCGAGCGGAGACAGTCGTCGGTGATGAGCAACAGCCGGTCGTCGCCGCGGTACATGTCCCGGATGCCGACGAGCGACTCGAGTCTGTCGACGAGGACGTCGGTGTCGGTTCCCGCCGCCCGGATCATGTCGCAGTGATCGTTACACCACATGTCCAGTCGGAGACCCCGGCCGCGGGTGAGTTCGGCGTACGCGCTCTCGTGGGCGACGCGGAAGGTTGCCTCGTACAGCGTCATATCCACATCTTCGTCCGATAGTATTTAAAACCCGCCGCTAGGTGGAACAGGGTTGAGTGTCCTTGCGAACGAATACCGAACCATGCCCGGCAAGCAACAATCCGCATCGTTCGACCGCGGCACTCCGAGTGAGCAGTGGCAAGAGTACAGGGGAGCACCCACCGGCACGGACCTCGAGTGTGCGGGCTGGCGCCAGGAGGCGGCGCTGCGGATGCTCAACAACAACCTCGACCCGGAGGTCGGCGAGGACCCCGAAAACCTCGTCGTCTACGGCGGCTCCGGACGGGCCGCCAGGAGCTGGGACGCGTACGACGCGATCCTCGACGAGCTGCGCGAGCTCGACGACGACGAGACGCTGCTCGTCCAGTCGGGGAAGCCAGTCGGTCGGTTCCGGACCCACGAGATGGCCCCGCGCGTTCTCATCGCGAACTCCAACCTCGTCGGAAAGTGGGACGACTGGGAACACTTCCACGAACTCGAGGCCGAGGGGAAGATCATGTACGGCCAGATGACGGCCGGATCGTGGGCGTACATCGGCACCCAGGGGATCATCCAGGGAACGTTCGAGACGCTCGCCGAACTGGCCCGTCAGCACTTCGACGGCGACCTCTCCGGAAAGATCACCGTCACCGCCGGCCTCGGCGGGATGGGCGGCGCACAGCCGCTCGCGGTCACGATGAACGAAGGCGTCTGCATCGCCGCGGAGGTCGACGAGGAACGGATCGACCGTCGCATCGAGACCGGCTACTGTATGGAGAAGACCGACGACATCGACGAGGCGCTCGAGCGCGCCCGGGAGGCCGCGGCGGCGAACGAGCCCTACAGCGTCGGCGTGCACGTCAACGCCGCCGATCTGCTCGAGGGACTGCTCGAACGCGAGTTCGTCCCGGACGTGATCACCGACCAGACGAGCGCCCACGACGTCCTCGACGGATACTACCCGTCGGGGTACACCGTCGAGGAAGCCGACGAGCTCCGCGAGGACGATCCCGAAAAATACAGGGAGGAGAGCGTAGAGACGATGGAACGCCACGTCGACGGCATCCTCGAACTGCAGGAGCGGGGTGCGATCGCCTTCGAGTACGGGAACAACATTCGCGGACAGGTACAGGACGCCTTCGGTCGAGACGACGCGTTCGACTTCCCCGGATTCGTCCCGGCCTACATCCGACCGCAGTTCTGTCGCGGCAAGGGGCCCTTCCGCTGGGTCGCACTCTCGGGCGATCCGGACGACATCTACCGGACGGACGAGGCGGTCCTCGAGCTGTTCCCCGAGAAAGAGCACCTCCGGCGCTGGATCGACCTCGCACAGGAGCGGGTGCAGTTCCAGGGACTGCCCAGTCGCGTCTGCTGGCTCGGATACAGCACGGAAGGCGAAGGCGACGGAGAACTCACGGAACGCGCGCGGTTCGCACTCCGGATCAACGAACTCGTCGCCGACGGCGAGATCTCCGCACCCGTGGTCGTCACCCGCGACCACCTCGACGCGGGTAGCGTCGCCAGCCCGTTCCGCGAGACGGAGGACATGCGCGACGGCACCGACGCCGTCGCCGACTGGCCGATCCTCAACGCGCTGGTGAACTGCGCCGCCGGGGCGGACATCGTCAGCGTCCACGACGGCGGCGGCGTCGGAATCGGCAACTCCCTGCACGCGAACAACCACGTCGTCCTCGACGGCACGGAGCTGGCCGCGAAGAAGGCTCGCCGCGTGTTCACCACGGACCCCGGCATGGGCGTCGTCAGACACGCCGACGCCGGCTACGAGGACGCCCTGGACGAAGCGAGCGAGTCGAACGTCGCCGTTCCGATGCGGGACGAGCCATGAGCCGGGGGCGGTCCGCATGACCGACCTGCAGCTGGTCGTCCACGACGCGTCGGAGGTCGCGGCCGTCCGCGACGGTGACGGCTCGAGCGCGTCGAGCGGCCTGGAGCCCATCGACGACGGCGCGGTTGCGGTGGTCGACGGCGAGATCGAGGCCGTCGGCGACAGCGGCGCGATCACGCGGGAGTATCCGCCGGAGAACGCCGAGACGGCGATCGACGCGACCGGACGGACCGTCCAGCCCGGCTTCGTCGATCCGCACACGCACGCCGTGTTCGCGGGCGATCGCTCCGACGAGTTCGAGGCCAAGCTTCAGGGCAAGAGCTACCAGGAGATCATGGCCGAAGGCGGCGGAATCCTCCGGACGGTACGGGCGACGCGCGAGGCCGACGACGAGACGCTGCTCGCGAACCTCCTCGATCACCTCGACGTGATGCTCGCCCACGGCTCGACGACCGTCGAGGTGAAATCCGGCTACGGCCTCGACGCCGAGACCGAACTCCGGATGCTCGAGGCGATCGAGCGGGCGGACGAACGCCACCCGATCGACCTCGTCGCCACGTACATGGGCGCTCACGCGGTTCCCGAGGGAAGCGACGCCGACGAGTACGTCGACGAGGTGATCGACGAGCAACTCCCCACCGTGGCGGACCAGGGAATCGCGGAGTTCTGCGACGTGTTCTGCGAGGAGGACGTCTTCTCCGTCGAGCAGTCCCGTCGGATTCTCGAGGCGGGCCGAGCGCACGGACTCGCGCCGAAGGTCCACGCCGAGGAGTTCGTCCACCTCGGCGGCACGCAGCTCGCTGCCGACGTCGGCGCGACGAGCGCCGACCACCTGTTGCACGCGACGACCGACGACGTGCGGGCGCTGATCGACGCCGGGACGGTCCCGGTGTTGCTCCCCGGCACGGCCTTCGGGCTCCGAACCGAGTACGCGGACGCCCGCGGCATGCTCGAGGAGGGCGCGCCGGTCGCGCTGGCGACGGACTTCAACCCGAACTGCTACTCCCACAGCATGGGGTACGCGACGACGCTCGCCTGCGTCGGCATGCGAATGACGCCCGCCGAGGCGCTGGTCGCCGCGACGAGAACCGCGGCGGCCGCGATCGATCGACCGGACGGACCGGGACGCCTCGAGGTCGGCGCGCCCGCGGATCTCTGCGTGCTCGACGCGCCGTCGCACGTCCACGTGCCCTACAGCTTCGGCGTCAACCGCGTCGATACGGTCGTCAAGGACGGTGAGGTCGTCCATGAGTGATCGTGACACTGTCGTCTGCGACGGCAGCTCGCTCGAGCCCGAGGACGTCGTCGCGGTCGCGCGAGACGACGCCCGCGTCGAGGTTCCGGAGGAAGCGCGAACGGAAATTCGGAACGCGCGACGGCGGGTCGAGGAGATCGTCGACAGCGGCGCGATCGCCTACGGCCTGAACACCGGCTTCGGCGAGCTCGTGGACGAGCGGATTCCGCCGGACGACGTCGATCAGCTCCAGACGAACCTCCTCCGGAGCCACGCCTCGGGCGCGGGCCGGGTGCTGACGCGAGTCGAAGTCCGAGCGCTCCTGCTGACCAGAATCAACGCGCTGGCGGTGGGTTACTCCGGCGTGCGCGAGCACGTCGTCGATCTGCTGGTCGAGCTGCTCAACGAGGGCGTCCACCCGATCGTCAGATCCCGCGGGAGCCTGGGGGCCAGCGGCGACCTCGCGCCGCTCGCACACGCCTCGCTCGTGCTGATCGGGGAGGGCCAGGCCGTCGTCGACGACGAACGACGGGCGCAGCCCGAGAACGCCCGGGCTCGAGTCTCCGGCGACGAGGCGCTCGAGGCCGTCGGACTCGAGCCGGTCACGCTCACCGCGAAAGAGGGGCTCGCGCTAATCAACGGCACGCAGCTGAGCGTCGGCCTGGCGTCGCTGTTTCTCGTCGACGCCGAGCGCGCGTTGCGCGCCGCCGACGCCGCCGGATCGCTGTCGCTCGAGGTTTCGATGGGAACCGACGCGATCGCGGAGCCGGCGATTCACGAGGCGCGACCGCACGACGGTCAGCTCGAGACGGCGCGAAACGTGCGCCGGCTCGTCGACGGCTCCGGGATCGTCGCCTCCCACCGCGACTGCGATCGCATCCAGGACGCCTACTCCTTCCGGTGCATTCCGCAGGTCCACGGCGCGGTTCGGGACGCGCTGGACCACCTGCGCGATGCGGTCGAGGTCGAGCTGAACAGCGCGACGGACAACCCGCTTCTGTTCTCCGGCGACCGCGTCGGCGATCACGCGAGCGGGACCGCCGACGCGAAGGTGGTCTCCGGCGGGAACTTCCACGGCGAGCCGCTCGCGCTCCGGCTGGATTACGCGCTGAGTGCGGTGACCGAGCTGGCGGCGATCGGCGAGCGGCGGGTGGATCGGCTGCTCAACCCGAACGTCCAGGAGTCGCACCTGCCGCCGTTTCTGACGCCCGAGAGCGGCCTCAACTCCGGCTACATGATCGGACAGTACACCGCGGCCGCGATGGTCAACGAACTCCGCTCGATCGGGCGCGCGTCGATCGACACGACGCCGGTCAGCGGTAACCAGGAAGACCACGTCAGCATGAGCGCGACGAGCGCCCTCAACGCCACCCGGGCCGTCGATCGACTGACGACGGTCGTCGCCGTCGAACTACTCTGTGGCGCACAGGCCGCGGAGTTCGTCGACGACGACCTCTCGCACGGCCGCGGAACGTCGCTCGTCTACGAGGCCGTCCGGGAACTCGCCCCGCCGCTCGAGGACGACCGGCCGTTGCACGACGAGATCGACGACGTCGCGACGATGGTCAGGTCCGGACTGCTCGACGAGCGGATCCGTCCGGTGCTCGAGGACTCGACCTAGGACCGACTCTCGAGGGCTGGACGGAGCGCTACGTTCTCGAGGGACGTCTCCCGGTTCGCGAGCGACTACCTCCGGTCCGATTTTTGAGCGATCGTCTTCGTCCCCGTTCACGACGCCCCGTGCTGGTCGAACCGATCCCCCGTTCGATCACACCCGCTCGAGAACTGCGACGAAGAGACGATCCGGGAGGGGGCCGACGCGGTCGATTCAGCGGTCGACGGATCGAAAGTTCTCGAGAAATCGTGCGACGAGACGGTTCTCGGCTCGGCGCAGGTGGTACTCGAACGTGCGCCTGTCGACGCCGATCTCGTCGGCCAGGTCGGCCGTCCGGGTGCGACGCGGGATGTCGTAGTAGCCGCCCTCGAACGCCGCCACCAGCGCGGTCTCCTGGCGATCCGTGAGGTCGACCCCGGCCACCCGCGGCACCAGAAGTTCGTACCCCGCCGTCTCGAGTTCCCGCTTGGAGACGACCGACACGGCGAAGCGCTCGGCGAGTTCCTCGAACAGGCGCGAGAGGTGCTCGAACTCCGAGGCGACGATGCGAAGGTGGATCCGGCCGTCGTGGTAGGAAAGCGGCGGGATCGTACGACAGTCGTTGCGTTCCAGGTGAGCTTCGACGAAGTCGTCGCCGTGTTCGCGGAGGCACGTGCTCGTGAACGCGAGTACGTCGGTTCCGTCGACGATCGCGTCGTACACGCCGAGTTCCGCCGCGAGAACCTCGAGGGCGTTCGTCGAGTCGGGCCCCCGAAGGAAGATGATGTCCCAGCGGTTGTTGCACCAGAGCTCGACGTCGACGTCGTACTCCGTCGAGAGATCGGCGTACAGGCTCCGGTACTCGATCGACATCGTCGCCTCGTGCATGCGGGGGGATACGTCCCGGCGCCACTATACTGTTGCCCGCCGCTTTCGGTCTCGAACGTCACGTGAGACGGTCCGATGTGAGATTACCGGTACAATCGCGACCGTCCTGTGGGTGTACCGGTACCGACTTTCAACAGTCCGTACGAACCGTCGGTCGGTCGACGACGAAACGCGTACTCGAGCGACGATCCGAACGCGGTCAGTAGAGGATCTCGTCGGTCTGCAGGCGATCGATCCGCTCGTCGGGCATCTCGAGCCAGTCCCGGAGGACGTCGTCGGTGTGTTCGCCAAAGAGCGGGGCTCGAGACGGCGGGGTCACGTCGACGGCGGAGAACTCCGACGGGAAGCCGGTGTACGTCCGCTCGCCGACCTCCGGGTGGTCGCGTTCGACGAAGGTGGTTCGCTCGCGCAGTTGCGGGTCGTCCTCGACGAGGTCGCGCTCGTTCGCGACGCGGCCGGCCGGCACGCCGCGTTCCTGCAGCGTCGTTCGGGCCTCCTCAGCGTTCGTATCCCGGCTCCAGGATTCGACGACCTCGTCGAAGCGATCGTGGTTGCGCAGCCGAGCGGCGTGCGTGGCCAGCTCCGAATCGGTCGCGAGCTCCGGCCGGCCGACGACGTCGCACAGCGTCCGCCACTGGGCGTCGGTTCCGACGGCGACGGCGAGCCAGTCGTCCTCGCCGCGACACTCGTAGACCCCCTGTACGAATCGCCGGTCCTCGTCGCGCGCGCCCGTCCGTTCGCCGGACTCCCCGGTCAGGTCGGCGGTCGCGAGGGCGCCGTGAAGGAGCGAGACGGTCGTCTCGAACTGCGGAATCTCGATCCGGCGACCCTCCCCGGTGGATTCGCGCGAGGCGAGCGCGGCCAAAATAGCGAAGACGGCCATCACGCCCGCCGTCGGATCGGGCCAGGAGAAGCCCGCCGGCGTCGGCGGATCGTCGGGCCGACCCGAGAGGTGGTCCAGCCCGGCCATCGCCTCGAGGTTCATCCCCCAGGCGCGGTACTCCGCGGCCGGCCCCGAAGAGGCCCATCCCGGCATCGAGACGGAGACGATCTCCGGGTTGACCGCTCGCACCGACTCGTAACCGAGGTCGATCGAGCGGAGGAATCCCGGAGAGAAATTCTCGATCCAGACGTCGGCCGCGGCGGCCAGCTCGAGGGCGAGCTCTCGGCCGCGCTCGCGCTTCAGGTTCAGCCGGAGGCTCCGCTTTCCGAGGTTGAACTCGTTGTAGAACGCGGAGACGTTGGGACTCTCGCCCGCCTCGAACTCGTCGTAGGTGTAGCCGTACCGCATCATGTCGGGTTTGTACTTCGACTCCACCTTGACGACGTCCGCGCCGAGGGCCGCCAGGTGTTTCGTCGCGTGCGGGCCCGCGTACACCCACGTGAAATCGAGGACGCGGATTCCCTCGAGCGGCTTCGGAGAGTCGTCCGCCTCCCGGACGGATTCACCACCACCGCGGTCGGCGTCGCCGGTCATCGGATCACCCCCGACGCGGCGAGTCGGTCTCGATCCAGCCCGAGTTCGTCGTAGAGATCGTTGTCTTCGCCGAGGGCGGGCGGCGCGTCCATCGGCAGCTGCGAGCCGTCGACGCGGAACGGCGAGCCGGGAACGGTGACCGTTTCCCCGTTCGGAAGCTCGAGGTCCGTCCAGAATCCGCGCTCGCGGAGGTGCTCGAACTCGAGCAGTTCGGTCGGCGTCTGGACGATCCCGCAGGGGATGCCGTTGTCCTGGAACTCCTCGAACAGCTCCCACTTCCCCCGCTGGCCGGTGTAGGATTCGACGACCTCCCGCATCGCCGGCAGGTTCTCGAGGCGGGCCTCCGGCGTTGCAAACCGGTCGTCCTCGGTTAGCTCCGGTCGCTCGAGGACGTCCTCGCAGAAGGCGTCCCAGCGGGCGTCGCTCACCGCGGCCGAGACGTAGCCGTCCGCGGCCTCGTAGAGGGCCGGCAGTCCGGGCTGGCCGTCCTGGTCGGGGTAGCCGAGGCCGGTCCGCTCGGTCGGTTCGCCGGACCAGGAGTAGCCGGCGAGAAAGCCCTCCATGTACGTGATCGCGACGTCGCGGGCGGCGACGTCGACGTACTGCCCGCATCCGTTCTGGAGGTCGCGAACCAGGAGCGCGGCGAGCCCGCCGATCGCCGCGTGCTGGCCCGCCCAGAAGTCGGCGCTTTTGACCCGCGGACGAAGCGGCGGTTCGTCCGGGTATCCCATCTTGTTCATCTGACCGCTTTCGGCCATCGCGACGATCTCCGGTCCGCTGAACTCCGCGAACGGACCGTCCGAACCGAAGCCGCTCACCGAGACGACGGTGAGCCCGTCGTCGCGCTCCTGGAGCGTGCGTCCGTCGATCCCGTAGTCGTCGAGTCGGCTCTCGAGGACGAGGTCGATCTCCAGAGTCTCGATCGCGTCCTCGAGCAGCTCCGGCGCACGATCACTGGACGGAGAGAGCGTGACGCTTCGTTTGCTCGTGTTGAGGTAGCCGAACGACGCGCTCTCGCTTCGACCGTCGCCGTCGACGAACGGGGGAACCCGTCGTGCGGAGTCGCCGTCCGGCGGTTCGACTTTGATCACGTCGGCCCCGCAGTCCCCGAGGAGCTTTCCGGCGTACGGTACCGCGACGTAGTCGCCGACTTCGAGGACGGTGTAGTGCTCGAGCATGGTCAGTAGGATTTCGGGAGTCCGAGCGTGTGCTGGCCGAGGTAGTTGCGGATCATCTCCTCGCTGACCGGGACCGTCCGAGCGTGGCGGATGAATCCCCACGCCGCGGCCACGCCCATCTCGGCGGCGACCGACATCCCGCCGAAGGTCGTCATCGCCGCCTCCGCTGCGTTCCAGGCCGCTTTCCCGGCCTGCAGGTTGGCGAGGTTCGCGGCCTCGCCGACGCCCTCGCGCCCGTTCGACTGCTGCCACGCCGCCTTCCGGAGGACGAGTCTCGCGCTCTCGAGGTCGGCGTAGGCGTCGGCGAGGGGGTGCTGGATCGCCTGGTGGCCGCCGATCGGCTCCGACCAGACGACTCGTTCCCGGGCCTGCTCGACGGCCGCGTCGAGGACGGTCTTTCCCGCGCCCCACGAACAGGCGCCGAGGATGATCCGCTCGGTGTTGAGAGTGTCGAACAGCTGTCGAAAGCCGCCGTCGACGGTGCCGAGCACCCGGTCTTCGCCGACGCGAACGTCGTCGAGTTGGATCTCGAACGTCCGTTCCGGGTAGTAGATGTCTAGGTCGATCTCGTCGTAGTGGACGTCCTCGTCGTCCAGATCGAGGACGAACATGGTGATTCCGTCTGCCGGCGAATCGACCTCGTCTTTCGGCGTGGTTCGGGCGAGCAGGAGCATCCGGTGGGAGTGATCGACGCCCGAGATGAACTGCTTGCCGCCCGAAACGACGAACTCGTCGCCGTCGCGTTCGGCCCGCGTCTGGATGTTCGTGGTGTTCAGGCCCGCGTTCGCCTCGGTGACGCCGAGCGCCCACCGCTCGCTGCCGTCGACGATCGGGGGAAGGTATCGCTCCTTCTGGGCTTCCGTTCCGTGCTCGAGGATCGAAAGCCCCCCGAACACCGGCCCCGACAGCAGCGAGACCGCGCCGATCCACGACCCCTCTTCGGCCAACGTCTCGACGACGGCCAGCAGCGCGAGCAGGTCCATGTCCTGACCGTCGTAGCGCTCGGGAAAGAGGATCCCGAGCCAGCCACCGTCGGCCAGATCCTGGTACAGTTCGGTCGGAAAGCGGTTCTCCGCGCGGACGTCACGCCAGTACTCGTCGGGGTAGTCCGCCGCGAGGTCGGCGATCACCTGCTTGATCAGCGTGTACTCCTCTGACCATTCGAAGTTCATCGTGGTTCAGACGTGGGCGTCGAGGAGGGTAAGCGATCGCTCACCGTACGCCAAGGGTTTAAAAGGAGCGCCGGGCAGTTACGAAGAGAACGACTCGAAAACGCGTCGCATTCGGTCGACCGCCTCCCGAATCGTTTCCTCGTCGGTCGCGTACGAGAGTCGGACGTACGAGTCGGCGGAGTCGCCGAACACGCCGCCGGGAACGACGGCGACCTGCTCGTCCTCGAGCAACTGCATCACGACCGAGCGGCTGTCGCGGTCCGTGCCGGTGATCTCGGCGAAGACGTAAAACGCGCCCGCGGGTTCGACCGGCGAGAGTCCCGGCACCGCCTCGAGTTCCTCGAGCAGCAGGGAGCGGCGACGATCGAAGATCTCGCGCACGTCGTCGAGCAGTTCGGGTTCGGAGAGTGCGGCCAACGCGGCCTCCTGTGCGGGCTCGGCGACGCACGAAACGGTGTGTTCCTGGAGGACCCGGATCGAGTCGATCACGTGCGACGGTCCGGAGACGTAGCCGACGCGCCAGCCGGTCATCGCGTACGCCTTCGAGAAGCTGTGGACCGTGAGCGTTCGGTCGAACGTTTCGGGGTCGCTCGCGATCGAGTGATGTTCGGCGTCGTCGTACACCAGCGACTCGTACGTCTCGTCGACGAGACACCAGACGCCGGCGCGGTCGACGACGGCCGCGATCTCCTCGAGCGTCGCCGGCGGGATCACCGCGCCGGTCGGGTTCGACGGCGTGTTCAGTACGAGAAGTTTCGTCTCGGGCGTGATCGCGTCCGCGACGTCCTCGGGTGACGGAACGAAACCGTCCTCCGGATCCGTCTCGACGGGGACGACCGTCCCGCCCGCGCTGGCGACGTGGCCGTCGTAGTTCGGCCAGTAGGGTTCGGGGATGACGACCTCGTCGCCGGAGTCGACGAGCGAGTGGATCGCCTCGAACAGCGCACCCATCGCGCCGGGCGTGACGATGACCTCCGTCTCGGGGTCGGCCGAGATGCCGTTTTCGCGCTCGAGTTTCGCCGACAGCGCCTCCCGCAGATCCGGCCGCCCCTGCGTCGGCGTGTAGTGGGTCGCGCCGCTTCTGACGCGGTCGTCGACGCGGTCGACGATCGGTTCCGGCGTCGTAAAGTCCGGCTCGCCGATGCTCAAATCGGCGACGTCGTCGTACGTGGCCGCCTCGTCGAACACTTCCCTGATTCCGGATTCGGGCATCCGAACGATCCGTCCCGCGAGTTCGCTCTCGTCCATGTGAGTACCTGTCAGAGGATGGCTAAAGTCGTTTGGTCTCCGTACGGTGGTTCGTTCCTACTCGAGCGCCTCGGGATTGACGATCCCCTCGTGCTCGCGGCGCTCGTAGGCCGCGACGACGGCTTCGGATCCCTTCTCGATCAGCGCCTCGACCGATCGCTCGGAGTACCACGCGGCGTGGGGCGTCACGACGACGTCGTCGCGGTCGAGCAGCGGGTTCGACGCCGACGGCGGTTCGGTCGCGAGCACGTCGAGTCCGGCCGAGAGCAGCGGTCCGTCCTCGAGGGCGTCGACGAGCGCGTCTTCGTCGACGAGTTCTCCGCGGGAGGTGTTGACGAGGACGCTCGCCTCGGGCATCCGCGAGAGCACGTCGGCGTCGACGATCCCCCGGGTCTCGTCGGTCAGCGGCGCGTTGAGCGACAGCACGTCGGATCGCTCGATCAGTTCGTCGAACTCGACGGGTTCGACGCCCGCGTCCCTGACGTCCTCGTCGTCGAGGAACGGGTCCGCGGCGACGCAGTCGAAGCCGATCGCGTTCGCGAGGTCGGCGGCCGCTCGGGCCTTGTTGCCGAACGCGAGGAATCCGAACGTGAGCTCCGAGAACGGACGAACGGGGTCGACGAGGTCCCACTCCCACTCGCCGTCGGCCGTCGACGCGTCGTACTGCGGGAGCCCGCGGAGACACGAAAGCGCGAGCGCGATCACGTGTTCGCCGACCTCGCGGTTACAGTAGGTGGGGACGTTCGTGACGCGAACGCCGCGTTCGGTCGCGCCCTCCACGTCGATGCCGTCGATGCCGGTCGCGTACCGGCTGACGACCGAACAGCCCGTCGCGTCCATCAGTTCGCCGGGAACGTCCGTGTAGTGCGTGAGCAACGCGTCGGCCTCGCCGACTCGCCGTGCGACGTCGTCCGCGGACTCCTCCGGCGAGACGTCCACGGCCTCGACGGCCACGGACTCGAACGCTCGCTCGAACGCGCGTCGCTCGCCGTCGACGGTACCGAACCAGTCTGGATCGAGGTGAACGATCCGTACAGTACTGGACATACGTTGTCACTTACTCGGATCGGCAAAAGATCTTCGGTGATTCGTCCGCAAAACTTCGATCACCACCCCCCGACTCCCCCCGAGTACACCGCCCCTCAGTGTCGTTGGCGTGCCGGTCGCCGGCCGGATGGCACGTCCCTCACGCCGACTGCAGACAGTCGTTGCCGGAGCGGCCGCGAGCCGTCCAGCAGTCGCTCCGACACTTCCGTACGCCAGACCGCATCAATCGTCGGCCGGACTCGCTCGAGAGTCGTCGCTCATCTCCCCCGCCGCCCGCTTGACGCCCTCGAAGATCATGTCGTAGCCGGTGCACCGACAGGTGTTGCCGTGGAGTGCCGTCTCGATCTCTTCGTCCGTCGGATCCGAATTCTCCTCGAGCAACGCGACGGTGGACATGACGAACCCGGGCGTACAGAAGCCACACTGGAGCGAGAACTCCTCGAGGAACGCCTCCTGGACAGGGTGGAGGTCGCCATCGTCGGCGAGATCCTCGACGGTCTGGATCGACTTGCCGTCGGCCATGCCGGCGATGTGCATGCAGGCTTTTCGCGGCTCGTCGTCGATCCTGACGGTGCAGGCACCGCAGACGCCCGTCGAACAGCCTTTCTTCGTTCCGGTCAGTCCGAGATCGTCCCGAAGGACGTCCACGAGCGGCTTCGAGGGATCGACGTCGATCGTGTGCGATTCTCCGTTTACGGTCAGGGTCAGTTCCGTCATGTGCGTGCTTCCTCGCGAGCGGTTCGGAGCGTTTTCTCCGCCAGGTTCCGAACCATCGACTGGCGGTACTCGGCCGATACGGACGGGTCGGGATCGACGGGAACCTCTTCGGCGGCGGCCGCGGCCGCAGCCTCGAGTTCCTCGTCGGTGACTTCGGTACCGACGAGTTCGGCGGCGGCGTCCGACGCGGCGATCGGCCGGTCGGAGACGCTGCCGACGACGATGCGCGCGGTCTCGCACTCGTCGCCGTCGAACGAGAGGTACGAGGCGACGTTGACGACGGCCCGATCGTTCTCGCGGTAGGCCAGCTTCTCGTAGCCGACGCCCTCGCCGTCGCCGACGCGGGGGACGCGGATCTCGGTCAGCAACTCGGTCGGGCCGAGCGCGCACTCGTAGAAGCCTGTGAAGAACTCGCCAGCGTCGCGTTCGATCTCGTCGTCGGTCGTCCGCGAGACGATCGTCGCGGCAAGCGCCATCAGCACGGGCGGGTAGTCGCCGGTCGGATCGGCGTACGCCGTCGCGCCGCCGATCGTCCCGGCGTTGCGGATCTGCAGGTCCGCGATCTCCCCCGCCGCCTCCGCCAGCACGGGAACCGCGTCGTGGACGACGTCCGAACGCTCCACGTCGCTGTGGTTGACGACCGCCCCCAGCGTGACGTGGTCGTCGTCCCGTTCGATCTCACCCAATCCCTCGACGCCGTTGATGTCGACCAGCGTATCGGGCGAAACGATCCCCTCTTTCATCAGTAGCCCGAGAGATTGCATCCCGGCGACGATCGTCGGGTCGGTTAATTCGTCTAGCATTTGACAGACCGAATCGACGGTCTCCGGCCTGTAGTACTCGGTTTGCGCTGACATACGCGTCGTCTCAAAGGTCGGGTGGAGACGGTATTAAAACTTCGCCCGTGCCGGCGCGCCGAAGATTTTAATACCGCCGCTACAGTCATCGACACGTACGGTAACGAGAGCGCTCGGTGACGAATAGCCGATTACGCGGCTCGTTCGTCGCTCGAGCGACTGACAGGCCGGTAACCGTACTCACGACCACGTCTACCACGCATGACCGCTAACCAACTCCAGCAGGAACAGAAACAGAAGAAGACGTTCTCGAGCGTCGGTGATCGTCACTACGGTCCGGACGATCGATCGAAAGTCACCGGTGAACTAGCCTACGCGGACGACTTCGACAGGGAGGGGCTGTTACACGCCAAGGTGTGCCGATCGACCCGGGCGAGCGCCACCGTCGAGGACGTCGACACGAGCGAGGCCGAAGCGATGGACGGCGTCGAAGCCGTCCTCACGGCGGACGACGTTCCGAACAACAAGTCGGCGTCGAACGTCGTCGGCCAGTCCCAGGAAGTCGGGTTGCTCGAGGCCAAACACCAGGTGCTCGCGGACGAGGTCGTCCGCTACTTCGGCGAACCCGTCGCGGTCGTCGCGGCGACCGATCCGGAGATCGCCGCGGAGGCGGCCGAGCGCATCCGCGTCAGCTACGGATCGAAAGAGGGCGTCTTCGATCCCGAGGAGGCGATGGACGACGACGCGCCGGCGGTCCACGGCGGGAACAACGTCATCGCCAGGTGGAAACTCAGGGAGGGCGACGTCGACAGCGCCTTCGACGAGGCAGACGTCGTCGTCGAAAACGAGTACCAGTCGTCCTTCCAGGAGCACGCCCACCTCGAGCCCGAATCCGGGGTCGCCTGGACCGACGACGACGGCGTCCTCAACCTCCGGGTCGCCACCCAGGTCATCGAGCAGTACCGCGAGGTCGCCGAGATCCTCGGACTTCCCGAGAGCAAGGTTCGCGTTCGCGGGACGCTCATGGGCGGCGGCTTCGGTGGTAAGGAAGACCTCACCGTCGAGCCTTACATCGCCCTGCTCGCCTGGGAGACCGGCCGACCGGTGAAACTCACCTACGACAGAGACGAGATGTTCGTCGGCCGCCACAAGCGGTCGCCGTTTACCGTCCGGTTCAAACACGCCGCCGACGACGAGGGGAACCTGCTCGCCGTCGAGTCCGAGCTGATCTCCGACTCCGGCGCGTACGTCTACCTGAGTCCGTGGATCCTGCTGTACGCGACGTACCACTCGACGGGGCCGTACAAGATTCCGAACGTGAAAGCCGACGGCTACTCCGTGCTGACGAACAACACGCCGGGGAGCGCGTTCCGCTCGTTCGGCGCGGTCGAGATCACCTACGCCGTCGAACAGCAGATCGACGCCATCGCGCGCGAACTCGGGGTGGACCCCGCCGAGGTGCGCCGGAAGAACTACATCGAGCAAGGAGACACCACGGCGACGGGCCAGCCCATCCAGTCGGCGGTCATGCTCGAGGAGACCCAGGACGCCGTTCTCGACGCGCTCGGCGAACCCGAAGATCCCGACGATCCAGACGTCGTCGTCGGCCAGGGGATCGCAAGCAGCTGGCAGTCCTACGGCCGCATGCGCTATCTCGGCGACCTCTCGTCGGCCTGGGTCGGCCTCGAGAAAGACGGCAGCGCCGTCGTCCGCAACGGCATTCCGGACCTCGGCGGCGGCCAGCGCGAGTCGCTGCGACAGATCGCCGCCGAGGAACTCGGCATCTCGACCGAGAACGTCCAGGTGAACTCGAGCGACACCCAGTCGACACCCCTCGGCGGGACCGTAACCGCGACCCGCGGCCTGTACATGTCCGGGAACGCGGTCAGAAAGACGGCGAACAAGCTCCGCCAGCAACTGCTCCAGAAGGCCGTCGAACTCACCGACGAGCGCGTCGACCCCGACGAACTCGAGCTGGTCAACGGCACCGTCCGAACGCCGGGACAGACGAGCGACATCCCGCTCGGCGAGGTCGTCAAAGCCTGTCACGCCGAAGGGAACCCGCTCCAAGAACTCGAGACGTTCCGCGCGCCGACCGAGCCGCCGATCGAAGACGAGGTGCTCGAGGGGTCGATCTTCCCCGACTTCACGTTCAGCACGCAGGGAGCCGAGGTCGCGGTGAACACCCGCACCGGGGACGTCTCGGTGAACAAACTCGCGCTCGCACACGACGTCGGGAAGGCGATCAACCCGGCGCGAGTGCAGGGCCAGATCGAAGGCGGCGCGGTCCAGGGACTGGGTTACGCGCTGATGGAGGACTACTCGCTCGACGACGGCGTCCCACTCACGCGAAACCTCGCCGACTACAAACTCCCCTCGACGGCCGACGCGCCGGAGATGGAGACGATCATCTTCGAGTCCGAGTCCGGGGAGGGACCGTACGGCGCGAAAGGAATCGGCGAGCCGTCGATCACCGCCACACCGGGTGCGATCCTCAACGGGATCTACGACGCGGTCGGCGCGCGCATCACCGAGCTGCCGGCGTCGCCGGAGACGGTGTACACGGCGATGCCAGACGACGAAAACTGAGCGGTCGAATCTGCGCCGTTCGACGGCGAACGATGCCCTTTTTCGCTTCGTTACTGCTCCGCTAGGATATTCTCCGTCCGTCGCCGGGCTCGTTCAGCGTCGCCATCTCCTCGGCGACGAGCGCGCCCCGCTGGTAGACCGCGGTCGGCATCCCCGTCAGCCTCAATCCGTCGAACGGGCTGTAGTCAGCCGCGCTCTCGAACCGCGTCGCGTCGACCGTCCACTCGCGGTCCGGATCGACGACCACCAGGTCGGCGTCGGCTCCCGGTCGAATCGCCCCCTTCCGCGGGTAGAGCCCGTGGAGTCTGGCCGGCCGTTGCGCGTAGAGATCGACGAGTTGCGAGACGGTGAGCCGGCCGCGATCGATCGCATCGAGCATCGCGGGGACGGCAGTCTCGAGCTGGGGCATCCCCGGCGGCACCTCGAGCGGTGGTCGGTCGCGCTCCTCGAGCTGGTGGGGGGCGTGGTCCGATCCGAGTAGCTGGACGTCGCCCGACTCGAGGTGATCCCAGAGCCGTTCGAAGTTCTCGGCGTCGCGAGCCGGCGGGGTACCGATCGCGTGCGTTCCGATCGAGGCGACGTCGTCGCGATCGAACGTGAGGTGGTACGGAGTAACCTCGGCGTGGACCGGGAGCCCGTCCGCTCTCGCGTCTCGGATGCGCGCGAGCGCTTCGGCGGTCGTGACGTGTGCGATCACCGTCTCGGTGCCCGTCTCGGCGACGACGTCGAGGACGTCGCTCACGGCCGTCGTCTCGGCGATCGGCGGCCGCGAGTCGAAGAAGGCGTCCATGCCGCCGTCGTCCGCACAGCGCGCGCGGAACTCGTCGAGGTACTCCTCGTCCTCGGCGTGGATGTACAGCGGCAATCCGGCGTCGGCCACCTCCTCGAACGCGCGGTAGAGTACGCCCTTGTCGTCCATGAGCAGCGGACCGAAACTCGTCGCCATGAAGGTCTTGAACGCAGTCACGCCGGCGTCGGCGAGCGCCCGAATGTCGCCCGTACCCACGTTCTCCTCGGTGATCGCGCCGAAAAAGGCGTGGTCGACGTGGGAGTCCCGATCGAACCGGTCGGCCTTCGACCGCAGCCGATCCACGTCGAGGACGGGCGGCACCGTGTTGGGCATCTCGACGATCGTCGTCACCCCGCCCGCGACCGCCGCGGCCGTTCCCGACTCGATCCCCTCTTTTTCCACGTAGCCCGGCTCACGCAGGTGGATGTGGCCGTCGACGAATCCGGGGAGGAGCCACTCGCCGTCGAGGTCGACTCGTTCGTCGGCCTCGAGTTCCGCGTGCGGTTCGACCAGGTGCGTGACGATCCCGTCGGTCACGCCGACGGTCAGGTCCTGCAGTTCGCCGGCGTGGTAGACGCGACCGCCGGAGAACTGAATATCGACGTCAGACATATCTCGAGTCTGTTCGCCGTAT
The DNA here is from genome assembly GCF_003841465.1 of Natrarchaeobius oligotrophus. Classification (GTDB taxonomy): domain Archaea; phylum Halobacteriota; class Halobacteria; order Halobacteriales; family Natrialbaceae; genus Natrarchaeobius; species Natrarchaeobius oligotrophus. The sequence continues at coordinate 254,861 of NZ_REFZ01000002.1, forward strand.
CCGCATAAAAGGTTCGCAACCGCCGCCGTTCGGCGTCCACCGCCGTCGCTCGTCCGTTCGGTTCGATCGGTGGCGTCCGCTCAGGTGTCGACGGTACCCTCTGTGGCCGGCTCCGCGAACTCGGCCTGGACGTTGTCGACCATCGTCTGCATCCGCTTGTTGACCGTGCTACGAAGCATCCGAAAGCCCAGCGAGGCGAGTTTGCCGCTGACGTCGATCGTCATCGTCTGGTGGATGTCAGTCCCGTCGCCGGTTTCCTCCAGAACGTAGCTCGCTTCGGCCTGAACCTGGGTGTTGCTTCCCGGCGCTTCGCCGTCGACGCTGACCACGAACGAGTTCGGCGGATCGAACTCCGTGATCTCGAGGTCGACCTCGAGGTCGAGCGAGACGCGGGAGATCGACTCCGAAACCTCCACCCGGTAGGACCGATCGCCGGTCTGTTCCGCGCCCGTGCAGTTCGGGATGACGCGCTCGAGGACTTCCGGGCGCTGCATTTCTTCGATGACGGTCTCTCGGGCAGTAGGTACTGTAACTGTCTCCTCGATCTCCATGATACCTCGTAAGACGGTCCAGGGATATATTTCCGGCGATTGCTACCACGGCCTGTGATACCGACTCGCTCAGATGCGTCGGATCACGTCGCCGTCGGGTTCGATCGCGGCTATGTCATCCTCGGAGAGCGGGACTTCGACCTCGATCTCGAGCATGTACCCTTCGTGTGCGAGCTGATCGGCTCCGAGCACCGTATGACAGGGGTACGGTTCGTCGAACGTCTCCATGTAGACCTCCTTGTAGCCGTTGAAGTACTGCTCGTACGGATCGATGATGTGCGTCGTCACCTTCACGACGTCCTCGAAGCCCTTGTCGATCGTCTCGAGCAGGATGCCGACGTTCTCGTAGGCTTTTCGGGCCTGCGTCTCGACGTCGTCGCCGATGATCTCGGAAGTTTCGTCCATCGCGACCTGTCCGGCCGAGTAGAGCTGTCCGTTGGCGACGATGCCGTGGTTGTAGCCGATCTCGCGTGCGTCTTTCAGTTCGGGCGGGTTGATGGCGTATCGTTCCATACCTGCAGTACGCGAACCCGTCAATAAAAACTACTGCCGCCATAGGCGGTATCATCGTCTCGGCGGTGAGCGATCGGGCTACTCGGATCGCAACCGGCGACCGTTCGGTCACGTCGATCGGGACGGCGCTCGAGTGCAAGAATTCAGGCGAGCTCGAGCGCGGCCGCACCGAGGACCGCCGCGCTGGTCGCACAGTCGTCCCAGTCGGTCCACTCGAGCGGGGAGTGAGAGACGCCGTCGCGCGACGGCGCGAACAGCATGGCCGCGTCGGTCATCGCGGCGACGTTGCCGGTGTCGTGGATCGCCGCCGAGTGCATCGTCGTGGCTTCGACGTCGAGGCGGTCTGTCGCTCGTCCGATCGCGTCGACGCATCGGTCGCTCAGGTGGACCGGCGGCGAGTCGCGGTGGCGATCGAACGACGTCTCGACCGGCCGCTCCGACTCGAGTCGCTCGAGGCGTTCCGCGCTTCGCTCGACGATCGCGTCGATCGCGTCTGCCTCGACGCTTCGGACGTCCATCTCCATCCGAACGCGACCCGGGACGATGTTTCGGACGTTCGGCTCGACGTCCTGTCTACCGACGGTGGCGACGGCCGTCGGGTGGTCGTCCGTCACGCCCTTCGCGATGCGTTCGACGTCGACGACGAACTCCGAGGCGGCCGTCAGCGCGTCGCGACGGTCGGCCATCGACGTCGCACCGGCGTGGTTCGCCTCGCCGGAGACCGTTGCCGTGCAGTTGGTGATCCCGGAGATCGAATTCACGACGCCGATCGGAATCCCCGCGGATTCCAGTTTCGTGTCCTGCTCGACGTGAACCTCGAGCCAGGCGTTCCAGGTCGATGGATCGACCTCGTCCGAGCCGACGAATCCGATCCCCTCGAGACGTTCCTCGAGTGTTTCGCCGGCGTCGTTCGTCAGCGCGTGGGCCTCCTCGACGGACAGTCGGTCCGCCGCGACGCTCGAGCCGAGGGTTCCGACGCCGAACTGGGCTCCCTCCTCCTCGGTGAACGAGACGACTTCGAGCGGGCGCTCCGGCGTCGTCGCTGACTCCTGGATCGCCCGAACCGCTTCGAGCGCCGCGTAGACGCCGAGCGGGCCGTCGAAGATTCCGCCACGCGGGACGGAGTCGAGGTGGCTCCCGAGCGCGATCGGTGCGACGTCCGGGGAAACTCCGTCCGGAACCCAGCGGCCCGCGACGTTGCCCACCGGATCGACGCGCACCTCGAGGCCGGCGGCCTCGAGTCGGTCGACCAGTCGTTCCCGCGCCTGTCCGTCGGCTTCGGACCCCGTCAGCACGGTCCGTCCGCGGCCGGCGTCTGACTCGACTGTGCCAAACTCCGCATTCGCTTCGATGTCGGCACGGAGGCGGTCTCGATCGACAGAGATCATGGTGACACACTGCGTTGCGGGGGGTGAAAATACCACCGTCCGTCGGCGCGGTCGAATCGTCGACGAGCGCGGTTTGCATACCGTCGACAGACCCCGTGCGAACACATGACTAGATTACAACAGTATTCGTGTAAACTAAGTGGTAAGTGTTCGAGAAATTGCGGGGTGTGAACGGCCAACAGCGGGCCGGCGAACGGCGGCGGCCCTCCGTGGGACCGGCAGATCGGGAGCCGTTCTTTGAACGAGCGTGTAACGTATCGAGATACGACGGTGACCGAGATACGACGGTGACCGAGATACGACGGCGACCGATGCGATACGGACGGCGCTCCAGACGGTGCCGTCGAATCGATGGAAACCGCGGATACCGTACCAAAATGGGAATCGATCACACCGAACCGGACGCATCGAGTGTCACCGACGGACCGTTACGCCGACGGTGGTCCCTCGAGGATCGCCCTGGCCAGGAGTTCCGTCCCGGCGGCGATGGCGTCCGTGGTCGTCTCCTCTTTGGGGTTGTGGCTGATGCCGTCGATGCTCGGGACGAACACCATCCCCGTCGGAACGCCGACGTGCTGGAAGTTCATCGCGTCGTGGCCGCCGCCGCTGGCCATGACGCGGTGGCTCGCGTCCATCGACTCGGCGATCCCGTCGAGCGACTCGATCATTCGTCCGTCGAGTTCGACCGGATCGGACCGGTCCAGCAGCTCCGTCTCGAGGCTCACGTCGCGGCGCGTGGCGACGTCCTCGAGGTCGGCGAGGACGTCTTCCTCGACTCGATCGCGAAAGTCGACGTCGTTGCTCCGGACGTCGATCGGAAACGAGACGGAGCCACAGACCTTGTTGATCGCGCCGTCGTGGGCGGTGACGTCGCCGACGGTCGCGACCACGTCGCCGTCGTCGTGAGCCTCGCGGCCGATGCGCTCGACGGAGAGGATCATCTCGCTGGCGGCGGTCACGGCGTCGCGGCGCATCGTCATCGGCGTCGCGCCGGAGTGGTCCTCGTCGCCCTCGACGGTCACGTGATAGCGCACGGGCGCGCGGATCGACGAGACCAGACCGAGGTCGTTGTCGGTCTCGTCGAGCACTCGGCCTTGCTCGATGTGGAGCTCGAGGAACGCCCCGACGCGGTCGAGGTCGATCGTCGGCTCGGAGAGGTTTTCGGGCTGGAAGCCGGCCTGCTGAATCGCCTGCCACAGCGGAACGTTCTGTTCGTCGACCGCCGAAAACTCCTCGACGGTCAGCAGTCCGAGCGCACCGCGGCTGCCGACCGTGTGCTGGCCGAACCGTGACGACTCCTCGCACCGAAAGATCGCGAGCGTCGGCGGCGCGGGCGGGGTCTCGTCCACCTGTTCGACGGTTTCGATGGCCTCGAGCGCGGTCAGTACGCCGAGCGTGCCGTCGAGCTTCCCCCCGTTGTAGACCGAATCGAGGTGGCTGCCGACGAAAAACGACTGCTCCGCGTCGGGCTCGCGAGTGGCGAACACGTTGCCGATCGAGTCGGTACGGACGGTGACGTCGTCGTCGAGCTCGTCGACGACGTATTCGATGGCCCTCTCCTCCTCTTGGGTGTACGCGAGGCGGGTGACGCCGCCGCCGTCCGTCCGGCCGATCTCCCAGAGGTCCTCGAGCCGTCGTTCGATGCGATCAGTATCGATGCGATCCGTGAGCATATATTTCGTGTACGTGGATACGAGTGTGCGGCCGCGGTAGGCTGTCCTCGCAGCCGACGCGGGAGATCCGCGCCACTGCGCGTTTGCGGAGATGCAGTATTATCATTACACATACTTATGCGTTTCCCCGTTGGGGCGGCCAGTGGACCCGGAATGCACTCATCACGATCCCGAACCGACGGTTCGACGACCGGTCGTAAAAGTGTATCCGAAAAAACACAATTGATTTACTCCCGGCAACCGAAACCCGAGCGATGTCCGATATTGCGACGCTGATCGAAGACAGCGGGGCGATCAAACGAGGAAAGTTCAAACTCTCCAACGGTCGGCTGTCCGATTACTACGTCGACAAGTACTCGTTCGAGGCGAATCCCGACGTAATGCGAGCGATCACCCGCGAGATCGCGGATCGGATCGACGAGTCGGAGATCGACGTGATCACCGGGCCCGAGCTCGGTGCAGTTCCACTCGTCACCGCGGTCTCGCTCGAGCTCGACGTTCCGGCGGCGTTCATCCGAAAGGGGGAGAAACACTTCGGAACGCAGGCCCGGATCGAAGGAACGATCGACAAGGGCGATCGCGTGGCCATCCTCGAGGACGTGACGGTGACCGGCGGGACGGTGCTGGACACGGCCGAACTAGTCGAGGAAGTCGGCGGGGTCGTCGAACGACTCCTCGTCGTCGTCGATCGAAACGAAGGCGCGGTCGAGAACGTCCGGGACGAAGGCCACGAACTCGAGTACCTCGTTCAGGTGGGCGACAACCTCGAGATCACCGCCGAGTAAGCCGACTCTCACGACGCGGCCGGACGCGATCGTTGCGTGAGACCGATCGAACGGGTGACGACGGGTGCGGTCGCTCGCGGTATCGGATCCAGGGACGACGACCGCTTGCGCACGGACGGTACCGTTCTGGACGAAGCTTCCGAACGCAACAGTTCGAGCGAGGGTATCGGGGCGTTCGGGTCGGATCGTCCGTCACGCCGAGTGTCGAATCGGCCACAACACGTTTACGAGTTTAGGTGAGTTGTTCAACAAATGCCTAGCGGAGTCGCGACCTCGATTCGGGAATCCGTCGGAGCAGCCGCCAAACGAGTCGTTCCGAACCGAATCAGGGAGAGCTACCTGTCGAAGTTCGGACTCGTGATACTGCTGGTGCTCGTCGTCACCGCGGCGACGGCGCTGTTTTTCTACGGCGACATCACCGACGAGATCACGTCCGACGTTCAGCACAACGTCGAGACGAACACGGCCTCGGACGGCGACCAACTCGCCGTCTGGTTGACGGAGTACGAACGATCGGCCGAGCTGCTCGCCAACTCGGACGTCATGACGGAGGGGTCCGAGTCGGCGATCAGGATCGCCCTCATGAATCAACGGGGCGTGTTGCCGCCCGAGACGGACGCGATCCACTACGTCGACCTCGAGTCGAACGAGATCCGCGTGAGCACCGACAGCGGCGCGACGGGAACCGACGTCTCCGCGTACGATCTCTCCGTACACGAGCGGACGGCGACCGACGTGACCGAGCTATCGTACGGAGAGATCGACGACTGGGACTTCGACGTCACGTACACCGACACCTACGAGCGAGACGGCGACCTGGTCGTCGCGTTCATCGCGCCGATCGACGACAGCGACGCCGAAACCGCGGTGATGATCGAGGCCGACGTCACCGACATCGGCCACCTGTTCGGCGACTCGATCGACGGAAGTTCGACGAAGATCGTGGACGCGTCGGACGGCCAGGTCGTGTTCGCCGACGACGCGGAGGCGATCCTCTCGACGTACCGCGACGGGGCGGAAAGCACCGCGATCGCGAACGCGGTCGCGGACGACGAGGGCGTCCTCGAGTACGACGACAGCGACGAGGTGGTCGGCTACGCGGCGGTCACCGGAACGGACTGGGTACTCCTCACCCACGCACCCCAGTCGAGCGCCTACGCGCTGGTCGACGGCGTCGCGACGTCGCTGGCCGGGTTGATCGCCGTCTCGCTCGCCGGATTCGTTCTGATCGGCGCGACGATCGGGCGAACGACCGCGGGAGCGATGGACGAACTCGCCGACGGCGCGACGGCCCTCTCGAACGGGACCACCGAGATCGAACTCGAAGAACACGACCGCCTCGACGAGGTCGGACAGGTTCGGGACTCCTTCGACGGCATTCGCCGGTACCTCGAGACGGCGGCCGACCAGGCCGACGCGATCGCCGCCCAGGAGTTCGACGACCCGATCCTCGAAGAAGAGGTCCCCGGACGGCTCGGCGACTCGCTCGAAACCATGCGCGACGATCTCGAGACGTCGATCGCCGACCTCGAGGCCTCGACGGCGGAGGCCGAGACGGCGCGAGAGGAGGCCGCCGCCGCCCGTGAGGAGGCCGAAGAACTCGCGGACCGGCTCGAGCGGAGAGCCGGCGAGTTCGGTGAGAGGATGGCCCGGGCCGCCGCCGGCGACCTCACCCAGCGCCTCGACGAGGGGATCGACAACGAGGCGCTCGCGGAGATCGCCCGCGCGTTCAACCAGATGCTCGAGGACCTCGAGCGAACGATGGCGACGGTGCACGCGCTGGCCGAGGACGTCGACGGCGTGAGTGGTGACGTCACGAACCGGATCGAGGAGATCGAAGCGGCGAGCGACGAGGTGAGCCGCTCGGCCGAGGAGATCGCGACGACGACCGCCGACCAGAACGAGCGGTTCCGGGAGGTCTACGATCGGATGAACGACCTGTCGGCGACGGTGGAAGAGATCGCCTCGACGGCCGACGACGTCGCGTCGGTGTCCGCGAACACCGCCGACGAAGCGGAACTCGCCGGAACCGCGGCCGGCGAGATTCGAACCGAGATGGATCGGCTGGAACGACGCGCCGACGCGATCGGCGACCAGGTGGAGCACCTCGACGACGAGATGGACGAGATCGTCGAGATCGTCGACCTCATCGACGAGATCGCGGATCAGACGAATCTCCTCGCACTGAACGCCTCGATCGAGGCCGCGAGCGCCGGCGAGGAGGGTGACGGCTTCGCCGTCGTCGCGAGCGAGGTCAAGTCGCTCGCCGAAGAGACCGGCGAGGCCACACAGCGCGTCGACGAGTTGATCCGGGGCGTTCGAGGGATGGTCGACGAGACCGTCGCGGAGATCGAACGGCTGCGCGAGCGCGTCGACCGCGGAACCGACGCCGTCGACGACGGAATCGACGCGATCGAGACGATCACCGAACACGTCGAGCGGACGAACGAGCGGGTCCAGTCGATCAACGACGCGACGGACGAGCAGGCTCGCGCCACGGAGCGCGTGGTCGCGATGGTCGACGAGGCGACCGAGCGCAGCGAGGCGACGAGGGACGAAACCGGGACCGTCGCCGCCGCAGCCGAGGAGCAGGCCGCGACCATCGCGGACGTCTCCGCCGGCGTCCGGTCGCTCGCCGAGTCGGCCGACGACCTCCGGAGTTCGCTCGACGCGTTCGAGATTCGCGCGGACGTCGCGAACGGGGGCGACGACGACGCGGACGCGCCCGAGGTAACCGCCGACTCCGATCGAGAGAGCGCCGGCGGAGCGGGCGTGTCGGCCGACCGATCGGGCGACGGCCGGAGCGGCGAGACGAGAGCGACGACCGGCTACGAAGAGAACTGGAACGAAAGCGAAACGGACCGAAACGACGGTGGGAGTACGCTCGAGTCGGACGGCGAATCGACCGAAAACGACGGCGAGACGGGCGACGGTTCAGGGAGTGAATCCGTCGATGGCGACGGCGACGGCCGAGCGGATCGCACGCTCTCGTACGATTCGACCGACCTCGAGGATCACGGGGGCTGATCGACGCACAGGAACGCCGCGGCGGCCGACCGAAGTCGTCACTCGAGGACGGGATACGGAACGACCGACACGGCCGTTCCCTCCTCGAGCGCAGATCGCGTGACGACGACGCCGTCGGCGCTGCTCGCTCGCGTGCTCGAAGAGAGGACGCTCGGATCGAACTGGCGGTCGTAGACGGAAAGCGGCGAGTCGGCGTGGCCGAGTCCGGTCGCCGCGTAGCCGCCATCGTCCTCCTCGAGCAGGACGGGGATCACGTACTCGAACCCCTCGGGTCCGAGTTCGATGTCGTGGGTCATCGTCGCCTCAACCGTCGAGAGTGCGGTTTCGCCCGTGAAGAAGGGACGCATCACGAACGTCGAGATCGTGTGCGCGCCGATCGGTTTGCCCGGGATCGCGAACGCGACCGCGTCGTGATCGGGCATGGTCGCCATCGCGATGGGCTTTCCGGGACGGATGCGAACGCGGTGGAACGAGACCTCGCCGAGCGAGTCGAGGGCGCGGACGACGTGATCCTTGTGTCCGACGCTCGTCCCGCCGGTGGTCAGCACGACATCGTACTCGCTCGCGAGGCGGTCGATGGCGGACTCGACCCGGTCGTAGTCGTCGGGGACGCTTCCCTCGTAGGTCGCCTCGTGGCCCCACGAACGAATCAGTCCGGCGAGCATGTCCGAATCGAGGTCGGCGATCCGACCTTCGTGGATTTCGGTGCCGGTCGCGAGCAGCCCCGTCGAGAACCGCTCGTGGACGGGGACGGTTTCGCGTCCGAGGTCGCCGAGCAGTATCGCGTCCTTGGACGACAGCCGCTCGCCCCGTTCGAACAGCGTCTCCCCCGCCGAGAGGTTGCTCCCGCGCTCGTAAGTGTACGTACCCGGCTCGAGTTCCGTTCCCCGAAGCAAGCCGTCCTCGACCGACGACTCCTCCCGCTTGAGCACCGCGTTCGCCTCCGGCGGGAGGGGAGCCCCGGTCGCGATCGCTACCGCCTCGCCGGCCTCGATGGAGGGCGGTTCGTCCTCCGGAAACACCTCCTCGTCGACGAGCGCCAGGGGATAGTCGTCGGTCGCGTCGAAGGCGTAGCCGTCCATCGTCGCGCGATCGTGTGCCGGAACGTCGCGTTCTGCGACGATCGGTTCCGCGAGCGTTCGGCCGCCGATCTCGTCGAGAGAGACCGACTCCGTCCCGTGGTTCTCGAGGACGATCGATCGCCGTTCCAACACGAGCTTCGTCGCCTCGCTCCGCCATCGCATGTCGTCGTGTCCGTGGTCCATGACGGCGCATTCGCGTGACACCCAGTTGAATCATGCGGTGTTCCGAACGGACGGGGCGGCGCGAACTGCTCGAAGACTCTCCAACGCCGACAGACACCGAATGCACGCAGCTCTCGTGCCGGTGGAAACGCCGACGAAACGAAACCGAGGGACGGCTGCAGCCGACGCTCAGTCGTCGGTAATCGACGAGATTCGCCGGTGGATCGGTCCCTCGCGCTCGGATAGGTGGCGGGGAGTCCGGTCGTTGTGAACGGCCAGCAACTCCGCGACGATGCTGTGGGCGATCTGGTACGGCGAGCCGCCGCCGAGGTCGAGTCCGACGGGCGTGTACACCCGCCGATCCAGCTCGCCGTCGTCGAACGACCTGTCCTCGTCCGCGAACTCCTCGAGCATCTCCTCGAAGCGCTCGCGCGGCCCCATCAAGCCGACGTACGGCACGGGCGTCCGCAGCAGTTCGTCGATCGCGAGGCGGTCGTCGAGGAAGTTGTGCGTCATCACGACGACGTAGGTGTTTTCGTCGAAGTCGTGGGCCTCGCGAAGGGTTGACGGCGACGTCGAGCTGACGGCTGCGGCGTCCGGGAACCGATCGGCCACCGCGTCAGCCCCGCGGAAACCGATGACGCGGACGCGAAAGTCGTTTTTCGCGGCGAGTTCGACGATCGGCGCGACGTCGTGGCCCGTCCCGAGGACGACCAGCTCCGGCGGAGCGGCGATGCCGTCGACGAACAGCTCGATCGATCGATCGTCCGCGCTCACGGGGATCGTTCCGCCCCGGCCGCGCTCGACGAGTTCGTCGACGACGTCGACGTCCGACTTCTCGAGCCACTCGAATCCGTCGTCCGTCGAGACGACGCCGTCGGTCGGGTCGTAGTAGCCCCGGTCGAAGCGCGACACGTCGTCGTGGTCGCTCTCGAGGACGGTGAGCGACGCGACGTCGTCGCCGTCCTCGAAGGCGTCTACGACGGGGCGAAATCCGTCGTCGAGCGGCTCCAGCAGGACGTCGATGATGCCGTTACAGCCGACGCCGAGTCCCCACACGTCGTCGTCCTCCATCAGGTCGTAGGTCTCGATCCGGGACTCGCCGTCCTCGAGGACCCGACGGGCGAGTTCGACCACCTCGTCCTCGAGACAGCCAGCAGTGATGCTTCCGACGCCCGAGCCGTCCGGCGTGACGAGCATCTTCGCGCCGGGCCTGCGGTAGGCGTTGCCCTCGACGTCGACGACGGTGGCCAGCACGGCCTCCCGACCGTCGCGGACGATCTCGGCGACCGCGCGCATCACGTCCGTCTCGGAGACGCTCCAAGCTGGTTCAGACGATTCCATGGTTCTCGAGGCTGACGTTCGGATCGCCGGCTCTCGGTTCGGTTCCCGTCCGACGCGCGTCGAACCGGTTCGATTCGATTCGCTCTCTCGAGGTAGTGGTCATTGGTATCAACTGTGTGCCGACGCCGATTAACAGTTTCGCAAGCGCGAACCGCCTCCGGGTTCGATGGAGGCAGGCGGCCGAGGTGCAAGCGGTTCTGGGCGCTCGCGGACGAGAGCGATCGACGGGGAAGAGGCGACAGCCCTCACGGACGAGAAATCGTCTCCCGACGCGAACGCGTCCGATCCGGATACGCCGTCTTCGCATTCCAAAATACCAAACTCATCTACATCATACTAAATTTATATTATTTTGATTATGTATTCGGCGATGATCTCGTTAATTCCAGAACAGATGTCGAACTCCGGGTGATCAGCACGTTTTCAGGGCTCGTGTTCGTGTTACGCTCGAAGACGTCGGGAAGAGGACGATACGACGCCGTTGGTGAGCCAGTGAAGCCGAAAACCCGCTTACGGAGGAATTAAACCGAAAGAGACGGTATTCAGGGAGATCGAATCGTTCACTATTAATCTACCAGACACAGATGTGATTTAATATACTATTCCAATACACTCAATTTATTTATCTATCTACGCCACCGGGTTCGACACGAACGCGGCCACGAACGTCTGTGCGCTCACGAGGACGGCTGGCGGAGACTGTGCGGACGGGAGACGCGGCAACCGCCTACGAGAGGTCCGTCCACGAGCGGACGTCGCCGCCGTGTTCGGCGGCGAACTCCTCCGCATCCGCCGGATCGGAAAACGGTACGTAGTCCGCACCCATAGCCCCGTGAACGTCGGTTTCGACGACGTACGACAGGTCCGTCGCGTCGGCGAACGCGTCGGCCTCGACGTGACTCGAGACGAACGTCGTCCCGTCTCGTCGCTCGAGCTCGTACTCGACCGCCGAGTAATCGGTAGCGAACGCGCGCTGGAGCGTCCATCCCTGTCGGTCGCGCTCGTCCCGATATGTAACGAGTTCGACGAGGCTGTCGAAGCGCGCCGGGCCGTCCCGTCCGTCGGGTTCGTCGTCGGCGTAGAAGAGCTGGCCCGCCGGGCCGTGGTGCTCTTCGATCACCATGCCGCAGACGTCGCAGGTCAGCCCGCCGGAGAGCGAGATCGGTTCGAGAGTCTCCGGATCGACGGCGTCGTCGCCGTCGGTGCAACCGGCCATCGCCACGGCGACGACGCTACCCCCCGACGCCAGAAGTCGGCGACGCGACCAGCACTCGCGTCCGCCATCCTCGCTGTCGGCGCGTCCGGAATCGCAGTCGTTCGAATCGACGCGGCGACCGTCCCGACCGGCGTCCGTTCCGTCGATCGATCGGATCATAGCCGCCGCCTCCGGATGATGAGCGCCGCGAGCGCGATCGGGACCGCGATCCAGGCGAGCAGCGCGCCGACGAGGACCGGGGTCGAAAGCCCCGCGTCGGCGAGCACCGTCGCGAAGCCGGCGTCTCCGGCGGCACCGAGCGTGCCGAGTACGAGCGCCCGGAAGATCCCCGTGGGATTCGCGAGGATCGTCGCCGACACGGCGGCGTCGGGGAGGTCGAACGCCGCGACGATTCCGAGCCCGAGCAGGTCGTGGACGAGCACGAACCAGGCCCAGGCGAGCAGCGAGAGTCCGAGTGCGTGGGTTTTCTCGGCGGCGAGCGTCGACGCGAGGATGCCGAGGCCGAGAAAGACGAGCCCGAGCGCCACGGTCGAGAGCAAGAACGCCGCGTAGACGTCGAACCCGCCGACGCCGTGTTCAGCCAGCAGGAAGCCGCCGGCGATTCCGAACCCGAGGATCGTCGCGCTCGCGAACGCGATCGCCCGTCCGAGCGCCGCGCCGACGACGAGCCACGCCCGGTCGATCGGCAGCGCAAACAGCGTCTGCAGCCAGCCGCTCTCCTCGCGGCCGACGATCGCGTCGTAGCCGAACGCGAGCGCGACCAGCGGCACGAGGTAGACCGCCAGCACCGCGAGGCTGGCGACGATTCGCTCGTAACCGACCGGGCTCGCGCTCGAGCCGCTGAACGTCGTCAGACCGAGCGCGAAGGCGGCGAAGATCGCGGTCATCGCAACGGCCCAGCGGCTCCGGATCGCGAGGCGATACTCGGTCTCCGCGACGACCAGCAGCTGTCTGTACCAGACGCCGGCGTCGTCCGTGCGTCCGACCTCGGCCGCCGCTGCCGTCGCGAAGCCGCCGTCCGCCGTCGTCCGACGGCAGTCGCCGTCCGCTCCCGGTCGTTCGTCGTCGACCATCACGCGCTCACCTCCGTCGGATCAACGTTCGTCCCGTCGCGTTCGTCGGTGCCGAGCGCAGCGCGGAACGCCGCCTCGAGTCCCGGCTCTCGGACCTCGAACCGCTCGAGCAGATCGGGGTCCAGGGCCGAACAGAGCGCGATGGCCTCGTCCCGGTCGCAGACGACCTCGATTGCGTCGTCCGTCTCGATTACGTCGCCGTACCGCTGAACCGTCTCGAGGAGCCGTTCGCGTGGCCGATCCGGCCTCCCGGCCGGGTCGGCCGGACGGATCTCGACCGTCACGTCGTCACCGGCTGCGGTCCAGAGGTCGTCGATCGAACCGACCGCGCACAACCGGCCGTCGTCGAGGATCGCGACCTCGTCGCAGAGCCGTTCGACCTCCTCGAGCGCGTGCGAGGAGAGGACGACGGTCGCGTCGGTCTCGCGGTCGATCCGTTCGACGATCTCGTGGAACGTCGCGACGCCGCGAGGGTCGAGCCCCGCCGTCGGTTCGTCGAGGACCAGCACCGGCGGGTCGGCGAGCAGCGCCGACGCGAGTCCGAGCCGTCGTCCCATCCCGTTCGAGTAGCCCGCGACGGCGCGATCCGCCGCCTCGGAAAGGCCAACGGTCTCGAGGGCGTCCTCGATGCGCTCGCACCGGGCGGACAGTCCGCGGATGCGCGCGTGAACGTCGAGCACTTCCCGCCCGGTCATCGCGGGGGGAAACCCGGCGTGCTCCGGCAGGAAGGCGACGCGTTCGCGGACGCGGTGGCCCGCCGCCGCGACGTCGAGTCCGCCGACTTCGATTCGCCCCTCGTCGGGTCGGTCGTGACCGACCAGCAACTCGAAGAGGGTGGTCTTTCCCGCGCCGTTCGTTCCGAGGACGCCGTACGTCGACCCCGACGGGATCTCGAAGGACGGTCCGTCGAGGGCGACGACGTCGCCGTAGCGTTTGCGGACGTCAGTGATCGTGATCTGCATAGTAGTCCCTCCATTCGTCGTGGGGCGGTTCGGCGAGCGGTCGGTGGTCGACCACGCCGGGCGACTCGAGCACCGGGAACGAACTCTCGGCGGCGCGAACCGCGTCGAAGGCGGGGCTCTCGGCGAAGACCGCGGCCTGCGGCCGATCGTGAACCAGCCGTTCGACGGTTCCGGCCGGTCGGTGGCGCACCTCGCTCGTGCCGTCGCCATCGAGGTCGAGCGATCTCGCGTCCGACCAGTAGTTGCCCCGCTCGGAGTCGTTCCAGTGGATCTGTTCGTTCGTCGGCGCGTACGCCGACTGGCCGTTCGCAACGAAGCTGTTGCCGACGACGCGCTCGTCGGAGCTTCCCGCCGTGAACTGGATTCCCACCGCGTTCTCGAGCACGAGGTTGTCGACGATCTCGTTGCCGTGGGCGTTGTAGACGTAGAAGCCGTTGCGGTTGGCGACGACGGCGTTGTCGCGGATCTCGCTGCGGTCGACCTCCTTGACGAGGATCCCCTGTCCGCTCGGACCGTCGTTGTTCACCGCGACGTTGTCGACGACGGTCAGATTCGACGAGACCATCAGCGCGAAGCCGACGTCGTTGTCGAACGCGACGTTCTCCTCGAGGCGGTTGTCGTCGGAGTACATGTAGTGGACGCCGTACCGCAGCTCCCACATCGCGTTGCCCGACGCGACGACTCGCTCGGACCACGAGAAGTAGATGCCGTCCCGGACGGTCGTGATCCGGTTGTCCCGGAGGTCGGCGCCGTCGGCCCTGTCGAGGTGGACGCCGTTGCCCCGTTCGGATTCGGGAACGTCCGCGCGGCCGACGATAGTCGCGTTCGAGACGGTCACGTCCTCCGCCTCGCCGATCCAGACGCCGTAGGTCGTCTCGGTGATGCGGACGTCCGAAAGCGTCGATCCCGACCCCTCGACGAGAACGCCGGCATCCTCGTTCGAGCGCTCGTGGCCCGACTCGCGCACCCAGACGCCGTCGAGCGTGACGTTCTCCGCGGCCACGCGGACGACGGTCCCCTCGCCGCCGCCGTCGATCGCCGCGCCGCCGTCGCTCGCTCGCAGCGCGACGTCGGCCGTCTCGATCGTGACGCGTTCCTCGAAGCTGCCCTCGAGGAGGATCGTCTCGCCGGGCTCGGCGGCGTCAGCGGCCGCCTGGACGGAGTCGAACTCCCGGTCGTCAACGGTGGCGACGCCGACGCCTTCCGGCGGGTCAGCGTCGTGGACGTCGCCGATCTCGGGCGTCCAGCCGTCGACCGTCGCGTCGCGGTCGTCGGTGCCGTCCGCCGCCGCAACGGCCGCCGCGATCAGCGAGACGACGAGGACGACCGCCGCGGCGGCGACGAACCACGATTCTCGATCACTCATCGCTGCTCACCTCCGAACCGGTTCGCGGGACGGTCTCGCGCTCCCCGTCGCCGACGATCGGCAGCCGCCGGCGAAGTCGCTCGAGCCCGCGGTCGGCCAGCACGGGGACGTCGTCGATCGTCGCGTTCGAGTCCCGCAACAGGAACGCGAGGACGACGAGGGCGAGCGCCGTCACGGTGAGGTAGCCGCCGGGTCCGAGCCAGGCGAAGCCGCTGATGTTCGCGATCTCGTAACTGCCGAGCAGCGGCGGCGTGAACGGATCGATACCGCGCATCGGCGCGTCCGGATCGAGCGCGTGGCCGGCCTGGTGGAGCCGGTACTGGATGAGCGCGAACATCCCGACGAAGACGGCGATCGTCCCGACGAGCTGGCACGCGAGGCCGAGTTTGAGCTTTCGGACCGTCGGTGCGAACGCGACGAAGACGCCCGTCGTGGCCGCGGCCACGAACGCGAGCGGGCCGAACGACCACTCGGGAACCTCGATCGCGTTCGGGTGAACCTCGTAGTTCGGATCGAGGTACACCGGATCCGGATAGTAGAAGCCGACGTACCGGTTGAGCGACTGAGTTTCGCCGACGTCGCCCTCGAGTCGTGGGTAGGCGTACAGCTCGACGAGCATTCCGTCCGGATACTGGGGTGCCTCCAGCGTGATCCGCCACATCGGGAGCGCGATCGCGACGAGCAACAGCGCCGCCGCTGCCAGCGGGAGGAGCCGACGGAGTTCGGACGGGCGAGGGATGGGTGACATGGGTGGCGGATGGGGGTGTGTGGTCAGTCGGCCGGTTCGACGAGCAGTCGCGAGCGCATCTCGAGGTGGAGCGCGCTACAGAAGTACGCACAGTAGATCCAGTAGACGCCGGGCTTGTCGGCGGTGAACGTCACTTCCCGGGTCTCCTGTGGGGCCGTCTTCACGTTGACGTCGTACTGCGGAATCGCGAGCGAGTGGAGGATGTCCTCCTCCTGTTCGATGTTCGTCGTCCTGATCGTCACCTCGTCGCCCTCGGAAACGGCGATGTCGGAGAACCCGAAGTGGTTGCGCGTGTTGTACATCTCGACGTGGACCCGATCACCGTCGCGCTCGACGAAGTTGTCCTCGTCGCTCGCCGAGATGAACTCCAGCTCGAGGTCGTCGGGATCGTACACCGAAGCGGGTTCGAGCCTGTCGGCGCGGACGATCGAGGCGTCGTGCGGTTCGGGGTACGCCGGCGTATCCTTGACCAGTTGCATTCCGGCCTCGTCGTCGCCGATGTAGAACAGCTGGTCGTTCTCGGGGAACACCGGTCCGACCGGGAGGAACCGATCCTTCGAGAGCTTGTTGAGGACGATCAGCCAGTCGCCCTGCGGATCGCCGGTGTACGACTCCGCGGCGATCAGGTGGCCTGGACTGTAGTGGACGTCGTGTTTCTCGATGACCGGATCCTCCGAGCCCATCTCCGCCTCGACGGCGGCCTCGATGTCCCACTTGACGACCTGCGAGTCGACGAACAGCGTCGTGTAGGCGTGGCCACGGTCGTCGTAGGCGGTGTGCAAGGGTCCGTTGCCGACGTTGACGCGGCCGACGACCGCGTCGTTCGGGTCGTCGACCTCGTCGAGCCGGTCGATCTCGATGATCGTACAGGTGGGATCGAGCTTGCCCGAAGCGATGGCGTACCGTCCGTCAGGCGTGACGCTGACGCCGTGGGGGTTCGTCGGCACGTCGACGTATCGAACCAGCGGTTCGCTGTTCCGGTTGAGCGGGCTGTCCTCGGTGCCGTCGACGACCGGCACGCCGTTTACCTCCTCGTACTCGCCGGCCTCGACGGCGTCTTCGATCGCGGGCACGTTGAACGCGACCACGTAGTCCGTGTCCGCGGACGTCATCTCGGATTCGGTCACTCCCTCCTCCGTGTTGTAGCTGGTCGTGAAGAACCACGTGCCGTCCTTTCCGGAGTCGCCGTTGTCCAGATTGCAGTCGACTTTCACGTCCCATTGGTGGTTGAACGGGTCCGGGTCGATCGCGGACAACACGGAGCCGTACGCGCCGGGATCGTCGAGGTCGCGCCCGTCGTTCGGCATCGGGACGCGAAACTCCCCGACGCCGAAGACGAGCCTCGTGTCGGGCATCAGCGCGCACGCGCCGTGGGTTCCCTGCTGGTTCGGCAGGTCGACGATCGCGTCGGTCTCGAAGTACTCCAGATCGATGCGGGCCATCCGACCGTTGGCCTTGTCGTTGACGAACAGCCACTCGCCGTCGTAGGTGTTGTCCGTCTGGCTCGGGCGAGGGTGGTGGACGTCACCCCACGTGTAGCCGCCCGACTCCTCGAGCATCGCTCTGGTTTCGTCGTCGAAGCCGTACCCGCGTGCGCTCTCGATGTTGAACACCGGAATGCGCATGAGTTGGCGCATCGAGGGAACGCCGTAGACGCGAACGTCGCCGGAGTGACCCCCGGAGAGGAACGCGTAGTAGTCGTCGTGCTCGCCGGGCGGAACGGAGCCGTCCACGTCGGCTCCCGACGGCGTCTCGTCGGTGTCGAGCAATCCGGTACAGCCGGCGAGCGAACTCATCGCGCCGACGGCCGCACCCGCCTTGACGAAGTCCCGTCGGGGAATCCGTGCGAACAGCGGGTCTCGGTCGTCGGTCGTCGGTTCGTCGGTCCGTCGGTCGTCGGTGGGGTTGGATGTCGTCATCGTCTCGTGTGTCGTCGTATCGGGTGGTGCTGCACCGGTCGGCGGCGGATTCGGTACGAGTTTATCTCGGGAGAGAACGACATTAGGGGTGTTTTCGATTCTTACGGGCCAATAATCCGCATGAACGTGTTCGGGAAAGCGGATACCGTGGACGCGCGCACAGTTCTAGAGCGCCGGAACGGTCATCGGGTACGGTTCGTCGGTCCGTTCGGCGGCCGCGCGACCGTCGCGACCGACGAGCGCGAACCCGACGGCGGCGACCGGTCGCTCGCCGTAGCATTATCACCCAGTCCGTGGTCGGCGTACCCGATGCGCTATCTCGAGATCGCGGTCCCGGAAGGGCGACGACGGGCGGTACTCGACGTGCTCGAGGACGAAGGGATCGAGTACGTCGCGAGCGACGAAACGAGCGGCAGGGCTCGGACGACAGTCGTCCGGTTTCCCGTTCCGATTCGCGCCGTCGAACCGATACTGGATCGACTCTCGGAGGCGGGCATCGACGACGCGCGCGTCGTCGTCATCGACGCCGAGACGGTCGTCTCGAGCGAGTTCGACGACCTGCTAGAGCAGTACAGCCACGGCGGAGCGAGCGGCGTTCGGACCTCGAGACAGGTGTTGCGAACGAAAGCCGACGAACTGACGCCCGCGTTTTCGATCTACGTCGTGATGTTGCTGATCAGCGCGGTCGTCGCCACGGCGGGACTGCTGTCGGATTCGCCCGCCGTCGTCGTCGGCTCGATGGTAATCGCACCGCTTCTCGGGCCCGCGTTGGCCGCGAACGTCGGGATCGTCACGGGCGACGACGAGCTTCGATCGACGGGATTTCGCTATCAGGTCGTCGGCGTTGCGGTCGTGATTTCGGCTTCGATCGGGCTCGCGCTACTCGCCCGGCTCGCTGGTCTCGAGCCGGCGGGGATCGACATCGTGGTCGTCGCCGAGTTACAGGAGCGCGTCTCGCCGAATCTGTTCTCGCTTGCGGTCGCACTCGGGGCCGGAATCGCGGGAATCCTGAGTCTGACGCGGGGATTCTCGGAAGCGATCGTCGGCGTCATGATCGCGGCCGCGCTCATCCCCCCGTCGGCTGCGGTTGGCATCACGACCGCCTGGGGGATGTACGGTGCGGCCGTCGGCGCGTTCGTTCTCGTCGTCGTGAACGTCCTCTCGATCAACGCCGCGGCGTTGCTCACGCTCTGGGTCGCCGGCTACAGGCCACAGGGGCTGTTCGAAGTGTCGCCGACGCGAACGGCGACGTTCACGTACGCGACGATCTTCGGGGTCGGTTTGCTCGTACTCGCAGCGCCGCTGGCCGGCATCACGCTCGTCGAGTTCCAGACGACGCAACTGAACTCGACGGCGGAGGAGGCGGTCGACGAGGTGCTCGAGGATCCGCAGTACGACGGCCTCGAGGCGGAGTCGGTCGAGGTTCGACTGGACGACGCGTACCCGCTCCGGTCGATCGACCGGGTCGTCGTGACGGTACGGGGTCTCGATCCCGGACCGGAGCCCGAACTGGGCGAGCGAGTCCACGAACGGGTCGACGCGAACGCCGACGGCTCGCCGATCGTCGAAGTGCGTTACGTCGTCGCGGAGGAACGCGGCAACGAGCGAGCGGATCGGCTGACCGTCACCCGAACCGTCGACGGTTCCTGAGGCGTCGGCGACGCCGTCTCGTCTGGCCGGGATTTATTGATGGCGTCCGCGAATCGCCCCGTATGTACGAACGAATTCTCGTTCCGACGGACGGACGCGAGAACACGGAGCGTGCGATCGACGAAGCCATCGATCTCGCGGGCGAGCACGACGCGACGTTGCACACGCTGTACGTCATCAACTCGGCCGCGATCGCGCCGGGAATCGACTTCGACGACCTCGAGGAGATCGGTCAGCAGGCGGTCGACTACGTCGCCAATCGCGCCCGCGAGAACGGCGTCGAGGACGTCGAGCGGAACGTGATCCACGGCCTTCGCCACAGAGCGATCCTGCAGTACGCGGACGAACACGACATCGATCTGGTCGTACTCGGTCGGCGACAGAAACTCGACCACCTCCTCCGCGGGAGCGTCTCGGAGCGGGTGTCCTCGGAAGCAACGATACCGGTCCTCATCGTCGATCAGGACGGCTGATACCGCCTGCTGTAACAGTTACCGGTGTGTCCCCGACAAACCACACGACACGTCGGAACAGGCGGACGGCAGTCCGTCCGAGACGTCGCAGGTCGGCGTGATCGAAGCGCCATCGCCGGCTCCGAGTTCGTCCGATCGGACGCTCGCCGCAGTTCGATCGTCACTCGTCCGATCGCGCCATCTCGGCGAGTTCGTCGTCCGAAGCGATTACGTCGAGTCCGCGCAGGAGACGGAGGCGATTCGTGATCCACCACGATTCGGCGATCGCTCCGTTCTCGAGGCGGTGAAACGCCATTCCGTCGTACGTCACTTCGTTCCCCGTCGGGGGAATGCCCATGAACTCGCCTTCGTGCGTGCCGGTGATCATCCAGTGCTGGGAGACGAACTCGCCGTCGCCGGTCGCGTGTAACAGGCCCATCGAGTAGTCCGGAAACGCCCGACGAAAGCCGGATTCGGCCTCGAGGATCTCCGAGATTCCGGAGTACGTCGATCCGAGTCCTTCCGGACCCCAGTGATCGACGGCATCCGGACGGTAGATCTCCCGGAGCTCGTCCGTGTCGTTTTCGTCCCACGCGTCGACCAGTCGGCGAACGATCTCTTCGTTGGCCATATTAATGGTATGTGCTAGCACAGCATAAATCGGGCAGGTCGCTCGAGGCGGTTTCCATCGCAATCACGCCCGCCGGTGTGCTCGGTCTGCGGTCCACGTGGGGAAGGCGGCGAACGGTCCTTCGAGTCGATCCGAACGGGCGACTCGGTGATTCACCACCACCCTCATATAGCGCGGCGGTCTACCCGACTGCGAAATGTCTCGCCGTTCGCGGTACATCTACTACCTGGGAGTGCTGTTCGTCCTGTTCGCGGGCGGTCAGTCGTTCGTCAAAGTCGCCACGGACGGCCCGATGCTCGAGGCGGCGATCGACTTCGGTCTGATCGGACTGCCGGGACTGTTACTGATGTACGTCGGCCGGTGGATCGCGGGGACGGAACTGGAGCCGGAGCTGTACCCGCGCATCGTTCTGTGGTGTCTCGGCGGCATCGGCGTCATGTTCGTTTTTATCGTTCTGCGAGCGATTCACCCCGGCGTCGAAACGCCGTTTTCGTTCGGTACGAGAGCCATCGCGCTGTTCATCGGATCGATCGCGGGGCTCGGCATCGGCGTTCACGAGGCTCGGGCGCTCGCGCGCGAACGAGAGCTCAACCAGCGAAACGACGCGCTAAAACGAACGCAGCAGGCGCTCGAGCGACGGAATCGAGAACTCGATCGAACGCGAGCGGACTTGCAGGAGACGAACGCGCGGTTGAAAGAGTCGAACGAGCAACTCGAGCAGTTCGCATACGCCGCCTCCCACGATCTCCGGGAGCCGCTTCGAATGATCTCGCGGTATCTGGAACTGCTCGAGGATCGCCACGCGGATTCGCTCGACGACGACGCGAGGGAGTTCGTCGCGTTCGCGGTCGACGGAGCGGCGCGGATGAAAGGAACGATCGACGGACTGTTGCAGTACTCGCGGATCGAAACGCGGGGTGCGTCGTTCGAGTCGGTCGATCTCGAGGCGGTACTGGAGTCCGTGCGCACCGATCTGCAGGTGAAAATCGACGAGACGAACGCGGAGATCTCCGTCGACGAACTGCCGCGCGTTACGGGCGACGAGAGCCAGCTCCGCCAGCTGTTTCAGAATCTGCTCGGGAACGCGCTCGAGTACGCCGGGGACGGTCCGCCCCGCGTTCGAATCTGGGCCGAGCGAGGCGACGACGAGCACGTGATCTCGGTCGCGGACGACGGGATCGGAATCGAATGCGAGGATCGAGACCGCATCTTCGAGATGTTTTGCCGGCTCCACTCCGTCGACGAACAGTCGGGCTCGGGGATCGGTCTGGCGGTTTGCCGGCGGATCGTCGAGCGACACGGCGGCAGCATCAGGGTCGACTCCGAACCGGACGAAGGATCGACGTTCTCGGTTGCGCTTCCCTCCAGCGACCCTCGTTCCGTCCCGACGGCGAGCAGGTCCAACGGGTGACCTCCTCCTCGCCGTAAACGGAAGGGCTTCCCACGGCACCGCACCGCTGGGTTGGGACATTTGCTGGTTTACGACCTGTCGGCATGAGAGGCCGGTGGCGGGGCAACACCGGCGTTACTCCTATCCCGGAAGTGACTCGGAGTTATCTTGTTGACTGAGACACCATAGCGGTTCGAGAGGGTGTCTCGAACGGTTTGTGTCTCGGAGTCTCGATATTGCCCAATTAGTGGGGCGGGCATGCCGCCTCGGTATACACCATGTTACACCGCAGTTACATATAAATATCCGTATTGCTGCCGAACGTAGATTGTGTAGGCGTCGTCGGATTCACGCCTGCCGTGAACGGCAGGATTCTCTCCTTGAAGAAAGATAGGGACGTCGGCGATGGATACGGTGGGGGCCTCTCCGTCGGACGGGGTCCCCGCCAGGGATCGAACGACGCTGACGGTCCGACGGCTATCAACGAGCGGATCCATCGGTAGATTGAAATCGACACGGAGCCCTCACATGCACACACATGAGCGACGGCCGAAACGTTGGGGGGATCGTTCTGCTGGCGGGCTGTGTGATCGCGACGCTTCTCGTCTACCTCGTTCTGGTGCCGCGATCGGTCGTCGCCGACGAACACGCCCGAGCGCTCCGGTACCTCGTCGTCGGCTGGCTCCCCTACACGCTGGCGTTCTACATGGTCGGTCGGCTGTTCTCGTCACCGTCGGCGCTCCCCACCATGCGGACGGCGGACGTCGGCCTCGGCGTCTTCCTCGTCTCCCTGCTGGTCAGTCTCGGTCTCGACGCCTGGGGATTCTCGCCGGAACTTGTTCCGGTCGCTCACGTCCTGCAGGCCGTGGCCATCTTCGCTAGCCTCGCGCTGCTCGGCTGGGGAATCGGACGACGGTCGCGAGCGATCGCCGGCGACGAGTAACGAGGAGGGGGTCGAGGAGCCGGTCGAGATTCCCGTCGACGACCCTATAGTAGCCACTGAAAGTCAGTACGCCCCCGATCGCAGGACGGCATCGCGATCGGTGCGTAAATCGTTTCAGGTGCCACATCAGCGTTCGTCGACCGACGCGGACGACGCCACGGAATCGGCGTTCCGACCGACGACGAGGACGTCGACAGTGCCGTACCGCGTCACCCCTTCGGTGACGCTCCCGAGCATCGCGCGGCCGAGTCCGCTTCGACCTTTCGACCCCATGACGATAGCGTCGGCGGCGATTTCGTCCGCGCACTCGAGGATCTCCTCTACCGGAACGCCGCGACGAATTTCGGTTTCGACCTCGAGGCCGCGGTCTCCGGCGCGTTCGGCGATCCGGGAGACGAACTCGGTGGCCCGATCTTCGAACACCTCGGCCGCGCTCGCGCCGTCGCCCGGGAGCGAAATCGTACCGAGCGGTCCCGACTCGACGACGCAAACGACGTGTACCGCCGCGTCGAGTTCCGTCGCCAGCTCGAGCGCGGTGTCGGCGGCGTCGTCGGCGAATTCGCTTCCGTCCGTCGGAACGAGTATCCGGTCGTACATAGGTAGCCTCTCTCCTCCGATACTATAAAATCCGGCGGCGGCGGGCGATCCGCGGGACTCGAGTGCGCTCGCACGCCGATGCGATGTTCCGGCTCGACGCCGAACGTGAACTTTCGATACGTTTCTATACCGTGAACACCCACGAGTTCGTACTATTACGGTGAGTGGGGAGATTATGGGGGCGTTCCGGACGGAGAGGCGCGCAGCGGCGGTCATCGGAGGAATCGGACTCGCACTCGCGCTCGTTCACGCGCTCCACGTCGTCGGTCACGACAAGCCGCCGCTCGCGACCCTCGTCGGCGGGGTCTTTCCGCTCGTGCTGTCGCTCGTGATCGTCTACGCCGGCTACTGGACCGCACGAAGCGAATCGAACCGGGCGTACGTCGACCGACTGGTGCAGTGGACGGCCCTCGGCGGGGTCGGAATGGGCGCGCTCGTCGGAACGATCGCGATTCACCAGTATCTAAGCGGGCACCTTCCCGAAGACGCCGCCTTCCAGCTCGCTACCGCCGCCACCGGGGGCGCACTCGGCGGATTTCTCATCGGCGTCTACGACGCCCGGATGCGACGACGATCGGATCGAATCCGGTCGTTGCAACGAGCGACGGGCGAGTTCGTCGTGGCGGAGACGAAACGGGACGTCTGCGAACAGGTCGTCCAGTTCGCCGCGTCGGAACTGGACATGCCGCTCACGGGCGCGTGGCTATACGACGAGACGACGGACGCACTCGAGCCGGTCGCGATCACCGACGAAGGACGAGATACGTTCGACGATTCGCCGACGTATGAGGGCGGAGACAGTCTCACCTGGGACGCGTTCGAAAGCGGCGACGTTCGGGTGTACGCCGACGTTCGCGATCACCCGAACCGATACAACCCGGAGACGATCGTTGGAAGCGAGATCGTCGTGTCGCTTGGCTCACACGGCGTTCTCAACATCGGCTCGAGGGAGACCGACGCGTTCGACGACGTCGACGTGTCGACGGCCGAGTTGCTCGCGTCCGCGACGAGCGCCGTCCTCGATCGAACGGAGCGCGAAGCGCAGTTGCGAGCGAAACGGGAGGCGCTCGAAACGCAGAACGAGCGCCTCGACGAGTTCGCGAGCATCGTCTCCCACGACCTTCGCAATCCGCTGACGATCGCGCAGGGGAATCTCGAGCTCGCGGCCGAGGAGTGCAACAGCAACGCGCTCGAGGAGATCGAACTCGCTCATCGACGGATGGAGACGCTGATCACGGACCTGTTACAGCTCGCACGCGCCGGAAAGACGATCGACGAGACCGATCGTGTGAGTCTACAGTCGGCGGCGACGAGAGCGTGGCAGATGGTCGCCGCCGACGAGGCGACGCTCGCGATCGAGCCGTCGTCCGTCGAACTCGAAGCCGACGAGCGGCGGCTCAATCAGCTCCTCGAGAACGTCTTTCGAAACGCGATCGATCACGGGGGACCCGCGGTGACCGTCCGGGTGACGGCGCTCGAGGGCGAAGCGGGATTCGCCGTCGAAGACGACGGGCCGGGAATCCCCCCCGCAGATCGCGATCGGGTGTTCGATTCGGGATACACGACCCGCGAGAACGGAACGGGGCTGGGACTCGTGACGGTCCAGCGAATCGCGGAGGCCCACGGGTGGTCCGTGGACGTGACCGACGGAGAAGACGGCGGGGCGCGGTTCGAGATCAGGACGTCACCGTCCGCCGACTGAACCGCTCGGGCGTTGCCGTCGGCGGCCCACTCGAGTATCGTGCGTACGTACCCGTTTTTCGGCAGTGTGTACGGATTCGAACCGTTCGACGCACAGCATGTGCGGAACGTCCGCCGTCCGGGATCGGCTCGGGGAGACAGCCGCGTTCTCGAGGGTCCGGGGTCGGTCGAGCCGCGATTACGAGAGCGGAAGTAACCGACGGAGTCGGGACGGGACGGGATCGTGACGCCTGGCCAGGACGACCGTCCCGGCCGCGTGTCTCCCGACCGCCTCCGAGATCGTTCCGAGCAACGCGCGCTGGAGGAGACCGCCTCGAGACACGCCGAGGAGGGTCACGTCGTGGTCGGTCGTCCAGTCGGTTATCGTTCCGGCGACGTCGTCGTCGGAGACGAGTTCCCGGTCGACCGACTGGACCTCCTCGAACTCGGCCGCAGCCGCCCCGAGCACGGTTCGAGCCTGCTCCCGTGAGCGCTCCGACTCGTCCGACTCGAGGACGTGTAACAGCGTCACCGCGGCGTCGTTCCGGCGGGCGATCGAGGCAGCGGTTTCGACGGCGTACTCGTCGTGCGGACCGCCCGCGACCGGAACGAGCACCGACTCGACGCTCGGCGTCGGCGTCTTGATTCGCTTGACGAGGACGTCGCACTCGGCGTTTCGGAGCACCCTGTCGATGTGGCTCCCGAGGACCACGTTCGATCGCGGCGGCCTGCCCCGCCAGCCCAGCAGGATCGCGTCGACATCGTACTCGGCGGCGGCGCCGACGATTCCGGTCGCGACGCCGCGGGCTATCCGGATTCGACGCCGAACCGGGATTCCGGCGGACTCGACGCGTTCCGCGGCCGTCTCGAGCAGTCGTTCGTCCTCGTCCTCGAGCAGATATCGACGCCCGTCCTGTAACGAAAGCTGGGACGGAACCTCGAGGACGAACACGAGGAGAACGTCGTGGGACCGGTCCGTCGCGACGTCGATCGCCGTGTCCAGCTGGCGATCCGCCGTCTCCTCGTTCGCGATCGGAACCAACAGCGTGCCGTCGGCCGTCGGCGACTCCTCACTCATATCGGTCGGATGTTGAACGGCCGGGATTATTATCGGTTCGGCCGTTCTCTCGGTACGGAGCGGACTCACCGTTGCCCGTCGACCGCGCGGAGACTCCGGAGCCGACCGTCATTCGCTCAGCCACCAGCCGTACATTTTCGCGACGACGTCCTCGCCCGACGGCATCCGGGCCCGTTCGGACGTCTTGCCCTCGAGAATCTGGCGTTCGATGGCGTTCAGCGCGAGCGAGAACGCGTGGCGATCGCCGTAGCCCTCGTCGGACGCGACGAAGGTCCCCTTGTCCGTGTAGAGGCGAATCCGCGCGTGGATCTGGGCCACCCCGCGGAGTCGCTCCTTGTGCTCCTGGAAGTGGACCTTCGCCTCGAGGACGCGCATCGCGCCGTACTTGCGCGAGACGGCCTCGATGCGTTCCGAGAGTTCCTCGCGGGTCGTATCCGACATCAACTCGGCTCCGAACACCTGCACGGGAAGCCGGCGTTCCTCCGACCAGGTTAGCGACTCGAGGAGGTCGGTTTTCGTGACGATCCCGGCGAGCGAGCCGTCGTCGAGCAGAATCGAGGACGACGCGTCGAACTCGAGCATCGACTCGAGCACCTCTTCCAGCGATTCGTCGGGCGTCGTCGTACCGACGGCTTCGACCATGACGTTTCGAACCGGCAGCGCGAGCAGGTCGTCGCGTTCGCCCTCTCGAGCGCCGCGTCCGCCGTGGTGGCCGCCTTTGCTCGCGTCCATGTGCTCCGGTGAATCGCCACCCTGTGAGCGCTGAAGTTCGCGCGTGACGAACGAGAGGACGTCGGCGAGGCTCACGATCCCGACGACGTCGTCGCCGGAGACGACGGGGAGGTGTTCGATGCGCTCGGTCCTGAACGTCGAAAGTGCCTTCCCGAGCGAGGTGTCGGGTTCGACCGAGACCACGTCGGTCGTGGCGACGTCCGACGCGTCGAGGACGGCGAGGTACGGCTGAACGCTTCGGAGGAGCGCTTCCGTCCGGACGACGCCCACGAGGTCGTCGCCCTGGAGGACCGGCAGGAGCCTCGTATCGCTCGCGATCATGAGACGGGCGGCTTCGCGAACGTCTTCGTGCGGACCGATGGTCGGGACCGACCGAACCAGTGATCGAGCCTTTCGCGTCGTCTTCTCGTGGGACGAGAGCACCTCCTTTCGGGTGACGATTCCCACGAACTCGCCGTCTCGCTCGATCACGAGCGCCTTGCGATTCGAATCTTCGAACGCGCCGCGGAGTTTCGATACGCGCGTCGTCTCGTCGTACGTCTCGAACTCCCGGTCGACGATATCGGTGACGTCCATACCGGAGAAACGACGGGCGGTGATATACCAGTTACCGACGTTCCCACCCGCGTGGGAGTTCCGAAAGGCGGGCGCGTCCGGACGCCTCGGCCGGGGAGACGATACCGACCGATCGACCGTCGCGAGCGCCAGCGTTCGGCTTTGAAACGGCGCGGGGTGACGAGAACAGAGAACGGCGACGAGATCCGGCGCGGATCGAAACCAATCGACGACGTCAATAGACGTACTCGTCGGCGAGTTCTCGCGGGGAGATCGGCTCGAGGTCGCCGGCGTCCCGGTGTTCTGCGATCCGTTCGGCCGTCGCCTCGAGGGCCTCGGCGTCGTCTTCGTCCATCTCGTAGAAGACGATCGTCGTGATGCCGCCGCGTGCTGCCGTCCAGTCGACCGCGTCGATCATCTCCTCGGCGTCGAGGTTGCGCTGGTCGACGTGGCCCGAGATGCGCGTGATGGTGAGGTGGTTGCTCGCCCAGCCCTGCGATCGGTGGCGGTCCGCGAAGCCGAGGTCGTAGTGTTCGTCGATCAGGTCGTACGTCCGCCGATCGAACCGACCGCCGGGGAACGCGAAGTACCGCGCGTCGTCGTAGCCGCGCTCGTCGAACCACTCGAGCGGATCCAGCACGTGGGATTCGGCGGCGTCCGCGTCGACCTCGTGGAGGTGCTGTCCCCGCACGCCGACGGTCCCGACCGACCAGCCGGCGTCGACGAGTTCCGACAGTTGCCCTTCCGTCAGGTGATCGCCGTCCGTCTCCGCGCTTTCGCGGATCCTGGCGGTCGGAACGAACGTCGCTCCCGGCAGATCGTACTCCTCGAGGATCGGATACCCCATCGTGTAATCCGTCTCGAATCCGCGCTGGAACTGGATCATCACCCGGCCGTCCTCGACGCGGGGGACGAAGTGCAGGTCGTCGACCCACAGTTCCTCCTCGGTCTCGTCGTCGACCAGCGAGACGATCTGGATCTCGGTGATCGCACTCGGATCGGGATCGCCCGAGACGGACGTGTGTCCGAAGTTGCGTCGCATGAACGGTTGTCCTCGAGTGACGTGCTGTTGAAACTGGAGAATGTCGCCGTCTTCGTCGTGGAGCTGGATGATCGGGCTCGCCGCACTGTCGCACGAAAGCGCCAGCCCCGGAACGACCCCCTGGACGTCGATCGGCTCCGAGAGTTCCCGGACGATCCTGACCTGCTCTTCGGACTCGGTCGTCGTCAGGAGCGCCGACTGCGACCCCTCGTAGGCGAACTCGTCGTCGGCCTCGAGCGACCCGAGTCGGGCCTCCCACGCGTCGAGGTCCTCGAAATCGTCGAAGGTACCGAGCAGATCCGACGGTTCGTCGTCTTCTTCGTCTTCCTCCTCGTCTTCGTCGTCGGTTTCGTGATCGTCGTCGATTTGGTCGTCGTCGGAGTGGGCGTCGTCGGAATCACCGTCGTCCTCGTCGACGGTATCGCCGTCCTCTTCGGGGTTGCCACCTGCGCAACCGGCGATCGCGGTCGTCACGGCCGCGGACGCGGCCGTGAGGTAGATACGTCGTTTCATAGAGGCTGTACCGTCCGGGAGTCTATCTCACGTAATTGTTATATCGCCGCTATCGATCTGTACGATCGACGTAGCCCGACCCGTCGCAATATTGCGGTTCGGACGGCGGATACTGCCGATCGACGGGTGTGAACCCGCCAGTCGGCAGCGATCCGCTCTACGGTTCCCTTACAGCGAATTCCTGCGGACGAAGAACGAACTCGAGGTCGTCGATCGCAACGGACTCGAGCGGGAGCGGCTGTAGCGTGGGACTGAACCGACGCGGTGGGAGGGCGATCCGGCGTGGTACACATCCGGTAAGGAGATACTCGGGGACCGACCGGTACTCGAAGGTCTGACTCGATCGACCGGTGACAGCGACGCTCCGTCCGGGAACCGACGCGGTTCGTCGGTTTCGAATACGGTCGCACGGCCCCCGTTCCTTACGTCGGCGTTTCGTTTTCGGACCGGGCGTGGTCGTCAACCGGCGATAGCGCCACGTACAGCGCCGCGAAAATCAGGACGACGTTCACGGCCGCGACGAATCCCGACAGTCCCGGTCGACCGATTCCGTAGACGATGGTCGGAACGAGCGCCACCAACCCAACGGCGGCGGCCCGACGCGGCGAGACGTCCTCGAACATAGTGGCGAAGTTCCGGCTCGAGGGCGTTAACTCCCGTCACCGTTTCCGGACCGGAAACGAGAGCGTATCGTCGAATAGGCTGCAATTTCGCGACGGGGTTCCGACGAGTCGACCGTGGACCGAACGCGACCGCGGCGCGCTCGAGACCGGATTACGGCTCCGACGTCTCCTCGTCGGCCGGTCGAACGGCCCACACGACGAGTGCCGTGATAGCCACGACGCCGACGAGAGCGATCTCGAGCACCGACACCTCGACGTCGAAGAACGCGAGAATCGTTCGCGCCTCGACGAGGACGACGAGACAAAGCGCGATTACGATGAGTAGTTTGGCGGGGGAGATGCGCATCAGGTGATCAACACTCCGACGTATGCAACTCCGTGCTGGAGGTACATGACGCCGTCGACGACGACGGGGAACGGTCCGACGTCGGGACCGAAGAGCCCGCCGCGATCCACGATGCTCGCGAGCGGAATCGCGTACGCGATGACGACCAGGACGAGGGCGATGCCGATCCACACGCGAAGATCGTCGAGGACGCGCGGGGAGTCCTCGGGACCGGAGAGCGCCGGCGGGATCGTTCCGTCGACGAGGGGATCGCTGTCGGTGTTGAACGCCGTCAGGAGGATGATCGCGAGAAACAGGACCGTCGAGACGAACAACAGGACGCCGCCGAGAGCGAGCTGGACGTCGAGTTCGGTCATCGATCCGACGCCGACCTCGTAATCGAAGGCGTACTGCGGCTCCGCGGATCGTCGCGGGACGCCGATGAGACCGGCCCGGTACATCGAGTTCGTCATGAAGACGATTCCGACGAACCAGAGGACGACCTGGAACAGTGCGATCTGTCGGCCGACGAGCCGGTTTCCGGTCAACTGTGGAACGAGCCAGTAGGAGCCGGCCATGAACGTCAACGCGACGGCGGTCCCGACCTGGGTGTGGATGTGACCGGGCACCCACAGCGAGTTGTGCACCAGGTAGTTGATGTTCATCCCGGCGTTGACGATGCCGGTGAAGCCCCCGAAGGCGAACACGAGTCCGGCGAGGGCCATTCCCGTAAACGCCGGGTCCTTCCAGGGAAGCGCTCGGAGCCAGTTGAGCGTTCCCGTGCCTCCCCGCTGACGGGCACCGTGTTCCATGCTAGCTACCACGGTGAACGCCGTCAGGAGGCTCGGTAACAGGAGGAACATCGTGTTCGTCATCGCGATGAACTTGAACCCCTCGGAGATGCCCGGATCGAGATACTGGTGGTGGATACCGACCGGAGTCGAGAGCAACACGAACAGGATAAAGACGACCCTGGCGAGCGGGTCGCTGAACAGGCGTCCGCCGGAGAGTTTCGGGAGAACGATGTACCACAGGAGGTACGCCGGCAGCAACCAGAAGTAGACGACGGGGTGGCCGAAGTACCAGAACAGCGTTCGCGTCAGCGTCGGGTTGAGGCTGTCGATCAGTCCGAGCGACCACGGCAGGATGAACGCGAGAATCGCGACCGCGACCCCGATCGAGGAGATGTACCACATGATCATAGTCGTCAACACCATGAACGTCGGCAGCGGGATTCGCTCGCCGGGATGGTCGCGCTTCCAGGCCCACCAGGTCCGGAACCAGTCGGCGCCCGCGAGCCACGTACCGACGACAAACAGTACGAGACCGGCGTAAAAGATCGGATTCGCTTGTAACGGCGCGTAGAACGTAAAGAGGACGTCCGCACTCAGTTCGGAACCGAGTACGTCAGGGGGATCGTCGAGAAATCCCGCGAGTATCGCGATCGCTGCGATCAGCGTTCCGACCGACATCAGTCCGTACCACGACCACGTAAGCCGCGCGTCTACCGGCCCCCGCTGTAAGCTGTCCGTTACCGCCCACTGATAGAGACCGACGAGGAAAAATATCGTGAACGTGATGACGAGAAAGACGCCGTGGCCGGTCAGGACGGTGTAGTACGTCGTCGACTCGACGATTCGGAACACGCCGGTCCGGTGGAGCGCCTGGATGACGCCGAAGAGCGCGCCGATCCCGAGCGCGACGAACGACGTCAAAAATGCGGCCCGAACGAGTCGCGCCTGTTCGGGATACTCGTCGACGAACAGGTCAGTCACGGTTCGTCACCCCCGTCGTCCGCATCGTCGCCGATCGTCACTGTCCCCGTCTCCACCTCGTCGTCGACCGAGGCGGACCACTCCGCGTCGCCCGGTTCGAGATCGTCGCCGTCGACGGTGACGGACACCTGCTCGGTTTCGCCTCCCGGGACCGTGACGTCCTGCTCGAGGGTCTCGTCGCCGACCTCG
The DNA here is from genome assembly GCF_003841465.1 of Natrarchaeobius oligotrophus. Taxonomy (GTDB): domain Archaea; phylum Halobacteriota; class Halobacteria; order Halobacteriales; family Natrialbaceae; genus Natrarchaeobius; species Natrarchaeobius oligotrophus. The sequence continues at coordinate 286,845 of NZ_REFZ01000002.1, forward strand.
ACGTCGACGGTCGTCTCCAGATCCTCGAGTAGACCGTTCTGAATCGAGATCGTCAGTTCGACGTCCTCTCCCGGCCCGACCTGGTCGGGCGCGTCGACCGAGAGCTCGGTAAGGCTGTACTCGTCTTCCGGGTGGACGATCAGCGATCCCTCCATGTCGTGGTGACCTGGACCGCAGTACTCGTTACAGACCACGCCGTACTCGCCGGGTTCGTCGAACTCGACGGTCATCGCCGACACCTCCCCGGGGATGACCATGGTGTTCGTGTTCGTCCCGACGACCGTGAAGCTGTGAATGACGTCCCTGCTCGTGACGTAGAACGTCACCTCGTTGTTCGCCGGAATCTCGATCGGATCGGGTTGGAAGAGAAACGTCATGGAGACGACGTACGCTTCGAACTCGTTTTCGCCGACCTGTTCGACGCGGGGGTCCTGGAACCGATCGTCCTCGTCGACATCGTCCGGACTGATCGTCTCCTCGCGATCGTCGACCATCGTGATTCCGAGCCCGACCGTTCCGTACGTGATCGTGACGATGAATCCCACGATGAGCACCATCGACGCGACCAGCCACAGCCGTTCGTAGGCGTGAATATTCATAGCAGAACAGTCGGTGTAGGGGCGTTTCCGACGAACTCGACGAAGTAGGTGAACAACCACATCAGCGTGAGAACCACGAAGTACAGCGCGATGAGCGCGAGCGTTCCGATCGGATCGAACTCGTCGTGACTGATCTCGGTCGAGATCCCCGAATCGTCCATGTCGCGTGGGTAACGACGATCGGTAGTATAAAATCGGGACCTGGTAACGTACGATGAACTGAACGTTACACCGTTGTAACGCCGATCAACGAGCGGTTTTACTCGATCTATCGGTCACGCGACCGGGGTTTCAGACCGGCGTGAACCAGTCTCGAACGCCGGACGGCGATTTTCTGACAAACGACGCGGAGTTCGCGCACCCGGCTCGAATAACGAGCGCGTACGGGCGGATGTGACGACTGATCGCGGGAACCAGAGCGACTGCACCGCCGAGAGGACCGCCTCGAGCGCGTCGCCGATCACTGGGTTCGAACGTCGATGGCGCCGGCCATCTCGGTGCCGTGGGTCTCACAGAGGTACAGTTCCATTTCGGCGGTGGCTTCGGCGATGATCGCACTCCGCTCGCCGTCATCGTCCTCGAAGTCCGTCGAGATGAGCGGGTCGGACTCGTCCCAGATCGCGAGGTTGTGCACATCGCCGTCGCGGTTGACCCAGGCGAATTCGTACTCGCGACCCTCGTACAGTTCTAGGTCGGGATTCTCCACACCGTCGATCGCCGCCGGTCGACGGCCGACCCAGTCGCCACCGTCGGCTGCCTCGAGTTCGATCGCGTCGACGTCCTCCCACCCATCTTCCCAGCCTGCGTCGGCTGGTTCGGCGTCGTCTGCAATTTCGTCGATCGGTTCGTCGGTCTCCATGTCGTCCGGATCGTTCGCCGCGTCCTCGGTACAACCCGCGACGATGGTCCCGCTCGCGATGCAGGCACCGATACGAAGCGCCGCCCGCCGCGATAGACGTGGTGAGTGACTCATCACGTTCGCTTGCACGGTAGCTCGGATACGTCTGCGGCCGACACCTGCGTGGACGATTCGCAGGGTCAGGCGTCTCCCCGCGGCTGGTCGGGGTTTATCGTCGTCGACGTGGAAGTCGACCGGGGCGGGTCGACGCTCGCCACAGAAACAGATGCCAGAACACGTCCTCGTTCCGATCGACGGATCGGATCACGCATTCGCGGGTCTGGAGTACAGCCTTGGGTCGTTTCCCGACGCGACGATCGACGTCCTCTACGTGGTCGATCCGAGCCACGATCACGTCGCATCCGTCGGTTCCCGCGAGTCTGTCGAAGCGCGGGCGGAACAACGCGGTGAGCGCGTTCTCGATCGCGCCGTCGAGTACGCCGAAGAGCGCGATCGACAGATCGGAAGCTTCCTCCGGGAAGGAGCGCCGCACACGGAGATCCTCGAGTCAACCAGTACCGACGTCGATCACGTCGTGATCGGAAGCCACGGCGAATCACCGCTCAGGCGTCCGTTTCTCGGTCACGTGAGCGAAGCCGTCGTCCGCCGAGCGCCGGTCACCACGACGGTCGTGCCGGAGCCGGTAGAGGCGATTCGCGAGCGCGAGTTACCGGGGTCCGTCCTCGTCCCACTCGACGGTTCGGAACAGGCCGAAGCCGCCCTCGAGTTCGCCCTCGAAACGTTTCCCGATGGGGACGTCACTGCGTTTCACGCGCTGTCGCTCCCGTTCGACCGCGACCGCACGGGCGTCCGCGGAACGTACCTCGAGGAGATCGTACGCGTTCGCAACGACCGCGCCGACGCAGTTTTCGAGGACGCGAGGGAGATCGCGGACGACCACGGAGCCGACGTTCGAACGGACACCGACGACGCCGATCCGGCGACGGCGATCGTCGAACGCGTCGAAACCGACGACTACGACCAGATCGTGATGGGGAGTCACGGTCGATCGCTCGCCGCCCGACTGATCACGGGAACGGTCGCGGAGCGGGTCGCGCGGCGGTCGCCGCGAGCGGTCACGCTCGTCCGAGGCGCGAACTGATCCAGCCATCGATTCGTACCGACAGGTGAAAGTCAGTTCCGGTGGGCCCGCAGGGCGGTCGCGGTTTCGCCGGTAACTCGGTGGAATAGACCCCATCAGCCGTCGAGCGATCCGTCCGGCTCGCAGACGACGATTTCGACCGGCAACCGCCAGACCGTGCTCGTCCGGTGGGCGACGATCCGAAACCCACACTCGAGTACGGTGTCGCGGAGGTAGATGGGGCGACAGTCGACGAGTTCGGGAACGACGCGGTGGACGAGTTCGTAGAGGCGGGTAGAAACTCCGACGTCGCGGCGGGAAAGCGAGACGACACAGCAGCGACCGTCCGGTTCGAGCACGCGTCGCCACTCCTCGAGTACGGCCGGAATCTCGGGCGTGTCGAAGAGTTCGAGGACGAAGCTCGCGAACAGCGCGTCGAAGGAGTCGTCGGGAAACGGCGTGGCCGCGGCGTCGGCTCGAACGACCGCACCGCGACCGAGGGAGTCGACAGCGAGGGCCGCCTCCGAGGACCGACACATTCCATCCGCGACGTCGATGCCCACGGCAGTTCCGTCCGGCGCCACCGAACGGGCGAGATCGACCAGGGCGGACCCGGTTCCGCAGCCGACGTCCAGCACCCTCTCGCCCGGACGGACGCCGAGCATCGCGAGTCCCGCCGACCGCGCCGGAGCTTCGAACGGCTCCGCCAGAACGTCGTACCACGTGCTGAGAGCGTCGTACCGATCGCGTGCGGCTGACTTCGGCCGACGAACGCGGCTGATCGGTCCGGGCGGTCGGTCGGACGGCGTTTCTGCCGATAGATCGGACGGGTCGGTCATCGACGACCGTCTCGTTCCAGTCGATCACTCCTCCGAACCGTCGACCAGTTCGAAGAGCGGATCGTAGTCCTCCGGGAGCTGGTTGGCGACCTTCGCGAGGTTGCCCGGCGGAACGACGTCTCCGACGACGGCGAGCAGTTGCTGGGCGTGGTAGTTGGCGTCCGAGCGGTCGACGCCCTCGCGTCTCGCCACCCTGTCGAGGAACTCCGAGTAGTCGAAGCGCTGTCCGTGATCCGCCTCCGTCAGGTAGCGGTCGATCTCCATGGGGAGCGGACTCGCCAGGTCGGTCGCTTCCCCCTCCTGTAAGCGTTCGCCGAGCGTCATCAGGACGGCGCGGGTCGCTCGCACGGCGGGGCCGAGCTGTGCGTACTCGAGTCTGTGCTGAACCTGTCCGACGAATTCTTTGTAGTTCATGGTGCGTGTTTCGTGGCGCGTCAGTTCGCTCGTCGTGCGATGTGGGGTCACGAGGGGACGGATCGAGGAAACCGCGAATCCTCGAGACGAGCGGGCGCCCCCAGTCCGATCGGAATCGGGACGGACGTCGTACACCGCCCCCACAGATAAATGGTGATGGGAGGTTGCAAACGCTAGGACACGTCTTTTTCCGCCGCGGCGGTACGGGGGGTGTGCGCGTCGTCGTCGCCGGAACGTTCGGTCCGCTTCACGTCGGTCACCGCGCTCGCGGACGCGCTCCGGTTCGACGGCGACGGAGTGAACGTCGCGGTGACGAGCGACCAACCGCGGACGAAACCCGAACCGCGTTCGATCCCGACCTTCGGCGGACGGGGAACCGATAGCCGCCTGCGCGGTCCTCGACGACCGGGGTCGAGAGACCACTCGAGGACGCGGTCGACGGGGTCACGTCGAAGCGGAGAGTCGGGCTGACGGACGAGCCATCCGACAAGAATGTTGGCGGTCTGATACAGTAGATCGAACCGACGCTGACGATGAATCGCGGTGGAAGCCTCGTACAATCGTCGCCGTTCCGAGCGATTCTGTTTGCCTTACTATCAGTTTTGAGCCATATTTCTCGCGAGGACTCGAGGTTCGGCCGAAAGAAACAGTTACGATGGTACACCTGTAAATTTTCCCGAGTTTTTCCGTCATATGAGGGGTTCGGGTCGGAGGCGTCTGTACGGCCTGAGACCGGATCGAGAAGTTATCCATTACCTGGCAGAGTCCGTATGTTTTTCGTCGAGCTTCACCGAAGGAGGGTGAAACGATCGACTGCGGGCGATCGTGGCTCCCCAATCGTCACCGTAGTATAAGTTTTTTGATGTAGTTCAGAACGGGCAAAGCGGGCGATCGAGCGGGACCGATAGCCGAATTCGTCGAGGGCAGCGAGATCGGCGACTCGCCCTCGAGGAACGGCCCCGTCGTACCTCGACGAATCGAACGGACGACCATCGGACCGGCGATCCACCCCGGTCGAGCCCGACAATCAGCGAAACGTATTTTATCCGGTGTTCCAATCACGTGATATGGTAAAACACGTACTCGTTCCGGTAGACGGATCGGAGCCGGCCGAGAAGGCGATCGACCACGTCCGAACGACCACGGCGGATAGCGTCGAGCGGGTTACCGTCATCCACGTCGTCGACCCCGCCGAAGGCGTCTACTCGGGTGCACACGAGGGGTACTACGATCGGGCGGCCTACGACCGCGCCGTCGAGCGGGGCGAAGACCTCTGCTCGAGCGCGCGCGACGACCTGGAGGAGGCGCTACCGTCCTCTACGGCCGTCGAAACGGCGGTGTTGACGGGTGAGCCGGCACGCACGATCGTCAACTACGCGGACGAACACGACATCGATCACGTCGTCATTGGCAGTCACGGACGGGAAGGCGTCTCGCGGATCCTGCTCGGAAGCGTCGCCGAAACGGTCACCAGACGAGCCGCGGTGCCGGTCACGATCGTTCGGTGAGAGCGGGAGCGCGAGCGCGACCGTCGGTCGGGCCGGAAGACGTTCGTCGACGGCGTCCGGGAATCGAGCCGTTCGTCGGAACGATCGTCCCGTCGATCGAACCCACCAGTTATGCGTCGGGTCGTCGAAGGGGAACGTGGTGTCGCGACCGACGTTCGCGAACGCCGGAATCGAACAATGCCACGCCACGTTCTCGTTTCGATCGACGACTCCGAACGGTCGTTCGCCGCCCTCGAGTACGCGCTCGCCTCGTTTCCGAACGCGTCGCTGACCGCGCTCACCGTGGTCGATCCGCGCGCCGACCGAGCCAGTTCGCCTGACGAACGCGAAGGGCCGACGGAGACGGACGTTCTCGACCGAGCGGTCGAACGAGCCGAAGACCACGGCCTCGACCTCCGGACGGAACGTCGGACCGGAACGCCACGCGGCGAGATTCTTTCGGCTGCGGTCGGACTGGACGTCGACCACCTCGTGTTGGGCAGTCACGGCCAGTCGCCGGTTTCGCGGCCGTTTCTCGGTCGGGTCAGCGAGGCGGTGCTCCGCCGGTCGGCCGTCTCGACGACGATCGTTCCCGAACCCGCGTCCGCCGTTCGCGACCGCGAGTTACCCGGACGCGTGTTGATCGCCGTCGACGGCTCCGAGCAGTCCGACGCCGCCCTCGAGTACGCCCTCGAGACGCTCGGCGGGGGAACGCACACCGCGTTGCACGTGATCTCGCTTCCGTTCGACCGGTCCCACGTGGACGTTTCGGGAACGTACCTCGACAAGATCCTCACGGCGCACGAAGCGAGCGCCGACGTCGTCCTCGAGTCGGCGAGGGAGATGGCCGACGGCCGGGGAATCGACCTCGAGACGGAGAGGGCGTACGGATCGCCGGCGGCCGAAATCGTCGAGTACGCCGAGACGAACGGGTTCGACCAGATCGTCATGGGGAGCCACGGGCGCTCGCTCGCCGCGCGGATGGTGACGGGAACCGAGGCGGAACGGGTGGCGCGACGGACGACACGTTCGGTGACGCTGGTTCGGGGACGGGCATAACGAGCACACCGGCGGAGCGTCGGGTACGGTCCTCGATCGGATGCTTCCGGCCGTGTCCCGCATCCAGGGTCGACTCGAGACGGGGTCGAACGTATCAGCGATCGCGGTGTAAGCTATTAGCGGCCGTTCGTGATACGTGCGGTCGACCGATGTACGACACGATTCTCGTCGCGACCGACGGCAGTGCGGCCGCAAACCGAGCCACGGAGCACGCACTCGATCTCGCGTCGACGTTCGACGCCGAGCTGTACGCGATCTACGTCGTCGACACGCGCCGGTACGGAGAGACGGTACTCACCGACGAGATCGACGCCGTCGAGGAACTCGAAGAACGCGGCCACGACGTCCTCGACGACCTCGTCGGGCGGGCGTCCGTCGAGGCGACGAGCGAGATTCGCCGCGGTCGCCCCCACGACGAGATCAGCGAGTGTGCCGACGAGGTCGACGCCGACCTGGTCGTCCTCGGGAACCGCGGTCTCGGCGGGGGGCCGGGAAGCGAGGTCGGAAGCACAGCCGAGCGCGTCGTGCGCTACCTCGATCGACCGGTGATCACGGCCTGAAGCGCGCCGATCACCTCGAGACCGGTACCCGGAGACGAAGGCGAACGTATCAACGGTCGTGGTGTGAGCTATTAACGGTCCCGCGTGATACGTCCCTCCGACCGATGTACGACACGATTCTCGTTCCGACCGACGGAAGCGATCCGGCGAACCGGGCGGTCGAACACGCACTCGAGCTCGCGGATCGGTACGACGCCGACGTCCACGCGATGTACTGCGTCGAGACCCACCGGTACGGCGAGCCGGCGCTGAGCAGCGCGGAGATCGTCCTCACGAGACTCGAAGAGCAGGGGGCGGCGATGCTCGAGGAGCTCGGCGAGCGGGCGGACACCCAGGGAATCGAGTGCACCTGGAACGTCTGTCACGGGCGGCCGTGGGAGGAGCTCCTCGAGAAGGCGGACGACCTCGACGCCGACCTGATCGTCATCGGGTTCCAGGGCCAGAGTCACCGACGACCGGGGAAGATCGGAAGCGTCGCGGAACGGGTCGTCCGATCGGCCGATCGACCGGTGTTGACGGCCTGACCGGACTCGAGGCGATGACGACCACACGCCGAGGCCACGACGTTCCCCGTCCCGGTCGGCGGTTCGACGCTCGCGCAAGCGGCGCTCGACGACGTCGGTCGAGATGAGCTGATCCGCGTCGGGTGAGACGCCTGTGGTATCGGGAGTTCGTACAGGTCGGTGAACGGCGACAGCGTCTCCGGGGTCAGGGTGACGAACGTCGTCTCTGTCGTCGCGTGGACGGATCGCACCTGACGTGATGCTCACACCGCGGTCAGGTTCGATCCGCGCGTGCCTCGACGAGCGCCAGCAACTCCGACACCAGATCGCACCGGTAGTAGCGGACCGCGTCGCTCTGTTCGTCGTGCTCGAGGAGGCCCAGGTCGGCCAGCACCGGACAGTGGACGTGAACGAACTCGCGTCGCCAGTCCGCTGCGGTGAGTCGGTCGTCACGTCCGGCGAGAATCGCGACCAGCCGCTCGCGACGGATCCAGCCGTGATCGCGCGCCTCGAGGACCGAAACGAGCAGCCGCCTGCGGCCGTCGGCCAGGGCGCGAAGCAGCTCGTCCACCTCGCAGGTCGCCCGGGAGAGTCCGTCGTCGTCCACGATCGAGCACTCGGTCATGGATGGATGCAGTTCCAGCCTGGCGGTCCACCGTAAAGTATCGACCCCGTATTCCCACGGCCCGACATATTTTGGATTTGCAGTACGTCTGCGAAACGAACCGATCGGGAAAGATCGAGACCGGGGCTGGGGATGCAGTATCGTCGAACGAAACGGCTACAGCGGCTGGAAGTGAGGGATGGGAATCGGCGGCAGGGGAACGCCGAGCATCGCGAGTCCGTGCTGGATCGGAACGTACCCGAGAACCACGAACGCGAGCCCGAGGACGCGGTGAAGACCGGCCCTGGTCTCGGGTCCCAGCGACTGAACGAGCGTCCCGTACAGAAACAGCGACGGGATCGTTCCAGCACCGAGGACGGCGAGCGCGACGAATCCCTCGAGCGGCGAACCACGGACGAAGGCGTACAGAAACGCAGGGTACAAAATCGAACAGGGAAGCAGCCCGTGTGCGCCGCCCAGCCCCACGATACGGTAATCGCCGACCCAGTCGTCGACGTTGTCGAGCAGCCACCGCTGGAGGCGACCGACGAGTGCGCCGACGAGCGGGACGCGAACGGCGGTGCCCACGCCTCGGTGCCCGACGAGATAGCGCACACCCATCGCGACGATGAGCGATCCTACCAGGACGCCGGAAATCGCGTGGACGTCGGTCACGACCGCCGAAACCGCCCGGGGAGTGACGAACACGAGCGTCCCCGCGAGTCCGAACAGACCGCCGAGAATCGCGTAACTGACTGTCCGCCCGAGGTTGAACAGCGCGTGCTGGCGAACCATACCGACGGTCACCTCCGCCCGCTCGGACGGCCCGGCGCGTCGGGCCCGGAGTCGATCCGAGTACGTCGTCACGAGCGGTCCACACATTCCCAGGCAGTGCGCACCGCCGAGTACTCCGATCAGTCCGAACACGACGAGACTCACCGGTTCGACGGCCGTCGGATCGAGCGTCAGATCGTAGCACTGCTGTTGGAGGACGACAGACGGACGGCGAGCCACACCGACGTATACGCCCATCGTCACCAGAGATCGTCCACGGTTTCGAGGTCGGCTGTGAGACGGTCCGTCTCCGGGTCTTCGCCGCGATAGCTCCGTTCGACGTAGCCGTCCGGATTGACCAGGAACGTGACGGTGACGTGATGGAAGTCGTAGTCGCCACCGCCGAGGTCCTCGCGTTCGAACGGGACGCCGAGGCGTTCGTCGACGATCTCGACGGCTTCGTCGGCGTTCGCCGGTCGGAGATAGTGCCAGTTCGTCGCCTCGAGGTCGACGTTCATCATCTCCGCGTGCTCCCGTAGCGCCTCGGCAGTGTCCCGTTCCGGGTCGAACGTGATCGCCAGAAAGCGAACGTCGTCGATACCCATCTCGAGGCTGTTCGCCTGGACCGTCGACAGTGCGTTCATCAGCGGAATACACTCGGTAGGGCAGCTCGCGAAAAACGCCGTCGAGAGGTGGCAATCGTCGAGTTCGTCGACGGCAACGGTCGTCTCGGCGAGCGAGTCTGACAGTTCGAACGCCGGGAACTGATCGGCGTACGTCGGGTAGGAGGGATCTCCCTGCGCCTCGTCAGCCGGCGGCTCGAGTACGACGTGATCGGGGGAATCGTCCGCGATCAATCCGGTTAGACAGCCGGCGATCGTCGTGAGTCCGGCCGTTGCTCCAGCGCCGAGAATGCGGCGTCGGTTCATCGTGAGGCGGTTGGAACGCAACGGCCAAGTAGCATCTGGTTAAAACGTCGAAATCGAGACGTAGACGCGGTCAAAACGAATATCGGGCCGAAACGATTCGGCGATCGTACCAGACGAGACTTACTAGTGCGGTACCGATTACTCGGTATGGACCCGAATCCACGTGGTGGGAACGAACGCACGCGACGGTCGCTGCTCGTTGGCGCGGCGGCCGTCGGGATCGGAGCGATTGCGGGCTGTCTGGGCGACGACGACGCCCCCGACCCGATCACCATCGCGGACGACCAGGCCTGTGACAACTGCACGATGGGAATCGGTCAGCATCCGGGTCCAGTCGGACAGGCCCACTACGAGGACGCCGACGAGGTCGTCGGCGAAGATCGACCGGCGCAGTTCTGTAGCTCGCTGTGTACGTACGCGTTCACATTCGAGCGGGCAAACGAGGGAACCGACCCACAGGTCACGTACATCACGGACTACTCGAGCGTGGACTTCGAGATTACGACCGACGACGGGGAATTCGAGATCAGCAACCACCTGGACGGGGAGACGTTCGCGCCACCGTCCGACCTCACGCTGATCGCCGACAGCGAGGTGCTGGGTGCGATGGGACGGTCGATGGTCGGGTTCTCCGACGGAGACGATGCCGACGATTTCCGCGCGGAGTACGGCGGTGAGGAGTACGCACACGAGGACGTGACGATGGAACTCGTGATGTCGTTGATGTCGTAAACTCCCCCTCCTTCCCCTCGGCGAATGCGCGTCTCGGGCCTTTCGGGCGGGGGTCGCTTCGATTTGTGCCGACGGATGCGAGAGCGTACGATCGATCACCCGAGACGGTCAGGTAGTACGATACACCAGTGAGACCGCAGGCGGATCGCGGTCGTGCCGGTACCGACGGCCCTCGGACCGTACGAGTCACCGCTCGACAGTCCAGACCTTATCGGCCGACGGCCCAGACGGCGACCGCGAGCGAGGCGACGGTCCAGATCACCAGGCCAACTAGGCTCGCTACCGGCGAGGCGACGCGGGGGCCGGTTCCCGACGCCACGATCACCGTCGTCTCGAGGACGAGTCCGCGGTAGGCGCTGAGGGGACTCGCCGCCAGCGTGTAAAGCAGGTCCGCGTCGCCGACGATTCCCTCGGCCAGCCCGTAGACGATCGCGAGGTCGAAGCCGACGAGCAACGCGACGAGCGCGACGACGGAGAGCCCCAGTGCACTCCTGGTCACGCTGACGACCGCCGAGATCGCGACGGCGACCGCGAGCACGGCGAGCCCGAAGAGGACGGTCAACACGAGAAACCGTGCGAACAGGATCGGCGAGTCCGCCCCCGAGTGACTGGCGTAGACGCGGACCGGGTCGTCGCCGCCGACGGCGATCGCGATGGCGGCGATCGCGAGCGCGACCGCGATCGTCACGGCGAGACCGATCGCCCGCCCCGCGTACACGCCGAGCACCAGTTCTCGCGCCGAGACGGGGTACGTCTCGAGAACGTCGAGTTCGCCCCGTTGTTGGTCGCCGAGGATCGCTCGGTAGCCGAACGCGATCGCGACGATCGGGACGAGCAACTCGAGCGGCGTCAGGAGGTCGACGATCGAGGGGAGATATCCCGCGGTGAACCCGTCGCCGATCCAGGTGATGCCGACGACGACCGCGGTCAACGTCGCGGCGAGCAGGAGAAGCGAGCGGGCGCGGACCACCGTCCGGACCTCGCGGACGACGACCGCCTCGAACAGTCGACGGCGCGTCGGGGGGGCTCGGCTGCGGCCGCTCCCGGTCGACGGACTCGAGTCGCTCACGTCGTCACCCCCTGGACGCGAACGGTTCGAGTGTCGCCGCTGATGGCCTCCTCGTATACCGCTCGAAGCGAGTCCAGTTCGAGGCGGTTGCGGACGTCAACGGGATCGCCCCGATCGACGATCGCACCGTCGTCGAGTATCGCGACCTCGTGGGCGTGACGCTCGAGGAGTTCCAGGTCGTGCGAGCTGAGGACGACCGCGGTCCCCGTCCCGGCCAGCTCCGTCGCGATCTCGAACACGTGCGTGCTCATTCCGGGATCGAGTCCGCTCGCAGGCTCGTCGAGGACGACGACGGGCGGATCGCCGATGGTCGCCTGAGCGATACCGACCAGGCGCGTCATCCCTCCGGAGAGAGCGTCCACCGGCCGATCGGCGGCGTCAGCGAGACCGACGCGCTCGAGGTGCTCGATCGGGGCCTCGTCGTCGTCACCGACGAGCGACCCGTAGAACCGGAGCGTCTCGCGGACGGTAAATCCGGGACGAAACGCCGGCTGCTGGGGAAGGTAGCCGATCCGTCGCGTCGCGTCGGGCCCTCGGTAGGTGACGGAGCCGCCGGTCGGCTCGAGGAGGCCAGCCAGCACCCGCAGCAGCGTCGTCTTTCCCGAGCCGTTCGGGCCGATCAGCGCGGTCACCGCGTCGGCGCGGATCGGGAGCGTGACTCCCTCGAGAACGGAGATCGATCCGTACTCGCGGTCGACGTTCTGTGCGTGCAGTATCGGTTCGGTCGCCGGTGGTGTCTGACGTTCGCTCATGGTGATGGTCCCCGCTCGATCCGTTCGCACGACCAGGCCCGATCGGCCCACGGCGTCTCCGCGAGCAGGTCCGGTTCGTTCGGCTCGCACGTCGGCGCGAGGTCGACGACGCTGCCGGTCCGCATCCCCGGAACGGTGCCCTGGAGTCCGGAGATCGCATCCAGCGCCGGCGAACGGGCCAGCGTCTCCGCACCGTCGGTTCGGTGGAGCTGCCGGTCGACCGGTGCCGTCGGCGAGTACGGACCGTCGACAGTCCGGTCGCCGGTGATGCTGCTCGCCCCCTGCCAGTAGTTACCCGTGCCGTCGTGGGTCCAGACGCGAAGCGGTCCGGTCCCAGCGTCGGCGTGAACGTCGTTCTCGACGAAGTCGTTCTCGAGAACCTGGTTCGTCGGCAACATCGCGCGAACCTGGGCACCGATCTCGTTGCCGGCGACGACGTTGCCTTCGTAACGCGATCCCGTCGCGTCGATCCGGAGGCCGACCCGGTTGTCGACGAGGAGATTGTCCGCGACGTACGAGTCGCTGCCGTCGGGAAAGAGCCCGTACTCCGCCCCGCGGATCTCGTTGTCCACGATCGCGTTGCGCTCGGGACCGGTCATGACGTAAATCCCCGTGCTCGACTGATTCTCGAGGCGGTTGCTCGCGAGCAACGCGTCGGACGTGTGCATCAGGTGGACGCCGAGTCGGTTCCCCTCGAGCGTCGAGTTGCGGACGACAAGCCCCGTCGAACGGTGGGAGTAGACCCCGTCTCTGCCGTCGGAGATCGTCGCGTTTTCGACGACGGTCGGCGAGTGAAACGCGAGAACGCCGGCGTGTCCGTCCTCCCAGCGCTCGGGGCTGTCGACGGTAACGTCGCGGACGACGGAGTTCTCGCTTCGACGGAGGACGACACCGGTGACCTCCGAGTCGACCGAGACGTCCTCGATCAGCGATTCGTTCGCCGTGTGCAGGCCGATCGCGGCGTCGCTGCCGGCGTAGTTCCGCTCGAAGGTGTCGTCCCACTCGCCGTCGTGTTCGTCGCCGGGAAGTTCGCCATCGCCCTGTCGCTGCGACCCCGAACCGGCGACGGCGAGGCCGACGGCGGCGGTTCGATTCGCCGTCGCGGTGATCACCGTCCCGTTCCCGTCGCCCCGAATCGTGGCGTCGTCCTCGCCGCGTAGCGTGATCGACCGGTCGACCTCGAGCGTCTCGTTGTACGTTCCCTCGGGAACGAGCACGGTCGTGTTCTCGGGTGCGCTGTCGATCGCCTCCTGTACCGTGGCGGCGTCTTCGCCGACGACCGTCGAGACCGGCCGATCGGCCAGCGCGGAGACGGCCTCGATCCGTTCGTCGGCGTTCTGATGCTGCTGATCGACGCGATCGCGAACGACGGTCGCATCGTCCATCTCGACGTCCCGATCCAGGAGTTGCTCCCACGCGACGACCGACCCGCCGTGGGAGTCGACGAACGCCGTCGCGTCGTCGCGGTCCGCAAAGGGGACGATCGTCTGCCCGCTCGGCGTCGTCGCCTCGCTCCCGACCGCGAACCACGCGGATTCTGCGTCGGTCCACGCCGGCTCCCGATCGGCCGTCGGGTGACCGTCGGCCGACAGTTCGACGTCGACGCTCGAGTAATCGCTCACGTAGACGGTTCGCGGGTGGCCGAACCGGTCCGTGTGGCCGGCCTCCCGAAACGAGGCGACGAACATCTCGACGCCGTAGTAGCCGACGACGTACTCGTACTGTGAGTAAAACACCTGCGCTCTCGGGAGCCGAACGTCGTCCTCGAGTCCGTACTCGTCTTCGAGCGCGAGCCCCATCGACACGGTGTCGTCGAAAAGCACCGGATCGGGATCTGCCGTCCCGCCGTCGACGACGAAGACGCCGACGGCGACGACGGCGATCGCGACGAGTATCGCGACGACGAGCAGACGGATTCGCTGGCGCTCGATCACGGTCGATTTTGGGACGGGAGCTATCTATACCGTCTGGTCCGACGCTCGAAAGTCGGCCGTTAGGACTTGGTCCGTCCCCTCCGATCGTCGAGTATGTACGACACCATCCTCGTGCCGACGGACGGCTCAGAGAAGTCGAACGGCGCGCTCGAGCACGCGATCGACCTGGCGTCGACCTACGACGCGACGTTGCACGCCCAGTACGTCGTCGAGTCCTCGCCCGCGTTCTCGGCCGAGCTGGACCCGGAAACCGAAGACGAGATCTACGGCTCGCTGTTCGAGGCCGGCCGCCGGGCGGTCGAAGACGTCGCCGCTCGCGCCGACGACGACGACGGCGTGACGGACGTCGAAACCGCCGTCGAACGTGGCCGGCCCCACGAGGAGATCCTCGCGCACGTCGACGACGCCGACGTCGATCTCGTCGTGATGGCAACCGCCGGCAGAACGGGAGCGTCCCGCGAACTGATAGGCAGCGTCGCGGAGCGGGTCGTCCGATCGTCGCCGGTCCCGGTTCTCACCGTGAACGCGGACGGCGAGTAGACGCGCTATCCGCCGTCCGAAAACCCGTCTCACGTTCCGGTTCGGCGGGAGCGACCTCCACTACTATCAGGGTCGACCGAGTAGACGGAAACGGAATGTACGAACGGATCCTCTTGCCGACCGACATGAGCCCCGGCGTCGACGACGCCATCGATCACGCGGTCGACGCCGCACGGCGGTACGACGCGACGCTACACGTTCTGTACGTCGTCGACGCGGAAGCCTACAGCTCCTACCCCGGCGACGAGTACGTCCACGAGTTCGAGGGGTTAGAGAACGCGCTCGAGCAGGCGGGTCGCGACGCCGTCGACGAGATCGCACGGCGGGCCGACGAGGCGGGCGTCGAGACGGAGACGGTCGTCAGACACGGCGTGCCACACGAGGAGATCCTCGTCTACATGGACGAAGCCGGCGTCGACCTGACGGTCGTCGGCTCGAAAAACCGATCGGGCGAGTACCGCCGCCTGCTCGGGAGCGTGGCCGAGCGCGTCGCGAACATGGCCGAGCGACCGGTGACGATCGTGAAAACTCCGATCGACGGGGAGTGAGGCGGGCTGGCGTCCGTCCGTTTGCGACGACCGCAGCCCGCACCGTTCGCGACTCCGCCGGGAAGCCGTGCGGCCGTTCCCTCGAGTCGATCCGAAGACCGGTCGGTACGATTATAGTTCGCTCGTTCTAAAATCGGAGTATGTCCCGACTCCTGTTTGGCGCGGTCGGCGTCCTCGTCGCACTGGCACCGAACGCGGTAATCGACGCCTACGAGGCGGTCGCCCTCGAGAACCCGCACGACTGTACGGCCAAACCGTGGCTCGAGCCGGCGGTACGAGCGGAAGGCGTCGTCTACGCACTGGCCGGCCTCGCCGGCGGACGGTCGTACGCGTGGGTAATGAACGTCGCCGGCGTCGCCGGCCTCGTCGCAGCGCTCGCGCCGAAACGGTACCTCGAGTTCGGCGCGGCCGTCGCCTACGAGAACGGGGACGAGGTCGTCTGGAAGGACGGTGTTACCACGGCCGTGCGCGTACTCGGCGCGGCGTTCGTCGTGCTCGCGGTTCGGGCGGCCGCCGGACGCCGCGACGGCGAATCCGCGACCGAGGTCGAGATCGACGAGAGCGAGTGAGCGTCGGCGTCCGAGCCTCACCTGACGGTGAGGACGGGAACCGGAGAGCGGCGGACGACCTGCGCCGTCGTGCTGCCGAGCAGGCGACTCGAGTCGAGCGTTCGTCCTCGCGTACCCATCGCGACGAGGTCCGCGTCCGCGGCCGACGTGGCGGCGAGAACCTCCGCCGCCGGCGCGCCGCGGCGGAGTTCGGTCGTCGCCGAGAGGTCGCGCTCTCGAGCCGTCGCGGCGACCTCCTCGGTGGCCTTTTGCCCGCCCTCCCGGAGCAGCCCGATGACGCTACGCGGTGCGTCCTCGAGATCGTAGACCGTGGCGTCCACAACGTAGACGACGTGAACGTCCGATCCGTACGTTTCCGCGAGCTCGAGAGCGGTTTCGGCGGCGCGTTCGGCGACGTCGCTCCCGTCGGTCGGGACGACGACGGTGTCGTACCCGTCCGATGGCGGCGACGGTTCCGCGCCGTCGTCCGCCAGTCGAATCGAGAGAACGGGGACGTCCGCCCGGCCGAGGACCCGTTCGGTCGTGCTGCCGAGGCGGGCGCGATCGACGCCGGTTCGGCCGTGGGTTCCCATGAGAATCAGGTCGACGCCCTGCTCGTCCGCGTAGTCGAGGATCTCCCGGTACGGAACGCCGTCGCGGACTTCGCGGGCTGCGCCCAGCTCCTCCTCCTCGAGCCGGTTCGCGATCCGGATCGTCGCCTCCCGCCCGCGTCGTTCCGAGGGGGCCGAGAGCGCGTCGCGCTGATCCGGATCCAGCCCGCCGGGAATCGATCCCGAGTCGACGACGAAAAGGGCGTGCACGTCGGCCCCGTACGTTCGGGCTATCTCCGTCGCGTGAGCGAGTACCGCCTCGGAACCGGCGCTCCCGTCGGTCGGAACGAGTACGTCGTGGAACATACGTCCCGTACCACGGTGGAACACATCAAACGCACCCCCGATCGGATCGCGGATTCGACGAAATCCGAGACAGTGAATCCCATTACTTCGAAAACCGAAGTAACGGAGGAAGACGTTCCTCGAGGTGGTAACGAGCGACTGTCAACCAGAACCGGACGCATCACTCGTGAGTCGAACGGTCAGCGCCGATCCCGATCCGGCGATCCCAGAGGACGAGCAGACTCGGAAGGACGAGTACGCTCGCCACCCAGGCGAACGCGATCGTCAGGGCGGTGACGGCACCGAAGCGTTGCAGCGACGGGACCAGCGTGAGCGTGAGAATTCCAAAGCCCGCGACCGTCGTGAGAGCGCTCGCCAGCAACGCGCCGCCGGTTCCCCTGACGGTCGCCGAGAGCGCCCCGATCGGTTCGTCGGCGTCGTCTCGCTCCTGGACGTACCGCTCCGTGATGTGGATCGCGAAGTCGACGCCGATACCGATCGCGATCCCGGTGATGATCGCCGTCTCGCTGTTGTACGGGATCTCGAGCAGGTACATCGCCCCCAGGATCCAACTGAGCGCGAACAGCACCGGGAGCATCGTCACGACGCCGAGGGAGTACCGCCCGTGTCGTCGGCCGAACAGCATCGACAGGAACGTCCCGACCAGGACGAGCGTGATCGTGAACGTCGTCACCAGCGTCTCGAGGACGGCGTCCTGGACGACCTCGAGGACGATCGGCTGGCCGGTCGCGACGGCGTCGACGCCGTCGGGTTCGTCCGCGATCGCCGCGGCCTCCCGAACCTCCGTGAGCAGCGCCTCGCCGTCGGCGTCGCCGCGAACGCCGATCTCGATGCGAGCGGCCTCGTAGCCGCCGTCGCCGTCGGTCGCGACGACCGCGGCCATCGCCTCCTCGTCGGCCGCGAACGCCGCGTCGAACAGCGCCTCGATCTCGCGGTCGGGGACGCCGTCCCCGGATTCGTCCGAACGCTCGAGCTGTGCGGCGACGGTTTCGTTTTCGGCCGCGACGGACTCGACGACGGAGATCGGCGTCTCGACGGCCGCTTCGCCGGTCGCGTACCTGAACGTCGTCTCCGAGTCGTTCGCCGCGGCCGCCGCGTCGTCGATCGCCTCGAGCGCCGCCGGATCGGTCACGTTCCCGGTTATCAGAACGCCGGCGCTCGTGCCCGCGCCGGGTCCGCCGAACGTGGCGTCGAGGTACCGGGCCCGTTCCTGAAGCTGGTAGTCACTCGGCTGTACCGGTTCGGGTACCGACTCCATCCACGTCGGGCGCTCCTCCGGGAGGAAGTCGTTCTCGTCGATGCTCGTCTCGACGTTGGCCGCCCCGCCGGCGGCGACGAGACTCACGACGAGGACGATCGCGACGATGGCGAGCGGCGCTCGTCTCGCGCCCGCGGCGCCGACCCCCAGTATCCGCGAGGAGAGTCCGCCCGTGCCGAACGCGCGCCTGTCGCGGTCGATTCCGTGGGCCTCGAGCGCCGACTCGAGTTCGTACTTGACGGCCGGCAACAGCGCGCCGAAGACGACGAACGCCGCGAGGATCCCCAGCCCGCTGAGCAGGCCGAAGTCGCGGATCGACGCGAGATCGCTCGAGAGATTGGAGAAAAAGCCGATGCTCGTGGTCACGGTGGTCGCGCCGATCGCGACGACGACGCCGGCGAGCCCGGCCACCATCGCCGTATCGACCGTCGCACCGGGTTCCGCTCGCTCCTCCCGGTAGCGCATGACGACGTGCAAGGCGTAGTCGATGCTCAACCCGATCAACAGGAACGGAACCGCGACGAGAATCTGGGTGAACTCGATGCCGAGCCAGCCCACGAAGCCGCCCATCCAGACCAGCACGAGCGCGATCCCGGCCAGTCCGAGCGTCACGTCCAGTACGTCGCG
This sequence comes from Natrarchaeobius oligotrophus, assembly GCF_003841465.1. GTDB lineage: Archaea > Halobacteriota > Halobacteria > Halobacteriales > Natrialbaceae > Natrarchaeobius > Natrarchaeobius oligotrophus. The sequence goes on from NZ_REFZ01000002.1 coordinate 305,517, forward strand.
GTAGGCGACCGCGAGCAGGGAGACGACGAGCACGAGCGCGATCGGCCCGACGAGCGCGAAGCTCTCGCCGGTCGCCTGACCGGAGCGTTCGTCGACGATTCCCGGTCCGAACGCGAACGACTCGAGTCGGTCGCCACCGGCGGCGTCCGCGGTTCGCTCCGTCGCGATCTCGTCGATCGCGAGCTGGGCGTCGACCAGTTCCGGCGGGAGTTCCTCGGCGTCTGGATCGCCGCGGTCGTGGGTCACGACGAGCAGTTGCGCTTCGGCGGTCCCATCGCCGGGTTCGTAGTCCGCGGGAACGAACGCCAGGAGATCCGTTTCGCCCTCCTCGAGGACCTCGGCGACCAGGTCGTCGATCTCGTCGTCGGAACGGGTCTCGATCGCGTCGCGGCGGTCTTCGAACGACGGATCGGACGGGGGCGGACCGGCCGCGTCCTCGGCGAGTGCCACGTCGGCGACGACGTTCGCCAGCGCGATCGTCGATTCCTCGTCCCGGAGCGTCGGTTCGACGGTCTCGTTTTCGGCGATCGCCTCCTGCAGCGAGAGCGACTCGAGCATCGCGTCCCGAGAGAGGGCGTCCCCGCCACCGGGGTCGCGCATCACGACCAGCGTCGTCACCGTCTCCTGGCCGGTGTCGAAGTTCTCCTCGACGTACTCGTCGGCGTCCGCCTCGGGCGAGTCCGTCTCGAACTCCGCGATGACGAACCCGTCGTCGGCCATCGTCGCGCCGTAGCCGACGAACGCACTCGAGAGGAGAACCAGCACGATGACGAGACGACTGCGCCGACGGACGAACGAGACGTACCGATCGACGCCGGTCATCGAACGCCCTCGCACGGCGGCACCGGAATCGACTCGAGCGAAACGTTCGCGAGCGAGAGACGACGCCACACGTCCATGGGCTCACTCGCGGGACCGAGACGAAAGACGGTTTCGCCGAGTTTCGCACGGTGATGAAATCCCGCGAGTATCGACGCCCGAACGGAGAGGAGGCCGTATCACCGCGTTTGGAGAGTCGTCCCGCGGTGGTGTCGTCGAACTGCACCGCCGAACACGCAGTACGGCGGTGCCTGTTTCGGGAGCGTGTCGATACGGTACCCGCCCATCTCGAATTACCAGTTCGCAAGGTACTATGCGAACCCGTCCGGGACAACGTCCATGGATCGAACGATAACCGCCGTCTGGGACGAGAGTTTCATCGCTCACGAACAACCGGCCGGCGAGTTCGAATCCGAGTGGACGGGTCGAATCGCCTATCGAGAACCCCATCCCGACCGGCCCGAACGGATCAAAAACATCTATCGCATCCTCCAGGAAGAGCTCTCGGAGTACGTCGAGTGGGCTCCCGTCGAACCGGCTAGCCGCGAACAACTAGAACGGGTTCACACGAGCGATCACGTCGACGACCTGCGGGAGTTCTGCGCCGACGGTGGCGGTCGGCTCACGGCTGAAACGGGCGCGAACGAACACACGTACAGCGCCGCCCGTCACGCAGCCGGTGCAGCTGTCTAGCTGCGGATCGGGCGCTCGAGACGCCGCCCTCCGACGTCCCGTACGCGATGGTGAGGCCGAGTGGCTATCACGCTCAGCCGGAGCAGGTGGACGGCTTTTGCTACTTCAACAACGTCGCAGTCGCCGCCGAACACGTCCTCGAAACGACCCGCGCGTCCCGAGTAGCAGTCGTCGACTGGGACGTCCATCACGGGAACGGAACGCAAGAGTGCTTTTACGACCGCGACGACGTGCTCGTTATCGGCATCCACAACGACCACTGGTCGTGGGATGCGGACGCACATCCGTAGACGGGAAACCGCGACGAACTCGGCGTTGGTGATGGCGAAGGGTACAATTTGAACGTCCCCCTTCCGGCGGGGACGGGTGATCGCGTATACGAGTACGTTTTCGAGAGCATCGTCGAACCCGTACTGGCTGACTACGATCCTGATATCTTGTTGATCAGCGCCGGTCAGGATCCGGGAACCGTCGATCCGCTCGGACGCAACGTCGTAACGAAAGACGGGTTCGAAGACCTCGGCAGGTGGGCACGAGAACTGGCCGAAGCATGTGCAGACGGGAACCTCGCTCTCATCCAGGAGAGAGGATACCAGCTGAGTCACCTCGGGTACGCGACGCTCGGCGTGCTGGAAGGGGTCCTCGACGTCGAAACGGGAATCGACGATCCGATGGCGTGGATGAACGAAGATTACGCATCCGCGAGGCGCTCGGTCGATGAAACCGCGGACTTCTACTCCGAGTACTGGCCGGCACTCGAGTGATCAGGGGGGCCCATCGGATCGGTTCCCGGCAGTTACGGATCGGAGCGTCCGCAATAGGGAGTGGACAGATTTGCTCGCGAAAAAGCACCCCCACGCGTTGGGCCCTCTCAGCTTCGAAGGGGACGTCCCGATCCGAGTCGGTCAGAGCGAGGAGAGGCGGGTGCATCGCCGCGTCGGTCCGGCTGGCGGAAATTCGAGCCGAGACGGAGACGAGACGACGAAAACAGGAAGGAGTATTATGTCACCCGAGCGCGTAGGTTCGGCTATGAGCGAACGAATTCTCGTTCCGTACGACGGATCGGCGCCGTCGGAGAAGGCCCTCGAGTACGCCTTCGACACGTTTCCGGAGGGGGACGTGACGGCGCTGTACGTGATTCCGGCCCCCGAAGGCTACCGAGCGGTCTTCGAGGACGCAGAAGACAGGATTCCGGCCGCCGACGAGGCCCACGACCAGGGACGGACGATCCTCGACGAGGCGGGATCGATCGCGACCGAGCGCGGACGCGCGCTCGAGACGGAGATCGTCACCGGCAAACCGGAGCGGGCGATCGTCGAACTGGCGGAAGAAGAGGCGTTCGAGACGATCGTCATCGGCAGCCACGGCCGGGAAGGGGTCTCGCGGGTGCTGCTGGGCAGCGTCGCGGAGTCGGTCGTCCGCCGCTCGCCGATCCCCGTCTTCGTGGTCAGGTGAACGGTGCCGACCGACCACGCAGACGCGATCCTGGTGGCGACCGACGGCAGCGACGCGTCGACCGCGGCGCTCGAGCGAGCGCTCGCCGTGGCGGAGCGCACCGGCGCGGTCGTCCACCTCCTCGCCGTCGCGGACACCGCCGGCTCGCCGATGACGTTCGGCGTCGACGACGTCGAGGAGCTCGAACTGGCGAAACGGCGTCTCGTCGACGGCGTCGTCGAGACGATCGACGATCGAGACGTCGACGTCAGCGGTGTCGTACGACGAGGCGCTCCGGCGCGCGAGATCGTTCGGTACGCCGACGAAACCGACGTCGACGCGATCGTCCTCGGACGAACCGGACGCGCGGGCGCGGCTGGCGCGATGCTCGGAAGCACGGCGGATCGCGTCCTCCGACGGACGGGGATCCCCGTGCTGGTCGTTCCCGACGCACCGGAAGACGGCGGTTCGTGAGAGAACGCGCACGCTCCGACCGGCCTCGAACCGCGCGCGCCGAACTCGGCGGACGTCGGCGGGGTGACGGTGGCCGGGGAGCGGCGACGGCGATCGCGTCCGCGAGCGGGGACAAAGTCAGTATCCCTCGTCACGAATGGACGGTCGAATGCCCAGTTCGATCCTGGTCGCCCACGACGGCTCGTCCCACGCACAGTCGGCCCTGAAATACGCCCTCGAGACGTTTCCGGACGCGCGAATCGTGCTCTTTCACGCGATCGATCCGTTCGAAACGTCCCCGGGAGAGGACCGGCTGTCGTCGCTGACCGAGGAGTGGCTCCAGCGAGAGCGCGAAGCGGCCGAGGAGCTGTTCGAGGGGGCGCTCGCGGAACTCGACGTCGAACCGGATACGGTCGATACCGACACCGCCGTCGGGTCGCCGGCCCAGACGATCGTCGCCGCCGTCGAACGAACGGACGCGGACCAGATCGTCGTCGGCAGCCGCGGGCGCGGGGGCGTCGGCGAGTCGCACGTCGGAAGTACGGCCGAACTCGTCGTCAAACGCGCCAGCGTCCCCGTGACCGTCGTCCGCTGAGGTCCGAGCGAACGTGCGATCAGTGAACGGATTCGTCGCGAACGACGGTTACGCTTACGGGAGAGCGCCGCACGACGGTCTCGGCGACGCTTCCCAGGAGGATTCGGGTCGGGCCCGTCCGACCGTGGCTGCCCATGACGATCCGATCGACGTTGTGTTCCTCGGCGGCGGCGACGATTTCGCGAGCCGGATCGCCCGTCGAGTGATCGGTGATCAGCTCCGCGTCGTACTCGTCCGTCCGCTCGCGCGCTTTCTCGAAGAGTCGGTCCTCCTCGGCGTCGGCGCGCTCGTACCACTCCTCCGAGCCGCGAGGAGGTTCGGTACGGACGTCGACCGAGGTCGCCGAGCTGTACCCCGGATCCGTCGGATCGAGGACGTGGAGGGCGACGATCGTGACGTCGTCGTACTCCTCGAGGACGAACTCGAGGGCGCGCAGTGACAGCGGCGAGCCGTCGATCGGAACGAGTATTCGCTTGGTCATCGGACGAGCGTACCTCGAGGAGCGCCTAAATACTATCCGACGGATACGATCGCAGCCGCCGGATCGCCTCGAGGCGTGTCAAGCCCCCCATAATTATTCACGCCGTCGCCGTAGGTGGCCGTCTATGGTCACCTCGCGCCCGAACGTCGTACTGGTCACGTGTCACGATCTCGGCCGATACCTCGGTTGCTACGGTGTCGACGTCGAGACGCCGCGGATCGACGAGCTGGCGGAGACGGGCGTCGCATTCGACAATCACTTCGTGACGGCACCGCAGTGTTCCCCCAGTCGCGGGAGCCTCATGACCGGCCGATTCCCGCACGTCAACGGATTGATGGGGCTCGCACACGGCGACTGGGAGCTCGACGACGGCGAACGCATCCTTCCCCACTACCTGGACGACGCCGGCTACGAAACCCACCTGTTCGGGCTCCAGCACATCACCCAGGACACCGACCGACTCCAGTACGAGTACGTCCACTCCGAGGGCAATCTCTACCCCGGCGTCTCGCCGGCGGTCCACCAGGCCAATCGGGCGCGAAACGTGGCCGACGTGGTCTCCGGGTTTCTCGAGCGCGATGCGTTCGAATCGCCGTTTTTCGCCGCTGTCGGGTTCTTCGAACTGCACCGGGTCGAAGAGGAGAACGGTCGCTTCGGCTTCGACAGCGACCACTACGAAACCGACGACCCCGACGAAATCCGGCCGCTGTCGTACCTCCCGGACCGACGCGGCATCCGCCACGACCTCGCGGAGATGCGAGGCATGGTGTACGCCGTCGACGAGGCGATGGGAACGATCCTCGATACGCTCGAGCGGACCGGTCTCGAGGAGGAGACGCTCGTCCTGTTCACGACCGAACACGGGATCGCGTTCCCCCGGGCCAAGGGAAGCTGCTACGACGCCGGCATCGAAGCCGCGTTGTTGCTTCGCTGTCCGGAACTCGCGGCCGACGGGAGCCGGTACGACGAGCTGATCAGCAACGTCGACGTCCTGCCGACGCTGCTCGAGTTGATCGGCGAGGACGTCCCCTCGAGCATCGGGGGACGGAGCTTCCTGTCGCTTCTGGCGGAAGACGGCGAGTACGACGAGCGCGAGCGTGTGTTCGCGGAGATGACCTGGCACGACATGTACAACCCGGTGCGGGCGATACGGACGGAGCGCTACAAGTACGTTCGAAACTTCTGGCACCTGCCGAAGGTGTACCTCACCAAGGACATCTTCGCGAGCGAGGCGGGCCGGATGGTCCGCGAGACCGACGGCGTCCCGCCCCGACCGTACGAGGAGCTGTACGACCTCCAGGAAAGTCCCCAGGAGGACGAAAACGTCGTCTTCGAGCCGACGTACCAGGACGTCAGGCGCGACCTTTCTCGCCAGCTCCACGAGTGGATGGTCGAGACCGACGATCCGTTACTCGACGGGCCGGTTCCTCCCGGCGATTACGGGACGATCACGTCCTGGGCCCACGAGGAAAATTGATCCGCTCGTAGTCGGGGAGACGATGGAGACGCCGCGATCGAAGATCACTCGAGGGTCTCCCGCGTCCGTCGTGCGGTGTCGGCCAGCAGCTCGCGATCGTCGGTAAACACCTCGACGGCGACGGTGCCGTCGAAGCCCGCGAGGTGGTCGGCCACGACGCCGTAGTCGATTTCGCCGGCACCGATCGGGAGGTGGGTGTCCCCTCGGCTCCGGGCGTCGTGGACGTGCAGGTGCGAGACGAGGTCGCCGTACCCGGAGAGGAACCGATCGACGCCGTCGTCGCCGTCTTCCATGTACGCGTGTCCGACGTCGAAACAGACGGCGGTGTCGGTCTCGCGGGCGAGGTCTCCCAGAACCGACAGCGGGAGTCCGCGTTTCTGGTGGCCGACGTTCTCGACGACCAGTTCGACGCCGGCCTCAGCGGCGGCGTCGCCGATCGCCGAGAGCTGGTCCGCAAACAACGGTCGAAGGTCCGTATCGTGCGGGTTCCTGGCGGTTCCGTGGAGGACGGCCTTCCGTGCGCCGGCAGCACCGGCCCACTCGAGCAGCCGCCGCAGGTAGGAAACGATCGCGTCGTTGATCTCGGCGACGGGCGTCACGACCTCCTGTTTGAACGGCAGGTGAACGCAGAGGTCGGCGTCCGCGCCGGCGAGGATCGACTCGAGACGCTCGGCGTCGATTTCGCTCGGGTCGCGTCCCTCCCCCAGGGAGAGTTCGGCGAAGTCGAAGCCGTCGATCGTCCGCCGCGTTCGCTCGAGCGAATCGCCGACGGTGAGGCCAACGTTCATACCGAATCACGGCTCGCGACCCCCATAACCGCGACGGTGTCTCCCGGTCGGCGGGGGCCGGGGGCTCGAAATCGTACCCGACCGGACGGACCAGCTCCGATCGTGTCGATCGCACGAGACTGTCGGTTTCGTCGAGCGACCGGAACCGGGCCGACGGGGATCACGATTCCGAGTCGTCGACAGGTGGGACGTTTCGTCCCGTGATCACGATCGGCACGTCGGTCAGGAGAAGAAGGCTCTGAGCGACGCTTCCGTAGCTGTGTCGACCAACCGGTGGGTTTTTTCGCCCGCCGAGGACGATAGTCTGAACGTCGCGTTTCAAAACTTCCTGGCGGATTTTTTCGACGGGGTTGAACCGTCGATCGACGAGGGTGACGTCGACGTCTCTCTCCTCGAGGTACTGATAGGCAACGGCGACCGAGGTGACGACGTCCCTCGACGAGCCGCCGGATTTGACGGCGGCGGGTAGATCGTCGAGTTCGTCCCGTTCGAACACGAACACGAGGATCACCCGTACCGAGCGTTCCGCGTCCGGAAGCGATGCGATCCACCGAACCTGGCTTAGCGCGCGTTTTTCGTCTAGATCGACGGGCGCTAGTATCCGATGCATTGACGATAGTCGTGGTCAGGGCGATAACGAACGATGGAACGATTCCCAAAAACGGATGCTCGTGACGGTGATTTAAGATGTCTCGCGAACGCCCGTCGATCGCGCCAGTCGAGGTTCGTCGCGGGAGATCTATGGATTCCGACGACGATCCCACCGAAACTGTCCGTACATCGATCCCATCGCTGTCGTGCGATCGAGTGCGTACCGGCTTTCAGTGGCGACGATAACGCGACGAGCCGTCTGCGACGGCTTGCACTCGAAGTTTTATGTCGTGGCCGTGGTAGGGACGGGAGATGGAGGGACTTCGCTGGATCAGCCTGAGCGAGGACGAGCGAACCGAGTTCCTGGGAGACGGCGGTACCGGCGTCATCTCGTTTTCCACCGACGCGGGTGAGCCGCCCGCATCGCTTCCGGTGTCGTACGGCTACTTCGACGCCGACGAGAGCTTCTACTTTCGGCTCTCGTTTCCCCCTGGAAGCTCGAAAGACGAGGTCGTCGACAACCCGGTTACGTTCGTGACCTACGGCGAAGACGACGGCGGATGGAAGAGCGTCGTCGCAAGCGGCGTCCTCGAGGAACTGGACGACCTGCCGTACGACTCGACGGCGGTACAGGGAATGTGGGCGATCGACATTCCGACGGTCGACGTCTTCGAGCGACCGCGTGACGAGATCGAGTTTCACGACTTCCGGCTCGTTCCGGAGATGCTCTCGGGACGAAAGAGCGTCTCCGACTAGTGGCCCGAAAAGCGTAATCCGGCGGGATGAGAACCAGGTACTATGTGCGCTCGCATCGCGGACGTCATGACCGAAGACGTCGTCTCCGCCGAGAACACCACGTCGCTCGAGACGGTGGCAGAACGGATGCTCCGTCACGAGATCGGCAGCGTCGTGATCACGAACGACGACGTCCCTTACGGGATCGTCACGGAGACGGACGTCATCCACGCCAGCTACCGCACCGGGAAGCCGCTTTCGGAGATCGCCACGAAATCGGCGGCGAGTCACCCGCTCGTAACCGTCGAGCCCGAACAACCGGTTCGGCTGGTCGTCGAACGGATGCGGGACGAACGGGTCAAGAAACTCGTCGTCGTAGCGGGACTCGAGGTGAGAGGGATCGTGACGACTCACGACCTCGTCGACCACTACGGGGAGTTGACCCGAGACGTCAGGGAGATCCGAGAAAACCGGGAGCGCCGGACGGGATCGGTCTCAAAGTGAATCCTCGCGCCACTCGAACCGGGCAATCGGGTCCGGACGAGACGGCGTCGGTTACGCACCCGGAATCGGCGCGAGCGTGATACCGTACATGGCCGCGACCGTGATCCCGACGGTCGAAACGATCAACGGCGGCCAGACGCGGGTACTCGAGATCGTCGGTGCGACGCGTCCGCCACCGAGGAACTTCACGATCACCTCGATCGCGAACAGGCTCGTCGTCGCGGCTGCCGAGATCATACAGAACGGACAGATCGCGCCGATCACGCCGAGTTGCAGGTAGACGAAGTACGCCGACGCACCGAGTCCGGAGAGCGTGATCGCGAAGATGGCGCGCTCGAGGAGTTCGTGTTTAGTCTCGAGCCAGAGACCACCCAGGACGATCATCGTCACGTAGTATCCAGCGCCGATCAGCGCGAGCGGGATCGGCCCGACGTACGCCCACCCGCTCGTGATGACCGCCAGGCTTCCCTCGGGCTCGACGCCGGATGGCAGCGGCAGCGCCCAGAAGTGCACCGCCGTGAGGAAGGCGCTCGCCCCCCAGCCGATCACCGCGACGGCGAGGAAGGCACCTAACAGCGCGTTCACGTGCCGTCGGAGGTCGTACGAGGTCGACGTCTCGATTTTCGATGCGAGTTCCGTCATCGTATGCTGGCGTATGCACCAGGGGCACTTAGTTGTTTGTATAGTTGCCACAATATTGGACAAGATGAATGGCGACAGCGCGTCGAGCGCCGGGCGAGCTTCTCGCGGATCGAACGACACCACCGGCGGTGAGGTGGAATCACCACTGTGAACGATCCTGACGATCCGTATCGGTAGTAGTTCCGACGCCGGCCGACCGCCGTTACCCCGGGCTGTTCGACGGGTTTGGGGAAAGGTATTGTGCGAAACACACAAAGGTATTATAGTGTTCGAGCTCCTATTCTCTCCCATGAGCGACGCGATGGACGACGAACGCGAGCGAATCCGCGAGCAGAAGAAACGCGAACTGATGGAGCAACTCGAGAACGGCGGCGGGGCAAGCGATCCCGGCGACGACTCCACCGAAACACCGCCGGACGAGCCGATCGAGATCGACGGTGGTGACCACCTCGAGTCCGTGATCGACTCCCACGACGTCGTTCTGGTCGACTGCTACGCCGACTGGTGCGGTCCCTGTCAGATGCTCGAGCCGACGATCGACGCAATCGCGGCCGAAACGGACGCCGCCGTGGCGAAAGTCGACGTGGACCGCCACCAGCGACTCGCCCAGCGCCTGGGCGCACGCGGCGTACCGACGCTCGTCCTCTACGCCGACGGCGAACCCGTCGACAGGCGGGTCGGCGCACAGGATCGGGCGAGCCTCGAGGCGCTCGTCGAGCGCCACACCTGAGGTGTCGCCCCGGTGACCGACGATCGTGACGGCGTCCGCGTCTGGCTGGTCGAACGGACGTACTCCGACGACGAACAGAACCTGATCATCCTCGTCTACGCGACGCTCGACGGAACGCGGTACTACCGAAAGGAGCGGGCGCTCACGAGTGCGACCGACGAGCGACCGACGACGGCGGCGGTGACGGTCGAGCCGACGAATCTCGGCTCCGTCGACGATCCCGCGCTACGAACGCAGTACGCGACCGAAGCGAGCCGGATGGCCGACGAGCACGATCCGGACGACGACGTCTGAACGCGTCTCGGTCGTCCGTCGTCAGAGGCCGGCGGGGCTGGAGTCCCTCGAGCTAGTCGGCCGTTCCGTTCTCGGTCGCGATGTCCACGCCAGCTGTCCCCGTTCGCGACTCGCGAGATATTTCTTACTCGAAGAGTGAATTCTAGTGTGAGATTGGTTATGTATGAATTACTGGGTGGCTACCGTAATCGGTTAAATTGTTCTCACCATAGTGATACAAATATAACCATACACTTTACATCTCGGTCGTGGTGGGTCGGGTATATGTCCGAACGGAGAACGAAGTCCCGTCCGATCACGACGCGACTTCCCGACCCGCGGCGAGCGGAAAACGTCGTCTACGAGCCGACGCCCGAGGAACTGCGAGAGCTGGCGGCGGCCGACGAGACGACGACAGAGTACGGGTCGCCGTCGTACGTCAGCGAGTTCCGATCCCGGAGCGTCGAGCGGACGAAAAACGACGTCGACGACGAGTTCACCGCCGCCGACGAGGAGTTGCTCGAGGACGCGGTCGAGGTCGTCTCCGAGAGACGGACGATCTGCGTGGATCGAATCGTGGGACGACGACACGGGGCGTCGTTTCGCTGTCGGCTCTACGTTCCGACCGAGTACGCACGGATCGCGCTCGCGTGGGCGAACCTGTTCGAGCCGAGCGACGGTGGGGAGCCGGATCTGTACACGGTTCAGCTTCCGGACTACGACGAACTGGCGATCCGGGTCAGCCCCGAGGAGGGGTTCACCGCGGTGCTCGGCAGCGACTACACCGGCGAGGCGAAGAAGTCGGTACTCAGGCTGTTCATGTATCTCGTGAAAAAACGGGGTGGACTCGGACTCCACGCGGGCAGCAAGCGCGTCCGCGTGCGCGACGGCGACGGCGACCTACGCGAGGTCGGACAGCTGTTTCTCGGGCTCTCGGCGACCGGCAAATCGACGCTCACCTCCCACGGACTCTGGCTCGAGGAACCCGAACGGACGGTCATGCTCCAGGACGACGTCTGTGCGCTGTTGCCGGACGGATCGGTCGCGGGAAGCGAAGGAGCGGGACTGTACATCAAAACGATCGGCCTCGAGGAGGACGAACAGCCGGGCCTCTATCGGGCCGCGACCCACGAGTCCGCCGTTCTCGAAAACGTGGCCGTCGACGACGACGGAACGGTGAATTTCGACGATCCGAGGTACGGAACGAACGCTCGCGCCGTCGTTCAACGGTCGGAAGTTCCGAGCGCCGACGACGAGATCGACCTCGATCGCGTCGATCAGGTGTACTTCATCACTCGAAATCCGCTGATGCCGCCCGTTGCGAAACTCGACGAGAAGGAAGCCGCCGCCGCGTTCATGCTCGGCGAGTCGATCGAAACGAGCGCTGGTGACCCCGAGCGGGCCGGCGAGTCGATCCGGGTCGTCGGCACCAACCCGTTCATCGTCGGCTCCGAGGGGCGCGAGGGGAACCGATTCCGCGAACTCATCGAAGCGCTCGGAGTCGACTGCTACGTTATCAATACCGGATACGTCGGGAACGAATCCACCGACGTCGGCGTAACCGAGTCGGTCACGATCCTCACCGAACTCGCTCGCGACACCGTCGAGTGGACGGACGACGAGCGCACGGGCCTGACGATTCCGAGCGCCGTTCCAGGGCTCGACGTCGACGAGTACTACGTTCCCGATCACGTCGACGAGTACGCCGAGAAGGCCGCCGACCTCCGCGACGAACGTCGAGCCTACCTCGAGCGCTTCGACGAGCTCGAGTCGGAGATCGTCGACGCCGCGTACTGACCGGCGAGTGCGGATTCTCGAGTCGGGTCCGATAGCGATTCGGTGGCGGCGGTCTCGTATCGCTATCGAACTACCGATCGCCACCCGCACGGGAGAGCCGAGGATCGACAGCGCGGACCGCCGACCCCCGACGGGGTCAGGAACCGGCCGTTCGAGCGGATGCTGTACGAGACGGACTTCTCCGAGAACGCACAGCGACGTTAGGACTTCCGAAGGAAGACGAGGCCGAGCGTCGGCTGGACGAACTGGCAGGGACGCTCGAGGGCAGGGGAATCGAGCCGCGAACGGTCGGCGTCCGGGGCGATCCTGCCGAGGTCGTCGCCGTTTGCGCCACCGCGAACGTGTTGCTCGTGGCGGTGTCGTGATCGCGGAGCATATATTGCAAGTTAATAGCAATACTGCAACCGGATTCGAACGGAAGAAAACTCTGAGAGTTCGTTCGAGCCCGTCTACAAACGGGATTCGATCTCGTTTGTTGCTTGGATAGTGGAATACCGCACAATAATCGGTACGCTTTTATGGTCGAAGACTATATTGTGTAGTAGCTCCAATACAGAGCACCGATACCGATCATGAGTTCCGAATACGATATCGCGGAGATGCTCGACGTGAAAGGACAGTCCTGCCCGATGCCCATCGTCAAGACCAAACAGGCCATCGACGATCTCGAGGCCGGCGACGTACTCGAGGTGGTCGCGACCGACTCGGGCAGCATAAGCGACATTCGCGGGTGGGCCGACGGCACCGACGGGGTCGAACTCCTCGAGCAGGTCGAAGGCGACGATCAATACACTCACTACGTGAAGAAAACGGACTAAAATGAGCACGGACACGCCCTCCGGAGCCGACGCGAACGACGAACCGACGACCGAAGCGGATCTGGTCGCACGAGTCGAAAAGCTAGAAGAGAAAGTCGCGACGCTCGAGACCGACGACGGCGACGACGGAAAGAAGATGACGATCGTCGCCACGCAGGGGAGTTTCGACATGGCGTATCCGCCGCTGATCCTCGCGAGCACGGCGGCGGCGTTCGACTGGGAGGTCGTCGTCTTCCACACGTTCTGGGGACTCGACATCCTCCACGAGGACAACTCGAAAGATCTCAAACTGAGCGCCGTCGGCAACCCGAACATGCCGATGCCGAACGCCCTCGCCGCGTTGCCGGGCATGGACGCGATGGCCACGCGCATGATGCGAAAGAAGATCGACGAGAACGGGACCGCCACGATCGAGGAACTGATCGACCTCTCGCTCGAACAGGGGGTCGATCTGCAGGCGTGTCAGATGACGATCGACCTGATGGGCTACGACGAAGACGACTTTTACGACGGCGTCACGACGGGGGTCGGCGCGGCGACGGCGCTCCAGCACATGGCCGAGTCGGACGTCCAGTTGCTGGTGTGATGACCGAGACGAGCGAACCCGGCTCCGACGAGACGTTCGAGAAACCCAGTCTGCGTGTTATCGAAACGGTCGCGAGCGCCGACGGCGTCGATCCGGTCGATCTCGAGCCGCCGCTCACCGACGTCGTCGACCCGACCGCGCTGGATGCGTTGTTCGAACCGACGACGAAAATCGACTCGAGTCGGCGAGGCCGCGTTACCTTCAGGTACCGCGGCTATCGCGTTACGGTCGACTCGAGCGGTCACGTCGAACTCGGGTAGCGAACGTTCCCGGAAAGAGCCGACGCGACGACCGATTCGTCCCGACGAACCGAGGGACCGATCGCGACGACAGAGTATCCTACTATATTGGGAACTTTGAGAAATACTTTACGTGCTGGAGGGAGTACCCCGAGTATGAGCGGACCCTTCGTAATCATCGGTGGCGACGCCGCCGGGATGAGCGCAGCCAGTAAAGCAAAGCGCGAGAATCCGGAGCTGGACGTGAGGGTCTTCGAGAAGGGAGAGTGGGTCTCCTACGCCGCGTGCGGGATGCCCTACTACGTCAAAGGCGACGTCGACCGTCTCGAGGACCTCGTCGCCGTCACGCCCGAGGAGTTTCGCGAACAACGGAACGTCGACCTCCGGACGAACCACGAGGTCGTAGAGATCGATCCGAACGGACGGACCGTGACGGTCGAAGCCGACGGCGAGCGATTCGATCAGGCCTACGGCAGTCTGCTGATCGGAACCGGCGCTCGAGCGATCGAGCCGCCGTTCGACGGACTGGATCTCGACGGCGTGTTCACGCTCCGGAGCATGGACGAGGCCGACGCGATCGAAGACGACGTCGCGACCGCCGATCCCTCGAGCGCGGCGATCGTCGGCGGCGGCTACGTCGGCGTCGAGATGGCGGAGGCGCTCGTCGAACGCGGGCTCGACGTCTCGATCTTCGAGATGCTCCCGCGGACGCTCCAGCCGTTCGGCGAAGGGGCCGCCCGCGTCGTCGAAGACCACCTCCGGGAGAAGGGCGTCGAGCTTCACCTCGAGACGGCAGTTCGTGGGTTTTCGGGCGCAAACGGCCGCGTCGAGGCGGTCGAACTCGAGGACGACGCGGTGTCGGCGGATCTCGCGATCGTCGGCGTCGGCGTCGCTCCGAACGTCGAACTCGCCGAGGCGGCAGGCGTCGAACTCGGACCCACGGGAGCGATCGCCACCGACGAGTACGGTCGGACGAACCTCGAAGACGTCTACGCGGCCGGCGACTGCGCCGAGGTGACGAACGTCGTCACCGGCGAACCCGATCACGTTCCGCTGGCGTTGACGGCCAACCGTGCGGGTCGGGCAGTCGGAACGACGGTCGCCGGCGAGGCGACGCCGACCGGCGGAACGGCCGGAACGGCGATCGTCAAGGCGTTCGACCTCGGCGCGGCTCGAACGGGCGTCGTCGACGAGGAACGGGCTCGGAACGCCGGATTCGATCCCGTCTCGGTAACGATCGACGCACCTACCCGACCGCACTACTATCCCGGAGCGACCGAGCTCACGGTGACGCTCGTCGCGGACCGAAAGAGCGAACGCGTGCTCGGAGCGAGCGTCGTCGGACGCGACGGGGCAAAGCGAATCGACACCGTGGCGACCGCGGTGGACGCGGAGCTCACCGTCTCGGAACTAGAGAAGCTCGACCTGGCGTACGCGCCGCCGTTCAGTCCGGTCTGGGACCCGATCCTCACCGCGGCGAAAGTACTGAGCGGGAAACTCGACGAATGAAACGGAGCCGACGTAAACGGCCGTGACTCGACAACCGACGGTCCGGTTCGACGTTCGATCGGGACTCGAGCGACGACGGACGGCGGACGCTCAGCTCTCGACGGGAGCCGTCTCGGCCGTGGAGTCGTACTTGTCCTCGAACTCCTGGATGAGCTGGCCCATCTTCGCGTACCAGTCGTTCAGCATGCGCTGCATGTCGTTTGCGATCTGAGACGGGTCGGTGGGATAGTAGACGTGGTAGTAGCCACCCTGATCGTAGTTGATCTGTTCTTTCTGGATGAAACCGCTCTGGAGCAGCCGCTGGATCGATCGGTAGGCGGTCGAGCGTTCGCGGTCGACTCGCTCGGCGACCTCGTCGATCGTCAGCGGCTCGTCGCTCTCGACCATCGCCCGAAAGCACTCCTTGTCGAGCTGTTTGAGGCCGTGGATGCATTCCAGTAGTCCTTCGCACTGCATGTCCTGTTGCAGTTGTTCCACCATCGAGTTAGCCATCTTCTTACATCCGGTACGAATCGAAGCCGTATAAGGATTGTGTGAGTATTGTACAAGGCCGCTGAGCCGGATGTCGGCGGGGTCGGACTACCGGCGAGCGACGACCGCGAGCGTCTCCGGTCGATCGTGAACGCGATCGACGGCGAAATCGGCGCGTTCGAGGTGAGCCGTCACGTCCGCGGAACTGAACCGCTCGTCCATCGACGGCCCGTCGTCACCGGCACCGTCCGCCGACCAGTCGACCGTGACGAGCCGGCCGCCGGGGCGAATCACGCGGGCGAGTTCGACCATCGCCTCGTCGTCGACGTACTCGTGGTGGGTCATCGTCGAGAACGCGCCGTCCAGTTCGCCGTCGTCGAACGGCAGCGACGAGACGTCGGCCGCGATCAGTTCGACGTTGTCGGGAACGCCCACCTCGCGGTGACGGTCGTGCATCTCTTCCTGGATGTCGACGGCGTACAGGGTGTCGACGACCGGCGCGACGTCTCGCGAGTAGAACCCGGTGCCCGAGCCCAGGTCGGCGACGACGTCGTCGCCGTCGACTGCGAGCATCTCGAGCAGTTCCTCGCGCGAACAGAACCGGTAGCGAGCGGGATCCTCGAGGGAATCGGCACGTTCGACGGGAAACGTGTGAAAGCCCATACCGGTAGGTGGATCGCGGATCGCAAGAAGCTATCCGTTCCGGTCAGCTACCCACGATTAAAGTCGATGGGCTTCCGCGCTGTTACCGCTGTGAACTGGCTTCGCACGACGAACCGGAGCGCTGGAACGGTCGCGAGGTCGGACGCGTCCGTCCTCGAGTCACTCGGGTACCGGGATGAACTCCGGTTCGACCTGACGCAGCCGACCGGTACTCTCGAGAAACGAGTACAGATCGTCGTAGAGATCGAAGTCACCGGCGTCGCGGTCGTCCGATCCGCACAACGTGTACCAGTCGCCGACGATCGCACAGAAGCGCTCGGCGCGAGTCATCGCCACGTTCAACCGTCGAGGTCCGTCCAGCGGGCGGCCGAGAAACCCGATCTCACCGGCCGCGTTGCTGCGGACGAGCGAGATCACGATCGCGACCTTCTCGCTTCCCTGGAACGAATCGATCGTGTCCACCGCCACCGCGTCGCCGTCCTCGAGGTGAGCCCGTAGTTTCGAGCGGATCGCGGCCGCCTGTGCAGTATACGGCGTGATGACGCCGATGTCGGACGCCTCCAGTCCCTCCTCGCGACGAAGCTCTGTGACGACGTGAGCGACGAGTCGAACTTCCGCCGCGTTTCGCGTCGAGTGGTCGATCGTCTCCTCGCTCCCGCCGACGTCGTAGCCGACCAGCGCCGGCCGACCGTCGAAGGACCGAACGTCGCGGCCCTGCCGGAGCGCGCGACCGTAGAACCGGCGATTCGGAAACCAGGCGACGTCGCGGTGCATCCGGTACTGCGTCCGCAGTTGCACGCCGACACCCTCGTAGACGCCGCCGTCGGCGTAGAGGTGCTCGAACAGCGAGAGACCGGCGGCCGACTCCGGCGGCTCCTCGGTCGCGCTGAACGGCGGAAGTTGCTTGTGATCGCCGGCGAGGACGAGCTTGTCCGCTCTCGAGAGCGGTATGCAAGAGGCGGTACACGTGGCCTGGGTCGCCTCGTCGAGGACGAGGACGTCGAACTCCCGTTCGAGGGTGGCCGCGCTGCTGTTCGTCGCCGCGACGACGTCGGCGCGGCCATCAGCGGTTCGGTATTTCTCGTTGACCACCGCGTTCGCGGAGTTTGCGGCGTTCACCCGTCGGAGCACGAACTCCCCGGAGCCGTGCTGTGCGTACGCGTGGAGCGATCGATCGTCGGCCGTTTCGGGCGTACTCGAGCCGACGACGAGGTTGTCGACGGCCTGATTCGAGTCGGCACAGACGAGGACGGCGTCGCCGGCCTGGACGGAGCGCCTGACGACTTCGACGAGGGTTCGCGTTTTCCCGGTTCCCGGCGGTCCGTGGATACAGAACAGGTGATCGGCCAGCAGCGCACAGGAGACCGCTAGCTCCTGTTCCTGATTCAGTTCGGCGTCGCGTTGGCTGCTCTTGACGCCGGCGGTGTCGCCGAAAGTGACCGCGGTCGCGCCGGTCAGGAACGATCGATGCTCGTCACGGTCGCGAACTCGATCGATCGCGTTCAACTCCCGATCGTACGGAACCGGGTTCAGCAACGCCGTCAGCGCGAATCCGCGCCGCTTCTTCCGAAGAAATCCGCCGACGGCCGTTCGTTCTTCGATCGCGCTCCAGTCGATGGTCAGTGCCACGATCCGCCCCTCGACCGAGTCGACCGTCGCCGGGATGGGAAACGCCTCCGGCGAGTTGTGATCGCTCGGCGGGTGGACCAGCACCTCGTTTCCCTCGAAGATCCCGAACTCGTTTCGAACGTATCCGTACCGAACCCGCTGGTCGTCGTCTCCGTCGTCGATCCGAAAACGGTAGACGCCGTCTTCCGGACGCCCGAGCGACGCGAGCGACGGAATGGCACCGAACCCTTCCGCGTGAAGCGATTCGGGGGTCGAGTTCGCTGCGATCTCCCGTTTCGCGTCGCGCTGAGCGTCCATCTCCGACCGGACGAACGATTCGAGTTCGTCGAAAAAGGAGTCCACGTCGTCGCTCGAGAGGGGATTTCGAGGGGGTTCGCGTTCGTCGATCGGCGAGTCGAAGTACGACGGCGGCTCCTCGGGCGCGTAGTCGGAGTGCCAGAAGCGAACCCGTCCGGCGAGCGTCGACTCGGCGAACGCGTCCCGGTCGATCGAATCGTACTCGCCGTCGTCGTCGTAGACGAACACTTCACCGTGGAGCGCGTGGTCCGTGAACGCGACGTACTCACCGGACAGCGCCGCGCCGTCGGGCTCGTGAAGCGGAATCGCGATCCAGTCGTCCTTCTCGGGGTGGGCGAGCCGGTCGTGGTAGCTCGCGTACTCGACGATACCGTCGATCGGAATGGGATTCGCTCGCGCGGGCTCGAGGTCGTCGTCAGTCGAGGAGTGCGAATAGAGCGTAGCGGCCGAGAAATCGAAGTCACCGATCGCGCTCTCGAAGAGGAGGGACATGTCGACGACGACGAATTACTGGCTCCTTAATCTTCTCATCAGTCCCCCAGTAAAGACATATATTTGATTATTATGGCGACAACGTCGTTCTATGACACGTCAAACGGCGGCGTTCGATCGCCGTGAAACGGAGACGGTGACCGCCTCGGACGACGTGGTCGATCGACGGTCGACCTCGAGAACCGCCTCGTACGAAACGCGACGAAACACGGGGTGTGATCGCGTGGCGAGACGAGAACGGGGCGAGTGACGTTCCGCGTCAGTCCAGACCGGGACCGGCTCGTTGTGCACCTTCGGAATCCGGTGCGAAAATGCCGTTGCTACGCTCGAACAGCTCCTCCCAGACGTCGCGTTCCACGTCGACGCCGCGATCGGATAGCTGCTGGACGCGTTTTCGAACCCGTTCCGGGCGATACACGGTCGCAAAATCCGCCTCCTGGTCGGTGACGAAGCGCTCTGCGAGTTGTTGGATGCCGCCGGAGAAGCGGGGGTGGAACGGATCCACGCAGATCGTAACGAATCCCGGTTCGACGTCTTCCGACGTCTCCCGATCGGGTCGAACGGATTCGCTCAGCAATCGATCGATCAGGCACGTTTCCGCGGACGAGTGATCGCCCGAACGGTCTCGATCGAAGAATTTTCGATACAGAGACGTGCGCTTTCGGTTATATGATCTAGAATGTATTACGTCCGTTATTTGTCTGTAGCTCGTCGATGGACGATCGACGTTCGCCTCCGCGAGTAACGGACGCGATTGGCCGGGCGTTCCGACGACAGTGAACGACTCGCCAGTTCCGCCGTAGTACGTTACGATCGAGACCAGTCCGCGTCTCGCGGCGTGGTAGGCCGCGTGGCCGACGACCGACGAGGTGCCGTCCGATTCCGGAATCGTCGCGTGAACGATTCCGATCCCGTCCCGTTTGGCCTCCGAACAGCCGAGATCCAGCGCAGCGGTGCTCGAGAGGAGACTCGGCTGGTCGTCGCCGACGACGACCGTAAACGGCGACGTTCGATCGTCGCGTTTCAGCTTCGTCCGGTCCAACTCCGGATACTCCTCCAGGAGCGCGCGCAGCGTCGTGCATCCGGAACCCTTGTACACCTCCGTCCACCAGATCGCTCGAGCGGTTGCTCGTGCAGTACCGGGGGGGAGGCCTGCGCCGGCGAGACAGCGTTCGGCTAGCTGGAACACCTCGCGGGTGCTGATTTTCATCGGTGGTCCCTCCATTCGTTCGCTCGTTCCGGTCTCGACGGATACATCCAGTACGATCGATCGCCGTCTCTGACATCTTCGGGCAGCGGCGCACCCTGGAAGAACGTTCCCTTCACCCAGCCCTTGTTCGCCGGGTGGGCTTTCTGTATCCCCCAGAACGATTTGATGAGCGAGACGAGGTGGAGGGGGATGAAATCGGCATCGAGGGGATTCCCTCGAATTTCGGCGTACGGGAGGTCGTGGACGGTTTGAACCCGCTCGACGACGTACCGGTGCTCGGGGTGATCGAAGAGGAACTCCCCGACGGTCGTCGACGGGGCGGACGCCCGAAGATCGTCCTCGAGTCGCTGTACCCGAAGCGCGATATCGATCGGGCGGGAGTATTCTTCAGCGTCGTTCTCCCCCGTTATCCCCAGACGCGGTTCTTCGCCGTTTTCGGATCGGTACCAGAAGTGGTGGGTGGCCTCCGGCCGACTCATGTCGATATTCAGCGCCCACCGGTAGTTGGAATCGAGTATCGATCGCAGGGTGGCGGTCGACATTTCCGGGACGATATCGGTCTTCTCGGAGGTGGTCAGGGTCTCCGCTAACCCCTCGCAGACGGACGGGTGAACGTCGATCAGTAACGAGTGAAGTACCTCTCGAGCTTCCGGTTTCAAATTTCGCTCCGACCAATCACACAGCTGCGCCCACGACGAGACGTCGCTCGAGCCAACGTCGTCGAGACGGTTTCGGACGTCGCGGAGCCCGCTCGCGATTTCGGATTTGGAAAGGAAAAACTCCTTGGAGTCGCTGTCGTCTTCTTCGAACCACACTTCCGCTTTCGCCAGGAAATTTTGTAGCGTCACGACGTCCTCGCGCGACGGTTCGATGGCTTTGGCTCGAGCGAGGGCGATCTCTCTGGCTCGAAGCCAGGTGTGAACGAGCTTCGGATGATTCATCGCGAACAGCGCGACGCCCATTCCCGACGAGTTTCCCGTTCCGAGGTATCGCTTGATAGCAGGATCCAGGGTGGCCGCGTCGGAGTTGCGTTCCGCAGCGATGGTGTCAGCCAGGTCGTATCCGAAAATTCGCCACATGTACGCGGAAAACATCTGCGCCAGGTAGGGCTCTCCCAGCGGATGGTCGCTCTCGAACGATCTGAACACCTTGGTGCCGTTCAACCCGTTTCCGTAGTAGCCCGAAGATCGTATCAGATACCCTCCTTTCGCCAGAAAGTCGACGTCGGGTTGATGGCCCGCCGTCAGCGAGTCGACGATGTGATCGAAGAAACGCGAGCTCCGGTTTCCCCTGGTCCAGATCAGCACGTCCGGAGTGGCACGCCCCGTTCTCACGTTCGGCAGCTCTTCGAACTGCCAGTCGACGAACTCGTCGCTCGGGTTTCCCTCGCAGAGAAATCCCCACATATCCCACGTGTCGGCGGTAATTCGATCCGTCTTTTCGGCTTCGCTTATCTTCTGTGAGAAGATCGGAAACGAAAATTCGTGGGACGGCGTGGAGATGCTGTACCGAGCTCGACCGTTACCCTCTTCGTCGAGGGTTACCTCCCGGAGATCGATCTCCCACTGCTCGTCCACCATTCGCCGCATCAGTAGCCGGGCGAAGCTCAGGCGCGTGTGCTTCAATGCTCCGAGACGCTCGGGCTGCATCAGTTCCGACGGATCGCGCAGTGAGCCTAATCGGCGTGGTACGCTCTCTTGTGCCATCAAAAGATGATGCACAATCCAGGGACTAATATCTTCTGCTTCAACCCCCCGTTCGAGCGCCGAACGCGTTCAATGCGCGCGAGCGACGCTCGTAGCGGGATACTGAATCGCGTCGGACGGATCGGTCAACGTCGGAGGAAATCGGGACGCTCGGTCGCACCCGTCCGGAACGCAACGCGGCCGCATTCGAGCGACGGGTCCTCGAGAACGCACCGGTGGCGAACGGCCTTCGGGCGATCATCGACGCCGGACGTCCTGGAGGATCCGATCGAATCCGCCGAACACGACGCTACCTCGTCCCGTCGTTCGGATTCGCTCAGCGACCGTTGACAATCGAAACGGATGTGGTCGTTCGCTGTGAGCGAATTCAGCTGGGGAGCCGCTATCGGGTTGGAATTCCCGGGAAACGCCAGCGATCGATCATCGTGTGGACAGCTAGCGGAAGACGAACGTTCGGTTCAATAACGGGTACGTTCCACGACCGGCGTGTGCGCAAATCCTCTCGCTCGGACCCACTACGGGCGAATCGCTTTACACATGTACTATCGTAACTTTCCTCTTCGGTTCTGGCGAATTTATTACGGTCGTATGTCTGTAATTCCAGGCCGGCCCGGCTCGTTCGACGAACACCGTTCGTTCTCCATCAGAGAACAGCAATCGGCGATCCGGTATTGGATAGCGAGCGAAACGAAAGCCTCGGGCCGCCGTACACAGGTCGTGGTGTCCCTCGAGGACGGAGGTGGAAGGCGGCGTTCGGGTTCGCGCCCGCAATTATTAGTACTTCCCGCCGTATTTGATGGGGTATGGCTGGGAACTCGGCGGGAGGACGCGGGGTTAAATCGGACGAAACGCTGTTCGCTATCATCGAAGCAGTTCGGGAGGCGGACGGGATCGGAGTGACCGAACTGGCGGCCAACGTGAACCTGGCGAAGAGTTCGGTTCACAAACACCTTTCGACGATGAGAGATCACGGGTTCGTCGTAAAGCGAAACGGAGAGTACCACCTCGGACTGGAATTCTTCAGTTACGGCCAGTACACGCGGACGACCCAAGACGTGTACTCGGCCGCCTTACCCGCGCTCGAGGAGATCGCTTCGGAGACCGGGGAATCGACGTGGCTGATGACGCACGAAAACGGGCAGGTGATGTACCTGGACGGGAGGGATCCGAACGACGAGATCAACGTCAACGCGCTCGTCGGTTCGTGGGAAGAGATGCACGCCAACTCGGGCGGGAAGGTGATCCTCGCTCATCTTCGGGAGAGTGAAGTGAACGAGATCGTCGAACGCCACGGTCTCTCGGCGAAAACCGACGAGACGATCACCGACAGAGCGACCCTCGAGGAGGAACTCGAACGAGTTCGCGAGCGCGGATACGCGCTGAACCTCGGCGAAGGTCTTCGCGAGATGAACGCAGTGGCGGTTCCGCTCATCTCACAGGAGTCGGTCGAAGGGGCGCTCTCGGTTGCGGGACCGACGTATCGGGTGAAACGAGAACGGTGCGAAGGGGAACTACTCGATCGGCTCCGGGCCGCTGCGGACGATATCGGACTGAGCCTCGCGTACTAGTATTCGCGGGCATGGAAGGGGCGTCTCGGCGATTCGAACGGATACGATATCTCGTTCGTTCCCGTGAGTGGTGGGATCGCCACCGGGACACCACGTCGGCCACCGAGGAACTCGTTACCCGCGAGGGAAAACGGTGCTCTCACACGCTGCGTTCCTGGAAGAAGTCGTTTCGCGGTCGGCGAATCGTCCGTCGTCGGAAACTACCGTCGAATTAGTTCACGAACTCGGGCAATGTCGACCGGAACGGCCCGGTCCGATCGGTTTCGTCAATCGTCGCTCACCGCGGAGTCGTCGTCCGTGATGTCGCCGACGAGACCACCGCTGGAAGTCACGCCACCCTCACCAGCGGGATCGATCTCGATTTCGCCCCGATCGATCAGCTCCTCCCGCCGTCGCTGAAATTCGTTGGACGTCAAGATCTCGTGTTCGCGGTCGAGTCCGCGATAGATTGCGTAACACATGAATATGAGGACGACGGCGAACGGGACTCCCGTCGCGACCGAGGCAGCCTGCATTGCCGTGAGGCCGCCACCGATCAACAGCACCGCTGCGATCGCACCCTCGACGATCGCCCAGAAGATTCGTTGGGCTTTCGGAACGTCCCGTTTTCCGCCCGACGAGAGATTCTCGAGGACGAGCGAACCCGAGTCCGACGAGCAGACGAAGATGGTCATGACCAACACCGTCACGAGAACCGACGTGAGGAGTCCCAGCGGGTACTCCGAGAGCATCGCGTACATCACGGCCTCCTGACCCTGTTCGTTGAGCACGGTGAGAAGCCCGCCGGTGTCGAACTGGGCGAACAGGGCCGATCCGCCGAGCGTCGAAAACCACAGGACGCCAAAGAGCGTCGGGACGACCAGCACTCCGGCGACGAACTCGCGGATGGTTCGTCCCTTCGAAATTCGCGCGATGAACATGCCGACGAACGGGGACCAGGCGATCCACCACGCCCAGTAGAAGAACGTCCAGTTGCCGAGCCACGTGGAAGCGTCTTCCCCCGCGAACGTTCCGGTGTACAGGCTCAACTCCACCAGCGAGGAGAGGTACGTGCCGAGGGCCGAACTGAATCCGCTCAGCAAATAGAGCGTCGGCCCCGCAACGAGCAGGAAGGCGAGCATCGCGACCATCAGGTAGGCGTTGAGGTTGCTCAGTCGTTTCACCCCTCGTTCCAGTCCCGCCGCGACTGACGCGGTCGCGACGAGGGTGATGACCGCAATCAGGACCACGTGTGCCATCGTCGTCTCCGGAACCGTGATCCCTATCACCTCACTGGTAACGTGTGCGACGCCCGTGGTCGCCTGCTGAGCGCCGAGCCCGAGCGACGTCGCCAGGCCGAACAGCGTCGCGAACACCGCGAGGATGTCGATCACGTGGCCGGGCCAGCCGTAAATGCGCTCGCCCAGCACCGGCCAGAAGATCGAGCGAAACGTGAGCGGGAGACCGCGGTTGTAGGAGAAAAACGCGAGTCCGAGGCCGACGAGGGCGTAAATTCCCCACGGAGCGAGTCCCCAGTGGAAGAAGGTCTGGACGAGCGCGGCCTGTCCCGCTTCGGGCGTTCCGGCCTCGGTGCCGGCGAAGAACGGCGGGACGGTCTGGAGACCCCACAGC
Organism: Natrarchaeobius oligotrophus; assembly: GCF_003841465.1. Lineage (GTDB taxonomy): Archaea > Halobacteriota > Halobacteria > Halobacteriales > Natrialbaceae > Natrarchaeobius > Natrarchaeobius oligotrophus. The sequence continues at coordinate 330,328 of NZ_REFZ01000002.1, forward strand.
GTTTCGGAGACGCTGAAGACGATGAGTCCGATCCCCATCCCCGCACTGAAGAGCATCGCCAGCCACGCGAAATCGCTGAACTCCTTTTCGGCCTCGACGCCGCCGATACGTATTCTGCCGTACTTGCTGAGCGCGAAGTAGATCACGGCGAGAATAGCGCCTTTCATGGCCAGAATGAGCAGCCAGTCGAACGTGGCCGTTCCGAACGCCTGGACCGCACCGAACGCTTCGACGGCCGTCATCAACTCGCCGCCGTCCGTCCGCAGTCCGAGCAGTGAAGCGAGCGGCTGAAACAGCAGCGTCACTGCGATGAACAGACCGATGACGGCGATCGAAACTGGAAACACCACCGGATGAATGTCCAGGTACCCACCTAGCAGTTCGAGGTTCGTGTCCCCGGCTTCGCGGTCGGTATCGGGGAAAAACAGTTCCTTCTGAAGCGATCCCGGCTCCTCGCCCGCCGCGTCCTCGTCTTCGATCTCAGTCACGGCGGTCACCCCCGTTTCGAGCGGTCGAGCGTTCGTTCGATACGGAGGGTATTTCACGTGGGCGATACGGTCGCCCGCCGTTCAGCCTCCGTGACGATGCATCGGTACCGGTCCCACACACCACGTTCGGTGCGCTATTGACTGTGTTATAGGTCATCTAGCGTGTGCCACTATACTATGCACCACGTATAAAAATTTCCCCATATTGATCATCATGCATTAGCTCGGCTACAGTTACGACCGATCCGTCCGATTTGGTGTTACGTGCGCGAGGAGCTCGGATACGACGCTGTGGATATCTCGTTCACCGCCGAGACGAGTCGGGACGTCGCTCGGCCGAAGGCCCAAACCACTCGAGGAGCCGATCGTGCAACGCGCGTTCCGTCGAAGGAATCAGTTCGTTAAAACGTCTACCGATAGTATTTTGTGCTCATACACGCAACCGGAACACGGTATGCAATCGGAACTGAGAGGGATTCTCACGCCAGTACTGACTCCCATCGAAGACGGCGCCGTCGCGATCGAACGGATAGCCGACTCCGTGAAGTTCGCTCAACGGTGTGGCTGTCACGGGATTATCGCCGCGGGAACCGGCGTACAGGAAACGGTGTCGCTCACGGTTGCGGAACGGAAGAAAGTCATCTCGAAGACGATCGACGCGACGGACGAGAGACCGGTATTGGCCGGCATCTCGCATCCCTCGTTACAGATCGCCACCGAACTCGCAACCCACGCTGCGGAGGAAGGCGCCGACGGCGTGTTGGCGATGCCCCCCTGGGGGTTCGCACCGGACGACGATGTCGTGATGTCGTACTACCGCTCGATCGACGCGTCGACGGAGCTTCCGATTTTACTGTACAACAATCCGACGGTCACCGTCGACCTCGCACCCGAGACGATGCGACGAATCGCCCGGTTGGACGGCGTGAAATACGTAAAGGAGACGTCCAGAAACTGGAAGAAGCTCGCGTGGTTGATCGAAAACGTCGACGACGCCGGACTGGCGTCGGTCTTCGGCACGATGGACGTTCTGTTGCCCGTACTGGAGGCGGGAGGACGGGGAGCCGTCATCCCCGCTCCCGCGAACGCTCCAGCGATGCGGGTCTACGACGCGTTCAACGAGAGCGACTCCGGGGCCGCTCTGGAGGCACAGCGGACGTTCGTGGACTTCCCGCCGGACGAGGTGTCGACCGGATTGATGCCCGCGGTCAAGGCCGCGTCGGAACTGTCGGGCGTGCCGGTCGGACCGCCCCGGCCACCCTACCAACCGGTGTCGGAGGAAGGGAAAGACGCGATATCGGAGTGGCTCGCCCGCGAAGACGTTCCGACAGTCGAGTGATCCCCTCGTTCGGTCGAGTATCGTCCGAATTCACCGCCGCTGGCACGGCAGTCCAGGGCCGACGGTTGGTGAGCGGTTCCGCCGACAGCGACCGACGCCGACCCGCCATCGGTGCTCGAGCGAAGGGGACCCAAGGAGTCGCCGTACCCGGAACTGCCAAGGCGGCGGCGCTTCTCGACGGACCGATCGACCGTCGCGTCTTCGAACGCACCTGTTGGCACAGCAGCGACGACACAGCGCTGCAGTATCCGAGCCTCCGGACCAGTAGGTTAATGTGAAGCGTGCCGTATTACCGGAGCATGGAGTCGGATGCAGGAGGCGTTATCTCGGTAGACGGTCGGATCGACCCCGACGAGCTCGGCGTGACGATGACCCACGAACACCTCTTTACCGACCTGTCGGTGACAAAGCGCGCGATCGAGTTCGAGTCGCCGGTGAACGAGCGACGGTCCAGGGAACCCCTCTCGCTCGAGAACCGGTGGTTCGCTCGACGAGGGGGCGGCTTTCACATGGCCGACGATCAACTCTTCCTCGATTCCCTGGACGACGCGATCGAAGAGGTGGGCAAGTACTATCGGATGGGAGGGGACAGCATCGTCGACGTCACGCCGAAAAACTTCGGACGCGATCCGGAGGCGGTGCGCGCCGTCATGCGGGAGACGGGCGTCAACGTCGTCCACGGGACGGCCTACTACACGCAGGCGAGCCACCCCGAGGGGGTCGACGAGATGAGCGTCGACGAGATCCGAAGCGAGTTCGTCGACGACGTCGAAAACGGGATCGGGTCGTCGAACGTGCGGGCGGGTATCATCGGAGAGCTCGGCGTGTCGGGAGCGATCCACGAAAACGAAGAAAAAGTGCTCCGCGCCGGGGCGCGGGCGGCGCTCGACACCGGGGCACCGGTGACCGTCCACCCCAACGGAAAGTCCCACCGGCGCGACGGGACGTATCCGTCCTCGCGATGGGGCCTCGAGATTCTGGACATCCTTGAGGAGGAAGGGTTACCGGCCGAACGGGTCGTGATCGATCACATGGACCGAGCCTTTTTCGAGGGGACCGGCCTCGAGTATCAGAAGGAACTCGCCGACCGCGGCGCGTTCATCGAGTACGACGAGTGGGGAATGGAGTCGCACTTCGTCGTCGACTGGATCGACCGGGGGTACGCGCGACCGTCGAACTTACACCGGGCCGAGTGGATCACGGAACTGGTCGAGGACGGATACGCGTCGAACATCCTGTTTTCCCACGACAGACACAGAAAATCGCAGCTGGCGAAATACGGCGGAAGGGGGTATTTCCACGTGCTCAACGACGTGGTTCCGCTCTTACTGATCGACGAACCCGGCCGCGAGTTCGGGATCACGGACGACGACGTCGAGCGGATACTGATCGAAAATCCGAAGCGGATGCTCACCTTCGCCGAGCCGGAGGTGTGAGGACGACGCGTCCACCGTGCCGGACGACCACGACGAACGGTAGCATTAAAACCGTCGAACGCGAACTGGCGAAGGACGGTACTATGTCCGAGAATCAGCCGAGCCTGGAGACCGTAACGGACTACGACTTGCTGATCGATGGCGACCACCAAGCGTCAGCTACCGACGAGCGCATCGCGGTGAGCTTCCCCTACACCGGCGAGGAGTGGGCCACCGTCCCTCGAGGGGACCACCGGGACGTCGACCGGGCCGTCGAGGCGGCGCGACGGGCGTACGAGAACGGATGGAAGGAGACGCTCCCGAGTACGCGACGCGATATTCTCACCGGGATCGCCGACGTGCTCGACGAACACTACGAGGAGCTCGGTCGGCTGGAAACCCTGCAAAACGGCAAGCTACTCCGCGAGATGGAGGGGCAACTGGAGAGCCTCGGCGAGTGGTATCGGTACAACGCGAGCCTGTGCGACACGCTCGAGGGAGCCGTCATCCCGGTCGAAAACAAAGACGGTGGGATGTTCAACTACACGCAGCGAGAACCCTACGGCGTCGTCGGGGCCATCACGCCGTGGAACTCGCCGCTGTTGCTCCTGTCGCTCAAACTGGCACCCGCGCTGGCCGCGGGAAACGCGTTCGTTCACAAACCGAGCGAACACACGCCGGTCAGCGCGCTCCGGTTCGGGGAACTCGTTTACGAGGAGACGGACCTCCCGGAGGGCGTCTACAACGTCGTCACCGGCGACGGAGAGGCGGGGAAGGCGGTGACGGACCACGACGGCGTCGACAAGCTCACGTTCACGGGAAGTACGGCCGTCGGCCGCCAGATCGGCAAGAAAGCCGGCGAACGGCTGATTCCCGCCTCGCTCGAACTCGGCGGAAAGAGCCCGAACGTCGTGTTCCCGGACGCGAACCTGGAGAACGCGGTTACGGGGGCGATCAAGGGGATCTTCGCCGCCACCGGCCAGACGTGCGTCGCCGGCTCCCGCGTTCTCGTCGCCGAGGAGATCTACGACGAGTTCGTCGACAGATTCGTCTCGAGGGCGGCCGACATCGAACTCGGCGATCCGCTCGACCCCGAAACCGAGATGGGGCCCATCGCCTTCCCCGACCAGTGGGAGAAGGTCAACGAGTACGTCGATATCGGGACCTCGGAAGGGGCGACGCTCGCGTACGGCGGCGAGGAACCGGGCGATACCGCCGGCGACCTGTTCGTCCAGCCGACCATCCTCACCGACGTGGAAAACGACATGCGCGTCGCCCAGGAGGAGATATTCGGGCCGGTGGCGTCCGTGATCGCGTTCGCCGACGAGGACGAGGCGATCCGGCTGGCGAACGATACCGAGTACGGGCTCGCCGCGGGGGTCTGGACGGAGGACATGCGGCGCGCACACCGGGTCGCCGATCGGATCGAAGCCGGCACCGTCTGCGTGAACGAGTACCGGCTCATGTCGTATCGCTCGCCGATCGGCGGCTACAAGGACAGCGGGCTCGGTCGAGAGCAGGGAAAAGCGGGCCTGGAGGAGTATCTACAGACCAAGAGCGTGTGGATGGATCTCGAGGGCGAGGTGTCCGATCCGTTCAACATGGATACCTGACCGAAAACGGGTGAAATCGCGGACGAACGGTCAGCGAAGCGAACTCGCGGTTCGGACGTCGATCGATCGAGGATCCGCGGACGCGAGAACGATATTTCACCACGGAAACCCGCCGGAGGTGGGCGGCACGTCCCGACGCGGCGATCCGCACACTGTCTCGAGTCCGTCGTCTACTCCACCCACACCGTCTTTCTGTTGACGAACTCCAGCATCCCCGCTCGCGAGAGTTCGCGCCCGTAGCCGGAGTCGGTGATCCCGCCGAAGGGGACGCGCGGATCGGATTTCACGAGTTCGTTCACGTAGACGCAGCCGGCGTCGAGTTCCCCGGCCACGCGCCGGCCCCGCTCGCGGTCCTCGGTCCAGATGCTCGCGCCCAGTCCGAACCGGGTGTCGTTCGCCGTCTCGATCGCGTCCCGTTCGTCTTCGACCTCGTAGACGGTCGCGACCGGGCCGAACGTTTCTTCGACGTCGACGGGACACCCGTTCGGAACGTTCGCCAGAACGGTCGGCGGGTAGTACGCACCCGTCCCGTCGAGCGGTTCGCCGCCCGTCAACACGGTCGCACCCGCGTCGACGCTTCGTCGGACCTGCTCGTGAAGCTCCGTCATCAGCTTCGCGTCGGCTTGGGGCCCAACGTCGGTCGTCTCGTCCATCGGGTCGCCCACGGTCAGCCCCTCGAACGCGTCGACGAGGCGGTCGACGTACTCGTCGTACACCGCCTCGTGAACGAGAAATCGCTTCGCGGCGATGCAGGATTGCCCGCCGTTTTGCGTGCGCGCTCGCACGCCGGTTTCGACAGCCGCCTCGAGGTCGGCGTCGTCGAGGACGACGAAGGGGTCCGAGCCGCCGAGTTCGAGAACCGTCTTTTTGAGCTGCCTGCCGGCCGTCTCGGCGACGGCTCGACCGGCCGGGCCGCTCCCGGTCAGCGTCGCCGCTCGGACGCGGTCGTCCGAGAGCACGTCGTCGACCCTGTTCGAGCCGATCAGCAGCGTTCGAAAGACGCCGTCGGGATAGCCGGCCCGCTCGAACAGTTCCTCGAGCGCGAGCGCACAGCCGGGAACGTTCGACGCGTGTTTCAAGAGCCCGACGTTGCCCGCGGTGAGATACGGAGCGGCAAAGCGGATCACCTGCCAGAACGGGTAGTTCCAGGGCATCACCGCCAGTACGGGTCCGAGCGGTTCGTAGACGGTCCTGGCCTCCGTACCCGGTGGACTCGGATGGTGTTCGTCCGACAGGTACGAGTGGGCGTGCTCCGCGTAGTGTTCGCACGCCCAGGCGCACTTCTCGATCTCGGCTGTGGCCTGCGAGAGTGGTTTCCCCATCTCCGCGGTCATCAGTTCGGCGTACCGTCGCTGGTCCTCCCTGAGGACGGCCGCGACGTTCTCGAGCAACCGTTCTCGTTCCCGCAGCGGATACTCCCGCCACTCCTCGAAGGATCGGTGCGCCGCCTCGAGGGCCGCCTCGACGTCGTCGGCGTCGTGTTCCTCGTACGAAGCGATACGCTCCTCTGTCGCCGGATTTACGGCTTCCATCGCAGTCCTATCTTCGGACGAAGTCTCTTAGGCGTTCTGTTAACTGACGATATTGCGAGCAGGATGCCAGGACGGTCCAGCGGCGCTTCCAAAACGTTCATGTGCCGAACCGAGAGTGTAGACGGTATGTCCGAAGAGAAACGGATCTCGCGTATCGAGGCGTATTTCGACGCGATGGACGCGGCACATCCCGAGCTGGTGGAACCCGCGCTCGCCGACGGGTTCGTCTACGAATCGATCGCGGACGATCTGCGGGGATTCGACGGGCTGGTGACGTACATGCGGGAGCTGCGCGGAATCTCGAACACGGACCACGAGGTAAGCGGCGTCGTCCACGGCGAGGCGGCTTCCGTCGTCGAGGGCACCGTAACGGGCGACGGCGGCGGCGATTCCGTGACGGTCGACTTCTGTGCCGTCTTCGAGTTCGACGCCGCGGACGAGGAGATCACTCGAATCAGCGTCTACGCGAGAGACGAGTAACCGTTCGAACCGACGACACAGCCTGGTACGTCAGTCGCCGCGATTCGGTCGTCGCGACCGCCCGCGTCGACCGCGAAACGGGAAGCGACAGAGCCACTGACGAGTACGCGACGGCCGGGAGGACCAGTCTCGTCGGCGTCCGCGCCCCGTGTGCGAACGATAATCCACCGACGTCTCGAGCGCCCCGACGAACCGCCGTGTCGCTCACGCCGCCGCGGGGATCGCGATCGGCGTCAGTCGTCGACGGCCGTTCCGTCGCCCGTACCGACGTCGGGCGTCCGAAGCACGTCCGCGTCGGTCTCCGGACCGAGCGGTTCGACGCGGACGCTCGAGACCTTGTACTCGGGGATGCCGGACTGGGGATCGAACGTCTTCTGGGTGAGTTTGTTGACCGCGCCGGCGGCGAAGTGCATCGGGATGAACAGCGTGCCCGCGTCGACGCGATCCGACACTCGCGCCTTGACGACGATCTCGCCCCGTCGGGACTCGACGCGGACGTACTCCTCGTCGGCGACGTCGAGGTCCGCGGCTAGCTCCGGATGGATCTCGACGAAGCTCTCGCCGACGTGGCTCATGAGCCCCTCGACGCGGCGGGTGAGCTGGCCCGTGTGCCAGTGATAGAGGACGCGACCGGACGTGAGCGTGAGCGGGTACTCCTCGTCGGGAATCTCGCCGGGGTGGCCGCTGTCCGCCGGAACGAACCGCGCGAGCCCGTCGTCGAAGTTGAAGTTTCCGTCCTCGTAATCGTAGAGGTACGGGGTTCCCGGGTGGTCTTCGGTTGGACAGGGCCACTGGAGGCCGTGCTGGGGACCCTCCTCGAGCCGCTCGTAGCTCACGCCGCCGTAGATCGGCACGAGGTCGCTGATCTCGTCCATGATCTCGCGGGGGTGATCGTACGACCAGTCGTACCCGAGCCGGTTCGCGAGGGCCTGCGTGATCTCCCAGTCCTGGCGGGCAGAGCCCGGAGGGGCGGCCGTCGGCCGGACGCGCTGGATTCGCCGTTCCGTGTTCGTGAACGTCCCGTGTTTCTCCGGCGACGTCGCCGCCGGGAGCACCACGTCGGCGTGTTCGGCCGTCTCGGTCATGAAAATGTCCTGGACGACGAGGAACTCGAGCGCCTCGAGGGCCTCCCCGGCGTGGTCGACGTCCGGTTCGGAGAGTGCCGGGTTTTCGCCGACGACGTACATTCCCCGCAGATTGCCGGCGTGGGCCTCGTCGAACATCTCCGGCACCGTGAGTCCCGGTTCGGCCGGCGGGCGCTCGCCCCAGGCCTCCGCGAACGTCGCCCCCACGTCGTCGTCGGCCGGATCCTGGTAGCCGGGGAGGCTCCCGGGGAGCGTCCCCATGTCACCGCCGCCGCCCTGGACGTTGTTCTGGCCGCGAAACGGGGAGAGGCCGGCGCCCGGCTTGCCGAGCTGACCCAGCGCGAGCGCGAGGTTCGCGAGTGCGAGGACGTTCTGCGTGCCGTGGCTGGACTGGGTCATTCCCATCGCCCACCCGAAGACGACGGTGTCGGCCGCGGCGAGCGTCTCGGCGGCCGACTCGAGTTCGGTCGCCGGAACGCCGGTCAGTTCCTCGACTCGCTCGGGCGTGTACGGTTCGACCTTCTCGCGGAGGTCCGCGAAGCCGGTGGTGTTGCGCTCGACGAACGCCTCGTCGTGGAGGTCGTGTTCGACGACGTACCGAATCAGCCCGTTGATCCAGGCCACGTCGTAGCCGGGTCTGGTCCGGGTGTACTGGTCCGCGTGTTCGGCGATTCCGACCTTTCGCGGATCGAATACGATCAGGTCGGCGCCGTCGCGGACGTTCCGCTTGATCCGCGTCGCCAGAACCGGGTGGGATTCGGTCGTGTTCGAGCCGGTGATGAGGTAGGCGTCCGCTTCGCCGACGTCCTCGTTGATGCGGTTGGTCATCGCGCCGTAGCCCACCGTCTGCTGAAGCGCGGCGACCGTCGAGGAGTGACAGAGGCGGGCGCAGTTGTCGACGTTTTTCGTTCCCAGCACCTGTCGGGCGAACTTCTGTACGAGGTAGGCCTCCTCGTTCGTCCCCTTCGACGACGCGAGACAGCCGACGGCGTCGACGCCGTGCTCGCGTTGAATCCGGCGGAGGTTCTCGGCGACGTGCTCGAGCGCCTCGTCCCACGAGACGGCCGTGAACTCGCCCGAGTCGGTTCGCACCAGCGGCTCCGTCAGCCGTCGTTCGCTGTTGGCGAACTCGTGACCGAACTTCCCTTTCACGCAGGTCGAAAAGTCGTTCGCGGGTGCCGCGGACGGTTCATCGACCGGTTCGACGCCGAGCGTCTCGCCGTCTTTCCCCCATATCTCGAACCGACAGCCGACCGCACAGAAGCCACACGTCGTCTCCTCGACGTCGATCCGATCGAGGCGGACGTCGCCGACGAGGTCCGCGACGTCGAAGAGTCGGCCTTCCGACAGCGTCGTCATCGCGACGCGCTCGGCGGTGTGTTCGCCGGCCAGCATCGCCCTGTGGCCGTACTCGGCGGCCAGATTGGTCGCCCGTTCCCTGGCGATCCGCGCGTAGCGAGCGATCCCCGTCGGTTCGTCCCCGTCCCGTCGGCCCGCGGATTCGGGGGCGTCAGTTCCGCCGGGAGCGGGGGATCGGTTGGGCGCGCTCGTCTCGTCCAGCGTCTCGACGGCGTCGGCTTCGACGACGGTCCCGATGGAGTTGCGCTGCGTGAAGCCGGGAAGCGGCAGCGTTCCGGGCCCGCCGATCCCCTTCTCGGTGAGCGCGCCGGTCGGACAGACCGTCGCGCAGTGTCCACAGGAGACGCACTCCGATTCGGCCATCGTCTCCGCGTCCGACTGAAACCCGATCCGGGTGTCCTCGCCGTGGCCCTCGATCCGGAGCACGCCCTCCACCTGCACGTCGTTGCAGCCCTCGACGCATCGGTTACAGAGGATGCACTTGTTGCGGTCGATCTGGATGAACGAGGAGGTGTCGTCGAGCGGCTCGTACTCGTCTCGATCCGCGAACACGCCGTAGCGCGGGTGGTCGACGCCCTCGCCGATCGCGGCGTCCTGCAGTTCACACCGGCCGTTTCCGTTACAGGTCGTACAGCGGAGGTTGTGGTTCGAGAGGACGAGGTCGAGGTTGACGCTCCGGCTCTCCTCGGCGTCAGGGGTGTCGGTCCGAACCGTCAGCCCATCCTCGGCCGGGTACGAACAGGCGGGAACGAGGCCGTGTTCGTCAGTCTCGACCATGCAGGTCCGACACTCGCTTCTCGGCCCGATCTCGTCGCTCGCGTCGCCGTCCCGGTCGTAGTAACACAGCGCCGGAACGTCGGCTGCGTTCTCGAGGGCGTCCGCACCCGGGCCGACGGCCACGATTTCGTCGTCGATCGCCTGCATCGCGTCGATGATCGTCGATCCTGGCGGGACGGTCACCGACGCTCCGTCGATCGAGAGCGTCGTGGGACGGTCGCCGGTGGTGCCGGCGGGCGGGTCGTTCGCCGTTCCGGTCTCGAACGTCGCCGTCACCGGCGTCCGTTCGCTCGGATCGTCGATCGCCGGTACTCTCGGAAGTGGATCGTCCGTACTCATAGGTTCTCGGAACAGGTTCCGCTCGGACAGCGTCCGTCCGCGTGAACTCGGAACTCGGGTTCGAACTCGTTCATCGCCGATAGCACGGGCCGCGGCGCGCAGGCACCGATCCGACAGTTGCTCGAGCGTGACATGACCCGGCCCAGTTCGCGGATCTCGTCGCTCCGGAACGAGCCCCGGTACGTCTCGCGGAGCAGTTCGGTAAGCTGTTTCGTCCCTTCGCGCCCCGGAACGCACCGACCGCTGTTCTCGAGCGAGGCGAATCGCGCCCGCTCGCCGGCGGTCGCGACCGGACAGCGGCCGTCGTTCAGCAGTTCGACGACGCCGTCGGTCCCCAGGCCGGCCGCCGCGAGCGCCGGCTCGGAGGCGACGACGTCCAGATCAGCGGTTATCCCGCCGAAGACGCCGCCGACGCAGGCCATCTTGAACGCGCCGGTCATCGAGACGGCGTCCCGAACGGCCGCGAGTTCCGTCGTCGTCTCGAGTTCGACGGTCGTCGGCGCGTCGACGTCGCCGGTGACGGTCACGAGCCGCGTTCCCGGATCGGGCGCGTCGGCGTCGAACGAGTCCGGGTCACGGAGCGCTCGCTGGACCTGCGCGAAGGTCCGCGGCGTGTGGACGATCGTCGGGCGGCCGTAGAGGCCGTACTCCGCGGGCGTCGGCGGCTGTCGGCGCGGTTCGATCCTGTCCGCACCCTCCATCGCCTCGAGCGCGGCCGTCGGCGCGCCGGCGCGGTACTCGTCGGGGCCGACGACGACCTCGGGAGCGATCGAGAGCGCGTCTGCGGCCGCGTCCACGGCCCGTCGAAGGTGGCGCTCGAGGCCCTCGTCGCCTTCGTTCAGGTAGATCACCGCGTCCTCGGCCCCGACGTACGCCGCGACGGCCGCGACGCCGTCGAGGACCGCAATCGGGGCCCCCGCGAGCAGCGTTCGATCCGCGCGGTGTCGGTCGTCGGGTTCGTTCGCGTTGACGACGACGACCGGCTCGCCGTCCGTTTCGCGGACCAGCTCCCACGCCTCGGCGGCCGGCTCGTCCTCGCGGGCGTCGCCCCTTCCGCGGCCGCGAATCCCCACGTTCGCCACCGCGCCAGCGTGTCGCTCATCGGAGCGAAGCGCGTAGTCGGTCGGTTCGAGCGGATCGACCCAGCCACAGGGCTCGAGAACGCGTCGACAGCCCACCGACAGCGCGCCCGTTTCGGGGGTCGCAAGCGCCGACGCGTCCGGATCGTGGTCGACCGTCGCGTCGGCGGCCGCGACCGGAACGCCGTCCGACTCGAACTCGATCACGAGGTCGGAGACCGCGGACGGGGACGGATCCGAAAAGAGGGCGGTCCGTCCGCCGTCGGTCGCCAGAAGCAGCGGCTCGAGGTCGTCGACGCCGGTCGGTCCCGTGCGGACGACCGGAACGGAAGTCGCGGCGTCGCGGGCGGCGGCGCAGACGCGGTCGGCCCGCTGTGACGAGACGTCCGCCGCGACGCGGACGACCGGCGAACGGCGAACGGCTCCTGGTTCATCCGTCATCGATGGCAATCATTCGAGGAACGATACAAAAAACTACCCGAAAGTCACTCCGAACCGCGAGACCGTAGGGGCCGGTCGGCTGGCAGCCGTTCGCACGTCCGACGCGCTCGTTCGGGGTCTGTCCCGTCGATTCGGGTGGCGGAGATCCGAGCGAAGCGATCTCGAGACGATCGCGGCGACGCGCGCGTTGACGTCGAGGGTGGGGCGAAGACTCGAGCGCGCTGGTCTCGAGACGATCGGTATCGAAGCGTTGAGGAGGGCTCGAGCGCTCGCACGAAACGATGTCGAACCAGCAATTCGATGAACTTCGGGCACGAGCCGCCGACGCGATCACCGACGACGACCTCGCGTCGGTGTACGCCGGGCTCGTCCGAGAGGACGGTCACCACGAGTACTACTTCGGGAACGACACCGAGGAAGCGACGGAGCTCAGAGAGACGGCGGCGATTCAACTCGGAATGCTGCTGCGAGTGCTCGCCGATCGATCCGACAGGACCGTCGAGGAAATCGCCGACCTCGCGGTCGAACGCGCCGAGGGGCTGGAGCTCCGGTGAGCGGTCGAACGAGCTCACATTTTCGTAGCAGGCCGGACGCGCTCACTCGGAGCGATCGCCGGCCGCGGACGTCGAGTTCGGATCGGTCCCGGGGGAGCCAAGCGGCGTCCGGTCGTCGGCGACGTCGTCGAGTTCGAGTCGGGCGAGCGTCTCGGGGAGCGGTCGGCCGTTCGGCCCCCAGCCCCTGCTCGCGTAGTACCGGTCGAGCGCTCGCTCGAAATCGTCGGGGTCGATCGACGGTCCGCCCGCCGAAGGGGGGTCGCGAAAGACCGGCGGGAGGCTGTCGTCGCTCCTGTCGAATCCCTCCCGGACGTTGAACAGTCGAACGAGCGTCCAGACCCGCCTGCCGAGCCGGGAGAGATCGCTCGAGTCGTACTCCCGTTCGAGCGCGGCGAGCCACTCGGCACCCAGATCGTCGAGAACGTCCCCCACGAAGTCGTCCGTGGGCAGGCACCACAGCGCCGATCGAACGTCCTGAGCGGCGACGACGGCTCGCACCTGCGTTTCGAGCGTCCACTCCCCCTCGAACACCTCTCGCTCGAAGGGACGGGCTCGGCGGTGACAGCCCCCGCGGTCGCTCGTCGCGTACGCCAGCGCCATGCTTCCGGCCCGTCGCGGATCGTACGACGGGACGGCCATCGATTTGACGGTCGGGACGAACGCCTCGCCGCCGTACCGGTCGGCGGCGACGGAGACGCCGTCGGCCAGCGCGTCGGCGATCGGGCCGTCGCGCGTCGCGATCCGCTCGAGGAGCCCGACGGCCGCGTCGGCGTCGCCGAACGAGACGTCGAGATCGACGCATCCCGCGTCGGCGGCGCGAATCGCCCACGCGACGGCGTTCCCGGCGCCGATGACGTCCATCCCGAGTCGATCGCAGACGGCCCCCAACGTCGCGACGTCGTCGAAGTCGTCGATACCGAGGCCGGCACCCAGCGTCATCGCGGTCGCGCCGCGGGGGACGGTGTCGCCGTCGTCGGTTTCGACGCGAAAGCCGCCGGGGTGGTCGTCGTCGGAATACTCGCGCTCGACGGCGGCCGCTTTCGCGGCTTCGACCCCGATCGCGTCGCTCCCGTCGAACGCCGTCTCCTGCCACCCTCGAGTCGCGAGCAGTCCGGTCTCGTCGGCGAAGTCGAGACTCTCTATCGTCGCTCCCGAGCGCAACCAGCGGCCGGTGTCGTGGTTTCGGTACGCTTCGGCGTACTCCCGACGGAGCTCCGCGAGCTCGCCGGTCGGACGGACCGGATCGCCGCGGACGACGACGGCTTTCAGGTTCTTCGCTCCCATGACTGCGCCCGCGCCCCCGCGACCGGCGTGGTGGTCGCCGCCGTCGGACGCGATCGACGCGTACCGGACCATCGCTTCGCCCGCCGGGCCGATACACGCCGTCGCAGCGTCGGGACACGACTCGGCGACCGTTTCGGTATCGGCACCGGCGAGGCCGTCGGCCGCGGTTATTTCGACGCTTCCCTCGTCGATTCGAACCGCGACCGGCGAGTCGGCGCGTCCCGTCACGAGAACGCCGAGACAGTCCGGGAGGGTACCCGCGAGGCGCGCGGGAAACCGGCCACCGGCGTAGGAATCGAGAAATCCGCCGGTGAGCGGTGACTTCGTCACCGCCGCGTATCGGGTTTCACCGGGGAGACAGCCCGAGAGCGGCCCGAGCATGAGACCGAGGAGGTTGTCGGGACCGAGCGGATTCGTCTCGGCCTCGAGTTCCTCGTACAGGTAACGGGCGCCGAGTCCCTTCCCCCCGAGGAACAGGCGACGCCACCGCTCCGGAACGCGGTCGCGACGAACGGACCGCGTCGAGAGGTCGATCCGGAGGACGTGATCGCGCGTCCGTGTCACAGTTTGGAATTGGCGGACGGCCGATAAACACCTTCCGGCTCGAGGAGGGTCGCTCGGCAGCCGGAGAAACGCAATGTGATTCGGTAGCTATCAGGTTGAAAAGTATATAGCTTGTTAGATAGTTATAGAGGATAGGTCGCCCGGGTCGACGAGTCCGCGTGGTCGCATCCACCACCCGAATCGAACGTTGTCGGCCCAGGCGTCGCAGCGTATCGGTGACACGGGTTCGCAGCGGGGTGAGAGACGCATCGACGGATCGGCAAGCGGACGGAGAAAGCGCGATCTCAACGCGAACGAGAACTTCGCGATCGACCGCGACGAGCGATTGCAGGGACCGGATCGACGGCTCTCGCGTCGTCGCCCTGATCGGCCCGCTTCTCCCCCGGCGCTCGGTACGTCTCGGGGTAGCGGCGGTCGATTCTGTGCCAGAATCCGACGTCGAGCTGGCCGATGCTCGTCGGTTCACGTCGTAACTCGCGATTCGTTTCTCGGGTTCGGTTTCGGTGGGCGTGTGAAACGCGCGAATCACCCTCTCGAAACAGAAAGGTAGAACGGTTTTGATGTCCGTGATCTACTCAGCTTCAATATATTTTAGAAGGATGGTAGCAAGCGCCGATCGATCGGGTCGAAAAGGAATCGACGGCTCGCAAGCGCGAATAGCGGTCGACGGTCGTCCGGCAAAATCTAACGAGAACTCGTCCTTCGAGACGGTCAGAGGTCGGACTCGGCCGATCGCAGCCTTCACGCGGAGGAGAGACAGGGCGCTACGTTCACCACGCGTCGGCACCGATTCCAAACCCATCGGTCTGTTCTCGAACGATGCGTCGATCCGGCGGCTCCGAGATCGACGACCGCGTCGTGCTCGGAGCGGAACATCTGCGGGCGAGAAAACCGTGACCGGCCTCGGTTTCGGTCGTCACACGGCGGACGGTCGGATTCGGTCCAGGCGGGTTCGAACCGACCGCTTGACGGCCCGATAGTCGGGATCGGTTGCGCGGTTGTGTATCTCGGCGGGTCGGTCGTCGAGGTCGTACAGCACCTCACCCTGTCCGTCGGTAACCGCGTACTTGTAGCGCTTTCCTCGAACCATGAATATCGGGTGATCCGGATTGGCCCCGAAAGTGCTCTCATCCGTCAGATACTCCGCGTACACCGTCGAACGGTGGTCCGACCGTTCGCCGAAGAGAATCGGCGCGAACGACTGGCCGGGAGTCTCGGCCGGGAACGAACAGCCAGCCAGTTCGGCCAGCGTCGGCGGAAGATCCGCGAGCGAAACGAGGCTATCGGTCTCGCCGGATTCGATCGACGGATGCGAGACGAGCAACGGCACCCGGAGCACGTCGTCGTACATGAACGGCCCCTTCCAGAGGAGTCCGTGGTTGCCGAGCATCTCGCCGTGATCGGAGACGTAGACGACGACGGTATCTTCGAACAGATTCCGATCGCAAAGCGCCTCGAGTAGGCGACCGAGCTGGGTGTCGATGTGGGTACAGAGGCCGTAGGTCAGCGCCCACGCCGCGCGGAGATCGTCCTCGGAAAACTCCTCGTAATCCGATCTGGCGACGGTCGCCGTCTCGAGGGAAGGCTTGTCCTCGAACGACTCGAGCGTGCGGCTCTCCGGAAGCTCGATGGCATCGGGGTCGTACATCCGGTCGTACGGCGCCGGCGGTGCGATCGGAAAGTGAGGGTAAAATCCCGACAGTTGCAGATAAAACGGCGACTCGTCGTCGTGCGAGTCGAGAAATTCGATCGCGCGATCGACGAGCCACGTCGTGAAGTGATGTTCCGCCGGAATCGCCGATCGGCCGACGGGCACCGAACTATCGGGTACGTCCCGCCACGCGGTTTCGTCCGCGTCGGTGTCGACGACGCCTTCTCGCTTCAGGTAGCGGAGGTAATCGGGCTCTTCACCCGGCGGTACGTCGTGTTCGAGCGCCGTTGCCATCGAATCGAAGCCGGGCGGCGCGTCCCGCCAGAGCGTGCCGGTGTGGCGGTCGACCGGAACGCCGAGGTGCCACTTCCCGATCAGTTCGGTTCGATACCCGACGTCGGCGAGCAGTTCCACGAACGTGGTGTTGTTCTCGGGGAGCGGAACGTCGTTTCCGTAGACGCCGTGTTCGTGGGGATACAAGCCGGTAAACATACTCGCGCGACTCGGCGAACACAGCGGGCTGGTCGCGAAAGCCGACGTGAACCGTCGTCCGTTCGACGCGAGTTCGTCGATGGTTGGCGTGGCGGGAGCGCCACCGTAACAGCCCAACCCGTCCGGGCGCTGCTGATCGGGGTTGAACACCAGGATGTTCGGTCGGTCAGTCATCCGTGATTTCGAGCTCTATTTCCACGTTCTGTCCCTCGAAGTAGAGGTGTTCGTGTCGCTCCTCGCTCGTGCCGAGATCGTCGTGGGACGCCTGAATTCGGAATTCGAGGAGGTCCGTCTGATCGGTGAACTCGAACTCACCGTTTGCATCCGTCGTGGTCGTTCGTTCCTGCTGGACGCTCTGTAAGTGGATCGGCCAGATGTGAACCGTCGCATCCTCGACCGGTTCGCCGTCCGGACCGACGACCTGACCGGAAATGGTTCCGTCGTTGTTAGCATTCACGTAGATCATCGTGCCACCAGCGAGCACGAGTGTGACGACGAGCAGGATCGTGACGCGGTGCAACAGGAGACGCCGCAGCGTCAGCGTCCCGCCGACGAGCAATCCGATCTGCCTGATGGGTTCGGTTATGCGTTTCATGAGTGATCACTCCTTGAGTGCGCTTTGGGCGATGCTTCGGATAAACTGGCGTTGCAACAGCAGGAACATGACGATGACGGGGAGCGTGATGAGGATCACGTACGCGTACTGGAGCGCGAACTCTCCGGCCAGCGTGCTCTGGAACTCAGCCAGCCCGAGCGGTAGCGGGCGGTTCGACGGTGAACTGATGACGACGAGCGGCCACATGTACTCGTTCCACATCCAGACGAACGAGAGGATCGCCGTCGTCGCGAGTGCGGGCCGCGACAGCGGCCAGAAGACCCCGAAGATGATGTACAGCTCGGATGCACCGTCCATCCTGGCCGAGTCGACGAGCGACTGCGGAACCGATCTGAAAGCGCTCGCCAGGATCAGGATGATGATCACCGAGACCGTAAACGGGAGTGCGACTCCAAGTCGACTGTTCAACAGTCCGAGTTCTCTCGTGACGAGAAACGCCGGGATGATCGACGTCTGGAAGGGGACGAGCATCGCCGCGACCAGAAGGATCTCGAGCCCGCGCTTGCCGTGGAAATCCCGCGTGAGCGAGTACGCGATGAACGAACACAACACGAGGTTTCCGACGACCGCGATGATCGTGATTATCAGACTGTTCGCGAACAACACCAGAATATCGCTCTGGTACCAGACCGTAACGAAGTTGAAGATGGACGGATCCGTGATCAGGATCGACGGCTCCCTGCCGATCAGCGCCTGGGAGGTGAGCGCGATCATGATCAGCCAGTACAGCGGGAAGAAAAACGCGATCGCTGCGAGCAGACCCAGAAGGAACATTCCGAACTTGCGCAGTCGGTAGTTCCACCCGCTGTCCTGTCGGGGCTGAAGCGAATCGTAGATTCTGCGTGCGTCCGCAGTCGAAACGATTTCGTTGATTCTGCTCATTCGAACGACCTCCGTTGCAGTTTCCAGCCAGCGAACACCATCAGGAGCACGACGACGTACATGACCATCGTCAAGACGGCCCCGTATCCGAACTCTCCGTAGGAGAACGCCTGCTTGTACATCCACGTCAGGAGGATTTCAGCACTGTGGTTCGGTCCGCCCTGTGGCATCATCACCATGATCAGATCGAACGCGCGATACGTAGTGACGATCCCGACGAGAAAGCACACGCCGATGGTCGGACGAAGCAGCGGGAGCGTGATGTGCCGAAAGCGCTGCCAGCGGCTCGCACCGTCGATGCGAGCGACCTCGTAGACCTGCGTCGGAATCATCTGAATCCCCGCGAGGAGGATGATCATGTAAAATCCGACCGTCTTCCAGACCTGGACGATCAACACGGAGATGAGCGCCCATCGGGAACTGGACAGCCAGCGGATCGGATCGGAAACCAGTCCGGTTTGCAACAACAGGTAGTTGATCACCCCGGCATCCGTTTGGAACATGTACTGCCAGATAACGCCGATTCCGACCATCATGATGATGTACGGGAGAAATATCGCGGACCGAAACACGTTTCGCCCGGGGAATTTCTGGTTCAGGAGAATAGCGAGTCCGAGCGCAACGGCGATTCCCACCGGAATCGTCGCCATCAGCGCGAACGTGTTCGCCAGACTCCGCAGAAACACCGGGTCGTGAAGCAAATTTCGATAGTTCGAGAGTCCAACGAACGTGAGTTCGCCGGTGTAACTCATCTCGTTGAACGACAGATAGAAGTTGTACAGGATCGGGATAATTCGGTAGAGGACGATCACTGTAAGTGCCGGAAGCGCTGCGATCCAGGCGAGTATCGTGACCCGACCCTTTCTCGATAAATCGGGCCACTCTCGGTGCTTAAACGACTCTGTGATATTCATATATCATGAGGACTGCTATCGACCTTCTTAATTGTTTTGCTATTCGAATTCGATCGGACCGATCCCGTCGCGTTACCGGACGTTCGCGTACGTCCGAGCGCGCGGTGTGCGTTTACGCGTTAGCCAGAGAGTGCATCGTTCACCCGGTCTTCCGCGTCGTCGAGAGCGTCTTCTGGCTCTTTCTCGCCGAGTGCGGCGTTCGAGACTTCGCTGTCGAGAATGTCGGCGATTTCGCTCGCTTCGGGAACGGACGGTGCCATGACGTAACCCTCCTCGAGTTCCGGCCAGAGGTCGTAGGCCATCGCGAGCAGCGGATTGTTCTCTCTGAACTCCTCGTCGTTCGAAAGCTCTTCCTGGACGTCGAGGTTTCCTGCCATTACGGTCGTGTTGCGGAGGAAGTCCTCCTGCCACTTGTCACTGAGAATCGAACGGATGAGATCCCACGCGGCCTCTCGCTCTGCTTCCGACGTGTTCGGTTCCGTGATACAGAGTCCGTTCGCCTCGTAATTGCCGCGGTTTCCGGGCGGGAGGGTGAGTTCCAGCGTTTCCTCGTCGATCCAGTCGCCGTACCCCTGGACCCGTCGAACGTTGGAAAGCGGTGCGATGAACATCCCCGTATCGCCGGCACCGAACTGCTGTGCCTGTTCTTCGACGAAGCCGGTCCACGTGACCTCGGGAATGACGCCGTCTTCGGTCAGTTCGTGGAAGCGTTCGAGAATCTCGGCAGCCCGGCTCGTGTTGAAGGCTGCGGCGTCGTCGGATTCGTTCAGGACGTCGATGCCCTCCGCCCAGAAGAACGGCCAGATTCGGTAGTCGAACGTCAGCGTCGTCAGCCCGTAGTCGGCATCGGACTCGTCGACGATGCGCTCGGCGGTGTCGAAGAACTCGTCGACCGAGTACGGGTACTCGTCGATTCCCGCCTCCTCGAACAGTTCCGTGTTGATGTACGTCGCACCCGCGTTCTGGTAGAACGGCATCCGGACGAGGTCGCCGTCGAACGTCGCGTATTCGAGTGACTCGTCTCCGAACTTACTCATGAAGTCGGACGACGCGTACTCCTCGAGGTCGACGAAGATTCCCTCCTCGGCGAACCTGGTGAACGACATTCCGAGCGTGTCGAAGACGGTGACCGGGTCGTCCGTCTGGAGCTGTGACTGGTAGTACGACAAGATCTGGTCGTCCATCCGATCGACCCACTCGACGTCGGTGTCGGAGTAGTCCGCTTCGACGGGCGGCTCGGTGTTCTGGAAGTCGTCGATCCAGCCCTCGATGGAGTCCTCGAGGAACTCGAGGTTCCACGTCAGGAGCGAAATCGATTCCGCACCACCTTCGCCGCCCGAGCCATCGTCGTCGTCGCCGAGACACCCGGCGGTGCCGACCGCACCGGCGGTCAGGGCTGCACTCAGTTTGGCGTACTGTCTCCGCGTCAGATTCGTTGGTGAGTCTTCTGTCATTGTTGGAGTGTGTCGGGCCGCTGTCTTCACAACTTCCCCTGTGCCACGTCATCACAACGTGAAGCAAATATAATAAATGTTCCGGCTAGTCGCCGACGAAACGGGACGAACGGGAACGATCGAGAGCCGACAGTCCGATCGAGCAATCGCGCGAACGAAAAGGTGGTAATCGGAAACGAACGGGGTCGAAACATCCAAATAGGAGTCGTACAATGCGTCTCGTATGGCCTCGATTAGCTTGGAAAACGTCACGAAAATATTTTCGGGCGACGTCGTCGCGGTCGACGACGTCAGTCTCGAGATATCCGACGGCGAGTTCGTCGTTCTGGTCGGACCGTCCGGGAGCGGAAAGTCGACGATCCTTCGGATGATCTCCGGGCTCGAAGTCCCGACGGACGGAACGATCAAACTCGACGACGAAGACATCACCACTGCCAAACCGAAGGAACGAGATCTCGGAATGGTGTTCCAGAACTACGCGCTGTATCCCCACCTCAGCGCTCGCGAAAACATCTCGTTCGGGTTGCGGATGCGCGGCGGATACAGCGACGAAGAGATCGACGAACGCGTCACCGAGGCCGCGGAGATGATGAGCATGACCGACTACCTGGATCACCGACCGAACGAACTGTCGGGGGGACAGAAACAGCGCGTGGCGCTGGGGCGGGCGCTCGTTCGCGATTCGAAGGCGTTTCTCATGGACGAGCCGCTTTCGAACCTCGACGCGAAACTCCGGACGCAGATGCGCACGGAGATCCAGCAACTCCAGCAGCGTCTCGACATGACGACGATTTACGTCACTCACGACCAGACCGAGGCGATGACGATGGGGGATCGAATCGCGATTTTGAACCACGGCGAGCTGCAGCAGTTCGGAACGCCGATCGAAGCGTACTATCGACCGAACAACGTGTTCGTCGCCGGATTCATCGGGAGTCCGTCGATGAACTTCATCGACGTCTCCGTCGATCACTCCGGCGACGGGACTAGCATCTCCCATCAGAAGTTCGAGTGGGAGGTGCCAGATCACATCGCCGATTCGATTCCGTCCGACGAGACGAACGCGACGCTCGGCGTCCGTCCCGAGGATCTGACCGTCAACGACGGCGACGATCCACAGATCCCCGTCACCGTCGACGTCGTCGAACCCCTCGGAAAGGAGCAGTTGCTCCACTTTTCGCTCGGAAACGAGATGCACATCGCGAGCATCACCGAACACGTACTGGTGTCCGAAGGCGACGAGATCCGAATCGGCTTCGATCCGGAGGACGTCCACCTGTTCGACGCCGAGACGGGGACCGTGATGAAACAGCGCGAATCGATTCCCGAGGAAGAGCCGGCGGTCACGCCCCACGGCGAATAACGCCGAACCCGCATCGATCCGTTTCTATTTCCTGACGCTTCGAAGCTGACCACCGTCCCGGATGTTCGGTAGCTCACATTCGAGCGGCCATAGCCTGCGATACCGGACGCGAAAAACGCCGATTCGTTGGCTGCCAGGGCGGCGAACACGGTCGAACCCCGACGGCCGATTCCCGCGTTCTCGAGCGAACGGCGAGCGCTCGGCGATGCGCACGGAGTCGTCGGTCAGAACCAGACGTTCGGTTTGAGAGGGTCAAAATATCGGAAAATATATGTAGGTGTCGTGCCGAGTACGTCGGCTATGGAGAACGCCAGTGACGCTGGACGGCAGATTCAGTCCGTCGCCCGGTCGATAGAGATACTGTTGCTCCTGCGAAAACACGACGGTGCGACGATCACGGATCTGGCGAGCGAAGTCGATCTGACGCCGGGAACCGTCCACACGCATCTATCGACGCTCAGAGAGTGTGGGCTCGTCGTCAGGGAACCGAAGGGGCAGTACAGCCTGAGCCTGGAGTTCATCACGATGGGAGAGCACGTCCGAAACGGCTCCGCGCTGTTCAAAGCGGGTCGCGAGATCGTCGACAAACTGTCGATGATGAGCGGCGAGACGGTCCACCTGATCACCGAGAACAACGGTGCGGAAGTGATCCTGTGGGAAGCGTTCGGTCAGAACGCCGTGGGAACGGAGTTCTACATCTACAACCGGGAGCGACCAAACCGACACCTCCACTACTCGGCGTCGGGCAAAGCGATGCTCGCGTACCTGGATCCGAATCGCGTCGACGAAATTGTCGACGAGCAGGGATTGATCCGACAGACGCCCCAGACGATTACGGACCGCCAAGAGCTCGACCGACAGCTGCAGACGATTCGCGACCGCGGATTCGCCCTGAACGACGAGGAGGGCGTGTCGGGAATCAGGGCCGTGGGAGCGCCGATTTTCGATCCGAACGGCGACGTCATCGGCGCGATCAGCCTGTCGGCACCGGCGGCAAAGATGTCGGACGATCTCTTTCGAGAGACGGTCCCGGATATCATTATTCAGTCGGCGAATCTCATCGAAGTCAACCTGCAGGGAGTGCTCATCGAGTAAGTCCTCGGTCGGCCCGAGTACTCGTCGGACCGAAGTGTCTCGGTCTGGTGGCCCTGACGAACCCAATAGTCATAATTCAGAGAAGAATGTCCGAATATGCAAGGAAGTAATTTGAAAGGGTCAAAGATTGTCGTGAACCGGATTCGGCACCTCCTCGCACTCGAACGCGGTGCGGAAATCTATTACACCAGTACGAGCGTAATATTCTCGATCGGAGAGGATCGCCACGGTCGAAACCACCTGTTTCACTCTCGATTGAGCCGGATAATACCTATCAGGTCTGATACCACGCCAGTATTTTTGACCACCTCAAATCGGACGGGATCGGGTTAGCCTATACCAAATTTGACGACGGCGTTTGTATTACCTACCTGAGTTGTCTCTCGACGGAATAGTGGATCACTACGGCGGACGTCGGTCAAAATTACGATCGGGTCGACGGCGTTACTCGTCGATTCGATACCTGTCGACCGTCGAGTGATCGACGGTGATTCCCAGTCCCGGGTCCGTTGGCACGCGAATCCGGCCGTTCGAAAGCTCGAGTGGCTCCGCGAGCACGTCGTCTTCCCAACTGTAGTAGACGGTATCAGGCGGGAGAACGAATCCCGGGATTCCGGCGACCGCGTGGACGATAGCCGCCGTTCGAACGCCGAGATCGAACGCGCAGTGGTGGGTCACCGGAACGCCGGCTTCTTCGGCGATCGCCGCCTGATGGCGTAAGCCGGCGATACCTCCCGCCGGGGTGAGATCGAGAATCGCGACGTCGAGGGCATCCGCCTGGATCAATCGGAGGAGGTTGTGGGCGATGTAGGTATCCTCGTTCGGCCCGATCGGCTGGGAGGTGCGAGCGCGCAGCGCGGCGAGCGAGCCGTGTGCGTTGACTCGAATCGGCTGTTCGAGATACTGCAGGTAAATTCCCGCATCGTCGAGCATCGCGGCGACGCGGGTGGCCTGATCGAGCGTCCAACCCTGATTCGGATCGAGGCGGAACTCGAGCGAGCCGTCGACCGCGTCGTGCATCGCCACGATTCGCTCGACATCGCGTCGCCAGTTCCGACCGGCTTTGGTTTTCAAGACGGTGTAGCCGCGGTCCGCGACCGCTTTTGCACGGTCGGCGGACTCCTCGGGCGAGAGAATCCCGAGGCAGTAGGCGAACTCGACGGACCGACCGTCTCGGCGTTCGTCCTGGTGATTTCGGTGGCGGCGAGTCGTCTGATGGGGGGCGGTCCAGCCACCGAGGAGTTCGTATATCGGCTTCCCGGTAGCCTTCCCGACGATGTCCCAACAGGCTAGTTCGATCGGCGCGAAAAACATGTCCGGATTGGCGTATTCGATGAACAACTGCCGCCTGAGGCGCTCGATCTCGAACGGGGATTGGCCGACGACCATGGGGGCGATGCCGTCCTCGATCACTGACACCGTCGCCTCGGGAGAGAGAAACACCCGGACTTCGCCCCAGCCGGAGATGCCTTCGTCGGTGTCGACGCGAACGAGCACCCGATCCATGTCGTCGAGCGAATTGTGGTTCGTCACGTACGGCGCGATTCCATCGTCCTCGAGCGGTTTGAGCGGGATAGTAACCGGTATCGCTTCGATTGCTGTGATCCGCATACCGTACTGTATGAACATCGAGTTTTTATACTTAACTGCATCGGGAACGGCTCGAAGGTCGATCGGCGCGTGCGCGGGTGGAGATCCTCGCCAGCGACGGCGATCAGTCTGGTATACGCCAACAGTAACGTTAAAGTCCGTATACTGTCTTGGTCGGTGTGAAGATCGCTATGTATTACGAAGCAGTGCACGGGTCGACGGTCTCGTGGGCGACGAAGCCGTACGCGGAGATCAACTCGATCGGCGAACGGAGCGGGTCGGTGCTGTTCGTTCCGATCGGAAGCATCGAACAGCACGGTCACCACCTTCCGGTTTCGACCGACACGCTCCTGGTCGATGCGGTGACGAGTGCGGCCGCAGAGCAGGCGGACGCGGAGGGGATTCCCGCGCTCGTAACGCCGACGCTCTGGTCCGGCTTCTCGCCCCACCACATGCCGTTCGGAGGAACGATCACGTTGAGCCACGACGATTTGCTCGATACGATCGAAGACGTCGCGGACTCGGCGCTCGAAGTCGGATTCGATACGCTCTGTCTCGTCAACGGTCACGGCGGCAACGCTGCACTCGTCAGCTGTGCCGTCAGCACCATCGGAGACGACCACCCCGACGTCGAGGTCATCGGAACGACCTACTTCGATCTCGCTGCCCCGTTCGTCGACGACGTACGCGAGAGCGAACGCGGGGGCATGGTCCACGGAGGCGAGTTCGAAACCTCGCTGATGTTGCATCTGTATCCCGAACTGGTCGACCAAGAACGTCTCGAGGCCGAGCCCCTCGTCGAGCCGTACGACCACGGATTGAAGGACATGTTCGACGGGGGACCGTTGACCGTCTACCGCGAGTTCGACGAGTACTCCGAAACGGGAGCGATCGGCGAGCCGGAGCTCGCAACGGCGGCCAAAGGCGAGCAGTTGTTCGAGAATCTGTGCGACGAACTGGTTACGATCGCACGTCAAACGCAGTCGTGATTCCGAAAAACGCTCGACAGTCGGACGTGGATATCGCCATCGCTTCGTGCCGACCGAAACGGCGCGCGAGCCACGGCGAGCCGACTGCGTCGATCGATGTAAACGTATTTACCCAACCTCTCCGTTCTTGCTCGTAGCATGGACGTGAACGCTTTACACGGAGACACGGCGATCGTAACCGGCGGAAGCTCCGGAATCGGCCGATCGATCGCGACCCGGTTCGCGGACGAAGGGGCAACCGTCGTGATCGCCGACGTCGACCAGGATGGTGGAGAAAAGACGGTCGAGCTGATCGAGGAGTCGGGGAACGACGCGACGTTCGTCCCGACGGACGTGACCGACGAGTCGCACGTCTCGTCGCTCGTCGAAACCGTCGAGACGCGGTACGGGGGCGCCGACGTCCTCGTGAACAACGCCGGCGGTGCGACCACGTACGATCGGATCGACGAGATCGATCCGGAAACGTGGCGACTCGATCTCGAGCGGAATCTCACGGGCACGTTCCTGTGTACGCGCGCCGTGTTATCGGGGATGGTCGACCGTCGGTCGGGCAGCATCGTCCACATGTCGTCGATCAACGGGCTAACCGGAATCGGGCTGCCTGCCTACACGGCCGCGAAAAGCGGGATACTCGGATTTTCTCGGTTAGTCGCCACACAGTACGGAGTTCACGGGATTCGCTCGAACGCGATCTGTCCGGGAACGATCGTCACGGAACAGCGGAAAGCCGAGATGGAAGAACACGGCGGCGAAACGGCAAGAGAGGTCTGGCTCGACCAGTACGCTCTCGAGCGGCTGGGCGAGCCTGACGACGTGGCCGACGCCGCCGTCTTCCTCGCCTCGGATCGCTCTTCGTTCGTGACCGGAACCGAAATCGTCGTCGACGGCGGGTTGCTCGCTGGCGTCGACCTGCGGGTCCAGCGCTCGATCTACGGGATCGACGACCTCAAAAATCGCGGCGGCGAGTAACCCCGAACGGTGTCAGGTCACCGCGAGCCGTGGACGGTGGTGATCGGCCGGAGTCTCGTCCGGACCGACGATGAGACGGCGACGACCGGCGACTCCCGCGTTCAGTCGTCGTCGTACTCGGCTACGACGTCAATCTCGACGGCGATCTCGATCGGGAGTTTCGACACCTCGACGGCCGTCCGAGCCGGGTACGGCGACGTGAAGTGCTCCGCGTAGGCCTCGTTGACCGCCTCGTAGTCGTTCATATCGGTGAGGTAGACGGTCGTCTTGACGACGTCGTCGAGTCCGACGCCGGCTTCGGAAAGAATTCGCTCGACGTTCTCGAGCGTCGCGTGGGTCTGAGCGCCGGCGTCGGAGCCGAGTACGTCGCCGCTGTCGGGATCGACCGGCCCCTGGCCGGAGACGTACATTCGATCGCCGGAGATGGTCGCTTGCGAGTACGGTCCGATCGGTTCTGGTGCGTCGTCTGTCAGTAGTTCCCGCATACACCGTTGGTGGGTGTCGGGCCGACAAAACTGTACCGTTTTTCGATAGATCGTCCGAGACCGACCGTTCCGGAATTCGACGACGAGCGGGCGGTGAACGGCCGGTCCGACTGTGACGATCGCTCTCACTGACGGCACTCGGGACGGGGAGAGCGAAGAATTATATGGGCGAGTTCGAAACAGACGACCGTATGCCGACCCTAGTCACGTTCGGCGAAACGATGCTTCGCCTCGCCCCGCCGACCGGCGAGCGAATCGAGACGGCGACCCAGTTGGACTTCAAAACGGCGGGTGCCGAAAGCAACGTCGCCATCGCGGCATCGAATCTCGGCGTCGATTCGACGTGGATCTCGAAACTGCCGGATTCGCCGCTCGGGAGGCGAGTAACGCGAGAACTCCGAAGCCACGGCGTCGAACCGGCCGTCACCTGGACCGAGGACGGACGACAGGGTGCCTACTACATCGAACGCGGGGGCGATCCACGGGGAACGAACGTCATCTACGACCGGACGGACGCCGCGATCAGAACGACGACGACGGAGGAAGTGACCGGGGCAGTCGACCTCGAAACGACGGACGCCGTCTACACGAGCGGAATCACCCCCGCGCTCTCCTCGAGATTGCGAGAGACCACCGCCTCGTTCCTCGAGCAGGCCGGACGAGCCGGCGCGACGACGGTCTTCGATCTCAACTATCGGTCGAAGCTGTGGTCGCCGTCCGAAGCCCGGTCGTGTTGTACCTCCCTTCTCGAGTCCGTCGACGTCGCCGTGATCGCAGCGCGTGACGCACGGACCGTCCTCGATCGAACCGGAAGCGACGAGGAGATCGTCCGCGAACTCGCGTCGACCGGCGATCCGGCCGTCGTCGTCCTCACTCGCGGCGCGGACGGGGCGATGGCGGTCGATCGGGACGGACGACTCCACGACCAGCCGGCGGTGGCAGCCGAAACGACGGATCCGATCGGCACGGGCGACGCGTTCGTCGGCGGGTTTCTGGCGAGCTACCTCGACGACCGGGACGTCGCGAGCGCGCTCGCGTACGGTTCGGCGACCGCGGCGCTGAAACGCACCATCGACGGGGACCTCGCGATCGTCACCCCCGAGGAGGTCCGGGCCGTCCTCGAGAACGACGGCGGCGGGATCACGCGGTGACGGAGAGGCGGAATCGAACTACTCGACGCACCAACCGGTCAGCTGTATCGACGTGACGATGCATCCTCGACGGCCTTCGTCACACCGAACGCGAGTACGACAGACCGGATCAGTCCGACCGAACGGAGCTGACAGCGTCGACGAACTCGGCGGCAGTCTCGCGTATCCGATCCGGATCGTCGCGATCGACGGCGTCGTAATCCACGATCGAACTCCCCACGCCCACCGCGACGGCGCCGGCGTCGAAGAACGCACCGACGTTTTCGGTCGAGATGCCTCCGGTCGGAACGACGTCGACGTCGCCAAGCGGCCCCCGTATCGCGCCGACGTGGTCCGGACCGACCGTCGTCGCCGGAAACAGTTTCAGCATGTCAGCACCCGCTTCGAGCGCGGTGACGGCGTCGGTCGGCGAAAGAACGCCGGGAATCGAGACGACGCCGTGTCGGTTGCAGGTTCGGATCACGTCCGGATTGCAGTCGGGTGCCAGAACGAACGTCGCTCCCGCGTCGATGACCGTCCGCGCCGAGGACGGATCGAGAACCGTCCCTGCACCGACGACCACATCGGTGTCGGCCAGTTCGCGATCGACTGCCGCGATCTTTTCCCGAACCCGGGTTCCGTCGGCCGTCACTTCGATCGCACCGACGCCCGCCTCGTGGATGGCACGGGCGACGGATCCGATTCGATCCTCGTCGATACCGCGTAGAATCGCGATGACGCCGCTGTCGACGATCCGCTCTCTCACCTGGTTCGACTCGACCATACGCTCGGTTGGCAAATCAGCACCTTAAACGTGAAGGGTTCGACGCGGACGGCGTCCGCCGCATTCGATCGGGAACTGGGTAGCGACCGGTCCGAGAGCCGAGAGTCAACCAGAGAGAGCGGCGAGGCGTGATCGGGCGGTGGACGGACCCACCGTTACGACCGGGCGACGATTTCGATACAAACCGGCTGCGGAACCGAGAGTCGGCCACCCGTCGGCGCGAGCCTACCGTCGTCGTCGACGGCGAAAAAGACGATCGTATCGGAGTGTTCGTTCGCCACGAACAGGTGGTCGCCCGTCGGTGAGAGCGCGAAGTTCCGCGGCCACTCACCCGCCGTCGAGACGGTCTCGAGGAGCGTGAGCTCCTCATCCGAGCACTCGAGGACGGCGATACTGTCGTGACCTCGGTTCGATGCGTACACGTGCTCGCCGGACGGGTGGACGTGGACGTCGGCGGGAAAGTTCTCGCCTTCGCCGCCCTCACGCGTTTCGATCGTTTGGACGATTTCCAGTTCGCCGGCGTCTGGAGACCAGTCGAAGACGGACATCGTCGAATCCAGTTCGTTGACGAGGTAGGCCCGACCGCGACCGCGGTCAAACTCGAGGTGACGGGGCCCAGCGCCGTCGTGGACGGAAACGACGTCGTATCGCTCGAGCGTTCCGGCGTCGGGATCGAGCGAGTAGACGAGCACCTCGTCCGTTCCGAGGTCGGGGACGTACGCGTACTCGTCGTTCGGACCGGGAACGATAGCGTGTGGATGCGGTTCGGTCTGGCGCTCCGGATGGACGCTCGAACCCTCGTGTTCGACGACGGTCGGTTCGTCGAGACGGCCGTCGTCGGTGAGCGAAAGGACCGACACGGCTCCGCCGCTGTAGTGAGCCACCAGAAGCGCTGACCCCGTCGAATCGACGCTACAGTAGCAGGGATCCGCCGGTCCGATCGTCAGCTCGTCCAGACGGTCGAGTTCGCCGTCGTCGCGGATTTCGAACGCGGTGACGGAGCCGTCGTCCACCTCATTCACCGCGTACAACACGTCGAGGTGGGGATGTGCGGCGACGAACGACGGATTCTCGACCGTCGCCGCCAGTCGACTATCTATCATCTCACCATCTATGAGTTTACAGTGATAGATTCCGTCACCGGTATCGTCGGTGTACGTTCCGACGTACGTCTGATAATTGACCATTATGAGTGATCAGTTGAGCCACACCGTTATAATCCTTTCTTTTCGTTTGGAAGCGTACTTCGAACGGAAATTCGGCGGGCAATAATCGACCGGATTCGACGTAAAGGAAACACGAGCGAGTCCGAGCGGATCGGCGTACGTAATCGCCTCGGCGACGATGAGCGAAACGCGAGCCGGGAGGGACGACGACGGGAGACACCGAAGGTAGTATGGGACAGTGATACGTTCACAGACAATTCGACATTCAAATATTTTCGGCGTGTCCAACGCCGGAGTGCGCACCCGGGACGCCGCCGTCCTCGAGCGTCCACTCACGAGTAGCCCGTCAGCTCTTCGCCGTAGTACGACTCGAAGGTGGCTCCGGTCGCACGCGACGGCCGGAGGCCCGAGACCTCGGTCCATCGGCATCGGCCCGGGAAGCGCGAACCGGACGATCCGTCGATCGATCGGACGAGAGTTGAGTGGATCAAATCGACACGAGACGCGGTTTCGTCGCTCATCGATGCGTTCGGCGATGGTACCGAACGACGCGTCGCCGATCAATTCGAACGAGCAATCGTTCGCTCCCGTACAACGAGACGAGGAAAACCGCCTCGACGGAAATGGGTGAAGCCACCTCCCGACGGGAGCGCGGTTCGACAGTATCAACTCCGGTCGAGACGGCCGTCGAGTTCGACGGCCGAGAGGGATCAAAGAGCCGGTACCGGCCGAAATAGTATCGGAGCGAGCGAGCACCCGCGCTCGAAGAATCCGACGACGCGCGTCGAGAACCGCTCCCGTGATCGACCGAGAGACGGTCGGACGATCGCGCGAAACGGAAGTTCGAACCGATCCGTTCCCATCGGAAAACCGGCCCGGTGGCCTGGAAAATCGCCGTTCAATCGGTTCGGTCACGTCGAATTTATCGGCAGATTCGAACGGAAACGAGAAGTGAGCAGCGTCCACCGGGTCGTTTCGCTCCGGGGAGCCGGAAATTCCGTTGAGCAGATCAAACGATCCGCATCGGTGGACCGCGTACTTGGCGGGCGGAGCCGTGCGTCGATGACGTGCTCGGAGCGGTAGAACGATGAGGATCGGCGGTGATAGATCGAGTCGCCTGCCGGCCACGACAGGCAGTGACCGCCATGAACACCGCCGAGAAACTCGTCACCGAACTCGAGCGTCTGAACGTCTCGCACGTCTTCGGCTATCCGGGCGGCCGAACGATCGAACTGTTTTCCCACCTGGCAGACAGCGAGATAACCGTCGTGCGGCCCAGAGACGAGCGTGAAGCCAGCGTGATGGCGGAGCTGTACGGCCGACTGCGCCGGGAGCCGGGCGTCCTGATCGGTCAGGGGCCGTGGATCGGGAGCCTGGGTGCGATCGGGCAGATGGAGGCCCGGCTGGGGTCGTCACCGATGGTCGTGCTCACCGAAGCGAGCGAACGCGGGGAGTACTCGACGCTGGCACCGTACCAGCAGGCGCGCGGCGACTACGGCGGAATCGCCCTGCCGAAGATCCTCGACGCGATCACGAAAGAACACTGGTTCCCTCGGACGCCGAAAGAAACGGTGCGGAGTCTGCAACTCGCGTTCAAACACGCGACGGCCGGCAGAGCCGGGCCGACTGCCGTGATCCTCGACGGGAACGCGATCGGCGACGAGTTCGCGCCGGAGGGACCACCGCCACTCTGGGACGCAAAACGGCAGGTCCGAAACTGGAACGCCCGGCCGACCGACGACAACGTGGACCGGGCCGTCGCGGCGCTCACCGGTGCCGATCGACCCGTCGTCGTCGCCGGAAACGGCGTCCACAGCGCGCAGGCGTACGACGAACTGGCGGCGGTCGCGGAGCGGTACGGCTGCGTCGTCACCACGTCGTACCTGGGGAAGTCGACGATTCCGGAAACGCACGATCTGGCGGCCGGCGTGATCGGCTCGTTCGGCCACGAGGGAGCGAATCGGGCCGTTTCCGAGGCCGACGTGCTGCTGGTGGTCGGCTGTCGGCTCAATCCGATGGACACCAACTGGGGAGCGACGTCGTTCATCCGACCCGACGACCAGACGATCGTTCACGCCGACGTCACGACCGAAAATGCCGGCTGGGTCTACCCGGCGGACGTCGGACTGATCGGCGACGCCGCCGAGACGCTTACCGTCCTGTGTCGTCGCGCTCCGACGGAAGCGAGAGCGTCTCACGAGTGGAGCCGCCGTCGAGCGGCGGCGGCGCGCGAGTGCTATCGGACCCGACCGGATCGAAGGCGGATAGCCCCATTCCGCCACAGCGAGCGGTAAACGCGATCGAGGCTCACGTCGACGAGGAGACGATCGTGACCGCCGACTCCGGAAACAATCGCTTCTGGCTGCTGAACTTCCTGCAGACGCCGGATACAGGAACGTACTTCGGAAGCGGCGGCGTCGGCGCGATGGGGTGGTCGGTTCCGGCCGCCGTCTGCGCGTCGCTCCTCACGGACCGGCCCGTCGTCGGCGTCACCGGCGACGGCGGCTTCGCCATGACGATGACGAGCCTCGAGACGGCCGTCGAGCACCGCACCAGTCCGGTGATCGTCGTTCTCAACGATCGGAGCCTCGGCATGGTCCGGCAGATGCAGTCGGCCGACTCGCGCATCGAGGGCGTCGAGTTCCGGGATACGGACTTCGTAACGGTCGTCGAAGGGCTCGGTGCGAACGCGACCCGCGTCGAGACGGAACGTGCCCTCCACGAGGCGATCGGCGACGCGCTCGAGGCGGCTTCGCCCACCGTGATCGACGCGCGCATCGACCGCGACGAGGAGATGGAAGCGACCCTCCAGTCGTCGTTCTACGCCGACGTCGGCGGCCTCCACGAGTGACTACGAGAGCTGCGAGTACTCGTCGATCCACTCCTGGAGCGTAATCCCCATCGTCGCCTCGGTGATCGCATTGGAGCTCGCGCTGTTGGCGCTCTTGACCAACTCGGCCTCGAGCGTCCGGGCCGGGACCTCGCCGTGGTAGTGTGGAATCGCCCGCTGGACGGCGAGCGGGCAGCCGACCTCGTGTGCGAGCGCGTAGCCGCTTATCGAGTGAGGAACGTCCGGGGAGACGTACGTCGGATCGGGCTCGTCGACGAGTTCGTCGACGTACGTCGGATACTCGTAACACTTCCCCACGTCGTGGAGCAAGGCCGCGGCGACGATCACGTCGCAGTCCGGCGACGCGCCGTGAAACTCCCGCTGGACGTCCGCGGCCTCGAGCGCGATCTTCGCCACCCCGCGGACGTGTTCGACGTTCGAAACCTCGTGGACGTTCCACGCGTAGGGGACGTCCATCACGTCGCGCCAGCCCCCGCGTTCGAGGCCGAGCGACCAGGCGTCGATCACCGACTCGCGCAGTCGCTCGTCCGACAGGCGGTCCAGTTCGGGAAACGCGT
Source organism: Natrarchaeobius oligotrophus (assembly GCF_003841465.1). Classification (GTDB taxonomy): domain Archaea; phylum Halobacteriota; class Halobacteria; order Halobacteriales; family Natrialbaceae; genus Natrarchaeobius; species Natrarchaeobius oligotrophus. The sequence continues at coordinate 363,665 of NZ_REFZ01000002.1, forward strand.
CTCGTATCTGCGTGGCGTGGTCGGTGTCGGTCATCGTGAGATCAGCTCCGTCGAACCGCCCGGTGCGGTCGTCGGGGATACCACACCAAACGACGACGACGACCAAATACGTACGCATCTCGAGGTCGGTCCGTCGCGTTCGGTTCGGGGTGGCTCGAGTCCCGGTAGGCGCACCATACAGGTAAGCGGACCGACCGAACGCATCGAACGTCGACTCGAGCGGGTACGGAGCGGGTACGGATCGCAACGGTAGCTGCGGGCGGTTCGACCGGAGAACGCAGTTTGCCGGCGGGGATCGTCGATCGATCGGTGACGTGACGACGTGTTTCGACAGACAAAACTATATATACCGGTGGGAACAAGCGGCCGCTATGAGCGAGCAACGATCCGATTCGATCGTCGAGGCGAGCATCACCACGTTCGAGGTGATCGAAGCTCTCAAACAGCTGGACGGGGGAAGGGTCAACGAGGTCGCGGAGTACCTGGACAGACATCCGAGTACCGTCTACCGGCACCTCAACACGCTCTCGAGCATCGAATACGTGACGAAACGCGGAGATCAGTACCAGCTCGGAATGCAGTTTCTGACGCTGGGTGGATTCGTGCAGGGATCGGATCCGGCCTACGAGATGGCGAAAACGAAAGTCGAAGAACTCGCGGACCGGACCGGCGAGCGCGCACAGTTCATCATCGAAGAACACGGCCGCCGAATTTACCTGCACACCGCGACCGGAGAGCAGGCCGTCCGAACCGACAGCCAGCTGGGAAAGCGTGGTCCGCTACACTGCAGCGCCGCTGGAAAGGCGATCCTCGCCGAGCTCCCCGAGGAATACCTCGCCGACGTTCTCACGGACGCCGGCCTGGAGCCGGTCACCCCGAATACGGTCATCGACCACGACGAACTGATGGCCGAACTCGAGGAAATCCGCGAGACCGGGGTCGCGTTCAATCGGGAGGAGTCGACCGAGGGGCTCAACGCCGTCGGGACAGGCGTAGTCGGACCCGACGGCGAGGTGATCGGCGGACTGAGCGTTTCGGGACCCGCACACCGACTCACGGGCGACCGTCTGCAGTCCGACGTTCCGGATCTGTTGCTCGGCGTCGCGAACGAGCTCGAGCTCAAAATCGAATACGAACTGCGATAACCGGGTCGTCGCGTTCGACAACCGCCGTCGGTCACGTCGAGATCCAACGAATTGTCACGACCAACTACTAATCGAACGGCGTATGTGTCGTGAGAGCCGGAACGCTCGACGATGAATCTCGAACGAGGTCTCACCGGCGTCATCGTACCTCGAGCGGACGAACGATACCGGGTACCGACGGCACCGGAGAAGACGAACCGGCGCGAGCAGACGTGTTCCGAGCTTCATTGGCCACCTGACGACACGGTATTCGATAGTCTGGCGTTTCGCCTCCGCTGGACTGCTACACTCCGAGGACGAACGCTGACTCGGACCGGCGTTCACACGGACAGGAAATAACGGAACGATGAACGCCGATTCGACGAGCACGACAGATACGTGGTACGTTCGGGGAGCTATCGGGTGCGGAGTGTATCGGACGTCGGGTTGGACGGCCCCGTCTTGGGGCCAGCTCGAGGGGGACGAACCGACTGCGGCCGATCGGGGTTCTCGACGCATCGCAGGACTCGTTGATCCTCGAGGCCAGAACGCCGGGCGCTTCCCCGAGACGCGTTCGATCGAACGAGTCGCCGACGACCGTCGCGTCGGTCGGCCCGAGCCGTGCAACGACGGAGGGGCCGGTCCGGATGGTGAGTCCGTCCGCAGAAATTTACACAGGTACAGGTGTATATCCGATCCCACCCAGACTGCATCGGGTACGGCGACCGACGACCGGTCGTGTATTCCCCACAGCAAAATGGCCGTGAAACGGTCACCGATGGGGAACCCACGTACGCCGACTCAACGAGTAGGTTTCACCACTACACTCACGCGAACGAACTCGACCGAACACCGATACCGAAGATGTAGAGGCCATAGCCATCGATATCGGGCATCGACAATCGCATTTCACTGTGCGAAATCCGTCTGGCCAAAACTAATATTATTAATAATGTTGTTCTTGTCGCGAGTGAGAGCGAGACGAAACCGAGCAGCGAAGGACCGGAAGAATCACCGGATAGCGTCGACGTGAGAAGAAAGGGACGAGGTCCCCAGCGACGTGTGAATTGTGTACACGCTTCGGAGTCGATTTCGCACATCGGAATGACGATCGAACGAGAGCGTGAAACGGCGAATCATCGTCTCGTTCACCGTGGCTGCTGCGCCCGCCGGCCGGATCGACGGCCGATGGAGAAAAGCGAGGTCGGAAGCACCGCTCGTCGCGCCCGAGGAGCAGTGCAGCCAGGCGACAATCGCCGAGCCATTTCGTTGTGCGGAATGGGGTCGGAACGGCCCGGAGCGGGCGACTCGGCGATGCGTCGGGCTGATCGATAGATATAAATGAATTCCGGGCTCACATTCAGGAGCATCAATCGGATGGAGCCGTCCATCCTCGATAGTCGGGTAACCGACCAACGATTCGCATGAGTCAAAACGAGTACGACATCGTCGTCATCGGTTGTGGAATCGCCGGGCTCTCGGCCGGTTTGCGGGGAGCCCAACTCGGACACTCGGTCTGCGTACTGGAAAAGAGTCCGAAAGAACATCGGGGCGGTCACACGCGGTTTACCGAATCGTTTCGGATTCCGACCGCGAACATCGACATCGACGCCGAGTTCGACGTCGAGGATTACACCACGTCGGACTTCTACTCGGACATCATGCAGTTGACGAACTTCCGAGCGGACACCGAACTCGCGAAACGGGTCGCGGAAGGTTCGGTCGAGACGTTCGAGTGGTTGACCGAGCAGGGACTCGAGTGGGAGTATCAGGCACCCCACACCGGATACACGGCCGGTCGAGTCTGGCTCCACGGCGAAGATATGGTCGACGACCTGGTCGAAATTCTCGAAGAGCACGGCGTCGACTTCTTCTACGAAGCCGAGGCACGCGGACTGATCCGCGACGACGACGGACGCACCACCGGCGTCGAAGCTCGAGTGGAAGGAACGAAGACCCGCTTCCACGGCGAAACGGTGATTCTCGCGGCCGGCGATTACGGCTCGAGCAAAGAACAGCGTACGCGGTACTACGGTCCCGGCTACGGAAACATGAAAGTTCGCGGGAGCCGGTACAACACGGGCGAAGCGGTCGAAGCGGCGCTCGACGTCGGCGCCAAATCCGACGGCGAGTGGGGCGACGCGCACATGGCCATCATCGACGCGGAATCGCCGGACGTCGAAGGAGGCATCACGCGGATCGACGGCTATCAGTACGGCGTGATCGTAAACCACGACGGCGAGCGCTTCGTCGACGAGGGCGAAGACGCTCGAGCGCACACGTACGCGAAGTTCGGACGGCGCATCTTCGAACAGCCGTATCACGAGGCGTTCATCATCGTCGACTCGAAGACGGTCGACGACGTCGCGCACATGGGCCCGGGTCAGCCCATCTCTGCGGACTCGCTCGAATCGCTCGTCAAGCGTCTCGACATCGAGGACACCGAAACGGCGGTCGAGACGATCGAGGAGTTCAACGCCGCCTGTGATCCCGACGAGTTCGATCCGGAAGTACTCGACGGCAACACTGCGACCGGGATCGAGCCGGAGAAATCCAACTGGGCGCTGACCATCGACGAACCGCCGTACACCGGCTACCCCGTAACCGGCGGAATGACGTTCGCGTTCGGCGGCGTCGCGATCACGCCGGACGCGGAGGTACTGGATACGCGTGACGATCCGATTCCCGGCCTTTTCGCCGCCGGTAACTCGACCGGCGGTCTCTTCTACAACAACTATCCGGGCGGAACTGGGTTGACGAACGCGGCCGTGTACGGCCGGATCGCGGCCGAAACAGCCGACGAGTACATCGAATCGAGCCGGCGGGCCGAGCAACGACAGGCGTAGGCCGGCGGCCCTCGCGGTGAGTTCTCTTTTCACTTTTTTCGACCGACTGCGTTCGCGGACGACGGCCGTCGGACCGCGGCGAACGACGGGAGGGGACAGACGCAGCCGATGACATTGATTCTCGAACGACGTGCACGGTCGGACAGCCGACGGAGAACGGTTCGAGTTGGATCGGCGGCGACGACGGGTCCACCGGCCGAAATCGACCGCAACCACGGTCACGAGCGGTCACCGGCGCGCCGTGAACTCCGGCCGGACGAGGACGGTTCGTCTTCTCGAGAAACGGTTCGGCTTATCGCCGGAGCGATGGATGGACAACGAGAACGGAGAAAGAGAGGCGGGACCCGTTAGCGATCCGATCGAGACGTGAACGGATTGTCGTCTTTAAGCTGCGGCCAGACGAACGAGGAGACGAGGAAGGCGACGATCAACAGCACGAGCAACAGCGAGAGGGGATCGTTCACGAAGATGACCGGCGACCCCTGAGACAGCTGCAGCGACCGGAGCAGGTTCGACTCGATGATCGGAGACAGCACTGCGCCGAGAACCAGAGCGATCACCGAGTAGTTGTACAGCTTCATGTAGAACGCGATGATACCGAAGACGAAAACAGTAACGAGGTCCCACCAGTTGGATCGGATGCCGATCGCCCCGATGATCGCGAACACGAGGATGATGGGAATCAGAATGTCGGTGTCGATGTCGGTGATGATCGAGCCGATACGGGTGATGACGAAGAGGCCGGCTCCCAGAATCAACACGTTGCCGAGCAGCAATGCCAGGATCATCGTGTAGGTGATGTGTAGATTAGTCGTGAACATCTCGACGCCGGGGTTGATCCCGTGGACGATGAATCCGCCGAGCAAGACGGCGGTCGACGCACTGCCCGGGATACCGAACGAGAGCACTGGAATCAGCGATCCGGCGACGCTCGAGTTGTTCGACGACTCGGCCGCGATCACGCCGAGGGGGTTCGCGTTACCGAACTCGTCCGGATTGCTCGAGCTTCGGACAGCTTCCGTGTACGAGAAGAAGTTCGCGGCACCGGCACCGGCTCCGGGAATCGCCCCGATGACCATCCCGATCAACGCCGATTTGATCGTCAAGAACTTGTTCGAGAGGACGTTCCGGACGCCGTCGAACTGTTTGCCGGTGATCGACGCACCTTCCTTGACGAGACTCGCTGGCGTGTCCGCAATTCGGAGCATCTCGCCGAGCGCGAACATACCGATCAGAATCGCGACGATGCTGAGACCGTTGTACAGCCCCATGACACCGAACGTGTACCGAACCTGTGGCGTAATGTGACTCACGCCGATCGTCATCACCAGAACGCCGAATAGACCGACGGTGATGCCTTTGAACGTCGAGTCCTGTGACGCGATGACCCCGATCATCACGATACCGAACAGTGCAAGCAGGAACACCTGCGGTGCGCCGAACGCCAACACGATGGGAATGAGATACGGAACGGCGACGAACAACAAAAGCATCGTCAGACTTCCGCCGAGGGCCGACGCCGCCGCCGACGTCTCGAGGGCCTCCCGACTCTGTCCCGCCTGGGTCATGGTGTAGCCGTCGAACGTCGTCGCTGCAGCGGCGACGGTTCCCGGCACGTTGACGAGAATAGCCGAGATGCTGGCTCCGTACAGCGCGCCACTGTAGATACTGACGAGCAACACCAACGCGATGTCACTATCGACGACGATCGTTAGCGGCAGGACGATCGTCATGCCGAGCACCGCACCGAGACCGGGAATTGCACCGAGAATCAGCCCCAGCACGATGCCGACGACGATGATCGCAAGCAGCGTCGGCTCGAGCGTCCGTCGTACCGCCTCGAGGAAAGTACCCCACTGGTCGACCTGGCTCGGACCGTCCCCGTTCTGTAGAACGATCGACGCGAGGAGAGTCGGATCTTCGAACATCTAGATCACCACCGGAACGACGATCAGTAGGAGATCGTGGAGGTAGCCCTGTTCGATCGGGAAGTAAAACAGGGCTCGCATCCCGTATGCGACGCCGAACATGACCAACGCGAGTCCGCCGGAGAACGTCCACGAGTACTCCGCCCAGCGGAGGTACGCGAACACGTAAATCGGCGTGACCCACATGAGACCGACGAGATAGCCAAACAGCATGTATCCGCCGGTCAGCGTCGTGACGCCCGCAGTTTTACGAGTCATTCCACGAGATTCGTCGTCCGCTTGCTGTTCGTCGGGATCGTCGGCGTCGGAATCGGCGGTCGCACCGCCGACGCCGAGCGAACCCCCGCCCTCAACGAGTTGAGAGAGCGGTTCCGGAAGTAGATTCCGAAAGAGGAGCATGCTGACCAGCACGAAGACGGCGATCGAGAAGATTCGCGGATACAGCCCATCCAGTCCCGTGAACGAGTAGGACTCGATAAACATGTATCCGGATGTGATCCACATGACGAGCAAGAGACCGACCTCGCCGGGTTCGAGTTCGAGGAGTGGGACTTCGTTGGACATACTAACTGGTGACACGCATCGTGACGTCAATATTTCGTATTCGTATTCGATTCAACTGCTCCGTGATTGGTGAGCTGACCTATTCTTCGAGGAGTTCGTCGAGGTCGAGCCGTTCGGGAATCTCCTCGATGACCGTCCCCATCATGTCGTTGACGTCGTCACCGGTCGCACCCATCCCGGCGATTCGATTGGTCTCGTCAGCCCACTCCTGGTACTCCTCGGACTCGACGCAATCCGAGAGAACGTCGACAAGCTCATCCCGACGATCGGCATCGAGATCCGGCGGTGCCACCGCGAGGAGATTGTATCGGGAGATGAAGTCGATGTTGGGCATTCCCAGATCGTCGACCCACGCGGGAACGTCCGGTGCGTTCGGATCGCCATCGGAGACGAAGTTATTGATCAGATCGATCTCGCCTTCCTGGTCGGCGGTGATCGCCACGTCCGTCGTCGTGATTGCCGCGGGAACCTCGCCGGCGGCGACGCCGCGAATCGCGTCGTTGGTTCCGTCGAAGGTGACGAAGTTGGACCAGTTCCAGTCAGCTTCCTGTCGCGCGATCGCCAGCGTGATGTGCCAGGCGTGACCGACTGCCAGTCCGCCGACCGTATCGAACTCGCCGTCGTTGTACCGATCGACGAGGTCGTGGAAGTCCTCGAACTCGTAATCGGGGTTCGCAACGAGAGAGAGGGTGTACGCGCCGATCTCGGCAACGCCAGAGAGGTCGAGGATGTCCCAGTCCGGGGGGTTAGTCGCGGTCGCGAGCGGTTGGCTCGGAGACCACAACAGTGCGAACGTGTAGCCGTCAGCTTCCCTGCCGAACAGTTCACCTGTTCCCCTGAGACCGGCTGCACCGCCGATCGGTTCGACTTCGACGTCAGCACCCGACTGTTCGGTAATCTCCGTCCCCAGCCGGTGGGCGATCGCGGTCGTCCCCGAACCCTCCGGATACGTCGAAATGAGGTTTATTCGCTGATCCGGGAACTCTCCGTTCTCATCGTCTCCGAGGCACCCCGCAACGCCGGTGAGAGCTGCTGTCGACACTATTCCGCCGTACTGAATCGTTTTTCTCCTGCTAATCTTTGGCATGGCTAGCCCCATACTGGTTCTGTGTGGGAAACAGTATAAGGTTTATGATAATCGTTCGTTCGGGTGGTCGCCGCGCCCGGGATTAGCGGGTCGGACGTCCGTCCGTGACGGTCAACCGAGCCGCAACGACGGCGCGTAACGCACGGGCGAAACCGAAGTAAACCGGTCACGAACGGACGAACGACGATCGGTTCCCGAGCAACTTCGGCGACGAGAATCGAGGGTCTGACACACAGCCGCTTCGAGGACGGCCTCAGATACCGCGGTCGAGATTTATCGAGATGTTCTTCGTTTGCAGGTACGAATCCAGCGCCTCGAGACCCTTTTCGCGGCCGATTCCGCTCAGTTTGGTGCCGCCAAAGGGAGCTTCGACGCCACCGCCGTACCACTCGTTGACGTAGACGGAACCGACGTCGAGCCCTCGAGCGGCGGTCAGCGCCCGATCGACGTTCTGGGAGAAGATGCCGCCGGTGAGCCCGAACTCCACGTCGTTGGCCATCTCGATCGCCTCGTCGGCGTCCGAGAACGGGATGACGGTGAGCACCGGACCGAAGATCTCCTCCTGTGCGATCCGCATGTCGGGGTCGACGTCGGAGAAGACGGTCGGTTCGACGAAGTACCCGTCCCGTTCCAGGGGTCGACCGCCCGTTTCGAGCGTCGCACCCTCTTCGACGCCGAGATCCAGGTACCTGAGAACCTCGTCGTAGTGGTCCTCGTTGTTGAGCGGACCCATGTCGGGATCCTCGAGCCCGTGCCCGAGTTCGTAGGACTCGGCCGCGTCGACGATTCCGTCGACGAACTCCTCGTACAGCGACTCGTGAACGAGCGCGCGATCGGCGGCCGCACAGATCTGTCCGGCGTTCCAGAAGATGCCGACGTCGATCTCAGAGATCGCGCGATCGAGATCGGCGTCCGCCATGACGATCGCGGAGTTCTTTCCTCCCAGCTCGAGCGTGACGGGTGTGACCGTCTCCGCGGCGGCCTCCATGACCGTCTGTCCCGTCGGAACGCTGCCGGTGAACGTGATGACGTCGACGGCTGCGTGCGACGAGAGGGCGGCCCCGGAGTCGCTTCTGCCGGTTACCACGTTGAAGACGCCGTCCGGAACGCCGGCCTCGTAACAGATTTCAGCGAAGAACGCCGTGGCGAGCGGCGTCGGCGACGCCGGTTTGACGACCACCGTGTTGCCAGCCGCCAGCGCCGGCGCGGATCCGCGAGCCGCCAGGCTGACGGGAACGTTCCAGGGAGCGATCTGTGCGCTGACGCCGTAGGGAACTCGTTCGGTGAAGTCGACGTTCGATCCGGAGAGCGGAACGCTCTTTCCCTCGAGTTTGTCCGCGATGCCGGCGTAGTACTCGAAGTACCGCGCCGTCGTTTCGACGTCGCTTTTCGCCTGCGACAGCGGCTTCCCCTGATCAAGACTCTCGAGTTCGGCGAGTTGATCCGCACGATCTTTCACGGCGGTCGCGACGTCGCTGAGAATTCGACCTCGTTCGACGCCCGGCAGGTCGCGCCACGTTTCGAACGCATCGGCGGCAGTTCGGACGGCGCGGTCGACGTCCGACGGCGTTGCCCGCGCGACTTCCGCGATCGTTTCCCCAGTCGCCGGATCGGTGCTTTCGAACCACTCGTCGGTCGATGCGGGCTGACTCTCGCCCCCGATAAAGAGGTGAAACCGGTCTCGTTGCTGTGGATTCATGGTGATCAGTTGTCGGCGTTCGTTGACTACGCTCGGCTCGGACGGCCGAACGCTGGGTACGATTTCGAAAGCGGTCGGGATAAGGGCTTCGACAGGGGCGATTACTCCGCCGACGTAGCGGTGACTATCCTGCATCAGTCGGCCCCCGTGGAAACCCGACGAGCGTCGAACGCGGCGAGTCACGCATAACGACCTCCCTCGAGTTCCAAATGTTTATGCGGGCGTGCTCTGAAGATCATTCAGAATGCTGTCCAACAAAACGTGTATCGTCGCAGGAGCGGGAACTGGTATCGGTCGAGCGGTTGCAGTCGAGCTGGCGTCCGCCGGCGCGAACGTCGTCGTGAACGACCTCGGGACGTCGCTCGACGGCGAAGGGGAAACGGACGAGCCCCTCGAGGAGACCGTCGAAACGATCGAGGAAAACGGCGGAACCGCGCTCGCCCACTTCGGTGACATCAGCTCGTTCGACTACACGGAACGACTGGTCGACGACACGCTCGAGGAGTTCGGGCGGATCGACGGCGCGGTGAACTTCGCGGGGATTCTCCGCGACTCCATTTCCTACAAGATGACGCCGGAGATGTGGGACGACGTCGTTCGAGTTCACCTGCGTGGCCACTTCGCCCTGTTCCGGAACGTCGCCGCACACTGGCGAGAAGTGGCTCGAGAGGAGGACGATTACCTCGACCAATCGCGGTCGTTCGTCAGCGTGAGCAGTCGGTCGGCACTCGGAAAGATCGGACAGATCAACTACTCCTCCGCCAAGGCCGGCATCCTCGGTATGACCCGTACCGGTGCCAGGGAGCTGGATCGGTACAACGTTCGCGTCAACGCGATCGTTCCGTCCGCGTACACGAGAATGCTCGAGACGGTTCCGGAGGAGAAACGCTCGTACACGCGCGAGGACATGCCACCGGAGCGGATCGGAGCGATCGTCACCTACCTCATGAGCGACGAGGCAGAAGGCATCACGGGCCAGACGTTCCGGGCTGGCGGTGACGGCGTCGGCATCATCAAAGATCCGGAGATCCACCGCCTCGGATTCAACGAAGGTGGCTGGACGGCGGAGGACATCGCCGAGCGGTTCTGGGACTCCGTCGGTGAGGACGTCGACAAGAAGAACCTCGAACGGGCGGGAGGCTCGCTGTAGATGCCCGAAAAGTCCCTCGAAGAACTCCGCGAGATGGTCGGAACGTCGAAGGTGACGGTCGAGGACTTGCACGTCGAGGCGGGAAAAGTCGAGGAGTTCGCCCGCTCCATCCGGGACGACTCGGAACTCTACCGGTCCGAGGAGGCGGCGGCCGAACGCGGATTCGACGGTATTCCTGCACCCCTCACGTTCACGCGGGTTCACATGTTCCCCCGGTACTGTCCGCCCGAACGCCGCGACGAGAAGCGCCGTGGGTTCGACCTCGGCTTCGACCGGGGCCGAACCGTCCACGGCGAGCAGGAGTACGAGTACGAACGGCCGGTAACCGTCGGGGATACGCTGACCGGCACCCAGACCCTCGTCGACGTCTACCAGAAAGAAGGCGGCCGCGGCGGGCAGATGACGTTCGCCGAACTCGAGATCGAGTACCGAAACCAGGACGACGAGCTGGTCCTGACCGAACGACGGACCCGCATCGAAACCGCCGAATCGGAGGAGGACGACTGAGATGACGAGCGAACACCTCGAGTCGCTGTCCGTCGGCGACTCCGCGCCGCCGCTTGTCGTCTCGGACGTCGACCGGATCGACTTCGTCAAGTACGCGGGAGCCAGCGGTGACTTCAACCCGATGCACGTGGTCGAACCAGCCGCGATCGACGCCGGACGCGAGAGCGTGTTCGGACCCGGAATGCTCACCGCGGCGTTCGTCTCCTCGTACGTCGCCGACTGGTTCGGACTCGAGAACGTCGCGCGGCTGCGGACGCGATTCGAGGCCCTGTTGTGGCCGGGCGACACCGTACGGGTGTCCGGCGAGATCGTCGAGCGGTCGGTCGAAGACGACCGTACGTCCTACGAGGTCGACCTCGTCGCGGAAAACGGGGACGGCGACGTGTTGATCTCCGGCGACGCGACGATCGAAATCGACGATCGGCCCTGAACGCGTTCCGCGGTCGAGAGAACGTTCCGCCGACCAGCGGTCTCTGACGGGCGGCTCGCGGCCGAAGGCATCCGAACGGACATCTATTTTGAAGCAAACGCCGTCCACGACCGATGACTGAGACCGCCTGCTGTCGGTCGGTATCGACGCAACCGCGAGACGTCCGCGATTTGCCGGTGTCTCGGTACAACAGTCCGTCCGAGGCGAGTGCTCGACGAACGGTCGCCCGTCGGCGATCGTGAGTACGCTTCGTAACGGGGGATCACGGCCGGACGGCCGGTGGCCGTCGGCTCGAGCGTGGGATCAGTTGGACGGATCGAACCGGTTCGGAGCGATGCGGAGAGGAGAGGTGCGGAGAGGAGAGGTGCGGAGAGGAGAGGTGCGGAGAGGAGAGGTGCGGAGAGGAGAGGTGCGGAGTGGGTGTCGTTCGCCGGCGCAGTCGACGACGACTACTTCGCGAGGAAGTCGACGACGACGGCGTCGTCCGCGCGCACCTTGACGGGATTGAGGTCGAGTTCGTCGAGATCGTAGTCCTCGTAGAGCCGGCTTGCGTTCACCATGAGATCGATCAGTGCGTCCGTGGCGTACTCCTGGCCGCGGTGGCCCGCAAGGATGTCCCCGGCCGCAGTCTCCTCGAGCAACGCCTCGGCTTTCTCTGGCGTGATCGGAAGCGTGCGGTAGGCGACGTCGTCGAGCACCTCGACGAGCGTTCCGCCCGTGCCGAACATCATGACCGGCCCGAGATCCGTTCGCGTGATGCCGATGATCACCTCGTGGCCGTCGTCGACTGTCTCCTGGACGAGGACGCCGTCCAGGTCGATCGACGGATCGTACGCGCGAACGGAGTCGCGGAGTTCGCCCACCGTTTCGGTGACCTCCTCGACGGACGAAACCCCGAGGTGGATTCCGCCCGCTTCGGTCTTGTGCTCGAGGTCGGGAGCCGAGGCCTTCATGACGACGGGATACCCGACCTCGTCGGCGACCGAGACCGCGTCTTCCGTCGAATCCACGATCCGACCGTCCGCGTGCGAGATGCCGTACGCATCGAGCAGCGACGCGGCGTGTTCCCAGTTCCACCGCCCCGGATCGGCGGGCACGTCGACCGAACCGGAAGCCTCCTCGAGCGCAGGCGTGGAGGCGGAGTCGGAGTCGATGGCGCTGCCGAACCGGCCGAGCAGCCGGATCGTCCGCACGGCGCGAACCGGATCGGTGAACGTCGGAATGCCCGACGATCGGTAGCTCTCGACGATCTCGTCGCTCGGTTTCCCGCCCGTGAACACGGCGATGACGATCTTGTCGGTCGCCTCGGCCTCTCGTTTGATCAGGTCCTCGTAGGCTTTCGCCTGTTTCGGGCCGGTGTTTGCGAACTGGAGGAGCAAGACGTCCACGTTCTCGTCCTCGAGGAGGGTCGTGAACGCGTCCTCGTAGAGGGCGTACTCGCTGATGACGTTCGCGGTCGTGTCGACGGGGTTCATCACCGACCCGTACTCGGGGACGATCTCCGAGAGCACGTCCGTCGTCTCGTCTTCGAACGTCGCGAGTTCCATCCCCTCGCGGTCGATCGCGTCGGCGATGAGCGCCCCCGCGCCGCCGGAGGGAGTCAACACCGCCCACCGATCGTCACGCCGGGGAACGGTATCGAGCGTCGAAACGGTGGCCATCACGTCCGTGAGAGACGTGACGTCGTCGATCTCCACGATACCGTACTCCTCGAAGACGGATTCGTAGACGGCGTAGTCGCCGGCCATCTTGCCGGTGTGCGAGGAAACCGCTTCCTGGCCGCGATCGGACTGGCCGACTTTCATCAACAACAGCGGCACCTCGCGCTCGCGAGCGGTCGCGGCCACGTCGGCCAACCGCTCGCCGTCTGCCAGCGACTCGATGTAACCGACGATCATCGAGACCGACGGATCCTCGAGCATGAACGACATCAACTCGAGCGCGTCGACGTCGATCTCGTTCCCCGTCGTGGCCCAGTATCGGGTGCCGATTCCCGCTCGCTGGGTGATCTGAAAGAGCATGCCGGCGAACGATCCGCTCTGGGAGACGAAGCCGACCTCTCCGCCGGGCACCAGTTCGTCCTGCTCGTCGAGCATCGACGAGAACGAGAGCGCGAGGTTTCGATCGGATCCGAGGACGCCGAGCGTGTTCGGCCCGACGACCCGGACGTCGTACTCGGCGGCGACCTCGATCAGTTCGTCCTCGAGCGCTTCGCCCGCTTCGCCGGTCTCGCCGAACCCGGAGCCGATGACGAGGTTGTACTGAATGCCTTTTTCACCGCACTCCCGGAGAACGTCGGGAACGTGGGGGGCAGAAAGCAGGATCAACGCGACGTCGACGTCGTCCGGAACGTCGAGCACCGAGTCGTAGCACGTGAGACCGCGAATGCTGTCGTACTTCGGGTTGATCGGATACACGTCGCCCTCGTATCCGTGTTTCTCGAGAAAGTACTGCGGACGGCCGGTGATCGTTTCGGGATCGGTCGACGCACCGATGAGCGCGACGGACTCCGCGTCGAAGAGGTCGTGGAAGGATCGACGGCCGTCGCTGGAAGCCGGTTCGGTTGTCTCGTTCGTCATTCGGTATCGGCTTGGAGTGGGCGTTACACACACTTTTAGCTTTGGTTTCGCCCGGTAGAGATGCACAGGACGGAGCCGTCGATCCGAACGAAGTAGTCGTCGATCGGAAACGCGATCGAAACGTTCCCATCGGCGGTAACGAGCGTGTCGAGGGATTCGGGGTCGACGTGGTCGAACAGCGTCGTTCCGAACGCCGTCGAGAGGTCGACCGGATCGACGCCCTCGAGTCCGGCGATCGTATCGACGACTGCGAAACTCGGCGTCGTTCGAGACCAGTCGTATCGGGATTCGTATACGACGGCGCCCGTGCTACTGTCACTCATAGACGTTGGGTTGCGTAGTATCGGTATTAAACGTTCGGTCGAATTCGACGGAACGTCGGAAGATAACGAGTCGGCTCGTGGCGGTCAGTAGAGATACCCCGCCTCTGCGAGCGCCGCTTCGATCCGCATGTCGTCCGCCTCGAGATCCAAGTAGATCGGTCGACGGTCGGTACACTCGGCCAGTTCCGACTCGCTAAACTGCGTGTCGGCGGCCACGGACGTGATCGATTCGCCGTCGTCGATCCGAGAGAGCGCGTTCTGGACCGCCTCGAACTCGTCGTCGTCGACTTTCAACGTCAACGACGTCTCGTCGACGCGAAAGCCGGTCGGGGCGGACTCCTTCCAGGGGCCGAACTTCGACTGTTCGACGTCGAGAAAGCGCAATCCGGTGTAGTGAGGACCGCCGAGGCGTCCGACGGAGTCGACCCGATTCATATCGACCTTGCCGTCCGTCGTCAGCCGTTCGTCCGCGGAGATGTGCTGGACTTCGCCGAAGACGAGCACGTTATCGTACACCTCGAGCGTGTCGATGACCGTACACTCGAGTTTCGCGGCGGCGTCGGCGACGCGCGGAGGAGTGACGGTCTCGCTCGGCTCACGGTCGAGTCCGACGACGTCGAACTCGCTGACGCCGTCCAGCGGCGCGCTCGTGGCGTCCATCTCTTCGACGAGGTCCTCGGTAACGAGGTTCGCGACGAACTCGCCGGACTCCATGGCGAACCGAACCGAATCCTTGCGGCGGCCGTTTCGACGACGGCCGGAGAACATCACCACCGGCGGGTACGACGACACCGCGTTGAAGTAGCTAAACGGCGCGAGGTTGTCGCGTCCGTTCCACTCGGTGCTAATCCATCCGATGGGGCGAGGGGTAACGATGCTCATCAGGATGCGGCTCATCGAGTCTTTGTACTCCTCGGGGTCGAGCTCAAGCGCCATACTCATGGATAGATGGACCGATACATAAGGCTGACTGTCTCACCGAGGACGGCGGAGGTTCGCCGGGCAGGGACGCTGACCGGTGTGGATCCAGGTCGCACAGTCAGAGCACGGCCGACCGGTGCAGTCGGAGTGAAAACGAGCGAGGGACGGAACTCGAGGGCTCGAGTCGGCGCGGACTACGCCGACGAGACGGGTTCGAACACCGGAACGGCGACGTCGGGATTCTCGGTTTCGACGAACGTTACCCGGACGCGGTCGCCGATTCCGACGTCGGCCGGCTCCGCGCCGACGACGTTGGTGAGCAGGCGGGGTCCCTCGTCGAGTTCGACGTAGGCGACGATCACGGGCACGTGTTCCTCGGGCCACCCCGAGATCTGGTGGACGACGGAGTAGGTGTATATCTCTCCGGTACCGTCGCTTTCGATCCACTCCGCCTCCGCAAAGCAGTCGGGACACAGCGCGCGCGGATGGAAGTAGGTCAGTCCGCAATCGGGACAGTCGTTCAGCAGCAATCGGCCCTCCGCCGCCGCACGCCAGAACCGTCGGGTTTCGGGCGTGACGTCCGGAACCGGTCTCGGCTCCCACGTCATCGGTCTTCCCTCCCCAGGATGAGCGTTCCACAGCCGTGGCGCGTCGAAATTCGTCCGCCGGTGCCGTGTGCGAGCGCCAACGTCGCGTCCTCGACTTGCACCTCGTCGTTCGCCTCGCCGCGAAGCTGTCGAACCGCCTCGATGATCTTCGTCATCCCGCCGCGATTTCCGGGATGGTTCGACGAGAGCCCGCCGCCGTCGGTGTTGAACGGCAACTCCCCGTCGGGAGCTTTGAGCGTGTCGCCCTCGACGAACGATCCGCCCTCGCCCTTCTCGCAGAAGCCGAGGTCCTCGAGGGCCATGAGCACGGTTATGGTAAACGAGTCGTAGAGCGAGACGTAGTCGATCTCGTCGCGAGAGACGCCGGCGTCGGCGAACGCCCGCTCGCCCGACAGGCGTGCCGCCGATTCCGTCACGTCGACCCGGCCGGCGCGCGTGCCGCCGATCGCCTCCCCGTATCCGAGCACGGAGACGCACTCGCGGTCTAGCTCCTCTCGAACGTCCTCGGAGACGACGACGACTGCGCCGCCGCCGTCGGAGATGACACAGCAGTCGAGGAGGTGGAGCGGATCGGCGATGGGACGAGACTCGAGGACGTCCTCGACGGTCACCGGGTCCCGGTACAGGGCGTGTTCGTTGTACTGGGCGTGGTAGGAGGCGGCCTCACGAATCGCGGCCAGCTGTTCGCTCGTCGTTCCGTACTCGTGCATGTGCCGACGAGCCGCCATGGCGTAGTTCGTGACGCCCATCTCCCCGTAGATGCGCTCGAAACTGTCCTGGACGGTGATCATCTCGCGCACGCCGGTTCCGGTGTCCTGACTTCGCGACCGGGGTCGGCCAGCAAGCGTCACCAGAACGACGTCGCAGACGCCGTTTCGGATCGCGTTCGCCGCGTGGCCGACGTGTGCCAGATACGACGAGCCGCCGAACTCGGTCGAATCGGCGAACGCGACGTCGAGACCCAGGTAATCCGCCATGACGAGGGGCGTCTTCGCGTAGCTGTACTCGGGGACGCCGGCCGTACAGTAACCGTCCACGGCGTCCTTCGGGAGGCCGGCGTCTCGCAGCGCGCCGGCCGCCACCTCCGCGTGGAGCTGCATGGTCGACGTATCCGGTGCCTCCCGCGTCGGATGTTCGTACGCGCCAGCAACGTACACTGGCTCGGTGCGTGCCATACGTCGATAGCTGCAGTCGATCAACATAACAGTGGCGACAACGGCCGATACATCGTCGCACTCTCTGCATTCGCGACTCGAGGTCGACGGAGACTCGAGACGGGCCGTTTCGTCGTCTGCCACCGCTCCGTGGAAAAAGGTTAAGAGCGGACGTGACAACTGTTGACTATGGTAATCGTCGCAGCGGTAGACCGATCGGATCGAGCGACGGACGTCTGCGAGCAGGCCGAAATACTGGCGCAGGCGTTCGACGATCGAGTCCACGTCGTTCACGTGTTGACGCGGTCTGATTTTTTCGATCTGGGGCGAACGTCGGCGGAGGCGGAGGAGTCGATCAGCATGGACGACGTTCGCGGCGTCGCGGCGGACGTCGCGGCGGAAGCTGCCGCGAACGTCGACGTCGAGTGGGAGGCCGTCGGGCTCGTCGGCGATCCGGCTGATCGGGTCGTCGATTACGCCGACGAGCACGACGCGAGATACGTCGTCGTCGCGGGTCGAAAACGATCTCCCGCGGGGAAGATGATCTTCGGAAGCGTCGCACAGACGGTTCTCCTGACCGCCGACTGCCCCGTCGTTAGCTCCATCGAGTAGCGGACGTCTTTCGTCCGCTGCCGGTCGAACGGTGTACGTCGTCGGACCAGCCGAGTAGCAGACGTCGCCTCCGGTGCGTCTCGTACCACATGATATATATCGCGGTGCGACCGATTGCAGGGTGATTCGACATGTCCGACGACTGCGTTTCGTTCGAAACAGACGACGGTGTCACGACGATTACGTTCGACGATCCCGACCGCCGCAATCCGCTGTCACACGACGTGAAAACGGAGCTGCTATCGGTGCTGCCGACGCTCCCCGACGACGAGGACGTCCGGTGCGTCGTCTTTCAGGGCGCCGGCTCGGCGTTTTCCTCGGGCGGCGACATCGACGCGATGAAAGAGCGACGACGGCTCCAGGACGAAGGCGGCTTCGAGGAGGTTCTCCGGGAGGAGCTTCGGCTTGCGAATCGTATGGTTCGAACCGTCCACACGCTTCCGATCCCGACGATCGCAAAGCTCGACGGACCCGCCGTCGGAAGCGGCGCGGCGCTCGCGCTCGCCTGCGACGTCAGACTCGCCAGCGAGAGCGGCCGTATCGGCTTCGGATTCAGACACGTCGGCTTGAGCGTGGATTCGGGCGTCTCGTATCTCCTTCCGCGACTCGTCGGGCTCTCGAAGGCGAAAGATCTCGCGCTCACCGGCGAGATCGTCGACGCAGAAACGGCCCGCGAACTCGGACTCGTCGACCGACTGTACGACGACGACGAGTTCGAGACGGAAGCATCGGAGTACGTCGAGACGCTCGCGACGGGACCCAGCGTCGCCCTGGAGCACATCAAGCTCCTGATGAACGGATCGTTCGACACCGATCTCCAGTCCGCACTCGAGCGCGAGAAAGCCGCCCAGGAGGTCGTCGCACACACCGACGACCACGTCGAAGGCGTCGACGCGTTCCTCGAGAAGCGATCGCCCGAGTTCACCGGCCAGTGACGGCCCGTTTCGAGGGAGCGACGGAGACACCGGTCGTCGCGATCGATCCGGATCGTCGACCGCCGTGAATACGGACGCTCGGCCGGGCTACGGACGAATCGATCGCGCCGGAAACGACGGAGACGCTCCGCCGGTGAAGTGATCGACTGACGAGAGCGGTAATCCGTCCCCGAACACGCACGAACCGATCGATCCGATCGGAAACTGTTCGATTCCGTCCCGGTTACTCGTAGCAAAAACTCGAGAAGACGCCGCGTTCACTCGAACTGCTCGATGAGCGCCGGCACCACGTCGAAGAGGTCGTCGTGAATCGCGTAGTCCGCGATGTCCATGATCGGCGCGTCGGGATCGGTGTTGATCGCGACGATCGTGTCCGATCCCTTCATACCGGCAACGTGTTGAACCGCACCGGAGATACCGATCGCGACGTAGACGTCGGGCGTCACGACCTTGCCGGACTGGCCGACCTGGCGGTTCGGCGGCAGCCAGCCGTTGTCGACGATCGGACGCGACGACGACAGCGTGGCCTCGAGCGCGTCGGCGAGGTCGCGGACGAGATCCAGGTTCTCCTCGTCCTCGATTCCGCGACCGATCGAGACGAGGACGTCGGCCTCGGTGATGTCGACGTCGCCGCCCGTCACCTCCTCGAACCCGGTGACCGTCGATCCCACGGCGTCTTCGTCGATGGTGACGTCGAACGGCTCGATCGACGCGTCGCCGGGTTCGGTCGCGGCCGGCCACTCGCCCTCGCGAACGCTCACGACCGCTTCGCCCTCGAGTTCGATCGTCGTCTCGACTTTGCCGCCGTAACACTCCCGGGTGAGTTCCAGGCGGTCGCCGTCCGTCTCGAGGTCGATCGCGTCGGTGACCAGCGGGCGACCGAGGCGGTTCGCGACCGCGGGCAGGTAGTCGAGTCCGTTGACGCTGTTCGGGCCGAGGACGTAGGTCGGCTCGATCGACTCGACGAGTTGCTCGGTCGATTCGACGTACACGTCGTGGTTGAACTCCTCGCCGCGGGCGATCGTGTGAATCGCGTCGACGCCGGCGAGATCGAGTTCGTCGGCGAATCGGTCGACGTCGCCGCCGACGACTGCCAGGTGCAGGTCGCCACCGCTCTGTTCGGCGAGCCCATCGCCGGCCGAAACGAGTTCGTAACTCACGTCGCGGAGCTCGCCCTGACGGTGGTCCGCGACGACGAGGACGGCGCTCATGGGGCCACCCCCTTCTCGCGGAGCAGATCCGCGAGCGCACCTGCGGTCTCGTCGGAACTTCCCTCCCAGACGGCGACGTCGCTTTCGCTCTCGGGTTCGTACATGGCCGTTCGTTCGAGCGAGCCCTCGACGGCGGACGGATCGAGTCCGAGCGCGGAGAAGTCTTTCACCGCCAGTTCCTTTCGCTGGGCCTGGCGAATTCCACGCATGCTCGCGTACCGCGGTTGATTGATCCCGGTCTGGACGGTGAGTACGGCAGGGAGCTCCACGTCGGTGAGTTCCTCGACGCCGCCCTCGAGTTCTCGGCGAACGGACGCCGTCCCGTCCGCGAGATCGTGCTCGAGGTCGTTGACGACCGCGGCCCACTGATATCCGACCTCGTCGGCCAGCGCTACGCCGGTCGCTCCCCAGCTGTCGTCGCCGGACTGGACGCCCGTCAGGACCAGGTCAGGCTCTTCTTCCTCGACGACGGCCCGCAGAACGTCGGTTTTGGCTCGAACGTCGAGGAGGTCCGCGTCCGCGAGCGCATCGTCCCAGACGCGGACGGCCCGGTCTGCACCCTTCGCGAGCGCTTTGCGAATCGACTGTTCGTGTTCTTCGGGACCGACGGTCACGGTGACGACCTCGTCGGCAACGCCTGCCTCGCGGAGCTGGACGGCTTCCTCGAGGGCGTACTCGTCCCACTCGTTGAGGCGTGCGCCGAGATACCGATCGTCGATTTCGGTTCCGTCTACCTCGAAGGAATCTTCGACAGTAGCCACTTCTTTGACCGCTACGAGTAGCTTCATCGTGTCCCCTGTACCGACGCGTCGAATATAGGGTTGTACAACACGGCAACATTGTCATCGACGGTCGCGGGACGCTGGGACGTCCGGCCGTCCGATAATAAGTATGAATACTGTCATACATGTTATTTCGAGAGTTACTATATTTATTGTCTCGGTGTTATATCCTGGAGTGGGTCGGAAATTCGTCGGTTCTCATCTAAAATCGAGTGAACGGACAGCATCGGCGGATATAGACGTCTGAGCAGATCCAGGCCATAGACATCGACCCGGCCCCGCGAGAGTTTATCACAATTATTAGGGCAGATATGGCCATATAGACTATGATATTCGGGTATATGCAGTACAAACGTCGAGCAGAGAAACACTTCGATAGACGAAAAATGAAATACATCCCGATATCCGGAGTGATAATTTGATAATACACTATACAAGTAGGAGAATATATACTACTGATCTATTATAACTATTCTGTCTTTTGAGCCGCCGAATCGTATCGATACCTACGGAGGGATCGAACGATGCGTGATCGACGACAGCGTCGAAACGGGAAGCGATCGAACCACGCGTTCGACCGCTGCGAGTGAAAAGCGTTAGACGTAGTCGATACCGTCCCAGGTGGGCCCGCCGCCGTGCCACTGGTGGCTCGTCGCGCCGCCGATCTCGCCTTCGGTCCACTCGATCGGCTCCCAGTCGGGTTCGAAGTTCAGGTAACCCGGTCCGGCGAACAGCTCGAGACGAACGCCGCTCGCCGGATCTTTGACGTACATGCAGTCCGCACGCGTGATGGCGTGCATCGCCGGTCCGTCGCTTCGATTGTTGATCTCGAGGCCGTGTTCGCTGCAGATGTCGCCGGCCGTCCAGAGGTCCTGGAGGCTATCGAGGTGGAACGCGACGTGGTGGAACTGCGTCGGCGCGTCGGCCGGCTCGCGGTGGATCGCGATGTCGTGGGGGAGCGCAGTGACCGCGTACCACCAGCCCCAGTACTCGCCCTCCTCGGTACGGTAGCGTTCGTTCAACTGGAAGCCGAGCGTCTCGCGCAGCCACTCGTCGTGAGCGTCAGCGTTGTCGCCGGGATCGTTGACGTGGACGTGATCGATCCGCCGCGGTGCGATGCGGTTGGCGATCGACTCGCTGTAGACGCGGTTTTTGAGCCCCGATCGCTGTCCCTCGGGCGCGTCGGGTTTCTCGACGTCCCAGTAGAACTCGTAGCTGTGGCCGAACTTCTCGACCCGAATGGCCTCTCCAAGTCCCGTCTCCTCGCCCGCATCGACGCGGGAGACCGATTCGCCTTCCTCCTCCACGAGGGTTTCCTCGAGGTCGGCGAGCGCCTGCGCACTCGTCGTCCGGAACGCCATGTGATCTACCCCCCGCTCGCCGCTCTCGATGAGGATCAGCGAGTGGTGTTCCCAGTCGCGCATTCCGCGAAGGTAAGCGACGTGGCCGTCTCGTTCGGTAACCTGCAACCCCATCACGTCGCTGAAAAACCACAGCGACTCGTCCAGATCGGGGGTCTGTACTGCAACGTGTCCGAGCTTCGCTATCGGTGTGCGTCGTCGTGTCATAGCTTGTGAATCGTGGTCGATCTCCCCGTGCGGGGCCGACCAGTCGTGGTTCGCTGCCACCGGGTAATCGGTTCGGAAGAAAACCGCATATACGAACACCCCATTCTTCGAGGGTGCTTTTATACTAGCGAGATTGCGACCGTCGGCGGGTCTCGTACGGTCTGTGGTACGTCAGTACAGGTGGAATCGCGAGACGTCTGTGACCTTACCTCTACATCGTCACGCCAATCCATATCACACACCACACGCGGGATTTCGAATTCGAGCCGTAGCAACCGCCTCGCCCCAGAAGCACGAAACGACGGATAGATCATCGACAGCGGTGAAACCGGTGACGATTCGGCTGCCGGTATTACACACCGGCTTCGAGTCAACTCACCGATCGTGCGCGCTACCGGGGCGTGGTACGTGAAATGTCAGGTAAAATTCTCTCAGTCTCCGTACCGGGCCTCGAGCAGCAAACTACACTCGTGGGCTTGCCCGTCCATGTTGACGCTCGAGAGTCGCGTGAGCCGGCGGACGGATTCGAACTCGGTCGGCGGGATGGCTTCTTCCTCCGGCGTGACGAAAAACGGAGCGTCCGGCGACGCATCGATGCCCAGGACGTCGACTTTCTCGAGATAGGAGTCGATCGGTTCCGCCGGGACGGAAACCGAGCGATCGTCGACCGAAACCGTCGCCACCCCGTCGTTCAGCCGAACGTCACCGTGCGTGATCGCGACGAGTTCGTGCGGATCGACCCCCTCCTCGAGCAGGACGGTCATCGCGTCGTGCTGGCGTCCAAGCCGCGCCTTGTGGTCGAACGTCCAGCGGAGTTCCTCGAGATCGGCCTCCGCGTCCTCGAAGACGTCCTGGAACGACGCACCGTCGTTGACGCCGCGGGTGATCTCCTCGTCGTGAACGTGATCGCGCAACGAAACCGTCACGTCGTCGACATCCGGAAGGTCCAAGACCGCGTCCCTGACGTCGGCCGCCATCATCCAGGCGAACGACGGCGAACAGAGGCCGGTTGGCAGCCGAAGCGAGACGGACACCGACCGTCCGGTGATCTCGATGTCGTCGACGAACTCGAGTTCGGTCACCGAGCGATCGAGTTCGGGATCGTACACGTCGTCTAGGGCCGTCCGCACCTCGTCCGGGCTCGTGCGCGTTTCGGCGCTCATGATCCCGCTTTGACCCAGTCGAACTCCGCGTCTTCGTACGTCTGTTCCAGGCCGTGGGTTCGACTCACCTCGTCGTTCTGGACCGCCTTCGCCCGCTTCTCGAGGTCGATGTCGTACAGCTCCGCGAGGTTTTCGCCGAGGAACTTCTTTTTCGCCTCGAGATCGAACTGCGCGTCGTACTCCGCGATCTCCTCTTCGGTAAACTCGGTATCGAGGGTGGTTTCGATGATGTTCTTCGGGTGACAGATGGCGTAATCGGAGCCGTAGATGATCCGATCCTCGCCCAGCCAGAACAGCAGTTCGCCGAAGATTTCCTTCCACTTCTTCGGCCGCTTGTAGGCGAAGCCGGCGATGAGCGCGACGTTCGCGTAGACGTTTTCCTCTTGCGAGGCGAACCAGACGAAGTCGTCGAGGCGGGGAACGCCGCTGTGTTCGACGATGAAGTTGAGGTCGGGGTACAGCGTCGCCGCCTCGTCGACGTCGGTGACGTCGAAGGCGTCCAGGTTCAGCGGTTTGATCGTCGGCCCCTTGTGCGGGTGGATGTTCTTGATGCCGAGTTCCTCGCACTTATCGAGGAACCGATAAGACATCTCCGAATCGAGGCGGTAGCCCTTCGAGTCGCCGTTCCACGCCGCGGTGTAGAGCTTGACGCCCTGGATGTCGAACGTCTCTTTTTGCCACTCGAGGTACTCGAGTCCCTCCTCGCCGTCTCGCGGGTCCATCCAGCCGTTGAGGACGAACCGCTCGGGGTAGGTTTCGGCGAGTTCGGAACAGCGCTCGACCGTGTTGAAGCCGTTCTCGTAGAACGCCTTCAGGTACGTCGGCTGAAACATTCCCACGTCGACGTAGCCGTCGACGAACACGTCCTGAACGAACCGCTCTTTCGTGTACCGGCGGAACGTCCGTTCGTCCATTCGCAACTCCTCCGGCGTGAACATCTCGTGACCGTTGAAGAACTCCTCGATGAACTGGTCGCCGCCGCGGTGGATGACGTTCTCCTCGCGGGCGTTCCAGAAGTGAACGTGCCCGTCGAGGACGAAAATATCCTCTCCGTCGTGGGTGTACATATTCCAACGAGACGATGGGGAGTATCCTCAATAAAGGTTTTGTATATTCCCACTTTCAGCCGCCACAGGCGCCGCTAACGGCCGTGGGCTGTTTCGAGATTCGGTTGACAGCCAGAACCGGGCGAGCGCTATGGAGTGAAGATCGCCCGGCCCTCGATCTCGCCATCGTGCAGTCGTCGCGCGATTCCGTTAATCTCCTCGAGGTCGTGCGTCGAGGTCTCGACCGTGATCAGTCCCTCCTCGGCGAGCGTGATCAGCTCCTGCAGTTCGGTGTAGCTTCCCACGAGCGTCCCACGGAAGTCGATCTCCATGCCCACCAGCGCTTGCGCCGGCACGGTGAGTTCGCCGGCGTAGCCGACGACGTGGTGATCGCCGCCGGTTCGAAGCATCGCGGGAGCGTACTGCAGCGTCTCGTCGGAGCCGACGAAGTCGACGACCTTCCGCGCGCCGACGCCGTCCGTGAGATCGTCGACCACGGCGACGGCGTCCTCGTCGGCGGCGTTTACCGTGTGAGTCGCGCCGACCGACTCCGCGAGCGACAACGCCTCGTCTTTGACGTCGACGGCGATCGTCTTCGCCGGACTGATCGCGTGAAGCGCCTGCAGCCCGATATGGCCCAGCCCGCCGATCCCGACCAGGACGGCGTAGTCGCCGGCGACCAGATCGCCCGCCGCGTTCTTGATCGCTCGGTAGGCGGTCAGGCCCGCGTCCGCGTGGGGCGCGGCCTGTACGGGGTCGAGCGACTCGAGTTTGATGACCGACCGTTCCTTGGTCTTCAGTTCCTCGGCGAACCCACCGTCCCTGTCGAGGCCGACGAACTGGTGGTCGGGACAGTGCATGTCCTCGCCCAGGCGACACGCCCGACAGGTTCCACAGGAGATCGGCGGATGGACGATGACCGCGTCACCGGGCACGACCTCGGTGACCTCGCTTCCGGTCGCCGCGACGACGCCGGCGTTTTCGTGACCCGGCGTGTACGGAAGCGAAACGGACGTGACGTCGGCCATCTCTCCCTCGACGATGTGGTTGTCGGTGTGACACCAGCCGGCCGCTTCGACGTCGACGACGACGTCGTCCGGGGCGGTGATTTCCGGCGAATCGATCTCCTCGATCGTAAAGGCGGACTCGAGGTCGGACGTATACTCATGTAATCGCGCGGCTCTCATAGGCTACGGTAGCAGAATTCGAACCAGCAAAGTTAACAGTTGCCATCCACCGGAAAGCGAGCGTTCGCGGTGCTACCCTGTGGCATACTGTAGAGTGGACAACCTCGACTGAATCCGAAGTGCGGCGGCCTCGACACCGGATTGCGTCCCCGAACCGTCCAAACTCGACGGTACGGACGAACATATATGTGCGATACCACACAACACGGTATCGCTGAACGGCT
Source organism: Natrarchaeobius oligotrophus (assembly GCF_003841465.1). GTDB lineage: Archaea > Halobacteriota > Halobacteria > Halobacteriales > Natrialbaceae > Natrarchaeobius > Natrarchaeobius oligotrophus. Next base: position 389,313 of record NZ_REFZ01000002.1, read on the forward strand.
ACCATGAGTGACACACGTCAGCCGGTAACGGTCGCAGCAGCGCACGTCGCGTCGGACTACCTCGATCGCGACGGAACGACGGAAAAAGCACGCAAGACGATCGCTGAGGCGGGAGAAAACGGCGCGGATCTCGTCGTATTTCCGGAATCGTACGTTCCGGGGTATCCACATTGGATCTGGACGCACACGCCGACCGAGGGTGCGCCACTGTTCCGGGAGTTTTCGGCGAACGCCGTCGAGATACCGGGACCTACGATCGACGAACTCGGAGCGGCCGCAGCGAACGCCGGTACCCACGTCGTCTGTGGCGTCACCGAACGCGACGGAGGGACGCTGTACAACACCCTGGTCTACATCGACGATGAAGGCGACCTGCTCGGGACACACCGGAAACTCCAGCCGACCCACGCAGAGCGAACGGTCTGGGGGCAGGGTGACGGCAGCGACCTGCAGACGTTCGAGACGGCCATCGGAACGATCGGCGGGCTCATCTGCTGGGAGCACACGATGGATCTGGTCAGGTACGCGATGACCAGCCTGGGCGAACAGATCCACGTCGCCGCCTGGCCCGCCGTCTCCGCGATCACGCACAATCCGCACTCGGAGATATTCGACGACGTCACGGAGGCCGCGGCCCGCCACCACGCGCTTGCGGGCCAGACGTTCGTCGTCAACGTGCAGGCCTGCGTCGACGAAACCGCCGTCGAAACGCTCGGATTCGAAGACCAGCCGGAGATGTTCCGGGAGGGCGGCGGGTGGTCGGCGATTATCGATCCCGAGGGACGGATCCTCGCAGGTCCGAACACGGACGACGAGACGATACTCTACGCGGACATCGATCTCGAGGACATCCGAATGGCAAATCAGGCCTGCGACTCCGTCGGTCACTACGCCCGACCGGACGTCGTCCGACTGCTGATGGATCGGTCACCCCAGCCGATCGTCGAGGAGTTCGACTCGTTCGTCGGTCAGGCCAGGGCGACTCCGCCGGGTGAATCCGAGACGTCGGACTCGGTCGAAGAACCGGCTGCCAACCGATACCGGACGAGTGAGAGCCCCTAAACGGCGAACGAGCGCGAATCGAGAGGACGTCAGTCCGACGGCGTCGGGTCGGTCGCCGGCTGTGCGTCGGTAACGTAGAACCGCTCGAAGAACAGCAGTGAGGCGAAACCCGCCGCGACGACGGTGCCGGCGGTCAACACGAGGAATCCCTCGCGCATTCCCATCGTTTCCATGACGTAGCCCACGAGCGGCGGCATCGCGGCGCCGCTGAGCATGATCGCCGTCCAGATGTAGCCGAACGTGCGTCCCTCGAGTTCGGGCGGCGAGATGTCGCTGATCAGCGCGTCCCGGGCGGGGGCCAGCCCGTAGATACCCACGCCGGCGAGACAGAGCGCGAGCATGAGGGTGATCGGGCCCAGCTCGAGCAACGCGAGGGAGAGAAAGCCGACGGTGGCGAGCGAGATTCCGCCAAGCAACACGACTCGCGTGTCGACGCGATCGATCACGCCGCCGACGCCGAGCTGGAGGACGCCGGAGAAGACGAGCAACGCCGCGAAGTAGAAGTTCGCGACGGACTCGGGTGCGAGATAAACGTCCATCAGTTCGAACGAATAGGCGTAGACCGCGACGATGAACGCCGGCAGGAACGTCTTGATCCCCTCGCCGGAGAACATCTTGGAGACGAAAAACAGGTAGACGATCGCCAGCGGGTACATGTACGTCCGCCGGTCGGCCTGCCAGATCGTCTCCGAGGGGGATTCGTCGTCGCCATCTCCGTCGTCGACTCGCTGGGCCGCGGGAACGGTGTCGAACTCGTCGCCGCGCAGGATCAGAAACAGCAGGATTCCGAGGACGACGCCGACGACGCCCAGTATCAACAGGACCTGGTTCCAGACGAGCACGAGGATCATGACGCCGACGATCGCCGGTGCGGCGGCGTCGCCGAACTTCGCCGAACTGCCGAACGCGCCCAGAACTTTCCCCTTGTTGTCCGGATCGACGTTGTCGGTGATCATCGGATAGCCGGCCGGGTGGACGACGGCGGCACCGATACCGGAGATCAGCATCGCCAGTCCCATCACGAGGAATCCGCCCTCGAAGGTGTACCCGGCCACCGTGAGCGCGGGAACGACCGCGCCGACGGACGACGCGGCGGCGAACAGCACGTACCCCGCGCCGGCGAGTGCGATCCCGGTCGGCAGGACGTACAGTCGATCGTACCGATCCGAGACGACGCCGAGCGGAGCCTGTGCGAGGCCCGATCCGAACGAAAAGAGGCTCACGAGCAGTCCGAGCTGCCAGAGCGGATACTCGAGAGCGACCGCCAGCACGGGAATCAGCGGCGGAATGAGCCGCATCAGAAAGTGCTGGCTGAGGTGTGCCCCGCTGATCACGAGGGCGAACCGAACTTCGCGCGTCGAGAGGCCGAACATGTGTTTGGGGGCGATTCGGTGTCGGTGGTGTTAATAGCTTCTACGTGTGCTCGCGGAGTCACGCACGCGGTCGCCGAGTTGATCGACACGTTCCAGGACGTCCGGGACGACGTCTACGAACGCGAGCGTCCGGCCCGAGCGCGAGCTGAGTGGTGATCGACCGTCGATCGAGCCGGTCGAGCGTGGGCGCGGCCACAACGATAATATTCGGTACCGAATAACACGGAGTAGTTAGATGACCGAACCGACCGATTCGACTCGAGCGAGCGCACCCGTACTGTACGAGCCACCGGCGGACGCAGACGAGGTCGACCGCCTCCGCGACGAACGGGACTTCTGGAAGCACCTGTTCGAAGATCTGGTCGAGTCGTTTCCCGAACCGGTGGTGACGATCGACGACGAGGGTCGGATCGTCCACTGGAACGAAGCCCACGAAGAACACATCGGACTCGACCGCACGGAGGTCGTCGGTCGCCGGGCGAGCGACGTCATCGGAACCGAAAACGTCGACGAGATTCTGGCCGACGAGATCGTCCGAACGGATCGAACGATTCGGGAAGACGAGGTTCGTTCGACGGTCACCGCCGACGGGGAACGCTGGCACGTCCGCGCCGCCGGACAGCCGCTTCGCGCGCCCGACGGAACCGTCGTCGGCGCGTTCGAGTACGTCACCCGCGTAACGGACCTGGTCGAAAAACAACAGCAGGTCGAACGCGTCCAGTCGCGGATCAGCGACGAGGTAGAAACGAGCGTCAGCGAGTTGCTCGAGACGTCCGAACGCGTCGCCCGGAGTAGCCAACTGATCGGGGAGACGACCGACGATCAGGTCGCGCGGCTGTCCGAGGTCAGCGACGAGGTAACCAAGTTGAGCGCGACGATCGAACAGGTCGCGGCGAGTGCGGAACAGGCCGACGGGGACAGCGAGCGGATGGAAAAACTGGCGGTCGAATCCAAAGGGGACGTCGCGAAGAGCCTCGAGCGAATGGAGGACGTCTCGAGCGCCGCGAACGAGTTGACCGAGAACGCGACCGCGCTCGAGTCGCAGTTTTCGGACATCGAGAACGTGATCGAAGTCATCAACGACATCGCGGGCCAGATCAACCTCCTCGCGCTGAACGCGAGCATCGAGGCGGCCCGAAGCGGCGAAGCCGGCTCCGGGTTCGCGGTCGTCGCCGACGAGATCAAATCGCTCGCCGAGCAGACGAGCGACGAGGTCGAAACGATCGAGGACGTGATCGACGAGATGGCGACGGTAGCCGACGCGACGACCGAGAGCGTCCGCGAGACGACCGCTCAGATCGACGACGCGATGGCGGCGATCCGGGCCGTCGACGAGAAACAGGACACGATTCGGGCGGCCATCGAGAACTCGAGGCAGGGGATCGGAGAGATCGCGACGGCGACCGACGAACAGGCGGCGTCCGCGGCGGAGGTCTCCTCGATGGTCGAAACCGCCGTCGACGAACTCGAGGGCGTCGCCGGCGAGATCGGCGAGCTCGCGGCGGCGAACGAAACCGTCACCGAGGAAGTTCGAACCGTCCAGCGACGAGTTCGCGCGGTCGAATCGGAACTGGACGCGAAGCCGGGCCGCTCGAGCCGGCAGTAGCGCCGTCGGTGGACGACCGAACGTGGGACGACGAACGTGTGACCATACTATTATGACATCCGAGTTGAATGGATACGCTGCATGCCGATAGAGCGCATCAACCCCGACGGAATGTACGATCCGCCGAACGACGTGTTGTCACAGGTCGTGACGGCGACCGGTGATCGCCAGATCCACGTCGCCGGAACGATCTCGGAGGACGAAGACGGCGAGATCGTCGGGGAGACGATCGAAGAACAGACGCGCAAGACCCTCGAGAACGTCGAAACGTCGCTCGAGGCGGCGGGGGCCACCCCGGAAGACGTGGTCAGACTGACGATCTACACCGTGGACGCGGAGACCTTCGTCGCGGACGGCGATCCGCACCTGCGGTCGTTTTTCGGCGAGGAGACGCTGCCGGCGGCGACGCTCATCGGCGTCGATCACCTCGCGAGGCCGGAGTTTCTGGTCGAACTGGAAGTTACCGCGGTCGTCGACGAATAACGCTCGCGGACGTGCGTTCGACGGTGGTCGTCGAGAGAGACGAACAGCCAACAGGGGCGTACGAACCGACGACAACGGCGGACCACTATCCGTTTTTTCGAGCGGCCGTCGGGAGGAGACCCGTCTCGATCTCAGTGTGAGGAACAATCGTCGTCGTGGGACGAGCAATCGTCCTCGTGAAGCATCGATCGCTGGTTCTCCGTCTTCCACTTCTCGACGTCCTTGATCGCGTGCTCTGGCGGAACGTCTATCGCCGGATTCTCTTCGAAGAAGTGGACGGGCTCGAGTTTGAACGACAGCATCTTCGCCGGGAGGATCGGCCAGTCTTCCGGAGCACAGACGTGGGTCCCGATCATGTTGTACCAGACGACGACGTCCTCGTTTCTGACGTCGCGATCCTGTTCGACCCACGCGGGAAGTCCCTCGCCGCCGGGGTTCTGGTTGGGATAGTCGCCCGCGGGAAGAATTTCGTCGTCGTCGTGCTGTGTCACCCACAGGTGTTTCTCCGCCAATCCGAGCCGTTTCGCGGCGGACGACCCGGGCTGGGGAGCGAAGACGGTGTTGTCCCCGGACTTCTGGCGAAGCCGGTAGCCGACGGGTTGATCGGTCTTTGCGTTTCGGACGTTCTCGTTGACGATTTCCCAGTAGCGGCCCGTCTGGGAGTTGGTGTTCGCCCCGGCCGCCGATTCGGTCTCGTACGTCTGCCGATTCGCGTACGCGGCGTTGCCGTACCGATTCGGTCGCTGGCGGTCCGGCTCCTGATGGGGGTCGGCGTCGTACCCTTCGGGACCGTACGGCACCGTCTCGAGGTCGACCTGTCGGACCGAGTTCTCGTTCCCGTCGACGGCGAAGTCGAGTCGGCACGTGAAGACGTGCTGGTGGAGCATCGACTTGTGATCCGGGCCGATCATCTCGGCGAAGCCGCTTTCGGTCTCGCCCGGCGGCATGACACCGGTCGCGTTACAGCCGGTCAGCCGAACCTCCGCCTCGACGCTGCCGTCCTGGTAGAAATACCAGTAGAAGCCGAAGTCGTAGTTGCCGATCGTCGGGATGAACGAGACGACGAGCCGGCGGTTCCGTCGCACCTCGTCGTCGCCCTCCCGCCAGTCGTGGTGCTTCCAGAGCAGTCCGTGGTCCTCCTCGTGGAGACAGATCGCGTTCTCGATGACCGCGGGTTCGCCGTCGGGGTCGTTGACGATGCCGTCGAAGTAGTGCATGTACCCGAGACAGTCACAGCCCTCGGTCAGCGAGTTCGCGAGCCGTCCGAGCCCGAACTCGCCGACGTCGAACGGCATCCGCCAGTAGTGGTCCGGGTCGGGATCCGTGTACGGCGTGGCGACCTCCGGGAACGACGCGCGGTCGATGATGCTTCGGATCGTTCCGTCTTCGTCCTCGTAGCCGATGTCGTGTAACACCAGTCCCTCGCGGTGGTTGAATCCGACGCGCATCCGCCACTTCTGCCATCGAATCTCCCGCCCGTCGACCTCCCAGCTCGGACCCTCGGGCTGGACGACGTTGTACGGCTTGAGGTCGTCGCGAAGCTCCCTGTTTTCGGCCCGATAGTGGTAGGTGTCCATGTTGTCGACCACGTTCGGATTCGTCACGCCCGTGTCGACGACCTCGAGGACGACCATGTCGTCCATATCGACCCAGACGTGGATGCCGGAAAGCGGCCTGTTGTAGCCGTTTGCCCCGCGTTCGCTCTCGTCCGCTTTCGCCCAGGCGATTCCGTGGACGAGCCGTCGACTCGAATCGATTCCATCCGGCACGAAATCCGCGCCCGCGGACCAGCCGGAGACGATGGTGAGATCGGGATCCGCGCCGCGTTTCTCGACGGCCGCGCGGAACTCGTCGTGGTTCTTGACGACCGCCTCGACCTGATCGAACTCCTCGCCGATCATCCGCGGCTGTGCGTCCGGCAGATACTGCCAGGAGACGACGGCGTCGTCGGTCAACGAAACGATGCCCTCGTACGTCGCGCGGTTTTCCTTGTCGCGGACGACGACGCGCGCACGACGGTCGGGATCGTCGCCGTCGGTCTCGTATCGACGGAGTTCTGCTTTCGGCGGCTCGTCGAGTGCGATCTCGACGTACCGGGTGCGCTCGGAGAACTCGGTGCGTCCCTCGAGGATCTCCCGAACCGCCTCGATCTCCGACGGTGCGAGCGGGTCCAGCGGGTGATCGACGGGATACGTGGTTGATGCCATTCCCACTGGTATCCACTGGCATCGTTGTTCATAAATATTTGTATTAGACCCTGTGCGGCGACGGTTCCGGTAGGGACGCCTCCGACTGCGAACCGGGTAGGACGTCCGATCGGAGCGGTAGCTTTTTTTGACGGTCTGACGTATCACTCGGACATGCATCTGCCGATAGATCATACTATGATGCGCGTCGAGGACCTGGACGAATCGCTCGAGTTCTACACGAACCACTTCGGCTACGAGGAGAAGGGGCGCTGGGAAGCCGAGACGTTCACCAACGTCTACCTCGGTCCCGAAGACGCCCACGAGGCCGGCGCGATGCTCGAGTTGACGTACAACCACGACGGCCGATCCTACGAGTTGGGCGACTCGTGGGGACACGTCGCGATGCGCGTTCGGGACGCACACGCCGCCTACGAGGAGCTGATGGAGTCCGGCGTCGAAGACTATCGCGATCCCGACTCCTGTGGCGGAAACTACGCCTTCGTCAAAGATCCGGATGGCCACGAGATCGAACTGCTCGAGCGCGACCACGGGCCCCGCTGGAGTCTCGATCACACGATGGTCCGCGTGGAGGACATCGACGGCGCCATCGGCTGGTACGCTCGGAAGCTGGATTACGAACTCCACCACCGCAAGGAGATGGACACGTTCGCGCTGTACTTCATGGCGCCGCGGGACGCCCCGCCCGAGGCGATGTCCGTCGAGTTGACGTACAACTACGACGGGAGCACCTACGAGATGGGCGACGCGTGGGGACACCTCGCGATCAGGACGGACGACCTCCACGAGACGTGGGACCGGTTGACCGAGCGCGACGCGGAAGACTACCGCGATCCGGAGTCCTGCGGCGACAGGTACGCGTTCACCAAAGACGCCGACGGACACGAAATCGAGATCATCCCGAACTGAGGATACCCAATTTTTCGCGCCGGCGAGGAGACGCGACGTCCCATCGACACCGAGCGAGTCCGAGCATTGCAAAAGTATTTGATGGTTACCGCACAGGTATCTACCGCCATGGGAGATGAGTTAGCACTAACCTCAGCAGCCGCGCTTGCCCGGGAGATACGCGCCGGCGAGCGATCTCCGGTCGACGTCGTCGACTACTTCCTCGAGCGAATCGAACGCCACGACGACGTGAACGCGTTCACGGCGACGCGGGCGAACGAGGCGCGGGCGGAGGCGCGACGGGCGGAGAAAGCGGTCGAAGCCGGTGAGAACCTCGGGCCGCTTCACGGCGTTCCGGTGGCGCTGAAGGACCTGTTCGTCTGGAAGGACGGACTCGGAAACACGTTCGGCTCGACGCCGTTCACCGATTTCGTCCCCGACGAGTCGGCGATCGTCACCGAGCGTCTCGAGCGAGCCGGTGCGATCGTAATCGGGACGACGAACACCTGCGAGTTCGGCCACAAGGGACTCACCGACAACCGCGTGTTCGGCCCAACGAGCACGCCGTTCGACCTCGATCGGAACGCGGGCGGATCGACGGGCGGGTCGACCGCTGCGGTCGGCGCAGGGCTCGTTCCGCTGGCCGTCGGCGAAGACGGGGGTGGTTCGATCCGGATCCCGGCCGCCTGGTCCGGCGTCTACGGGCTCAAGCCGACGTTCGGACGCGTGCCCATCCGGGCGCGACCGAACGGCTTCCAGCTGCACACGCCGTTCGTCCACCACGGACCGCAGACCAGAACGGTCGAAGACGCGGCGCTCATGCTCGACGTGGTCGCCGGCCCTCATCCGGACGATCCGTTCAGTCTGCCGGCGGAAGCCGACGACAGCTATCTCGCGGCGATGCGACGATCGATCGCGGACTTCGACGTGGCGTACAGCCCCCACTTCGGCGACTTTCCCGTCGATCAGCGAGTGCTGGACGTCGTTGGGAACGCGGTTCGGGCGTTCGAGACGGCGGGGGCGACCGTCGATCGACTCGACTTCGAGTTTCCCTACTCCCACGAGACGATCACCGAACTGTGGGTCGATTCGTTCGCCGTCTTCTACCGGGAGCTTGCACACCACCTCGGCGAGGAGGGGCTCCCGAATCTGCTCGAGCGAACGAACGAACTGTGCCCGCAGTTCGCGGCGAAACTCGAGCGAGGCCGGGGCGTCGACGCCGTCGACTACAAGCGAAACGACGTCGTCCGGACCGGTATCTTCGATGCGATACAGGAAGTGCTCACGGAGTACGACCTCCTGGTCACGCCGACGGTTGCCGTTCCACCGGTCGAAAACGCCGCGAACGGCCAGACGCTCGGACCGTCCGAAATCGACGGTGAGGCCGTAGAGCGGACGATCGGGTTCTGTCTCACCCACCCGTTGAACTTCACCGGCCATCCGGCGGCGTCGGTCCCGGCCGGCGTCACGGACGATGGACTCCCGATCGGCATGCAACTCATCGGGAGCCGATTCGACGAGGCGTCGATTCTGGCCGCCAGCGGGGCCGTCGAACGGGTCAGACCCTGGGACCACCACTACGAAGAAATTCTGCCCAACTGAACCGATGAACGCCGAAATGCAAACCAGCGGATACGACGACAGGCGACAATGACCGATCTATCGACGAAACCCGACGGCGGGCGGAGTACAGCGACGGACGAAACGCGAACGCCGGTATCGCATCCGGAAGCGTCGAAACGAACCAGCGGAACGCGAAAACGGGAGGTGATAGCGTGAGAATCGTCGTCGTCGGCAGCGGGTCGATGGGATCGCTGTTCGGTGCGCACCTCTCGCGGACGGACGCGGAGGTCGTCTGCTACGACGTCGATCAGGACCACGTCGACGCCATGAACCGGGATGGGCTCGTCATCGAGTCGAACGGCGGACCGGACGAACGCGTGCCGGTGACGGCGACGACGGATCCGACAACGATCGACTCCGCGGATCTGGTGATCCTGTTCGTCAAGAGCATCCACACGGTCGACGCACTCGAGTCGGCGACCGCATTTCTCACCGAAGAGACCGACGTTCTCACGCTACAGAACGGGTTCAGGAATCCACACGTGATCGCGGAGTACGTCCCGGAGTCGAACGTCATCGTCGGGACGACGACGGCGTCGGCGGAACTGGTCGGGCCGGGAACGCTCGCGAACACCGATCCCGACGTCGTGACCATCGGCAGGTACTTCGACGAAAACGACGCGTTCGTCGAGGACGTCTCGGCGCTGCTCGAGCGAGCGGGCTTCGACGTGAGCGTCTCGGCGTCGATCCGCGACGACGTCTGGGAGAAGCTGTTGATCAACCTCACGCTGAATCCGATCACCGCGCTCACCGGAATGCGCGTCGGCGAAGCCGTGACGGATCCCGAGAGCCGGGAACTCATCGAGGCGCTCGTCGAGGAGACGGTCCGGGTCGGGCGGGCGCGCGGAGTGACCTTCCGCGACGATCCCGTCGAGTACGTCGTGACCGTCGCGAAGCGAAACCCCGAACACAAGACGTCGATGCGACACGACGTCGAGGCCGGCAACCCGACGGAGATCGACCACCTCAGTGGCGCGCTCGTGGAGTACGCTCGCGACGAGGGGATCGCGGTACCACACCAGCGAACGATATCGACGCTCGTCTCCCTTCGCGAGTGAAACGGACCGCCGTCTCGAATTACCGGTCCTCGGCCGAACGATTATATACTTCGGCGGATCTGTAGCGAGTATGACCCGACGCGAGAGCCGAGCAGATCACCGGCTTGGAGCACACGAGGAACACGTCCACCGCGAGTGGAATCGAGAACTCGAGCCCGTACTGCCGATCCGGTCCGGCGACGTGGTTCGCTTCGAGTGTCCCGAGGCCAGCTACGGTAACGTCACGCCGGAGACGACGGTCGCGGAGATACCGAACCTCGGCCTCGGTCCCGGCCACGCGCTCGTCGGTCCGGTTGCGATCGAGGACGCATCGCCCGGCGACGTTCTCGAAGTCGAACTCCTCGAGGTCGACCACGGCGAGTGGGGGTGGACCGCCTACTGGCCCGACAAGGGACTGCTCGCCGATCACGCAAACGACCACGGACTGCACGTCTGGGACCTGGGCGACGACAGCGCTCCGTTCGTGGACGGAATCGAGGTTCCGCTCGAGCCGTTCCCGGGGACGATCGGCGTGGCACCCGCCGCGGTCGGATCGCACTCGACGATTCCGCCTCGAGCGGTCGGCGGCAACCTCGACGTCAAGTACCTGACCGAGGGAGCGACGCTGCAGTTGCCCGTGGCGGTCGACGACGCGCTGTTCAGCGTGGGCGACGGACACGCAGCCCAGGGCGACGGCGAGGTGTGTCTCACGGGGATCGAAGCGCCGATCTCCGTCACCGCCCGGTTTACCGTTCGATCCGACCTGGAGATCGACCAGCCGAGATACGACTCGAGCGTTCGAGAAATCGGAGGAGAGGTTCTCGCGGCGACCGGCGTGGGGGACGACCTCGAGGCGGCGAGCGAGCGGGCGATCCTCGAGTTGATCGACCGACTGACCACCGAGCGGGGGCTCTCGTGGTCGTCGGCCTACATCCTCTGTTCGGTCGCGGCGGATCTGAAGATCAACCAGCTCGTCAACGCGCCGAACTGGACGGTGTCAGCGCACCTTCCGAAGTCGATATTCGACTGAGTTTCTGCGAGCGAGCGCGAGCGTGATCGCGCCGACGCCCAGGGCCGCAGCGAGCGTTGCAGCACCGAAGACGCCCCGGACGCCGAACGCGGTGACGATCGGCCCGAAAACGATCGGCGAGAGGAACTGCCCGACGTAGCCGAACGTCGCGAGGTACGACCCGAACTGTCCCTGTCGGCTCGTCGGTGCGAGCGACTCGATCCAGGCGAACGACGACGGGAAGACGAGTCCGAGACCCAGACCGAACAGGACGACCGGCGGCAACGCAGAGAGCGGCGATCCGGCACGCGTCGCGAGAGCGAACGCCGCCGTCCAGAACGCGAACGCGACGAGAACGAGCAGGTGCCTTCCGAATCGTCGGTTGAGCCGGTCGTACAACACTCCCGAGACGCCGCCGGCGATTCCGTTCGCCGCGAGGTACAGGCCGATGTACGACGAGGAGGTGACGCCGATCGTCGCGAGCAGCTGCGGGTAGAACACGACGATGGCGAACAGCAGCGCATTGGCGCCGAAGTACAACAGGTAGACGAACGGTAGCGCCGGTCGGCGTCGAACGATCGAGACGACGCTGGCGGACCCGTCGAGCGAGCGAGCCGAGTCCGTCCGTTTCGCTTCGCCGGCTGAGCGGCCGTGTGCGGCCGATCCGCGCCCGGTCGGCGGCACCGTCGCGATCGCGAGGAGTGCAAGCGGTATCGCGACGAGATAGACGCCGAACGGTAACTGCCAGGAGATCGTTCCCAGCAGGCCGCCGACGACCGGCCAGGTGGCGCCGCCGAAGCTGTTTGCGCCGCTTCGGAGCCCGAGCGCTCGATCCATGCGCTGGCCCTCGTAGAGATCGAAGATGAGCACCGTGATTCCCGTGTAAACGAAGGCGACGCCGACGCCGAGAACCGCCCGGGAGAGCAACAGGGGGACGAACGCATCGATGAACAACCCCGCACTCCCGCCGACGGCGTACAGAAACAGGCCGAATACGTACGGCCGGCGCGGGCCGAACCGATCGACGAGCGCGCCCGCGATCGGACTCGTGAGGACGATAAACGCCGCGTGTGTCGTGATGATGAGCCCTGCAAGCGACTCCGAAACGCCGAGGCCGGACTGTATCTGCGGGACGACCGGGCCCAGTATCGCGCCGGCCATGATCGTCAATGTCGCCGACGCGACGATGACCCAGAGCGTCGCCTTCGTCGGCGTCTGCGTTTCACTCATCGGCTCGAGTCGGTCGCGGTAGTCCGCCGGTTAGTTCGGTTGGGATCACTGTAAATCGCTAGTGGGAACTCGAGTCCGTTCGAAATCGACGGGATGGCCCCGATTACAGCTTCCCGCCGGATGCGGGAATGCGGTGAATCAGGACCGTGACGATCGCGAGGAAGACCGTGATCGCCACGCCGATCGCGGAGATGCGCGGGAAGTTCGCCTGCACGCCGAGTTCGAAGATGTACGGCGCGAGCAGCGGGAAGTCGGACGGTTCGAGCAGGATCGAGATCGGGAACTCCTTGTAGAGGATCGCGAACCGCCAGGCGCCGATCGCGTGGATCGTCGTGATGATCAGCGGAACCAGGATCGTCCGGAGTCGCGTGAGTTTCGATGCTCCGGAGATGACGCCCGCTTCGAACAGTTCGTTCTGGAGCTGCTGGACGGACGGTGCGACGACACGGATCGTCGTCGGCAGCGACCTGGTCAGGTACGCGAGGATGATGATCCACAGCGTGCCGTAGATGCCGATCGGGAAGATACCGAGGAAGATCGCGATGAATCCGAGCGACAGCGAGACCGCCGTCAGCGCGATCGGCAGGAACGAGATGTAGTCGATCGCTTCCCGGAACGCGAGGTCGGACTTGTAGATGATCCACGAGATCGTGATCGCCCCGCCGACGGTGAGGATCGTCGCTGATCCGGCCGCGATGAGACTGTTGAGCGCAGCCTCGTGGAGACTGCTATCGGTGACCAGTGCGCGGTACTGATCGAGCGCGAGCGGCGCTTCGAGCGTGAATACGCGGTGGAACGGGATCAGATACGGCGAGAGCGAGCCGTGAACCATCACGAGGACCGGCGTGATGACGATCGCGAGCAGCGTGAAACCGATCACGCCCGAGAGTCCGTACCGGTAGCGGCGCTCGAGTTCGATCGGCGTCTGTTTGAACGCCTCGCCGCCGACGGTTTCGTACCGCGACGTCTGACCCAGCACTCGCTTGTAGAGGTAGAACACCGGGAACGCAAACAGGATCAACAGCGTCGCGTTGACGAACGCCGAACCGAACTGGATCGGGGCATTGATCGCGTCCTGGTAGATGACCGTCGGCAGGACGTAGATGTTCCCGGGCTGGCCGATCAACAGCGGAACCCGAAGACTGCCGAGACTCAGTACCAACACGAGCAGGAATGCAGCCAGAATGCCGGGTTTCATCAGCGGTAGCGTCACGGACCACGTGGTCTGCAAGACGCCGCCGCCGTTGATCCGACTCGCCTCCTCGAGCGAGTTGTCGATGTTTTTATACATCGGCATGAGGACGATCAGCGTCAGCGGAAGCATGAAGATACCCTGGACGAGGATCATCCCCGGGAGGCTGTAGATGTGGAAATCGAACGGGAGGAGGATCTGGTAGAATCCGTTCGTGCTCAGGAGACGGATCCAGACCGCCTCCCAGACGACCGGCGGCAAAAAGAGCATTCCGAAGACGACGTAGTAGTACGTTCGTCGCAGCGGGATGTTCGTTCTGGCGATGGCCCAGGCGAGGAACACGCCGAGCGTCGTCGTCAACGTGGCTGCGCCGAACGCGTAGACGACGGTAGTGCCGAGTACCGCTCGGTTCTCGGCCAGGACCTGCTCCCAGTTGGCGAGTGAGAATCCGGAGATCAGCGACGTGCCGTCTGCGTACACGCTGAGCGCGAACGTCGCTAGCAGGGGGAAGATGGTGACGATCGAGAGACAGAGTATCACCAGCCCACCCAGTATCTGCGGTCGATACGAGTTTGCAGCCTCAAATGTTTTCGTCTTAACTGACATGTAGTGGATTGATTATCGGCAGATCGTATTGCTGTGATCGAACGTTGCAGGTGGAATGCACGAATCGAACGAGCGCGTTGACGTGCCGACCTCGGACGAGCCGCTTCGGTGACGAGGTCCGGAACCGAGTCCAGCGAACGGAACCACGGTAGTGTGCGAGTTCGGCATCGTCACGTATCGATCGTTCAGAGGATTTCGACGTCGATCAGTTCTTCGGTTCGATTTGCGTACTCCCAGAACTCGTCCGGGTCCTGAATGCTCGGGTAGAGCGGCGTATCTGGGTAGGCCTCCATTCGCTCGTCGAGTCGCTGCTGGACCTGATCGTTTCCGTAGTCGAGGTCCTCGTGAGCGGGAAGCGATCCGCCGTTCAACGTCTGGATAACTTCCTGGCCCTCTCTGCTCAGTAGCCACTCGATAAAGTCGTCCGCACCTTCGGGATTCGGAGCGTTTACCGGTTTGGTCAGCGTCTGGGTCGCGTAGTACGTTTCACGCGGGAAGACCACGTCGATCGGCGCCCCGTTGTTGATCGGTTCCGACGCGTAGAATCCGTTAGTGTAGGGAGCGAGCATGTTCTCCTCGCCGAGCAACGACTCGATGAGCGTTCCCCCGCCGGCGAGATAGTCGATCCCCTGTGCGTCGTAGTCGATCAGCCACTGTTCGGCCGTTTCGGTGCCGTGGTAGTGCTCCATCGCCTGCAACACGACGTCCTGAATGTACGGCTGCGTGGTGATGTTGTTCTCGAACTGCTCGTTCAGGAAGTCCGTGTACTCGACCGGCGGATCGGACACCAAATCGGTGTTGTAGTGTGTTCCGTTGATGAGCAACTGTGCCGGCGGCGTTCGTCGACCGACGTCGTCACCGAGTGCATCCTCCCAGGCGTCTCGCATCCCCTCGAGGCTGAACACCGATTCGATGGTGTCCTCGTCGACGTTGAGTTCGCCCGGAATGTCGTTGTCGTGTAACTGCCACGTCACGCCGGAGTTGTTACAGATGACGTCGACGCCGTACTGCTCCTGGTCGGCTTCAGCCACGTATCGCGTGACGGGCTGTGGTCCGCCGAGGATGTTGTAATTCACCGAAACGCCTGCCGCCTCTTCGTAGGCGTTTGCAATGTCTTCGAACGGGATGTTCGTGTAGACGGTAATCTCGTCGTCGTCACCGTTTCCACCGGTCGTCCCACCGTTACCGTTTCCGTTACCGTTTCCGTTCCCATCCCCCCCGACACATCCTGCGAGGCCGGTCGCTCCGGCGACGCCCGCAGCTGTAAGGAAAGACCGTCGATTCACTACCGTTTTCCGTGAGTTGCTGTCACTCCTCATGTGAGCAGGTGTCATATTCCCAAGGAGCCCATATAAATGTTGTTAATTATCTTTGATGGTGTACGCGGGAAAGTGACTCGAACGACACCGACAGAATTTCGATCGAGACCGAGGAGAGTGGACCCGATCAGGTGTCGTCGGACGAGCCGAGGCGGTGGATCACGACCGTCGCAACGACGAGGAACGCGGTCACGCAGACGCCGATCGCCGCGAGGCGCGGATAGTTACCCTGGACGCTGAGCTCGTACAGGTACGGAGCCAGCAGCGGAAGGTTCGCTGGCTGCAACAGCAGCGAGACCGGCAGTTCGTGAAAGAGGATCGCGAACCGGAGCGCACCGACCGCGTGAACCGTCGAGAGGATCAACGGGAACACGATCGTCCGAATGCGAGTTACCTTGTTGGCACCGGACATCACACCGGCTTCGAGAAGAACGTCCTGGATCTGCTGAACCGACGGCGTCACGACCCGGATCGTCGTCGCAAGCGACCGCGTGACGTACGCGAGGACGATGATCCAGATCGTCCCGTAGATGCCGATTGGGAAGATACGAAGGAAGATGACGATGAACCCGAGCGCGAGCGAAACGGACGTGAGCGCGATCGGAAGAAACGACATGTAGTCGATGACCTTCCGGTAGGCGATGTCGGACTTGTAGACGACCCACGACAGAAAGACCGAGCCGAAAATCGTCAACAGCGTCGCGATCGTCGCCGCGATGAAACTGTTCCGAACGGCGCGCTGTGCGGTGAGGTCGTCAAGCAACACCGTGTACGGCTGGAGCGTGAACGACGGGTGCGATCCCGTAAACAGGTCCTGGAACGGAACGATGTAGGGGGAAAACGAACCGTGGATCATGACGAGTACCGGCACGACCGTCACGACCACCAGCAGAAGCCCGATGACCGACGAGAGAAGATATCGACCCCGGCGCGAGAGTTCGACCGGCGCTTGCGAAAACGCCTCGCCGCCGATCGTCTCGTACCGGCCGGTGTCACCCAGTGCTTTCCGGTAGAAGTAGAAGATCGGAAGCGCGAAGAGTATCAACAGCGTCCCGTCGACGAACGCCGCCCCGTACTGCGTCGGCGCCTGAACGGCATCCTCGTATATCTTGCTCGGTAACACGTAGATGTCCGCGGGAAGTCCGATCATCAACGGGACGCGCAGGTTGCCGAGGCTGATCACGAGGACGAGCAGGAACGACGCCAGGATTCCAGGCATCACGAGCGGTAACGTGACCGATCGGATCGTTCGCAAGACGCCGCCGCCGCTCATCCGGCTCGCCTCCTCGAGCGAATTGTCCACGTTCGCGAACACCGGGATGAGAACGATGAGACTGAGCGGCAGCATGAAGATTCCCTGAACGAGAATCATTCCGTACAAGCTGAAGACGTCCAAGTGGAACGGGAGTAGCGCGTTGTAGAAGCCATTTGGGCCGAGCAATCGGATCCAGACCGCCTCCCAGACGATCGGCGGAATGAAGATCATCCCGAACAGAAGGTAGTACCAGATCCGACCGAACGGCACGTTCGTCCGAGCGATCGACCAGCTGATGAAGACGCTCAACGCGGTAGTCAACAGCGCCGATCCGAACGCGAAGACGAGCGTGTTCAAAATGACGTCCGGATAGCCGAATATCGCGTCGATCCAGTTCGCAGTCGAGAACTCGTCGAGAAGCGATGCGCCGTCGGCGTAGAAGCTGATGACGAACGTCGTGACGAGCGGGAGGATCGTTATGAGCGCCAGCCCGAGGACGATCAGTCCGCCGTAGATCTGTGGACGGCGAGCGCTCATCATCCCCTTCAGCTGGGAACGGTAGTATCCATCCGCCGTCATACGTTCGGCCAGGTCCCCGTCACAGTCGTTGATCGTCGTCCGTTCGAATTCATGAGTAGGGTATCAACGATGGCGTCGTGTTATAGCCCGATGAGTTCGTCGATGCGATCGGCGTACTCCTGGGCGCTCTCGGGGCTCTGGACGGTCGGGAACGGATCGGTGTCGGGATGGGCATCCTGCCACTCCTCCCAGCGCTGCTGGACGTGATCGTGACCGTACTCCATTCCCTCTCGAGCCGGGATCGATCCGCCGGCGAGCGACTGAACGATCTCCTGGCCGGACTCGCTGATCGTCCACTCGATGAACTCCTCTGCGGCCTCCGGGTTCGGCGCATTTTCGGGCCGGATCATGACCTGCGTCGAGAACGAGAGTTCGTCGACGAACGTCAGATCGATCGGAGCACCGTCGGAGATCTCCTGAGACGAGTAGAATCCCCAGATGTACTTCGCCAGATCGTTGTCGCCGCCAAGAACCGACTGAACGTTGCTGCCGCCGCCGCCGATGTACTGCGGATCGAGATCGTGGTAGTCGAGGATGTACTCCTCGGCTTCCTCCGTACCGAGGTGTTCCTCGAGAGCCTGGAGCACGTACATCATCGTAAACGGCTGCGTGCAGGTCTCACCCTCCCACCGATCGTCGAGGAGGTCCAGGTAGCTCGTCGGCGGATCCGAGACCGACTCCGTGTGGTAGTGGAACGCGCCGATCTGCAGCAAGATCGGCGGCGCACGCTGTAGCACGTCGTCGCCGAGTCGGTCCTGATAGGTCTCGGCCATGCCCGAGAGGCTGAACTGGCGATCGATCTGCTCGTCGGAGAGATCGAGCGTCGCCGGAATGTCGTCTTCGAACAGCTGCCACATCCCCGTCGAGTTACAACAGATGGCGTCGACGTCGTACTGCTCCTGGTCGGCTTCGGCCACGTATCGAGTAATCGGTTCCTGGCCCTGCAGCGTGACGTAGTTGACGCCGACGCCGGTTTCCTCTTCGTAGCCGTCGGCGATCTCCTCGAACGGAATGTTCGTATACACGGTCAGCTCCTCGGATTCCTCTTCGCCGTTCCCGAGACAGCCGGCCAACCCGGTGAGCGCGGCCGCCGAGAGCCCGCCGGTGGCTCCGAGAACCGATCGACGAGTCGTTTCCCCACACCGATAGCTACACCCTCGCGTACGGTCGTCCGTCATACCATTTGTGTAGGATATTTGTATCCCCTTAAAATTATTGTTCTCACGGCCCAGACTGGCGCGGAACGGACCTAAAACGGCGTCAGTTTTCGACTCGAACGTCGAGGACGGCGTTCGTGCCGTTGTCGACGGCGTCGATGGCTTCGGCCACCGTTTCCTCGAGCGAGTCGAACGCCTCGATCCTTCGGCTGAACGTGTCGGTGACCTCGGAGATACACGAGAGGTCGGCGGCGTCGCCGTATCTCCCCTCGGGAACGCCCTGGGCGACCGCAGTTCCGGAGCCGTGCTGACTGCGGGTCGCAGCTCTGACGGATTCCCAGCTCTCGTTGTTGTAGACGACGGTGAGCGTCGCGGTTCCGGCGTTCTCGGCAGCGAGTGCGCTCGCGGCCGGATTCGAGAACAGATAGCCGCCGTCGCCGATGAGCGAGATGACGCGGCTCTCGGGCGAGGCGAGTTTCACGCCGATGCCCGCGGGAACGCCCCAACCGAGTCCAGCGCCGCCGCGCCAGTAGTAGGAGCCGGGTTCGCTGAGCGTAATCTGATCGAGCGCCGCCGGACGGTTCGTCAGCGCACCCTGGAGAACGACCGTCTCTTCGTCGACGTGGTTGCTGATCTCGTCGGAGAGGACGGTCGCGGTCAGTCGCTCGTTCGCACGGTGGTCGGCCGCCCGCCGTTGTGCCGCTTCGGCACTGTCGCGGTGCATTTCGCGCCACACCGAGCCGTCGCCGCCCGACTCGAGTTGGGCCGTGATCGTTCGAAGCGTCGACGCCGGATCTGCCATCACGGTCACGTCGGCGTCGAACGGCCAGCTTCGAAACTCCGGTTTCGTGGGGTTGGTGTCGATCTGGATCGTGGTGAGATCGTCCGGAACGTCCGTCTTGGACGGAACCCACGGCACGTCCGTCTCGAGGAGAACGAGCAGATCGGTCTCCGAAAGCGGTTCGCCCGGATCGAAGCCGACGTGTAGTTCGTGGTCGCGAGGGAAACAGAGTTCCGTGGGATAGTGTTCGACGACGCCGGCCCCGGCGGCTTCCGCGAACGAAACCAGCGCGTCGACCTGCCAGTCACCGAGGGGGCCGGGTGCCGAACTCGTGATGACGAGCGGGTTCTCCGCGGCCTCCAGGCGGTCGACGACCGCCGCGACCGACTCGTCGTCAGCGCCGGCCGGTCGCGTTCGCCTGATCGATCCGAGCTCACCCGGCGAGGCTGGCGTCGGCGCCTCGAGGGCTTCCCGCGAAAACGAGAGGTAGGTCGGTCCCGGTGGCGTCGCGCTCGTTCGCTCGAGTCCGCGTCGGATCGCTTCGGTCGGGTCGGCCGGCGTCCGATACTCGTTCGTCCATCGGCAGTACTCCTCGACGATGCCGGTCTGGTCGAAGACGTCCTGGTAGTAGTGGATCGGATTGTCCCGCGAACCCAGGTATCCCTCGTCGGATACCGGGGCGAGTCCAGCCATAATCAACACCGGTGCGTTAGCACGGTGTGCGTTGTGCATCGCCGCGCCGAGGTTTTGCGTCCCGACGTCGACGTGGACGAGCACGGCCTGTGGATCGCCCGACGCCTGTGCGTAGCCGTGAGCGGCCGAGAGGGCGACGAACTCGTGGGGACAGGGAACGAGTTCCGGGAAGGCGTCCGCCTCCCCCGCCTCGCGCAACTGCGCCGCGGCTTCGATGATGGGGGTGTGATCTGTGCCGAAGTTGGAGAAGACGTAATCGACGTCGTACTCGGCGAGCGATCGAAGCATCGACTCGGCTACGGTGCGATCCGCTGGGTCGGAAGAGTCACTCGGTGGATGCATGATTGACGGTAACGTCGTTCTCGCGTGAACTATCTCAGAGGTGAGTTCGTGCCCACATAACCATTTCGGTCGTCGAAATCGAGAGCGGAGTTCTGATAGCTCGAGCGGGCGAATTCGTTCGATTTTACGAGACGATTCGATCGAAACCAGGTACTCGACGATCGGCCGGCGAAAACGTGGAGGAACGAAACTGGAGGTCGAAGCAAGACGATCAATTTTGGAGGACGAAACGAGAGGGCGGTCGAACGAGGAATGCGATCAGACTAACTCAGGTTCGACGAACCGATCTGGTGGATCGCGATCGTGACCACGAGCAGGAAGCCAGCGATCAGGATTCCCATCGCCGACAGCTGCGGGTAGTTACCCTGCACGCCGAGTTCGAAGAGGAAGGGAGCCAGTAGCGGCACGTTCGCCGACTGGAGCAACAGCGAGATGGGGAGTTCCTTGAACAGGAACGCGAATCGGTAGGTCGCGATGGCGTGGATGGTCGCGATGATCAACGGCATCAGGATCGTTCGAACGCGACGGACGCGGCCGGCCCCCGAGATGGTCGCCGCCTCGAGCAGTTCGTTCTGAATCTGCTGGACCGAGGGGGCGACGACGCGGATCGTTGCGGGGAGGAACCGGGTAATGTACGCGAGGATGACGATCGCGATCGTGCCGTAGATGCCGATCGGGAAGATGACGAGGAACAGAACGATGAATCCGAGCGCGAGCGAGACGGACGTCATCGCAAGCGGCAGGAACGAGAGGTAGTCGATGGTGCGCTTGTACGCGAGGTCGGACTTGTTCACGATCCAGCTGATACCCACGGCGGCTGCGACGACGACGACCGACGCGATGCCGGCGGCGAGAAGGCTGTTCCAGGCCGCCGACCACGTGGACCTATTGTAGAGAACGTCGAGGTACGGCTGAGCGGTGAATCCCGGGTGTTCGCCGTTGAACAGCGCGGGGATCGTGATCGGGTACGGAGAGATCGAGCCGTAGAACATCGTTACGACCGGGATAATGGCCATGATCGTGAGCAAAAACGCGATGAACCCGGAGAGGGCGTATCGCGGCCCGCGGCTGAGTTCGATCGGCGCTTGCTTGAACGCGCTTCCGCTCACGGTTTCGAACTTGCCGGTTTTCCCCAGTTCGCGCTTGTAGAGATAGAAGACGGGGAGCGCGACGAGAATGAGAATCGTTCCGTCGACGAACGCTGCGCCGTACTCGATCGGGAACTCGTTGACGCCGTTGTAGATCTGCAGTGCCAGCACGGAGATTCCCTCGGGCTGGCCGATCATCAGCGGCACGCGCAGACTGCCGAGGGTGATGACGAGCGTCAACAGGTACGCCGCCAGGATACCCGGCTTGAGCAACGGCAGCGTGATCTTTCGCGTCGTGTAGAGGATTTTACCGCCACTGACGCGACTCGCCTCCTCGAGCGAGTTGTCCACGTTCGCGAACATCGGCATCAGAATGATAAGACAGAGCGGCACGAGAAACACACCCTGGACGACCATCATTCCGGGGAGGCTGTAGACGTCGAAGTTAAACGGAAGGAGTGCCGTGTACAACCCGTTCCGGCCGAGGAGACGGATCCAGACGCTCTCCCAGACGATCGGCGGCAAGAAGATCATACTGAAGATCGAATAGTAGTAGACGCGACCGAACGGAATGTTCGTCCGGGCGATCGCCCACGCGATGAAGACGGCGATCACGGTCGTGAGCGTCGCAGAACCGATCGCGAAAACGACGGTGTTGAAGATGATCTCCGAACTGGCGCCGGCCTCGAGCCAGTTGTTGAGCGTGAACTCGGAGACGAGATCGATTCCGTCGGCGAAGAAGCTGATACCGATCGTCACGAGTATCGGAAGAATCGTGAAAAACGAAAGGACGAACAGTATCAGCCCCCCGTAAATTTTCGATCGGTTCGATCTGAACTGGTCTTTTATCGAAGTATTTACACTCATTTGGACTAGGGCTCTGTTCGTAGACAGTGAGGAGTTCGTATATCTATTTTACGGGATAGAAGCGAACCGAGTCGATTACGAGGTGAGGTCCAGACCGATCAGATCCTCGACCCGCTCGTTGTACTCGTCCGCGTCCTCGCGTCCGATCGTGATGGTGATCGGCGTCTGATCGGATTCGTCCCAGCGCTGCTGGACGTGATCGTGACCGTATCCGAATCCTTCGCGTGCGGGGAGCGCACCGCCGTTGATCGCCTGGCTGGCCTCCTGACCCTCCGCGCTCCCGACCCACCGGGCGAAGTGCTTCGCCGTCTCGAGGTTCGGTGCCTCCTGCGGGACGTTGATAACCTGGGAGTGCATTCCGGTCGGTTCCGGGAAGTGGAGGTCGAGGGGCGCACCCTCGTCGATCGGACCGGAGGCGTACATGCCCCAGATGTACGCCGAGAGGTCGTTCTCGCCGGAAAGGACGGAGTCGACCATCGTTCCGCCGCCGGAGAGGTACTGCGGACTGTTATCGTCGAAGTCGACAATCCACTGTTCGGCCTCCTCCACGGTGTCGAAGTGCGCTTCCATCAGCCGCAGGACGTAGTCCATCGTAAACGGCTGGGTGCAGATGCGACTCTCCCAGTCGGAACCGGTAATGTCGTCCCACGTCGTCGGCGTCTCCGAAACGGCGTTCGTGTTGTAGATGAACGATCCGATCTGGTTGATGTGGGGAACCGACACCTCCCTAATGTCGTGACCGATCGCGTCTTCCCACGCCTCGGCCATCCCGTCGTGATGCCACAGCTCGTCGATGTCCTCCTGGTCGAGTTCGACTTCTGCGGGAATGTCGCGCTCGTGGAGCACCCAGGTCGAGGTGTCCAAGGAGGCGATGACGTCGACGTCGTACTGCTCCTGTTCCCACTCGGAGACGTACTGGAGGTTCGGCTGCGGACCGCCGAGCGTCACGACGTTCAGGTCGACGCCGGAGGACGACTCGTAGGCTTCCTGGACCGAATCGAACGGAATGTTCGTGTACACGGTGAGTTCGTCGGCGAGTTCGTCACCCGCGGATCCGGTCGTCCCACCGTTCCCGTTTCCGTTCCCGTTCCCGTTCCCGTTTCCGTTCCCGTTCCCGTTCCCGTCTCCCGTACAACCGGCGAGGCCGGTCGACAGGAGTGCTCCACCAACAATGCCACTGTTTCGAAGGTACTGTCTGCGCTTCATGGTATAGCGCTCTACCTCTCACAGAGAAAGGACACTCACATAAATATAATGGTTAATATGCGACAGATGACCGATGAAGATGATACCGTTCCCCACAGTATGGCGGGGAAGACGAGAGTTCAGAGAGCGACCGAGCAACCAGTACGCGTAAACGTACGGAGCGAAGTGACTCAACGCGAGGTCGTACAAACGCGTGTCAGTCACAATAGGCAGACAGCTCCCAAGTCTGCCGGTACTGTCGGTTCCGCTCGCGGTGATCGGCGGTCTAGCGATTCGATTCGGCGCGCCGCTCGAGCCCGCCGGCGCGACGATGCTCGCCATCACCGCCTTCTGTATCGTCCTCTGGATCGGGAACCTGGTTCCGCCCGCGTACACGGGAATACTCTGTCTCGGAATCGTCGGGATCGCGTTCTCGATGGATCTCGCGCTCGTGGGGTTTCAGTCACCCGCCACGTGGCTCATCGCGTTCGGGCTTGTGATGGGCGAAGCGACCCGACGAAGCGGACTCGCCGAGTGGACGAACCAGTGGATCGTCGACCGGTGTATGCCGGTTTCACCGGCGGCCAACCCACATCAGACGTATCGTCGCCTCCTCGTCGGCCTGTCGATCGGCGCATTTCTCCTCACGCTGATCGTTCCCGTCGCGATCGTTCGGGTGCTCGTCCTCGCGCCCATCCTGCTCGAAGCGGGAGAGCGGTTCGACTCGAAGCGAGCCGGACTCGGGCTCTTTCTGGGGCCGCTGTTCGTGACCCACTACGGAACCGCCGCAGTCCTCACGGGCGGATCGCCCAACATCGTCGTCGTCGGCATCCTCGAGTCGATCACCGGGGTGACGATCACCTGGACGGAGTGGTTCGCGTTGATGTTCCCGGTGATGGGAGTCGGACGGCTCCTCGTGATCGTCGCCGTCGCGTCTCTCCTGTATCGGCCGGAGCCCGACCTCCAAATCTCAAACGTCGAAAACGAGGTGCGCGCGATGACCGGAACCGAACGACGGATGCTCGTGTTCTTGCTCGCCGGCGTGGCCGTGTGGGCGAGCGACTTCCTCCACGGACTTCACCCGGTATACGGTGCGCTTTTCGTGGTCGTGCTCTCGTTTCTGCCCGGAATCGGGGTCGTCGAGTTCGAAGGGACCCTCGAGGACGTGGACTTCTCGATCCTCTTTTTCATCGCCGCCGTCTTCGCGATCGGCGACGGACTCGCCAGGACCGGCGTCGCGGACCGGCTGGCCGAGGGGCTGTTGACGATCGTTCCCGAAAACGCGCCCCTCGTCGTCGTCCTCGGAATCGTCCTGCTGATCATGATCGGGCTCATGTTCGTCGTGGAAGAACTCGCCGCCGCCAGCGTCGTTACGCCGATTTTCGTCTCGTTCGCCACGGATGCGGGGATTCCGGTGACGCCGATCGTGCTGACGGAGGCGATGGCGTTCGGATTGCACGTGTTTCCCTACCAGTCGGCCGTCCTCGTCGTCATGCTCGCCTACAGCATCGCCGAGCCGAGAGAGCTTATCCGAATGGCGGCCGCCTGCACGCTCGCAATCGTCCTCCTCCTCGTTCCGATACAGCTCGCGATCTTCGGCTGGATTTTCTGATCGATCGGCTCCGACTTGCTTCGCGCGTGGCTGTAACGCCGTCAGCCACCGACAACTATATCCGAAGCCGATCGATCGTACTCACCGATGCGAACGAGTAGCAATCACCGTTTCGGACGGCCGACACTCGACCACGTCGAGTCGATCGCTGACGACCTCGGGTTCGCGCTTTCGGCGGACGAACGGGCGGCCTATCGGGAACTCGCGGTCGGAGCGATCGAGGGTCTCGAGCCGGTCGCGCGGACCCCGTCGTTCGATCCCGGTCTCGAGCCCGACCGACTCGACGGTCGTGAACGCGGCTATCGACCGAGGAACGACGACCCGCTAAACGCGTGGATCACGAGGTGTCGCGTCGAGGGTGCAAAGAGCGGACCGCTCGCTGGCGTCACCGTCGGCGTCAAGGACTCGATCGCCGTCGCCGGCTACGAGATGACCGCCGGCTCGCGGGTGCTCGAGGGCTTCGTCCCGAAGATCGACGCGACCGTCGTCTCGCGGCTTCTCGACGACGGTGCGACGATCGCGGGCAAGCTCAACATGGAGAGTTTCGCCTGCTCCGGCCGCGGCGACCTCTCGGATTTCGGCGCGGTCGCGAACCCGCACGACCACGATCGGCTTCCGGGAGGATCCTCGAGCGGGTCGGGTGCGGCACCCGCCAACGGCGACTGCGACGCGGCGCTCGGCACCGATCAGGCGGGCTCGGTCAGAATTCCGAGTTCGTGGTGCGGAATCGTCGGGCTGAAGCCGACGTACGGTCTCGTCCCCGCGACCGGCGTCCTCCCGTTGGAACTGAGCCTCGACCACGTCGGTCCGATGGCACCGTCCGTGGAACGCGTCGCCCGACTCCTCGAGTCGATCGCCGGCCTCGACGCCGTCGACGGCATCCCGCTCGATCAGCGACAGTCGCCGTCGATCGGGGCCGACTCGTACGTCGACGCGATCGGATCCGACGTCGACGGGCTGTCGATCGCCGTCCTCGAGGAGGGGTTCGGCTGGGAGAGCTCCGAACCAGCGGTCGACGACGCGGTTCGCGACGCGGCGGCGACGTTCGAGGAGTTCGGCGTCGACTGTGAATCGGTCTCCGTCCCGCTGCACCGCGACGGCGTGAGCGCGTGGGCGGCGATCGCGACGCAGGGGATGAGCCGGCTGCTGGACGACGGAGGTGTCGGAACGAACCACACCGGCTGGGCCTGGACCCGCCTCGCTCGACGGCTGCAATCCGTCCTCGAGTCGCGAACGGACGAGCTTCCCCCGGCGATGAAACGGACCCGGATCGTCGCCGCGTTCCTCGAGGAGGCGTACGGAGCGGAACCGTACGCGATGGGGCGAAACGTCGGGCTGGCGCTCCGGCGGGCGTACGACGAGGTTCTCCGCGAGTACGACGCGTTGCTCCTCCCGACGACGATCACGCGCGCGTTCGAACGCACGGAAACGTTCGACCTGGTCGAAGCGCTCACCCGAGAAGTCACGACGATCCACAACACGTGCCCGTTCAACGTGACCGGCCATCCGGCTCTGTCGGTCCCGTGTGCGAAGCCCGACGGACTGCCGGTCGGTGCGATGCTCGTCGGATCCCAGTTCGAGGAATCGACCCTGCTCTCGCTGGCGGCCGCATTCGAGCGGGAAACGACCTGGGAAGACAGGTAGCCGACGCGCCGTCCATCGGGTGACGATCGACGCGTCTCCACCGCCGTGACGGGGTCCGAAACAAAGATTTATTATAATCATAGGGAGACGTCTTACGTAGGCATGGTATCAGTTGACATCGAAAAGGATTGGAACCACCTGTACATCGACGGGGAGCGGCGAACGCCCGACCGCGAGACGATCGAAGTCGAAAATCCGGCGACCCGAGAGGTGATCGCGGAGGTGCCGGCCGGAACTGCTGGCGACGTCGACGACGCGTTCGCCGCGGCGGTCGAGGCCCAGCGAGAGTGGCGGAACCGTCCGCCCCAGGAGCGCGCGGAAGTCATTCAGTCCGTGCTGCACGAACTCCACGAGTGCGAAGACGAGTTCGCCGAGCTGCTCGTCAGGGAAGCAGGTAGCACGCAGCTGAAAGCCCACGTCGAACTCGAGGTCCTCGCGTCGGGAATGCTGGCCGAAACCGCGAGCTTCCCGACCCGCTCTCAGGGGACGAAACCGGAGTCCGTCATCCCGGGCAAAGAAAACGAAGTTCGGCGCGAGCCGGCCGGCGTCGTCGGCATCATCTCGCCCTGGAACGTGCCGTTTCACCTCTCGATGCGCGCGGTCGCACCCGCGATCGCGCTCGGAAACGCGGTCGTACTGAAGCCGGCCGAGGAGACGTCGATCAGCGGCGGGCTGGCGATCGCGGAGCTGTTCGAAGCCGCCGGGCTGCCGGAGGGTCTTCTGAACGTCGTCCCCGGGTGGGGTCACGAGGCGGGCGACGCGCTCGCGTCCCACCCCGACGTCGACGTAGTTTCGTTCACCGGCTCGACGGCCGTCGGCAGAGAGGTCGCGAAAAACGCCGTCGACAACCTCGCGCTGCCGGCGCTGGAACTCGGCGGCAACAACGCACACGTCGTCCTCGAGGACGCGGACCTCGACCGGGCCGTCGACGCGGGCGTCTTCGGCTCGTTCATGCACCAGGGACAGATCTGCATCTCGATCAACCGTCACCTCGTCCACGAGTCGCTGTACGACGAGTACGTCGAGCGGATGGTCGAGCGCGCGGCCGCCCTGGAGGTCGGCAACCCCGTCGATCCGGAGGTCGACATCGGGCCGGTGATCAAAGAAGAACAGCGCGACAAGATGCTCGAGTTCGTCCGCGAGAGCGCCAACAGCGGAGCGACGGTCGAGATTGGCGGAACCGCCGACGGACTGTTCGTCGAGCCGACGGTGCTGTCGGGCGTCTCGAACGAGATGCCCGCCGCCTGCAACGAACACTTCGGACCGATCGTCCCCGTGATCCCCTTCGAGAGCACCGAGGAGGCGATCGAACTCGCGAACGACACCGAGATGGGGCTGTCGGGATCGGTCCACGGCGAACTCGAGCACGCTCGGTCGGTCGCCGAGCGGATCGAAACGGGAATGATCCACGTCAACGACCAACCGATCAACGACGAACCGCACGTCCCGTTCGGCGGCGACAAGGCCTCCGGCATCGGTCGGTACAACGGCGAGGAGATCATCCGCGAGTTTACGAAACAGAAGTGGATCTCCGTCCAGCACGACGAACGCGAGTATCCGCTGTAATCGGCCCGCTGGATTCCGCTCAGACGTCTTTTTTCGCGAACCGAATGCGATCGCCCGAGCCGACGAGCCAGCCGGTATCCATAACAGTAAAGCCGGAGGGCGGACGATACACTGTCGATGAGCGAGCAAGTGTCGAAAGAGAGAGCTGTATCGATCGACGGCGACTGGGACGCGATTTTCGTCGACGGCGAGTGGCGAACGGTTCCGGATCGCGACCGGATCGACGTCGAAAACCCCGCGACGAGGGAGGCGATCACGCAGATTCCGAACGGGTCGAGCGAAGACGTCGACGACGCCTACGAAGCGGCCGTCGACGCCCAAACGGAGTGGGCACGGACGTCGCCGGCCGAGCGAGCGAAGGTCGTCAGACGAGTTGCGGAACTGCTTGACGAGTACGAAGCGGAAGTTCGCGAAATTCTCGCGGTCGAAGCGGGTAGTGCACCGCCGAAACTCGACATCGAACACGGCGGCGCCGTGACGTTCGTCCACGACACGGCCTCGTTCCCGTTCCGGATGTCGGGGCGACACAACCAGTCGAAGATCCCTGGCAAAGAGAACATCGTCCAGCGCGATCCCGCGGGCGTCGTCGGCGTCATCAGCCCGTGGAACGTGCCGCTGAAGCTCGCGATCCGGGCCGTCGCGCCCGCGATCGCCCTCGGGAACAGCGTCGTTCTCAAGCCGCCGACCGAGACGCCGATCTCGGGCGGGCTCGTGATTGCACGCCTGTTCGAGATGGCCGGCCTCCCCGACGGCGTCCTCAACGTCGTCACCGGCCACGGTTCGACGACCGGCGATCGGGTCGCATCCCACCCCGACAGCGACGTGATCGCCTTTACGGGTTCGACCGGCGCGGGACGACACGTCGGAGAGAACGCGATC
Organism: Natrarchaeobius oligotrophus; assembly: GCF_003841465.1. Lineage (GTDB taxonomy): Archaea > Halobacteriota > Halobacteria > Halobacteriales > Natrialbaceae > Natrarchaeobius > Natrarchaeobius oligotrophus. Next base: position 418,596 of record NZ_REFZ01000002.1, read on the forward strand.
AACCACTTCGCGCTTCCTGCGCTGGAACTCGGCGGCAACAACGCACACGTCGTTCTCGATGACGCCGACCTCGACGACGCCGTCGCCGCCGGAACGTTCGGTTCGTTCTGGCACCAGGGGCAGGTCTGCATCTCGATCAACCGCCACCTCGTCCACGAGTCGGTCTACGACGAGTACGCAAAACGGCTGACCGAGCGCGCGGCCGAACTACCGATTGGCGATCCGCGCGACGAGGAGACGGTGATCGGTCCGATCATCAACGAGTCCCAGCGCGACGAAATCGTCGACTACATCGATCGGACGGTCGAGGAAGGGGCGACGCTCGAAACCGGCGGCGACTACGACGACCTGTTCGTCGAGCCAACGGTGCTCACGGGCGTCACCAACGACATGGCGGCGGCGTGCAACGAACACTTCGGACCCGTCGCACCCATCATCCCGTTCAGTTCCGACGAGGAAGCGATCGAACTCGCGAACGACACCGAGTACGGACTGGCCGGCTCGGTTCACTCGGCCGACCGCGGTCGCGCCCGCGACGTCGCCGATCGGATCGACGTGGGAATGATGCACGTCAACGATCAGCCGGTCAACGCCGAACCGCACGTGCCCTTCGGCGGGAAGAAAGCCTCCGGCGTCGGCCGCTACAACGGCGACTGGATCATCGACGAGTTCACGGAAGTGAAGTGGACGTCGATCCAGCGGGAATCGCGCGACTACCTCTTCTGATCGGCTCGACCCGCGTCTCGCCTTTTCGAGCGCGACCGGCTGCCACCGCGTTCGATACGGAGTTTGACAGTATCCGGTGAGACTTTGAGGGATCTCTTCGTAGCTACGGCGTGATGTTACACGCAACCGGATCACTGTTGACGATCGACGTCGGCGACCGATCCGTCACGACGACCGACATCGACGACGAACTCGCCGCGTTCATCGGCGGACGGGGCGTCGCGACCAAGCTGGCACACGACCGCATTCCGTTCGACGCCGATCCGCTCGGCGCGGACAACCGGCTCTATTTCGCTTCGGGGCCGCTTCAACAGTCCAACATGAGTTTTACCGGCCGAATGAGCCTCACGGGCCTTTCGCCGCTGACCGACGGACTACTGTCGTCGAACGCCGGCGGCTACCTCTCGCGGAACTTCGTCGCGACCGGTCACAGCGTCGTCGAGATCGTCGGCGAGAGCGACGAGCTGCTCGCGATCCACGTGACCGACGAGGGCGTCGAGTTCGAACCCGTTCCCGAACTCGAGGACGCGGGTGTGCCTGCCGTCACCGACGCGATGAACGACCGCCACGGTCTCGAGAGCGAGCACCTCGTGACGATCGGACCCGCCGGCGAACGCGTGGTGCGGTTCGCGTCGGTGATGACCTACGACGAACGCGCGTTCGGCCGCGGCGGACTCGGCGCCGTGATGGGAGCGAAAAGCGTCAAGTGCATCTCCTTCGACGGCGACTCCGCGCCCGCCCTCGAGTTGCCCAACGAGGACCTCCACATGGAGGTCCACCGCGAGGCGGCGACCAGCGACGACATCATGCGTCGCCAGGGGACGACGAACCTGACCGAGTTTCTGAACGACGAGTTCTCCCTGCCGACGCGGTACTACTCGGAACTCGAGTTCGAGGGCGCTGCCGACATCGGCGGCAACGCCGTCGAGGAGAAAAAATACGAGAAAGCAGCGTGTTCGGTCTGTGCATTCGCGTGTAAGCTGCCGACTCGGGACGAAGAGACGGGCCTCGAAACCGAAGGCCCGGAATTCGAGACGGTGTTCTCGTTCGGTTCGAACTGCGGCGTCGACGACGTCGTCGACGTGATGAAGTCCAACGAACTGTGTGACCGGTACGGGATGGACACGATCTCGTGTGGCGTCACCGTCGCCGCCTATCTCGCGGCCAACGACGAGTTCGGCAACGCCGAGCTCGTCCACGATCTGGTCGAGCAGATCGCCTTCCGCGAGGGTGACGGCGACCTGCTCGCCGAGGGCGTCGCCCGCATCCACGACGAGCTCGGGGTCGAAAACTGGGCGATCAAAGGGCTCGAGCACGCCGCCCACGACGGCCGCGTCGTGCAGGGACAGGGGCTGTCCTACGCCGTGGCGAATCGCGGCGGCGACCACATGTACTCGACGACGATGATCCCCGAGTACCACGGAAAGATAGATCCCGAGGGGACCGCCGGCAAGGCCGAGCACGTGATCCGAAACGAGAATCTGAACGCGTTGCGCGACAGCGGGATCATCTGTCAGTTCGGCGTCGGCCGTGCGGTGGAGGACGATCGGTTCGAACGGCTGTTCGACGCCGACTTCCAGGACCTCCTTTCGGTCGGCTCGCGGGTGGTCGAACTCGAGCGTCACTTCAACAATCAGCGCGGCTTCGACGGGGAAGACGACTGGGTTCCCTACGACCTCCCCGACCTCGAATCGTCGCTGCAGGAGTACTACGACGAACGGGGGTGGAACGACGACGGAACCGTGCCGGCCGACCGCGTCGACGCCATCGCGGGATCGGACTGAGTTCCGTCGAGCGGTTCGCTCGACCAGACGCTCTTTTCAGGTGCTCCCGCCTTCCGCGGGCGGGTACGCGCGGACCGTATCGCCGTCTTCGACCGGGGTCTCGAGTCCGTCCTGGAGCCTGACGTGTCTCGAATTCACCGAGACGTTCATCGTCTCACGAAGGTCGCCGTCCGAAAACAACAGTTCGCCCAACTCGGGATGATCCACCGCGATCGACTCGAGGACGTCGCCGACGGTAGCGTCCGTCGAGACGTCGTGGGTGATCGTCTTTCGACCGACCGCCTCGCGAAGCGGTCCGTAAAAATCGCACGTGATAGCCATGATCGGTGGTTGCCGTCCCACAGTCTTATACTGTTCGTCCACTCGAGCAACTGCAGCACCACCCAGTCGAACTGGTGAAACCGGCGGTGAGGGAACCGGAACGGCTTGCGTGTCTTCAATAGTATTAAATACTGTTACTCCGATTAATACCCACATGCCGGTTGATGCAGCAATAGTGGGTCCTGGCAATATCGGGACCGACTTAATGTATAAGATACTCGATAGAAGTGACTCGATTAATCTCCAGCGGATGATCGGTATCTTTCCGGTCGAGGAGTCGGAGGGACTCCAGGCGGCCGTCGACGAGGGTATCGACGTCGGAACGGACGGGATCGACAGCGTTCGAGAGTACGCAGACGAGTTCGACGTGGTCTTCGAGGCGACGAGCGCGAAAGTCCACGAACAGCAAGCGCCGGTGTACCAGGAACTCGGACTGTTCGCGATCGACCTCACGCCCGCGGCGGTTGGACCGTACACCGTCCCGGCCGTCAACCTGGACGACGTGATCGACACCGAGGACAACATCAATATGGTCACCTGCGGCGGACAGGCGACGATTCCGCTCGTCCACGCGGTCGACCGCGTCGCGGACGTCGAGTACGCCGAGATGATCTCGACGATCGCCTCGAAAAGCGCCGGACCGGGGACCCGCAAGAACATCGACGAGTTCACCCAGACCACCGCCGCCGGCCTCGAGGACGTCGGCGGCGCCGACGAAGGGAAGGCGATTATCGTTCTCAATCCCGCTGAACCACCGATCATGATGCGCAACACGGTCTACACGAAAGTTCCCGACACGACGGACATCGAGGACGTACGCGACTCGGTCGACGACATGGAAGCGGAGATCCAGTCGTACGTCCCCGGATACGAAGTGACACTCGACCCGGTCGTCAAGGACCAGGACGACGTCGGCTTCGACCTGGGAGACTCGATCGTCGTCACGACGATGCTCGAAGTCGAAGGAGAGGGGCAGTACCTGCCGTCGTACGCCGGAAATCTGGACATCATGACCAGCGCAGCCCTCGGCGCCGCCGAACGCATCGCAACGCAACCGGCCGAAGCGAACCCGATCGGGGGTGGTATCGATGACTGACGCCGACGTTCGCCTGGTCGACATGACGCTTCGGGACGGAATGCACGCCGTCGACCACCAGTTCACGCCCGAGGAGATGGCCGAAATCGCGAGCGCGCTCGACGACGCCGAGATGGACGTCGTCGAGATGTCCCACGGCGATGGCATGGGCGGCTCGTCGATCAACTACGGATTCGCGGCCGCAGACACCGGCGAGTACCTCGACGCGGTCGTCCCCGAACTCACGAACACGAAGCTATCGGTCCTGCTGTTGCCCGGCATCGGAACCGTCGAGGAACTCGACCTCGCGGTCGATCGCGGCGCCGACATGTGTCGGATCGCGACCCACGTCACGGAGGCCGACGTTTCGGCCGAGCACTTCGAGTTCGTCACCGACCGCGGACTCGAGGCGAACGGATTGCTGATGCTCTCGCACATGGCTTCGCCCGAGACCGTCCTCGAGCAGGCACAGCTCATGGAGGAGTACGGCGCCGATGCCGTCTACGTGATGGACTCCGCGGGCGCGATGTTACCCGACGACGTCCGCGAACGCGTCGGTCTGCTCGCCGACGAACTGTCGATCGAGGTCGGCTTTCACGCACACAACAACCTCGGGCTCGGCATCGGTAACACGCTCGCCGGTATCGAAGCCGGCGCGACCACGGTCGACGGCTGTCTCCGCGGGCTCGGCGCAGGCTCGGGCAACGCGCAGATGGAAGTGCTCGTTGGCGTCCTGAAGAAGGCGGGCTACGACGTCAATCCGGACTTCTTCGGCGTCATGGACGCCGCGGAGGACGTGCTCGTTCCGATGCTCACCGAGGACACGATGCCCGAACTCGACAACGACTCGCTGGTGCTCGGCTACGCGGGCGTCTACTCGTCGTTCCTTCGTCACACCCGCCGCGTCGGCGAGCGCTTCGACCTCGACCCTCGAGAGATCCTCGTCGAGCTTGGCGACATCGGCGTCGTCGGCGGCCAGGAGGACATGATCACTGACGTCGCCGCACGGATGGCCGACGACGACGAACCGACGGCCGCCGAATCCGAATCGGACGACTGACCCGGTTTCCATCGTCGCCGGACGGTACTCGTTTTCTCGATTTCCACCGACCGGACAGCGACGGCGCTAGAGGTGCCACCCGAAGTGACTGGAGACGACGATGCGTCTCCCGTCGTGTGGCCCGTCGTTCGATCTCGAAGGTGCCAAAATATCCGCGTGGAAGCGACGTAGGGTCCCGTCGTACGATCTGTTGTAACGTCGAACGGGTGCAACCGCGACGCCCCGTCCGGCGGATCTACCGAAACCGACGGACAGCAGTCCGCGTCACTCGAACTCCTGGACCAGTTCGATCCCGTAGCCGTCGGGACCCTCGAGGAACGCGACCCGGGCGTTCGCCCCGTCGGAGTCCAGCGGACCGCGCTCGAGGGTGCAATCGGTTTCCGCGACGAGCCGTTCGACTTCGGCGTCGGTGTCGTCGACCGCGATGGCGATGTGGTCGATGCCGGTCGGCTCCGGCACCCCCCGTTCCGGATCGTGCTTCAGTTGCAGTTCGACGCCGTTGTCGCCCGCGACGTACACGTTGCGGGCACCCTCCCCGCTGACGAACTCTCGCGTCTTCTCGAGACCGAGATCGTCGACGTAGAACGAGAGCGTTTCCTCGATGTCCGATACCCAAATCGCACTGTGGATGACGTCCATACGCTCCGATTCCGGCACAACGCAATAAAATAACCGGATCTACTCGTCGTCGATCATCGTCGTCACGACGGGACAGTCGGCCGAAAGCAACACGGACTGAGTCACGCTTCCGAACAGCGCCTTGCCGACCGGAGTCCGTTTTCGGCCGCCGATGACGAGGTAGTCCGCCTCGAGTTTCTCGACTTGCTCGACGATGACCTCCGCGGGGTTTCCGACCGTTCCGATCGGCTCGATCGAAAAGCGATCCTCTACGACGTCGTTCGCGACGCGGGAGGCGATCCGTTCTGCACCCGAGACGGCGTCGTCGAGATAGTAATCGTCCTGTTCGTCCATCAACTCGCGCGCCCTGTCTTCGGTTACGACGTAGAGGACGGCCAGCTCCGTTTCGTACGCCTGGGCCAAGTCGTAGCCGACTTCGACCACGCGTCGGGAGTCTTCGCTGCCGTCTACCGCTGCAAGTATTCCCATACGATGACGTCTCGGGCGGCCATAATAAAACAACCGCCGAACCCGTTCTCGACGCTACGGGTTCACGGCCGCGTCGGTGGATCGGTCGAGCGTCGAGGACGTGAGCTTTATGTGATGGCTGTCCGTTGCTGTGGATGGTCGACCGATGAAAATCGACGCATTCACGCACGTACTGACGGAGCGGTTCTACGAAACGTTGCTCGACGAACACGGCTTCCAGGGGCTCAGCGGCTCACCGTCGTTTCTCTGGGACCTCGACCGGCGACTCGAAGACATGGACGAGTTCGGCATCGACAAGCAGGTGCTCACGATCGCACTGCCGCCGATCTGGCAGGGTATGGACGACGAGACGGCGCTGGAACTGACGAAACTCGCGAACGACGAGATCCGACGCATCACCGACGAACACCCGGAACGGTTCGTCCCCGTCGGAACGATTCCCAAGGTCAACGACGAGTTCATCGACGAGTTCGACCGGTGTGTGAACGACCTCGACATGGTGGGGATCCAGATTTTCTCGAACATCGACGGCGAGCCGCTCGACAGACCGCAGTTCGATCCGCTGTTCGCGAAAGCCGACGCCGAAGACGCGCCGCTGTGGCTGCACCCGCAACTCCACGAGTGGTACGAGTGGGCGAGCGAGTACATGGATCACCGACTGTTCGGCTGGCCGTTCGACACGACGCTCGCGCTGTCTCGGCTCGTCTTCGGCGGCGTCACCCAGAAACACGACTTCGACGTCGTCGCACACCACGGTGCCGGTATGATCCCGTACTTCAGCGGCCGGATCGACGGTTTTTACGAGACTCGCCAGCAGTACCCCGACAACTACGCCGACACCGATCTCCCCGACCTCGAACAGCCCGTCAGCGACCACTTCGCGGAGTTCTACACCGACGCCTGTCTCGGCAGCAGCGTCGCCGCTCACGAGTGTGCGTACGACTTCTTCGGCGACACGCTCGTCTACGGCACCGACTATCCGTTCGGACCGGGCCGAGGACGGGCCGGAATCGAAAACGGGATCGCCGCCGTCGAAGCGATGGACGTCGACGACGCGGATCGCGAGGGAATTTACGCGGACAACCTCCTCGAGTTGATCGACTGACCGGTTCGTCGAACCGAGCCGTCCACGACGGTCCACCGTCGGTTCGGCGAGACGTCGTCGCGAATCGGCCAGGAAAACAACTAAATAACATACCTACAAATAGCTCCGTCAAGCCGCTATCGAGGGTCTGTACCCGGAGAAATCAAGTATGCGGCTGCCATCGACTCTACCATGAACACGAACCAACCGATCGCCAAACTCGGTCACGTTGCGATTCATACGCCCGATCTCGACGAATCACTCTGGTTCTTCGACGAAGTACTCGGACTTCACGTCGTCGAGCGAGACGACGACACCGCGTATCTACGCGGACAGCGCGACTGGGAGCATCACACGCTGAGCGTCACCGAGTCCGGAAAGAAAGGCGTCGACCACATCGCGTTGCGAACGACGAGCTCGGAGGCGCTCGACCACCTCGCCGAGCGGTTCGAATCCGAAGGGACGGACGTCACCTACGTCGACGCCGGCGAGGAACCAGGGCAGGGTGAAGCGATCCGCGTCGAGAAGTTCGGTCATCCGTACGAGTTCTACTACGACGTCGATAAGCCGGACGCACCCGAGGGACAACGATCGGGACTCAAAAACCGCGTCTACAGCGAGGCGGTCGCAAACCGGATCGCACCGCGGCGAATCGATCACGTCCACGTCCAGGATCCCGGCGGTACTGCGAAAGAACACGCCGCCTGGCTCCAGGAGGCACTCGGTTTCCAGCTGAACGAGTGTTACCGTGGAACCGACGACGAACTCTGGGGCTGGTGGTTCGCCGTGACCGCGCTCCCACACGACCTCGCGATCCACCGCGAACCCGCCGACTCGTCGCCCGGGTTCCACCACCTCTCGTACCACCTCGACAGCTTCGACGACCTCTGGAACGCCGCCGACATCCTGAGCGAAGTCGGTATCGAACCCGACGGCGGTCCCGGCCGCCACGCGATCACTCGAGCGGACTTTCTGTACGTCTCCGATCCGGCCAGCGGGTTCCGCATCGAACTGTTCGCTGGACCGGGCTATCTCAACTTCGAACCAGACTGGGAGCCGATCGAGTGGACCGAATCGGACATCGGCGGCGAAAACAACCACCAGTGGGTCGGGGAAGGTCCGTCCTGGGAAGGGACGAGCTACCCCGACGCGTAACCGGCGTTCGACTGGATCGTCGAACGGGACGACGACTGATCGCGAAACTTTTTCCAGAGCTCCGACCATGGCGTCACGGCGGTCAGCGGAATTCATCCGGTGCCGGAAAGGCGGTACCATTAAATAAACCGTCGCTAATATCGAGACACAGATGAGCCTCAGTGAGGACAAACTGGACGAATTCGCAGAATCGCTGTACGACGCACAGGAGAGCGGATCGCCGATCCCGCCGCTGACCGACGACGAGGAGTTCTCCGTCGCCGAGTCCTACGAGATTCAATCCCGCGTCGTCGACCGCCTCCGCGGTGACGACGGCGGGATCGTCGGGCACAAACTCGGTCTCGTCAGCGAGGCGAAACAGGAACAACTCGGCATTCAGGAGCCGATCTTCGGCTACGTTACGGACGATACCGTCCTCGAGGGACCGACGATCCCGAGCGAGTCGATGATCTCGCCGCGGCTGGAAGCGGAGATCGGTCTCGTCCTCGGCGAGGACGTTCCCGCACCGGCCACCGCGACGGACGTCCTTTCGGCGACGGAAGCCGTCGTGCCGGTCGTCGAAATTCTCGAGAGCAGGTTCCAGGGCTGGTCTATTCCCTCCGCACAGGACGTGATCGCTGACAACACGTCGGCCGGTCGCATCTTCGTCGGCGAGCGTCTCCGTGACGTCACCGACGTCGATCTGGCGATGGAGAGCGTCGTCATCTCGGTCAACGGCGAGGTCGAAGCCACCGGCGTCGGTGCCGACATCATGGGCCACCCCGCCCGAGCCGTCTCGTGGCTCGCGAATCGTCTCCCGGACGTCGACGACGGACTCGAGGCGGGCGAGTTGATCCTGACCGGTGGTATCAACGCCGCGATCGACATCGAGCCCGGCGACGTCTACAACGTCCAGTTCGCGACCATCGGAGACATCGAGCTTCGGGCCGAATAGCTCCGTTTTCGCGGACGGTATGCGATTTTCGAACGATCTACTGGAGAGTCGGGTTTGTTCTCGTCCATCGGTACCAATGGCTGTGGGAACATTTATATTACTCCACATCCGTTTCGTGCGTATGGCGGACACGAAACTCCGATTAAAGAATATACGAAAGACGTACGGTGAGACAGTTGCTGTCGATGATCTCTCCCTCTCGGTGGAAGCCGGCAAGATCAAAACGTTGCTAGGTCCCTCGGGCTGTGGAAAGTCGACGACGCTTCGCAGCGTCGCCGGGCTCGAGACGCCGGACAGCGGTGAGATCTACATCGATGGCGAGCTGGTGTTTTCCGATGAGGTGAACGTCGCGCCCGAGAACCGCGGCATCGGGATGGTGTTTCAGTCCTACGCCGTCTGGCCGCACATGACCGTCGAGGAGAACGTCATGTACCCGCTCAACGTCCAGAAGATCGGAACTAAAGAGGAACGTCGCGAGCGGACCCACAAACTGCTCGAGTCGATCGGAATGGGCGATCACACGAATCACCTGGCGTCGAACCTGAGTGGCGGCCAACAACAGCGCGTCGCCGTCGCGCGCGCGATGATCCTTGAACCGGAGATCATCCTCTTCGACGAGCCGCTCTCGAATCTCGACGCTAAACTTCGGCGAACGATGCGCGCGGAGATCAAGAATATCTGCGAGGAGTTCGACATCACGATGCTGTACGTGACCCACGCACAGGACGAAGCGATGTACCTCTCCGACGAGATCGCGATCATGAACCAGGGCGAGATCGTCGAAGAGAACGATCCCCTCAACATCTACAACAACCCGAAAAAGCACTTTACGATGGATTTCATGGGATTCTCGAACAGCATTCACGGTCGGGTAACAAACGCCGGCGGGTCGACGACGATCGACGTCGGTGCCAGAGAGTACGCGTTTGGCGATCTGAACGGAAAAGTGGAGACGGGCGACGACCTCACGGTCTGTTTCCGACCCAAACACTGTCAGGTCGCCGCCTCGCCGGAGAACATCGGAGACGACGAACTCGTCTTCCGCGGAACGATCAGCTCCGAATCGCTCACGCGGGACTACATCGAGTACAACATCGACTGCGGCGAGTTCGACGTTCTCTCCCGGTCGATCGACACGGCCGTTCACGGCGTTCTCGCCGACGTCGGTGACGAGGTCGTCGCAACCGTCGACAAGAGCCGCGTCAGAGTCTACGACGAGCGGGGCGACCAGGTCGCCCGAACGGAAGGGATAGCGGAAGAAGCCGAGACGGCCGACGTTTCCGACTCCGTCGCGTAATCGTCGTCGGCTTCGGCGGCCGAACGAGACCGGTACTCAGCTTTTCCGATACGCCACGCGATCAGTCGACGTTCCGGGTACTCGCGTTCACCGTCCGATAGACGAACTCGACCGATCCAACGCGGTGATCGAATCTGTGTACGACCCACTCGTTTTCATCCTGAAAACACAACGGGGCGGTACGGGGAGCTATCGTCGCTAGTTCACGGGTGATCTGCGGATTATTGTTTAGCTATAGAAAACCGAGATAGAGGTGACAGGAGTCGACGGGCTAAACGGCGCCGCCTACACGTACTTGATATCCAGTGCGATCTCGTTCGCCGTACTCTTGACCTGGCCGACGAGCTCGTCGTCGAAACCCTGATTGCCGAGCCTACTGGTCGGTGCAGAGATGCTGATCGCACCCAGAATCTCGTTGTCGGGTCGAATCGGTGCGGCGATACAGCAAAGCCCTTCCGTCCGTTCTTCCAGGTCGGTTGCAAACTCCTGCTCGCGGACGGACTCCAGTTCCTCGAACAGCGTCTCCCGGTCGGTGATCGTGTTCTCCGTCTCCTTCGGGAGCCCCCACTGGTCGACGATCGCCTCGACCCGCTCGGCCGGCAGATACGCGAGGATGGCCTTGCCGATCGCGATGTTGTGGAGTCTGAGGCGATGTCCAACCTGCGTATCGAGATTGACGGCGTACTCGCCGCGAGCCTGATAGAGATAGACGCTCTGGCCGTTTTCTTCGGTTGCGAGGTTGACCAGCATCCCGGTGTCCGAGGCGAGCTTGTTCGCTTTCGGACGACCGAACTGGTAGATCGAGTAGTTGCTTCGAACGTAGCCACCGAGGGTCAACACCTTCAGGCTCAACCGGTACTCGTTGTCCTCTTTCACCACGTATCCGTGCGTTCGGAGCGTGCTCAGGTGATTGTGAATCGCTCCCTTCGTCATCTCGAGTTCGTCCTCGAGTTCGTGAATACGTGCGCCGTCCAGTTCCCGAAGTTTCTCGATCAGATGCAACGATTTCTCCGTCGTCCGCACCGGGTGATTTGCTTCCGTCGTCATACACAACCCCATGGTATCCAGGCACATAACAGTTTTCAATTCGAAAACGTAGAATGAGAGTTCGTACCGTGTGAGGAGGGTACAACGAGCACGTTCGTTTACAAACGCTGAACGCCGACTATTCGACCCGAGTCGTCAGCGTTCCGATCGAGGCGAACTCAACCGTAAGGACGTCACCGGAGTCGACGTCGACGGCCGGCGTGAGCGATCCGCTGAGGATGAATTGTCCCGCCTCGAGCGTTTCGTCGAGATCCGCGAGCGTGTTGGCGAGCCACGCAACGGACCGTGCGGGATGTTCGAGCACCGCAGCACCGACTCCCGACGCCTCGAGCGTCCCGTTTCGGTAGAGTTTGACACCTTCGAGCGAGAGATCGACGTCGTCGACGTCGCGTCTCGTCTCGCCCGTGAGATACAACGCGGAGGAGGCGTTGTCCGCGATCGTATCCTGAATGCGAATGTCCCAGTCACGAACGCGGCTGTCGATGACCTCGAGAACCGGAACGACGAACTCGGTCGCCGCCAGCACGTCGAGGTACGACACCGGCGGCTCGAGGTCGTTACCGATGAAAAATCCGACTTCCGGCTCGATCCGGGGGGCGATGAGGTCCTCGCTCGGGATCGTGCGTCCGTCGACGAACATGGTGTCGAGTAACCTGCCGAAGTCGGGCTCCGACACACCGAGTTGGTCCTGAATACCCTCGCTAGTGAGTCCGATCTTGTGTCCGACGACGGTGGCGCCGTCCTCGAGCCGTCGGTCGATAAACGACGACTGGATCGCGTAGGCGTCCTCGATCGTGAGATCGTGCGTTTCGGTCGGGCGGGCGATGGGATTGCCCGTCTGCAACGCGTCGTACAGCGACGCGGCGAGTCGATCGCGCGTCTCGTCATCCACTGACATACGTACGGGGACCGGTCGGACCGACAAATAAGTTTGGAATAGAGTGGACGGAAATCAGTAATACGTGTTTTCTATGTGAAAACGAACATTCGGTTTTCAATGGCAAAACGATCGGACCGAATCAAACGCGACAGAACACACGAGAAAGATCGTTCCCGAACAAAATTACGAAGGTACGGCTGTAAACGTCGAGTGAACAGTCGACTGGACCCGGAGAATGACGAGAGTACGGTTGTAAACGTCGAGTGAACAGTCGACCGCACTCAAAGGGTTACAAATGCACCAGTGTAAATGCGAGGGCGGAGCGGGCAGATCCGGAAGAATAACAGAAGTCCGATGGAACACCGCAGCGAAACACCGAGCGACGAGCAGCTCGGGCGGCGGAATACTACTCAAGATCGAATCTCGAACGCCCGCGAGGTCACGGCGGTGAGGTAACGGAACGTACAAAATGCAGGGGTAGGATCAGCAACTGGCGCCAGTAGCCGGCGAACGACCCCGTGGTCGGCAGACGCGACGATTCGGTTCCAGCCTAAGTTCAGCTCACGGCATCAATCCACTATTTGTGGACGTATTGGTCACTTATCGTAATATCAATTGCTGTGATCTCGAAACAATCACGATCGCAGCGTGTATCCAATGGAAGTGGAAAGCTCCCCCCGAAAACCGATATCCTTTTCACAATAGGTGAAAGTGAGTATGGTATGCACACACAAACGGATGATGCGGACGGTCGACGGGTTCAGGCCCTCGAGAAAGGACTGACGATAATCGAGGCTCTGAAAGAACACGAAAGTGCAGGCGTATCGGAACTGGCGACGGCACTGGATATGCCCACGAGTACGGTCCACGTGTATCTACAAACGCTGAAAGCGCTAGGATACGTAATCGCCGAGGACGGTACGTATCGACTCAGTTTGCGATTTCTCGAGATCGGGAGCAGCGTTCGCGAACAACAGAAGGTGTTCTCAGCTGCGCGCCAGGAGATGATCGATATCTGTCACAACACCGGTGAAACTGTCGGTCTCGGCGTACTCGAGTCAGAAAAACGGGTTCAACTGTGGCAAATCGAAGGGAAAAATGCGATCAACGACAACATCAATATCGGGGAGTATACGCACTTGCACTGGACCTCACTCGGAAAGACGTTACTGGCGAGTCAGGACGACGACCGCATCCAAGCGATCGTCGAACGTCACGGTCTTCCGAAGGCAACCGAGAACACGATCACGAACGCAGAAGAGTTGTTCGCCGAAGTCGAAGCGATCCGACGACGGGGATATACGCTCGAGGACGAGGAGCGGAAAGTTGGAATTCGAAGTATTTCCGTTCCGATTACGGACTCGAACAACGAGACGGTGGCGGCTCTCGGAATTACAGCCCCGAAAAACAAAATGACGTCGTCGACGTGTAGCAAGTACATTCACCAGCTCGAAGAGAAGGCCAACGTAATTTCGATAAAATACGCGTATCAGTAGCAAGCATGGTGTTCGTACTCGAGTCGAACAGAGATTCGTTCGAATCGCGGACTCCGTGTTATGCGTTCCGTCGGTGGACGGATCGAAGGAATCGTTCGAGTTCGTCTCCGAGCAATTCGTAAATTTGCTCTCCTTTCTCGGCGGTGGCCAATCCGGGATCGCCGATCGCCCCGGTCTCGGAGTACTCGTCGAAATCGCGATAGACCGCGAGCGGTCCGCCCACGAGGAGGTCCTCGTCTCCGAGATCGTAGGGCTCATCGAGGTACGTTCCGTTGAGTTCGTCACGCCGAACGAGCTGTTCGTAAAGATAGAGCATGAGTGAAGTTTCGAACTCCCCACCGTGACCCATTCCGCCGAGTTCGCTGTCCCGGACGTCGTCGATGAACGAGCGGGCAAGCTGGAAGTACGTGACGCCGAGAACTTCGACGTCGTCGTGGTCGGTTCCGATGGTGCTGACCGCACCGTCGATCGCCGACTGGTTTCCTCCGTGGCCGTTTACCAGAACCACCGCGTCGAATCCGTTCTCGAGTGCGGTTGCGACGACGTCCTCGAGAACCGCAAGCAGGTGATCGAACTCGAGAGAGACAGTGCCGCCAAACGTCAGGTGGTGCGGAGAGTATCCGCTCCAGAGAGGAGGTAACAGAAGTACCGGAATTTCGTCGACTACTCGCTCTACGCCGAGCGCCGAGATCTCGTGAGCGAGGATCGTATCGGTGGCAACCGGGAGGTGGTTACCGTGCTGTTCGATGCTCCCGACGGGAAGCACGAGAACGGATCCGTCTTCCCGGGCGGTCGAAACGATTTCACCGGACGTACGCGTCGCCCACATGGCTCTGTCATCTGCTTTCGCGTCGAACATACAACCATCCGAAGAGTGGTATCCTCAAAAGTGTTTCTAGCCTCGAGCGAACACGCACTTCGGAACGGCGAGACGTTCAACGGATTCGGTACTCCGCAAGCTTCGCTTCGTCGACGGTAACGCCGAGTCCGGGTGCATCCGGCACTGGAATCGAACCGTCGACGACCTCGAGCGGTTCCTCGATCACGTCGTCTTCCCACGCGTAGTAGACCGAGTCGGGCGGTAGCGAAAATCCGGGAACGCCGAGGACGGTGTGCATAATCGCCGCGGTGCGGACACCGAGGTCGAACGCGCAGTGGTGGGCAACGGGAACGCCGGCGTCCTCTGCGATCGCAGCAAGTTGCCGAACGCCGGAGATACCGCCAGCGGGGGTCATATCCAGGACGGCGACGTCGAGCGCAGCGTTCTCGATGAGCGACTGGAGGTTGTGAGCGATGTAGGTATCCTCGTTCGGCCCGATCGGCTGGCACGTCCGTTCGCGCAGCCGGGCGAGTGATCCGTGAGAGTCGACGCGAATCGGTTGCTCGAGATACTGAAGGTAGACGCCGGCGTCGGAAAGCGCCGCTCCAACGCGCACCGCCTCGTCGAGACGCCATCCCTGATTCGGATCCAGTCGGAAGTCGAGCCGTCCGTCGACCTCGTCGTGCATCGCGAGAATTCGATCGACGTCCTCGCGCCAGTCGCGGCCGGCTTTCGTCTTCAACACGTCGTGGCCTCGTTCCAGGGCGCGCCGGGCGTGAACCCTCGATTCCTCGGGTGAAAGGATACCCACGCAGTACGCGACGTCGACAGCCCGGTCGTACTCGTAATCCTGTTCGATCTGTCGCGTCGTGACTCCCGGCGCAGTCCATCCGCCAAGCAGTTCGTATATCGGTTTTCCGAGCGCTTTGCCGACGATATCCCAGCAGGCGATCTCTACGGCGGAAAAGAACATATCGACGTTCGTATACTCGATAAACAGTAATCTGCGGAGACTCTCGACTTCGAACGGTGAGTGACCTTCGACGATCGGAGCGATGCCGTCCTCGAGGATAGCAATGGTCGTTTCTGGAGAGAGAAAGACGCGCATCTCTCCCCAGCCCGAAATCCCCTCGTCGGTATCGACCCGCACGAGAATTCGATCCATGTCCTCGACGGCACCGTGGTTGGTTACGTACGGCGAGATGCCGCCGTCCTCGATGTCGATGACGTTGACGTTAACCGCATACGCTTCTACACCAGTGATTTCCATGCAACCCCCTCGCAAGAGTATAGTAATAAAGATACTGGTACCAGAAATACGAAACAGGTTCGAAATCGTCCGATACGAAACTGGAAAGAGCGTACCAGTCGGTGGCCGAATGGTTCGACTGCATTCGCTTCGGGCGAGTGATGGACCGCATCGACAATTGTCTCTATCCGACGAACCGACGTCGGACGGTCGCTTCCAGTCCCACGCGAGCCAGCGTGTTCCGATACCGATAGTTATATATACCCCTGATTTTAACCTATGGGATGCAATGTCAAGCAATTACAATGGTGTGAACAGACGCGAATTTATCGTCGGGACGGCCGCGTCGGGTGCGGTTGTAGGGCTTGCAGGCTGTACTGGTGGAGGAAACGGAGAAGCTCCCGGAACCATCGCCGACGACGAAGACGAGTACGAACCGCTTCCGGAGATGGAGTTCGCGTCAGTGGCACAGGACGAGGACGCCCTTCGATACGAGGTCGGGAATCTGGCTCAACGCCAGATAGAGGCGCTCGGAATCCGAACGAATCGTGAAGTCGTCGACGTCGGGACGTATTCGGACAAACTGAACGACAGGGAGTTCGATTTCATGATCGCCGCCTGGACCGGCGGAACGGAACGGCTGTTCCCGTACTACAACCTATTTTACAGCTTTCACTCACAGTTCGCCAACCTTCAGGGCGGCAACTACACGATGTTCGAAAGCGACGAGTACGACGAGATGGTCGAGAACTTCCGGGACGAGCCGAACGAACAACGACGTATCGAGTACGCCCAGAACTGTCAAGAAATTCTGGCGGAGAACGTCCCCATCATCTTCACCGTCCACCCCGACGCGTTGGTCGCCGCGAACACCGACCAATTCACGAACTGGCAGGAGATGGTCGGGCTGTACGCATACAACAATATTCCGTCGCTTACGGAAATCGAAAGCGTCGACGGCGAAGACCAGGTCGTGTTCGGGACGACCGAGGCGCTCGAAACGTATCCGAACTTCTTCAACGTTACCGGGCCGGATGCACTTCGGCTGCACGCCTTCACGTACGATCCGCTCGTTCGGCTGAACCTCGAAGGAGGCCCTACACCGGCCGCAGCTGAGGACTGGGAGTGGGTCGACGAGACCACGCTCGACGTCACGCTCCGGGCGGACATGACGTTCCACGACGGGGAACCGGTGACCGCCGAAGACGTGCAGTTCACGTTCGACGCGATACAGGAACAGGGAATTCCGTACCTGGGAAGCGACATCGACCCGTACGGAAGCTCCGAGATCCTCGACGATCGGACGGTTCGGTTCAGCCTCGACAACCCATTCTCCGGCTTCGTCCAGATCAGTCTCTACCGAATTCCCATCGTTCCGGAACACATCTGGAGCGACGCAATTGACGAGTACGACCACCCGTCCGAGTGGAGCGATCCCGACATGACTGGGAGCGGCCCGTTCGAGTTCATCGACTACGAGCCAGGAACCCAAATCGTCTTCGAGAAGAATCAAGACCATTACCTGGCGGACGACCTCGATTTCGAGGAGTTCGTGTACAGAATTTACGGGTCGCAGTCGGCGATCATCGGCGACCTCGAGAGCGGAGACGTGACGTTCACGCAGTACATGGGTGCCGAGCACTGGAATCAGGCGAACGAGACGGACGGCGTTCGAGCGGTCTCTAACCCCGGTCTCGACGCACACGGGATCTGGATTCCGAACAACGAAGGACCGTTCCGTGACGTCCGGTTCAGAAAGGCGCTCGCACACGCGGTCAACCAGCAGGAGATGATAGATATTCTCCTGCAAGGGAGCGGAGACGAAGCACTGCATCCGATCGCACCGGCTAACGTCCGGTACCACAACGACGACGTTCAGGAGTACCCGCTCGACCTCGACCGAGCCGTCGAACTGTTAGAGGACGCCGGTTTCCGATGGAACGAAAGCGGCGAATTACTGATGCCGATCGACTGGGAGCCCGAGGTCGAATACATCCCTCTGGAGTAGAATGGTCAGCCTGAGCTATCTCGGAAAGCGATTGGGGCTGATGGTGGTTAGCCTGTACGCCGTCATTACGATACTGTTCTTTCTCTTCAGAATACTACCCGGAGACCCAACGAGTCGGGTCGTCTCACCGCGATTTTCCGCGGAACAACAGGAGCAGTTGATGGCTCAGTACGGACTCGACGAACCGCTGCACACGCAGTACATCCTCTACATGCGAAACTTTGCGGTCGGTGACCTCGGTCAGTCGTTCCAGCACGGCGAGCCGGTGTTGCCGTTCATCCTGGATCGGACGATCAACACGCTCATATTGACGGTACCGGCGATCTTGATCGCGTTCATCCTCGGGCCGTTCATCGGTGCGCTGTTCGCCTGGCACAGAAACGGCCGCCTCGACAACTACGGGACGGCAATCGCGCTGACCACGTACGCCGCACCGATCTTCTGGACCGGAATGATCGCGCTGATGATCTTTTCGTTTACGCTCAACATCTTGCCCTCCGGCGGAATGCGTCCCGCCGGAGACGTTCCCGGGACGGCGGTCGATCGTGTATTCTCGCTCGTAACCTGGCAGCACGCGATCCTTCCGATCGTCATCTTCGCGCTCTGGCGCATCAGCAGACCGATTCTGATCACGAGGAACACGATGATCGACGTTCTGGGCGACGACTTCATTCAGTTGAAAAAAGCGGAAGGAACGCCGGAATCGACGATTCGATATCGCCACGCGATGCGAAACTCCCTGTTGCCGGTCGTTCACTACGGCGCGCTGGCGATCGGGTACGCCTTCGGCGGCTCCGTCATTCTGGAAACGGTGTTCTCGTGGCCTGGTCTCGGTCGAACGATGTGGGACGCCGTTCAAGCACACGATTATCCCGTCGTACAGGGGGCGTTCTTCCTGATGTCGTTCATGGTAATTCTCTTTAATTTCATCGCGGACATCGTCTCGTCGTGGTTAGATCCGCGGGTGAAAGACGAGGGGGTGGTCGAGTGATGAATCTCCTCGAGGAGCGTCTCACAAAGAACCAGCGGATCGTCCTCGAGACGTACAAAGAACGGGCGCAATGGGCCGGCCGGCGATTCCTGTCCAATCGGATGGCGGCGATCGCTCTCGTCATCGTGCTGGGCACGCTCTTTATGGCGATTTTCGCACCGTTTCTGGCACCTTACGAACCGGAAGCCAACGTCGTCAGCGACCAGGGCCAGTACTCGATTCTCGAGCCCCCGAGCTCCGATCATCTGATGGGAACGAACCACCACTCGCAGGACATCCTGAGTCAGTGGATTTACGGTAGCAGAGTCTCGCTCCTCGTCGCGTTTCTCTCGGGGCTCGCGGTGATGCTGATCGGAACGACCGTCGGGCTCGTTTCTGGATACTACAAGGGAACGGTCGACCTCGTGCTGATGCGCGTCGTCGACGTCCTGTACGCAATCCCGGCGATCCCGTTGTTACTGGTTGTCTCGCTTCTATTCGGTAGCTCCGTCTGGAACGTGATTATCGCTATGGTATTGATTCTGTGGCGAACGATGGCTCGCGTCGTTCGCTCACAGACGCTGTCTCTCTCGGAACGGCCGTTCGTGAAAGCCGCGAAGGCCTCCGGTGCCAGCGATCTCAGAATCATGTACGTCCACATCGCACCGAACCTGCTTCCCATCATCCTCATCGAGGGCGTCTTCGTGATGGGGTCGGCGATCCTACTCGAGGCGGGAATCTCGTTCCTGGGGCTCGGAACGACCGAAATGATTAGCTGGGGAGTGATGTTGCAGTTGACCTACACGAGCGGTGCGATTACGCACGCGTGGTGGTGGGTACTTCCGCCGGGACTCAGCATTACCGCGCTCGTCGTCGCGTTCTTCTACATGTCGCGCGGAATCGAAGAGATCACCAATCCCGAACTACAGCACCGGTGATTTCCCCTTCGGTTCTGCTTCAGGATGAACACCTCGAACAGCCCGGACTTTCGTGGTAGGAGATACCAAAACACCTATTACCGACAAGTGTGTCAATGATTCTATGGGCGTAGTTGACATAGATGGGGTGTCGGTTGAGTACGCGACCGACGACGGCCCCGTCCGGGCCATCGACGACGTCTCGTTTCGAATTGAGGAGGGTGAAACGCTCGGAATCGTTGGCGAAAGCGGTTGTGGGAAAACCACGCTAACGAAAGCGTTTCTCCGGCTGCTCGATTCGAACGGGGAGATCAGCGAAGGATCGATCACGTACGAGGGAATCGACCTCGCGGCGGCGTCCGAGTCGACGCTACGCGAGAAGATTCGCTGGAAGGAGATTTCCTACATTCCTCAGAACGCGATGGCCGCACTCGATCCGGTGTACACCGTCGGATCACAGGTCGTACAGGTGATTAAGCTCCACACCGACAAATCCACCGCAGAGGCGAGAGAACGGTGTGCAGAGCTGTTCAAACGGGTCGATCTCGATCCGAACAGGATGGACGATTATCCCCACGAACTCTCGGGCGGGCAGCGCCAGCGCGTGACGATCGCCCTTTCGCTGGCGCTGTCCCCGTCGGTGATCGTTGCGGACGAGCCAACGACGGGCCTGGACGTGATCGTTCAGGATCAGATCTGTGACCTCCTCGAGGAGATTCAGGAGGACATCGGTTGTGCGATCGTGTTCGTAACCCACGACATGGGAGTCGTCTCGAACATTTCGGATCGAGTGGCGGTAATGTACGCCGGCAGGATCGCAGAAATCGGTCGGATCGAAGACGTATTCGAACGAAGCGCGCATCCGTACACGATCGGCCTGCAGAATGCGTTTCCGAGAATGGAAGAGTATCCGTCAGACTCAACGCTGATCGAAATTCCGGGTTCGCCGCCCAACCTCGTGGAACCGCCGTCGGGATGTCGGTTCGCGGACCGCTGTCCGTTCGCGACGGACGAGTGTCGAAGTACGGATCCGGAACCGGTCGAACTGGACGACGGTCGGCGAATCGAGTGCCTGTATCCCGACCAGCGCGAGGAGTTCAGAACGAACGGAAGTGATCCACGAACGTGGGTACCGGAATCGCAATCAAGTACCGTATACGCACCGTAATGACGATGAAACCACAA
Organism: Natrarchaeobius oligotrophus; assembly: GCF_003841465.1. Taxonomy (GTDB): domain Archaea; phylum Halobacteriota; class Halobacteria; order Halobacteriales; family Natrialbaceae; genus Natrarchaeobius; species Natrarchaeobius oligotrophus. The sequence goes on from NZ_REFZ01000002.1 coordinate 439,711, forward strand.
TCCAGCTCGCCGATGCTCGCACCCCATCGAAAGAAATTTACGACCGTCATCAAACCGTATCTGTTGTGCCAATGAGCGTAGCGTCAACCATGAAATCGGAACAGAACGCACGCCGATTGATCGAAGTCAACAATCTGACGAAGCTGTACGATACCAATCGGTCCATCCTCGGAACGATACTCGATAACAAAGAATATCTCCGGGCCGTTGACGACGTATCATTCGGAATCGAACAGGGGGAAATCGTCGGTCTCGCCGGTCAAAGCGGGTGTGGGAAATCGACGCTCGGTGAACTTCTCGTCCACCTCCAGGCCCCGACCTCGGGAGAGATTATGGTCAGCGGCGACGACGTTACCGAGTACAGTTCCGGACAGTTGAAGGACTTTCGACGAAAGTGTCAAGTAATCTTTCAAGATCCGTACGAAGCGATTAATCCTCGGTTCACTGTTTCGAGGATCGTTTCCGAACCGCTGAAGATCCACTCGATCGGTGATCGGGAAGAACGGACGGAGCGGACGATTCAGGCACTCAACGACGCGGGACTCAAACCGGCGGAGAAGTACCTTGGTTCATTCCCGGGCGAACTCTCCGGCGGGGAACGCCAGCGGGTCAACATCGCCAGAGCGATCGTCCTCGAGCCCGATTTCCTCGTCGCCGACGAACCCGTTTCTATGCTCGACGTAAGCGTTCGAACGGGAATACTGAAACTATTCGAGAAGTTCAGAGACGAGATGGGAATGAGCATTCTGTACGTTTCTCACGACCTCTCGACGATCAACTATCTCTGCGATCGAACAATGATCATGTACCTCGGGAAAATCGTCGAAACGGGACCGACGCGGAACGTGATTCACTATCCGTCACACCCATACACTGAAGCGCTGCTCCGATCCGTCCCCGACACCGAGATCGAGACTGGCGAATCGGACAACAACGCACAGGGTGAGGTCCCCGATCCCATCGACCTTCCGGCGGGATGTCGGTACGCCTCCTGGTGTTCGCACGCCGACGAGCAGTGTGAGCGGGACGCACCGCAACTTCGGAGACGTAACGACGGAGAAACCGCGAGCGATCAGGTCGCCTGTCACTATCCCCTTGACTCGTAACTCGACAGGCGAATCCATCACGATCGACGCGAAGTCGATAGTCACGACAAAATCGTAGTGTTTCAGTGATTTTGTGTAATCGGAACGGAGTGGTTGACAGGACACGACGATCAACTTCAGTGTGATCAAGACGTACATAGTTCAGTCAGAAACGATGATCGATAGAACACGATCTGTATAGATAGCTGTTGAGGAATTTTACCAATATCCGACTAAACCGGGATGAATAGAAATAGCAAACTACCAAACTGACCTCCACTACATCCACAAGATACAGGTATTTATCCTAAAATTTAGATGTTTGCCCCTAATTCTTCCAATTAAAGTCGCAATTATTGTACTTTAGCTAATAATAGTTCCGGCACTTCGATTGCTATTACATTCACAATTAAAGGTTTTATGTGTGAAATATATTATTCGTATTTGGTTCGATGGGGGTGACGAGGGCCTTCGCTATAGTCGGCTATGGGGCTGCAAACGAAGCTGTCGTCGCTCCCGCAGAACGAGTGAAAACGAAACGGGACCCGCCACGAGTACAACCACAGGATCACCGCAGTTCTTTGACCAGCGAGTACCCGAACAGGATGACGATGGCGCTCACGGCCGCGAAGATCGTTCGCGTCGGTGAACCGCCGAAGACGACCTGGGCTGCGCTCACGCCGAGGAGAATTCCGATCGCCCAGAACAACATCGTCCGTAGATCGATACTCGAGTAGAGCCGTTCGTCGTCTGACTGTGTCATATCGTCGGCTATACGGGACGACACCTAAACCGTGTCGGTAGACGTCGAGGTGGCGAATCCGACGACCGCACGCGCGTCGACGGCACGGTTACGCCGAATCGACGACGTCCACGGTAACGCGCCCCTCGAAGTTCAGGATAACCTGTTGAACGACGTCACCGAAGATCGCTTTTCCGGTCGGCGATCGCTTCCGTCCGACGAGAAAGACGTGATCACAATCGGTATCGTATGCGGTCTCCAGGATCGCATCCCCGAGGTCGTCCTCGTCGATGACGCGCGTCTCGATCTCGTAACTGAGATCGAGATCCGCGATCGTCTCCGCCGCCATCGATGACGCGAACTGTTCGGCCGGCTGGAGGGCGACGGTCGAATCGTACGACGTTCCCTCCTGTTCGCTGATCGTTTCGATCGTGTCGAGATTCGATTCGACTTCCTCGGAGGTCAGATACGAGAGAACCACGAGCTCGGAATCGGAACTGCTGGCGAACGCACCAGCCTCTTCGAGCAACGCGCGGTGCGTTTCGGTGTCGTCCAGGACGACTAATCCTCGGTTCATATCGTTGAATCAAACCGAGCACATATAAAACCTGCTACTGTTCGGTGCGGTCGAGACCGAACGCGAAAGTGAACGGGCCGTAACGCCAGTCGAGTGTCGGTCGACGGAATTTCCGGTGACCGACGCGTATCGGCCGAGCGACTCGATTCGGTGAGTGTGAACGCGCCCGAGACGGTCGATGCGATCGAAAGGTGGTGATATCGTGTCGATCAGATCCAGTGACGACCGCGGAGGACGGTGGAAGGGGGCGGCGATATTCGCGACAGCCGAACGGGGGCACGCGGCGGGCGAACGCCCGCTCGGCAACGGCGGCGGATTTTATACAGCCATACGGTTGTAATACAATTTGTGAGCACGGAACACGACGTCGACGCCGACCGGAACGGCGTTCGGCGGACTCCGCTCAGGCGACTGTTCTCGAGCGGGCCGAGCACGGGATGGAATTCGCCCGTTCGTTGGTGCCGAACGCCGAGCCGACTTCAGTTACTCGCGCACCCGTGAACGAAGGGAGGGAGTAATCGACAAAACGAGTTACTCAGCGACCTCACTCGAGAGGAAATCGCAATGACGCGGATCGAGGGGGACAGATCGGCCCCTCGTCGGTGTCTCACCCACCAAACGGTCCCACAGCGTTCCGCATCGGTCGGTCGCGACCGACTGATTCCCGACCGATTCGGTGGTAACCGCGGACGGGTTGACTGTGGTCCGACGATATTCGTTCGTCTCTTACGAACGAGAGTGGTGCGGACCAGCACGACCGATTCGATCACCGCGTCGTCCGTATCGAAGAGCGATGCGCGAAGAATAGCGAACGGACACGTGAATTGTCGCCGGTCGTGACCTCCCGCCCGAAATAGCAACAACCGGAAGAAATATATCGGATAAGGAGCAACCACCGAACATGGATTTCACACATCCATACGAAGAAGTAGACTGGTCTAAAGTTGAGCACCATCTGGCTCAATTTCACGTACACGAGCCACGGAACAAGCTCAGCGCGGACACTGCAAGACACGAACCCGACGTCGCTGCAGAGGGCGTTCCGATCGATCACATCGGAAAGAACAACCTCTCGGAGGCTTCGAGTCCCGGCGTACTGATCCAGAAGTATCGAAACGCCGGGTACACAGTGTTCTCGTTGACGGAACACGAGTACCAGGTCGACGGAAACAAGTACAAACACGTGCCGTACGACGAGTGCGACGCCGATCTGGACAAGATGAGCTGGCCGTGGTCCAAGTGGGGCGTGGACGCCGACAAGCTGGAGATGGTCGCCCTCCAGGGAGCGGAGATCCGCGGCGACGTCCACGGCGTCGACAATCTGCACGACATCGTCAGTCTCGACAACGATCTCGGTCACGGGCGAGATCGACCGATCGAAGAGGTCGTCGCTGACGTCGAGGAGCGCGGCGGGATCATGTACCTCGCCCATCCGAGCAAGTACACCGACACCGAAAACTGGGAGATCTACTGTCCGGTACTCGAGTCGTGCGACGCACTGCTCGGTCTCGAAATCTTCAACGGCGACGATCGCGCGCCCTCTCGAGAGCTCTGGGACAGACTCCTCACCCACTTCGGGAAGGAGCGTCCGCTCTGGGCGTCCGGTGGTGACGATTACCACGCCCGGGCTCGAGAGCGCTACGACAAGCGATTCAACAGGTCACGGACGGTCGTGCTCGTCTCCGAACTGTCGAAACGGAACGTCACCGAAGCGCTTCGAAACGGACGGAGCTACGTACAGTACAACGGTGACGCCCAGGCGCCGTTTATCGAGTCGATCGAGTCGAGTTCGAACTCCGTTACGATCTCGGCACCCGACGCAAATGAGATCACCTGGATCGCAGAGGGCGAGGAGGTCGCGACCGGCGAGACGGTGGTGAGCGACGCGCTCGACGATCCCGCCTACGTCCGCGCCGAACTCGGCGGGCGCGGCGGATCGATCACCGCGACGAATCCGTTCTACCTCGAGTGAGGATCGGTCGGGAAACGCGGACGATCGACGTGAGTACTCCGATACGTGCGACGGGGTACGAAGGGGTCGATACCGGTCGAACGATCGGCCGCCGTAGGCGAACTCACAGATCCCGCGTCGGCTCTCAGATCGACCGTCGCGAATTCGACCGAACGACAGGCGGTAAACCGCCGGGATTCGAACTCCGCGGCGAGTCGCGAGAACGGTGGAGGGTGCGCAGTCTGAGAAATCGGGTTCGGTCCGCGAGGTGCCGCTAAATAACAGGTGCAGACGTTACTCCCAGTGAGATTCCCAGTTGAGAGCCAGCAGGACGACCGTCGCGATCAGCACCAGACCCACGGGAATAACGGTCAGCACCGCGACGACGTACGACTCGCTTCCCGGCTCGAGAAACGGAAACGAAAACCCGAGCAGCAACAGTATCACGATACAGATCGCAAAGATCGGCCGGAGCATCGATCGCGTTATTACCCACACGTGTGATCACCAGTACCTCCCTCTGACGACTCGACCCAAATAGCTCTTTTGAAACGTGCTATCTGAACGACTCGAGGGTCGAGGCGTCACACGGGTACGAGGAACCGTCCCCGCCCCGTAGCGAGGTTCGGTTCGACCACGTCCGTTCCGCTTCGATGACTTCCGAGGGGAAGGCACAATTGCCACGCGGCGGACGGCAACGACGTGGTTACGGGCCCGGCAGGACACCCATGATCGCGAGGAATCGATAGAGGACGTACAGGAGCAGCGGGACGGCGACCGCGATCGTCGCCTTGCGCCTGTCGAGGTCGCACGCAGTCGTCACCCCGTTGACCCAGATGTATCCGCTGATCACGAGAACGAGACTGCCGAGGGCGGTCGCACCAACGAGATACGGGTCACCGACGGCCTGAGCCTTGTAATCGGCGAGCAGATTCCACTCGGCCTCGATTCCCAGCAGATCGTACTCCAGCAGCGTCGCATCGCGAAGCGCGTAGTAGTATCCGACGCCCCAGATCAGACCGGCGACGATGAACGGCGGAAGCCCCCAGCCGGCGACTCGAATGACGTGACCGAGAAGGGGCTTGCCACCCAGCGCGATCCCCATTAGCCAGAAGGCCACGATGAAGTAGATCCAGATGACGAATCCCTCGATGACGCGGTACATGCCCCAGATAATGAGCGCGTCGATGACGCGGAGAAACTCTCCGCCCAGCTGTACGCGGATGAGCCACGTCTGTGAGAGCAGCGATAGCCCGACCAGCATCGCGAACAACGACGGGATCCACAATCGACCTGTTGCAGCTTTTTTCTGCAAAAACCTCTCTGGGTCCGCTATGAAGCCTGTTGCCATGGCGTATACTGTACGCTCATATTATTTAAATCGTTTGTCTGTGACCGGATCGGCCGCGACGGATCGGTCGGTTACGATCGCTCCTCCGTCCCCCGTCTCGAGTCGAACCGATCGTGTCCGAGGAGCCACCAAAAATTTCATAACGATCGTGTACGACGTACGTATCAATGAGTCCGCTACTAGCACAAAACCAGACGGCCGACTCGGGAATCATGGCAACCGTTCGAAAGAACGCGGTCTATCGACTTCTCGATACCATTCGTAATTCGGCGGCGCTGACGGTCACGTTCTGGGGGGCGGTGATGACGGCGATCGCGTTCGTCGTCCAAGACGGGGTCTGGGCTGGAATCATCGGCGTCTGGGGTATCTCGATGCTCGTGTTCGGCGGATGCTGGTACGCCTTCGGAATCTGGTATCTCAAACCGAGCCGTCCGCAAGAAGAGGAGTCGGCGTCGGTACTCGGGAGAGTCGATCTGGCCAGAGCCAGTGGGCTGGTCGTCTTACCGGCGCTCACGGCCGTCTACGCCGGATACGTGACGAGCGCGCTCAGCCTGGAACTCGTGGCGGCGCCGGTCGCGTTCGTCGTCGCAGTCGCGTACCTCTACACTCGGTCGACTGGACTCGAGACTCTGGGGCACGGCATGTACGTGCTCGGGCTGACCGTATTTCTGACGCCGTTTGTTTTCCACTTCGGCGCGATCCCACAGAGCGCCCAGGCCGCGGGAATTCGAATCGACCACATGCTCGCGCTCGGGAGCATCCTGTTCACGTTCACGGTGATCGCGTTTCTGGTCACGCTCACCGGATACTTCCTCAACAATCGCTCGAAGAAGAAGGCAGACCAGCAACGACTCAAAGCGAGGATGGGGCTGGACTGAGCCGACAACCGACAACACCTCCCTCGAAGGGAGACGAATCGGACGAGAGGTCGGGTGAATGCGGTCGGAACGTCGACGGGTGTCGCGGCGACTCACTCTTTCGGCGGAGACACCCCAGTTCGCCGTGAGTCGAGTCGACAGACACAGGGAAACACTTACACTGGTTCGTTGTGACCTCTCGAGCGGAGACGTGAGTTATGATCGACGACGAGTATCTGCAAACCGCGGTCGAAGCCGGAGAAAAGAGCGCTGCGATCCTCGAGGAGAACTTCGACGCCGACTTCGAAGTCGAGCACAAGTCGCCGACGGACATGGTGTCGGAGATAGACATCGAGTGTGACCGAGTAATCAAAGACCACATTGGAGATCGATATCCCGACCACGCGTTCTTCACCGAGGAGTCCGGCACGGACGGAAGCGCCACGTATCGGTGGATCGTCGATCCGCTCGACGGGACGCACAACTACGTGAACGGCTTTTCTCACTACTGCGTGTCGATCGCACTCGAGATCGACGACGCGATCCACGCGGGCGTGGTCAACTGTCCCGGAACGGGCGACGTGTACACGGCCGTTCGCGGAGAGGGTGCGTACCGAAACGGTAACCCGATCTCGGTGTCCGACGACGCCACTCTGGAGGAGAGCTTTCTGGGTATGGGAATCTCACCGCCGTCGACGACCGACGACGCGTATCTCGAGTGGTTCAGACGGTTGATCGGCAATCCGATTCGAACGGAGGGTGTGCGACGACTGGGCTCCGGTGCGTTCGACCTCTCGCTGGTCGCCCAGGGAACGTTTAGCGGATTTTTCGACAAGTACACCTCATCGTGGGACGTCGCCGCCGGGGCGTTGCTGGTGGAGGAAGCGGGCGGTACGGTGACGAACCTGGAAAACGAGCCGATCGATCTCGGCGCGGACGAACGCGAACTCAACATCGTTGCGACGAACGGATCGATTCACGACGCGCTTCTCGAAGAGTGTGCAACCGCGTCCAGCGCAGTGGCCGCGAACCCGGAGTGAACGGTGCCGGTTCGTACGCCACGACCACCGGCGACCCGAACGACCGCATCGTCCGGATGTCGTTTCGCATCGATTCGGCCAGCGGTTCTCGAGACGACCACGACGGTTACGGTGGGGACGTGTGACCGCACCGTCCGTCGACGGGAGGAACGGTCGCGATGAGACGATTTCATCCGGCGATAGAGGCACAGCGACTGACGCTCGATCCGACGAACTGGGAGCGAACGTTCGTGATCGGCGACGTACACGGCTGTCGGTCGACGCTCGAGCGATTGCTTGCGACCCTCGAGATCAGCGAAGACGATCTCGTCGTGTTCGTCGGAGACCTCGTCCGCCGAGGACCGGACAATCACGGCGTCGTCGAAATCGTTCGCGACGCACCGAATATGTACTCGGTTCGAGGCAACAACGAAGCGAAGATTATCGAGGCCAGACGCGATCCCGGTAATCTGACGGTCGAAGACGTCGACTGGATCCGGTCGCTACCCGTAGTCATTTCGTGGGACGAAACGCTTGTCGTCCACGCCGGGGTCGATCCGCGCAAACGGTTGTCGGATCAATCGGTAGCGGATCTGCTGGATATCGACGTGCTGAACGCGGACGGCGATTGGTGGGAGAGGTACGACGGCGACCATCGAATCGTCTTCGGACACGAGCCGCTCGAGGAGCCACTGCACAGAGAGCGACTGGTCGGCATCGATACCGGGTGCGTTTACGGCGGATCGCTGACGGCCTACGACTGGCGGAACGATCGGACGACGAGCGTCGACGTGGATCCCGCCGAAGTCTACGACTGGCGGTATTAGCGCGCTCGAGTCGCCGGCGGACGTCTCGTGACGGACCGCAGCGGAATTGAGGTCTCCGTCGAACCGTTCGAAGACTCGGCCAACGATCGCGAACTACGGCGTGGACGTGGAACCGACGATTCGATCGAACTGTCGGGTCGGTCCGTCGTCGGCTCTCTCCGTCCGGAAACTGGCCGATGAAAACCACGGCAACGGCTCGAGAGCCAAAACGGGAAACAGGATGTCGAACGCGACGTGGATTACTCCGCTTTCTCCGTCCCCTCGAGAGGTGCGCTGTCCCAGTACTCGTGATCGTCGTCGACGCGGAAACACGCCGCGTTTCTGTTGCCGGTTTCGTCGTCGCTCATCATCGACGGCTTCTCCGACGTGCAAATGTCGCGAGCGTACTGACAGCGGGTGTGATACCGACAGCCGGACGGCGGGTTAGTCGCGTCCGGAACGTCGATGGTTCGCATGGGTGCGTCGTCGTCGTCGAGTTGCATCGTCAGTTCGGGGGTCGCCCAACGAAGCGCCCGCGTGTACGGGTGCTGTGGATCGTGAATAACCTTCTCGGGCGGACCGACCTCGACGAGTTCCCCGAGGTACATGACGCCGATGCGGCCGCCGGTGCGGCCGGTGATGTATCGAGCGTTCGCGAGGCTGTGAGAGACGAACAGAAACGACGTGTCGAACATGTCCTGCAGCGAGATCATCAGGTTCATCATCTCGACCCGAAGCGAGACGTCGAGTGCGCTCACCGGCTCGTCGGCGAAGATCAACTCGGGATTCATCGTGAACGCGCGGATGAGCGCGACGCGCTGTTTTTCGCCGCCGCTGAGCTGGTGGGGGTAGCGATCGATGTAGTCCTCCGGTGGTGACATCCCTACCTGCTCGAGCAGCGTGAGGATGATCTTTCGCCGATCCTCGTCGGACTTGTCCCGGTGCCAGCGCTTGAACGGATCCGCGAGCAGCGATTCGACGCGCCGGTTCGGGTTGAGCGAACTCGCCGGATCCTGGTGGATGATCTGGAGCGAGCGGCGGATCTCGCCCCAGGGGATGTCGATGTCGCCGAGTCGTTTCCGCGCTCGCCAGATGTCCTGTCCCTTGAACTCGACCGTCCCGCCGGTCGGCTCCTGAATCCCGACCGACGTCTTCCCGAGCGTCGATTTTCCACAGCCGCTCTCGCCGATGAGGACGAAGACGTCGTTGTCCGAGATGTCGATCGAGATGCCGTCGACCGCGCGGACGGTCTGGGGGTCGTCGAAGAATCTACCAAGCAGCCCGCTTCCACCGTCTTCGAAGTGAACCTCGACGTCGTCCATCGAGAGGATCGTCTCGCCGGACTGGTTGCCCTCCGCGAAGTCCGTGCTGGCCTCACTCGCCTTCGAGAGATCGAGCGGAATGGCGTCGGTCGCGTCCTCCCAGTGGTGACAGGAGACCTCCTGTTCGTCGCTCACCTCGTAGAAGTCGGGGTCGTCGGCTTCACAGAGGTCAGTTGCGAGCGGACAGCGCGGATGGTACGAACAACCCGCGGGAACGTTCACCGGATCCGGTGCGTTCCCCTCGATCGGTTGCATCTCGTCGAGGGGCATCTTCAGGTTGGGCGCTGACTTTAATAGCGCGCGCGTGTACGGGTGAACTGATCCGGTGAGGATGTCCATCGACGGACCGACTTCGATGAACTCGAAGGCGTACAGCACCGCAAGGCGATCCGTCAGTCCGGCGATCAGCGGCAGGTCGTGGGTGATGAATACGATCGTGAGATCGTACTTCTCCTGAATGTCTTTGAGCAGGGAGATGATCGACTGCTGCATCAGCAGATCCAGCGCGGCGGTCGGCTCGTCCATCACCAGCACTTCGGGCTCGAGCACGAGGCTGAGGGCGATCAGCGCGCGCTGAGACATGCCGCCGCTGAGTTCGTGGGGGTACGACTCGAGAATCCGATCGGGGTCGAGGTGAAGGTCGACGAGCAGGTCTCGGGCGCGCTCGAGTCCTTCGTCGATCGGTGCGTCGTGGGCCACGAGCGTCTCCACGAAGTGCGTCTTGATCGTTCGAACGGGGTTGAACGACGTCATCGCGCCCTGGAAGACCATGGACACGTACTCCCAGCGGAACTCCCTGAGTTCCTCGTCGCTGAGATCGGTGACGTCGAACGGCTCCCCGCGTTCCGGGTTGTAGATGACCTCTCCACGGAGCTCTCCCGGTTCGACGACCGCATCGAGCAGCGCCGACGCGAACATCGATTTCCCGGAGCCGCTCTCGCCGACGACGCCGAGAATCTCGTTCCGTCTGAGATCCATGCTGACGTTGTCGAGAACGCGTGATTCGCCACGGTTCATATCGAAACTGACGGTCGCATCACGCACTCGCATGATGACGTCGTCGTCGAGGGGTTGCTCGGTGCGATCTAACGTAGACTGTGACATCCTAACAAGCTATCTGCTCTCGACCATTATATTCTTAACGTTCCATCCACCCGACCGGGTGCGAATGCGAACCGCTCTAGGGGGTTTCGAATCGGTAGTAGTACCGGTGTTAGAGGGGAGCACACTGACTCCCGATCGGGTCCGACTCGCTTGTGGCGACGTTCCGCGAGCGATCCAATCGTGGATCGAACGGCATTCAGGGGAAGATGCTGCCGACACGGGAGTCTTGATTACGGTACTTCCTCGAGAACGGAGTCATGACGATCGATTTCGATCTGCACACGCACACGACCTATTCCGACGGGTACGACATGCGCGAAATGGCCGAGGCGGCGGAACGGGCCGGCCTCGCAGGGATCGGTTTCACCGACCACTGTCTTCCGTACGAGGACCCGTTCGGTCGCCGGACGGAATACGACCTCGAGGAAACCTACGTCCGAAGACGGCGCGATATCGACGAGGTTCGTGCCTCGACGGACGTCGATATTTACGATGCCGTGGAGTTGAACTACGATCCGAATCACGAATCCGAAATCCGTACGTTTCTGGACGAAGCCGGGTTCGATTACGCCATCGGGAGCGTTCACTACGCGGACGAGTATTACGTGATGGAAAACGAGAGCTTCGTCGATCGGTCCGAAAGCGTCAAACGGACCGCAATCGAAACGTACGTCGACTGGCAGGTTCGACTGATCGAGTCGGGCCTGTTCGACGTCATCGGCCACGTCGACGTCACTCAGCGTCGTCCGTCGATCCGTGGAGCGATGAACGAAGGGCAGTATCGACGCATCGCCGAGGCGCTCGCCGGTTCGGACACCGCGCTCGAGATCAACGCAGGTCGGCTCGATCGATCCTACGCGACCGTGCATCCGCATCCGGACTTTCTGTCCGTTTTCCGGGACGGCGATATTTCGCTCGTGGCAGGAACCGACGCTCACGCACCGGATCAGGTGCAAAATCGGAATCGGCTGCTGTCCTCCTTCGCCGAAGAGACGGGTCTACAATTTGATGGGATCGAGACCGTGCTGACTCGAGAGTAGGGTTCGGGCGGCGAGTCGGCGTTACGTTGGGGCGGACGCACGATCGCTACGTCCGGAAACCCGTTAGACTACGAGTGTGAACATCGCGGTGACGGGTGGAGATCACCGGGTATCCCGAGTGTGAGCGATCTACCCATCCGATAGTAATAGGACGGCTCACCGGCCACTGGCCGGACGACTCGAGATCGTGACGGTTTCAGACAGAATGCTGTACGAAAGATCGAGACGGTCGCGGACGGGTCGCGGTCGTGCCGAAGACGATGGAGGACGAGTCGCGGTCGTGCCGAAGACGACGGTGAACGACCGACTCAGGCGTCGGGCTGCTCGAACAGCTTCAGGAAGCTCTCGTCTTCGTCCCCGCCGCCGACCAGCACCGAGCGGCCGACCGCGAGCGTCCGACAGACGCCGAACCCGAGCGTGCGCTCGAGGGGCGGCCGTCCGTGGCGATCCCAGTTTTCGACGTCGAAGACGGCGAGGCCGCCGTCGCCGCCGACGAGCAACCGGGATCCGTCGTCCGTGATTCGAACCGCCCGCGCCGCGTCGACGCCAGCCGAAACGGTCGCCTCGACCGCGATGGTCCTCGAGTCGTGGTCGTACGAACACCAGTAGACGGTGTCGCCGCGGTCACAGAGCACGAACTCGTCGTCCGAGAGCCAGTACCCGTCCGAGATCGGCGCGTCCGACTCGATCGAAGCGAGCTCTCCCTCGCCGACTCCGCGAACCGACGCGGATCGAGCGTCGCCGCCCGAGAGGACGAGTTCCCGCTCGGGATGGACGGCGACGAAAGCGAGCGCGGCCGGACTCGCGTTATCGACGGTCTCCCTGTCGGGGAAGTCGGGGAAATTTCCGTAGAGCGACAGTTCCCCGGCCGCCGTCACGCATCCGAGGAGCTCCCCGGCCGCGCCGACGGAAACGTCGGTGACGGTTCCGTCCAGTCGATCCGACCAGGTGCGATCCCATCCGACGGCGTTCGCTTCGCCGGTGTATTCGGGCGTCGCGTAGGCGAGCACTTCGTTCTCTCGAGTGAACGCGACGAACTCGGAATCGGCCCCGAAGGCGGTTCCGAGCGCGTGGTACGTCGTTCCGTCGTCTTTATCGTAATCCTCCCAGCCGAGACGGGCGAGTTCGTACATCCCCGTTTCCGGCCTGAGATCGACGATGCCACAGGACTCGCTCATCGAGACGGCACCCCAGCGACCGTCGGGGGAAATCGAAGCCGCCTCGAACGGCATCGAGAGTCGACACCACTCCGCAAGTTCGACTGTCGGGTTCCAGTTCGTCATCGGTCGGTCACCTCGAAGGCGATCGGCTGCGTCGTCGCTTCTCCCGCTCGTCCGTCGCGCGAAAGGTGCGCTCGCGCGTACGATCGAACGTCGTCGTTCTCCTCGTAGTTCAGTTCGGCGCCGGTTTCGATCACCTCGCCCTCCGAAATCCAGACGGCGTAATCGTAGTTCGACGCCTCCACCGTGAGCGTCCCCGCCGATTCGTCGTGGTCGACGGATTCGATGACCGGGGGCAACTCGCCGATCGGACGCGAGACCGTCGGATACCAGTGGCCGTTCTCCATCGCCTCTCGAAACGCCGACACGGTGAGTTCCTCCATGAACACCTCACAGTAGCCGGAGTTCAGGTCGAAGTCGTCGCGTTTCGAACCCGATCCCGACATGTCGTCGACGGCGAGCGAGTAGATGGGACGAAACCCGTCCGCTCGCCGGTAGAACTCCGTCAGAAGGTAGTCGTACAGATAGAGGTCGCGGTACCGGTAGCCCTGGTTCCAGACCTCGATGCCGAGGAGTTCGTCGCTCGGGTACTCCTCGAAGACGCCGATCAAGTCCTCGAGGTCGTACTCGTGGGTATCCTCGACGTTCCAGTAGCGGCCGGGGTGGGGCCACCAGCAGAGCGCGTTCTGCTCGACGGCCGCCTCGACTCGATCCATGCCGCCGACGAGGTCCTCGTTGACGAACTCCGACTCGATCGTGTTGAACACGTTGTCGACTTTGTCGTAGTTGCCGCGAATCGCGAGGAGATCGAGTTCCTGATCGGCCGGACCCTCGCCGTGATTTTGGATCGGGTAGCGGTCCTCCCAGTCGTAGGGAAAGTCGGACCACTCCGTCCACGGCCACGGCATCTCGCCGCCGTTTTTCTTGTTCGAGATGGCCAGGACGTCGCATCGGTTCTCGTCGTAGATGTCCGCCAGTTCGTGAGCCGCGTACCGGTACCCGTTTCTCGGCGGCTCGTTGGGATGGGTGTGAAACTGTGCGGTGTACTGGCTCGTCGGTGCGTCCTCGTACGGGAAGTGTCTAACTGTGGTCATTCGTATGATTGTCGCCGTTTCCTCTCGGAGTCGGGTGACGAACCGTCGTCATCAACTCAGTGCTAACGGTATCGCCAAAGCGTTTTCGGTCCGGCGACGACGCGCGAGACGTCCGTCGCCTCGAGACGACTGTCCGCAGGGGAACCGCGATCGGGTACGCCGGACGGCAACCTTTAGGACAGGGGGGTGACAACGGCCTGTATGCAAATCACGTCGGCAAACGTGGCCGTCCTCCTGTACAATTACGGCGTCGTGTTGAGCGCGGCGTACATCACCATGGCGTACGGAATCGACGATCGGATGACGATACTCGTGCTGGGGTTCGTCTTCGCCGTCTTCTGGACGGTCTACTTCCAGTTCAGTATGATCGACAAGGTCGCGCCCGCCTCGAACGACGAGGACGAAGACTAACACGAGCCTGGCCGCGACGTCGAAACGATCCGCCGAATCACCAGCACTCGAACGACGGCGATCGAAGCGCGTTCGTTCGCGGTGGCGCAAATAGCGGTCGACGGACGCCACTGCACTTTCACTCGCGAATCGGCCGCCGGCGCGGCAGACGCCGGCAGCTCGAGCAGGTGCGGTGAGTAACGCGTTTCGACGACCCCGCTAGATCAACTCGTCCAGTTTCTCCTTTCCGAGGCGGATGTAATCGAAGTCGTGGGTCTTGACCTCGGTCGTCAGCGTTCCGCTCCAACCGGCGTCCCGGAGCGAGCCCAAGAGTAGATCGAAGTCGATCGTTCCGGCACCGAACGGGAGGTGTTCGTCTTCCGGTCCGCGGGTGTCGTTCAGGTGGACGTGGGAGATCCTGTCCGCGTGGTCGGCGGCGAACGCCGCGATTTCAGCCGAGGTGTAGCCGTTTACCCGGGCGTGACCGGTGTCGACGGTGAGAGAGACGGTGGTGCACTCGAGCAGCCGCGGGAAGTCGTCGAGCGTGGGATACCGTCTCGAGAGGTTCTCGTAACACAGTTCGACGTCGTTCGATCGGGCGAACTCGCTGAGCGACTCGAGCACGTCGAACAGGAGCGCCTCGTCCGCGTCCGCGAGATGGGTTTCGGGTGCCTCGACGTGGAGGACGGCCGTGGACGCGCCGAGATCGCTTGCCGTCTCGACGGCACCTCGCACCTCCTCGAGCGCTCGCTTTCGACGGCGATCGTCCGCTGATCCGACACACACCTCGTCGCGGGGCTTGTGCGGGAGGTGAGCGACGACGTCGACGTTCGTTTCCTCGGCCGCCGCGACGACGTCGTCCGACTGACGTCGGATCTCTCGACACTCCTCGAGCGGATGCAACGGCACTTCGAGGAAGTCGAAGCCGTACTCATCTGCCCGTTCGAACGACGTTCGGAGATCGGCGACTGGAAGCGCCTTGAATCCCGTGCGAACTGAAGGCATACAAGCGGTGTCTCGTCGAATCACCAAAGACGTGTCGGTCCCGCAAGCGGGTCACCCGATCGACGAGTGGCCACCGACGAATTACCGACGCGGGAACGAAAAAATCGAGCCGGACGGTCGATCGTTAGCCCAGGGTCATGCCCTTCCCTTTGCCACCGACCTCATCTTCCTCTTCGAGGGATTCCTCGCCGTCGCTTTTGTGTTTCTCTCGAACGCGTGGGTTGAAGACGCGGTCGAGCGACTGCGAGAGCAAGATCATTCCGATCGAGAGGACGACGATCGCGATCGAAGGGATCAGTATCCAGTGGAGCAGCTGTGGCCGGTACATCGCGCCGTTGTTGTAGGCGTTGCTCAGCATGATTCCCCAGTTGGTGTCGCCCTCCGGGAGGACGCCGATGAAGTACAGACCGACCGCCGAGAAGAGGACGGTCCGCATCGCCGAGACGAATCGGATCGTAATGTACGGCGCCAGGTGCGGGAGAACGTCCTTGAGCAGGATGGTTCCCGTCGGAAGCCCGATCGTTCTCGAGGCTTCGGTGTACTCGTCGTACCGAATCTGGAGCACCTGCGATCGGATCGCTCGAGCGAGCCCCGCCCAGTACTCGATTGTAAGCAGGATACCGAGCGCGTAGGCGCTTTCGGGCGTGAAGACGACGGCGAGAACGATCACCAGCGGCAGTCCGGGAAGGTTGATAAACACGTCGGTAATGGTGCTCAGTACCTTGTCGACCGTACCGCCCTTGTAGCCGGCGACCGTTCCGACGACCGTTCCCATGACGATGGTAAACATCCCACCGGCGAACATCATTTTCAGAATCATGGGAATCGCGTGGATCGTCTCACGCATCAGATCGACGCCGTACAGGTTCGTTCCGAGCGGATGTGCCAGCGAGCGGAACCAGGGGAGCTGGTTCGGCCCGTGGCCCATCCTGGTCGGTTCGAGGAACAACCAGCCGAGGATGCCGACGATGATGTACGACGAGATGATCGTCAGCCCGACGAGCGCGCGCCAGTCGCGTCGCATGACCAGCCAGGGCTCGTAGATATAGATCCGGAGGTACTTCTTGATTTTGTCGGACGTTCCGAGGCTGGTGTCGACGTCGCCCTCGGACTCCAGGACGTCGAGCGGGTTCGCCGGCGCACCCGAACCGTCGGCAACGGTCGGTCGGTCGGTCGACGGTTCGCCGTTTGTCTCGTGACTGTCTCTAGACGTCATGTTAGAGCTCCTCGTTTTCGGTGGTCACTCGTGGATCGATCTTGGGGTAGGTGAGGTCCGCAATGAACAGGGCGATCACCACCGCGATCGTGATCACCATGAAACACCCCATCATGAGCGGATAATCGCGGGTGTCGACGGATTCGACCATGAACCATCCCATCCCGTGGTAGCCGAAGATCATCTCGAGAATAATGACGCCGCCGAACATCTGTCCGATCTTGATCATGAAACTGGTGTACATCGGGAGAACGGCGTTGCGAAGGACGTACTGGCTGATGATCGTGTTGTTCGAGAGGCCGCGGAGGCGTGCAACGCGAAGGTAATCGGAACCGAGAACGCGGATACTGTTGCCACGCATCGAAAGCGACGCGATCGAGCCGGCGAGAATCATCGAGATCGTCGGCAGCGCCGCGTGGTAGATGACGCTTCCCATGAACTCGAGGTTGAATCCATGTTCGACGTTGCCGACCCGGCCGGACGTCGGGAAGATACCCGTCCGATAGGACAGGAAGATGAGCAAGAACACGGCGAAGATGTAGTACGGAATGGATCCAGCGACCATGCCGTACGTCGTGAGTCCGACGTCGATCTTTCCGCCCTCGTAGTACGCCATGAGCGAGCCGAGGATGATGCCGACGAAAAAGCCGATGAACAGCGACCAGCTGACGATAAATAGCGTCCAGGGAATCGCCTCGGCGACGATCTCGTTGACGCTTCTCCCGTACCAGATCGACTGGCCGAGATCGCCCTGCAAGGTGGCGAGCATGTAATCGCGGTACGCGATGTGAATCGGATCGTCTGGGTGAATGTTAATGAATTGCTGGATGGCCGCTTCCACTTCCGCCGGGCTCATGTCCGTCTCCTCCTCCAGTCGCGAACGCAGTACGCCGATCGCACTCCCGGGTAACATTCGCGTCAGAACGAACGTGAGCGTGATCACGACATACACGGTCAACAACATCTGTAACGTTCGTTGCAAGTACCAGTTCATATGCCTTTAGTCATGATAAATCGGATGGTCCAATACTTATACGTTGTGGTACGGGACAGCGTGGCCCGCGGCTACTCTTCTCGCGCCCAGATCGTCGTCTCCGGCGACCGGATTCCGTGGCTGGGGGCCCACGCGATGTGGTTGAGCGTGCTGTCGCCGTCGATAGCGAACTGATCGTTCCTGATCGCGCCCGGTTCGGTGCGGCCGAGGCTGAAGAATCGTGCACACAGCCAGTTCCACGCCCACGACGCCTCGACGTAGTACTGTCCCCACTCTTCCATCGGCGCATCGGCGGGCAAGGCTGCGTGTTCCTCCCACGCCTCCATGTAGTCCCAGCCGACGATTTCGCCGTCCCAGTCGTTGACTTCCGGAACCGGCAGCGGGTTGGACCAGTGGATACGGTTCTCGTACGTCTCGATTTCGGGACCGGCGGCGTGATCGCCGACCGTTTCACAGGAACTCGTGTTGATCTTGATGTCGAACGTTCCGTTCTCTCGTCGCTCGGACTCGGTCGCGGAGTCGACCGGGAACCGGTCGACGGACCAGCCGAAGTCGTCCATCCACTGACTGAGCAGCTGGGAGATGTCGGCGCGAATGTCCTGGCGCGAAAGGATCTCGACGTGGGCCTGTTCGCCGGCGTCGACGTGGTAGTCGCCGTTCTCGCAGACGACGATCTCCTCGTCCTCGTCGTAGTAGTAGTTCTCGGATGCGTTGACCCGCTCGATCGCCGTCTCGATGTCGTGTTCGCGGTTGACGAGGTCGAGATCGCGGATCATGTCCTGGAACTCCTGGGGCTGTTCCCGCAGCGTTCCTTCCGGAATCGGGTGTTCGGGCTCTTCGAGAACCTCCCACTCCTCGCCGAAGATCGCGGACCACTCCTCCCTGTCGACGAGGTAATTGATCGACTCTCGAATCGCTCGGTCGTAGACCGGTCTGTCCTCCCCGGGGACGCCGTCCCCGATGTTGAACGTGATGTCGGTCTCTCGCTGGTTCCCCTCGCGATAGAGCTGATACTCGTCGGGCATCAGGTGCATGTCCTCGGGCGCTGGCGGTACGCCGTGACGTGATTCGTCGATCTCACCTTCGAAGAACGCCATCGCGCGATCGTCGTGGAACTCCCATCGAGACTCCGCGAAGTTGATCGTGTCCGCGTGCGCGTAGTCCTCGAAGCGCTCGAACGTGACGGACGTGTCCGTGTGTTCTTTGTACTGGAACGGCCCGTTGCCGACGGGGTAGTCGCCCTCCTCGGGGGAGTATATGTCCTCCGTGTTCGTGAAGTCGTCGAACACCTCGGCGAAGGCGTCGGATTCCGGATCTTCGGCGTCGAGTCTGTCGTACCACTCGGCCGAGACGTTTCGGTTGTCGTACAGGATACCGTACCCGCGCCAGGGCATGTCGACCCAGTGTTCCCAGGACGGCGGATGGTCGCCGCTGAAGACGATCCGAGCGGACGTCTCGTCCTCGATGTGGAACTCTTCGATCGGGTGCTCCTCCCGATCTCCCGCGTTCTCCTGCTGCCAGAACATGATGTCGAAGGACATCGCCACGTCCTCCGTCGTGAACTTGTCCCCGTTGTGCCAGTACGAGTCGTAGAACTCGACCCACGCCTCGTCCCCGTCGATGTCCCAGCTGCTCGCCAGCTCGCCGCTGAGTTCACCCTCGAGGTAGTCCCAGATCCACAGGCCCGCGTACACGTCGTATTGCGTGATCGGACTGAGCGTGATGCTGCGTGGGTTCCAGCTCATGTCGTCGACCGTCTCGTCCATTCCCCGCGTCCACGTCGCGTCGATGATCTCGTCGCTGTCCGGCTGTTCGAACCCGCCGCCACCGTTGCCGTTGCCATTGCCGGTCTCGCCGGTGCCGTCTTCCGCACAGCCGGCCAAAAACGGGACCGTCAATGCAGCGGCACCGGTCTTTTTCAGTACCCCTCGCCGTGTATTACCACTCTGGTCTGTCCTCTCAGACATGGAAGTAGTTCTACTGCCGATCAGTATAAAGTTTGTGGTAGTCGTTCACACTCACGGGAATCCAAATCATACTCGAGATTCGCACATTTCGTTTCAAAATCCGTCAGTTTCTCTCCGAAAGACGCGTCCATCGCACGGAGTTATCGGTGAAACTGACCGACGGTACCGGGCAGCGACGGGAGCGACCGCTCGAGCGACGGAAACATTGAAACGATCGTGCCGTGAGTAAAACACGATGCGCACCGTTGTAATCGACGCCGACTGGGAACCGAAACCAGAGTACGACGTCTCCGAGCGGGAACACCGCACTCGACGGGCGATGGACGCCTCCGGCGTCTGGAAGAACTCGACGCTCGAGGTGGAGACCCGCGAGCGTCCGACGCCCGGTTCCGACGAGGTGCTCGTCCGGGTCCGGTACGCCGGGATCTGCGGCAGCGACCTGTCGATGCTCGCGACCGACGAAGATGGCTACGTCCACTACTCCGCGTACGCGACGTTTCCGAACGTGATCGGCCACGAGTTCGCAGGCGAGATCGTCGAAACCGGGGCCGACGTCCGGCTCTTCGAGGAGGGGGATCTGGTCACGTCGGAGGTGACCGACTACTGCGGCCGGTGTAACGCCTGTCGACAGGGGAGCCCGGGTCACTGCAACCGCTTCGAACAACTGGGGTTCACGATATCCGGAGCGTTCGCGGAGTTCGTCGCCGTTCCGGAGAAGCTGTGCTGGAACGTCTCGCCGCTTCGGAACGCGTACGACGACGAGGACGCACTGTTGAAAGCCGCGGCGACGATCGAACCGGCGACGATCACTTACCACGGTCTCTTCGCGCGGGCGGAGGGAATCCTCCCCGGAGACTATCACGTCTATCACGGGGCAGGACCGATCGGGCTCACCGGAATGAACGTCTCGCGGGGCGCGGGGGCGGGCGCGGTAATCGCCTTCGAGCCGTCCGACGAACGGCGAGCAATCGCCCGGGAGATCGGATTTGAACACGTGTACGATCCGCTCGAGCGAGATCCCGTCGACGTGATCGACGAGGTGACCAACGGGGAAGGAGCCGACGTCCACGTCGAAACGTCCGGCGCGGTCTCCCAGACCTATCCGGTCATCGAGGACAGCCTCGCGGAAGGTGCGAACGTGGTCCACATCAGCAACGCCGGCTCCGATCCGGCGATCGCGCTCAGAAAGTACCAGGGATCGACGGCCCAGATCTACGGCGCGGAGGGCCACACCGGCCAGCGCATCTACCCGCGAGTGATTCGCATGATGGCCGCCGGACGCGTCGACAACAGCCCCATCGTCACGACGACGATGGCACTTTCCGACGCCGACGACGCCTTCGAGAGGGCGGCCGAACGGGTCGACGGAAAAGTGCTGCTCGAGATGTGAGACGGTTCGTCGCAACGAGATACCGTACAACGCAGGGCAGTCGCGGTTACGTCGGAACCGGCCGACGACGGTCCGTCTGAAGACGCGACGAAAATCGAGTTCCGATCGACGAGCGATTACTTCTCGAGGTCCGCGAGGTCCCACTCGCCCGTGATGATCGCGCCCGACTCGGGATTGTCGGGTTCGACGATGACCTCGACGAACGCGGGGCCGTCGTACTCGATCGCCCGCTCTACGGTCTCGGTGACGTTCTCCGGTTTGACGACGCGCTCGACGAACCCGACGTTGAACGCCTCGGCCATCTTGACGTAGTCGACGTCGGTCTCCTCGTCGAACGGGGTGTTGAGCACGCGGTCCCAGCCGTACTTGTTCACCTGGAGATTTCTGATCGACTTCCAGCCGTGGTTGTTGAGGACGAGCCAGGTGACGTCGACGTCGTGTTCGACCGCACACGCGATCTCCTGGTTGCACATGAGGAAGCTGCCGTCGCCCTCGACGTCGACCACCGGGCTGTCGGGACGGGCGAGCTTCGCACCGATCGCAGCAGAGACGCCAAAGCCCATCGTCGAGAAGCCGCCACAGGAGATGTTCGTTCGCGGCTCGTACACCGGGAACTCAGGATTAGTCGTCTCCTGGGGCTGGCCCGCGCTCGTCACGACGAGGCCGTCCCGGGGGAGGGCCTCGCGAAGACTCGCGAGCGCCCGCGAGATGCTCATCGGAACGTCGTCGGTGTGACGCTCCTCGACGAGTTCCTCCCACTCCGCCCAGAGGCGCTGGATCTCGTCGTAGTAGTCGTTGTCCTCGGTGCTCACTTCGTCCACGTGGTCGGAGACGGCGTCGTGTAGTTGCTGCGTGACGACCTTGGCGTCTCCGAGGATGCCGACTTCGACGGGGTAGTTCTTGCCGACCTCGGTGTTGTCGATGTCGACGTGGATGAGCTTGCTCGGCGGGATGTCAAAGCTCACGCCGGGTTCGAACGACGAGGTGTGGAGATCGGAGAACCGACAGCCGACCGCCAGCACGACGTCCGCGCTGGTCGCGAGTTCGTTGCCCGCGGTCGAGCCGATCCATCCCGCGTAGCCGACGAACAGATCGTGATCTTCGGGGATGATCCCCTTGGCCTGGAACGTCGGGATGACCGGGGCTTTCAGGTGTTCCGCCAGTTCCTGGATTTCGTCCCAGGCCTCGCCCAGCATGCAGCCGCCGCCGGGAACGATCACCGGGCGGTCGGCGTCGGCCAGCAGGTCGGCGGCCTCCGCGATCGAGTCCGGATCGCCGCCGGGCCGGCTGTGTGCGCGCGTTTCGGCGGGCTCGGGGATCTCGACGTCGGCGGACGCACCCTGTACGTCCATGGGGACGTCGACGTGGACGGGACCCGGCCGTCCCGTGACGGCGATCTGGAACGCCCGTCGCAGGATTCGGGGCAGGCGTTCGACGTCGCGAACGACGAAGCTCCGCTTGGTCACCGGCTCCATCACGCTCGGGAAGTCGCCCTGTTTCTGTCGATCGAGCTCCTGGAGAATCCCCTGGCCGTACTCGTGGGTCTGGGGTGCGCCCGTGAAGATGACCATCGGGATCGAGTCGACGTACGCCGTCGCCGCGCCGGTGACCGTGTTCGTCGCGCCGGGTCCGATCGACGTGAAGACGGCAAGTGGCTTTCCGCTCGCGCGGGCGTAGCCGTCGGCCAGGTGCGTCGCGCCCTGCTCGTGGCGGGGCTGAATAACGTCGACGGACGAGTCGTTGAACGCGTCGAGCAGATTCGTGCTTCCGTGTCCCGGAATTCCGACGAGGTACTCTACGCCCTCCTTTTCGAGGTACTTGGCGATGATCTCGCCACCAGTCAGTTGAGCCATGTCTCGTCTTCCGAATTCGCGTGGTTTCTCATAAAGATTCGGTCGAACGGCGACCGGCGAAGCTACAGCGAGGGGATGACCTCGTCGCCCATCACCTCGAACAGCGCCTCGGGCTCCGGGCTCGTGTTTCCGATCGCGATCCTGTCGAAGCCCATCTCGGCGTACTCCTCGAGCTGGGCTGCGATCGTCTCCGGCTCGTCGGCGATGAGGAACTTGTCCTCGACCTGCTCGCGCGTCGCCTTCTCGCCCTCCCGCTCGATCCGCATCGGGTTCGCCATCGCCCGGTCGAAGACGTTTTGGGTGGTCGCCCACCAGGGGCGGGTGGACTCGACGGCCTTCTCGTAGTCCGGATCGTACGAAGCGATGACGAGCAGCGTCGTCTCGATGGCGTCCGGATCGTTGCCCTCCTCCTCGGCGTAGCGTCGGATCGCAGGGTAGAGCCTGTCGGTGTACTCCTCGCCTTTCTTGACCGTGATGAAGCCGTCGGCGTAGCGGGCGGCCAGTCGGGCAGTGCTCGGACCGTTCGCCGCGATGTGGATCTCCGGCGATCGCTCGGGGAGCGTGTACAGTTTCGCCTCGTCCAGTTCGAACCGGTCGCCGTCGTAGCTGACGAAGCCGTCGTCGTCGATCAGGTCGCCGTCGACCCACCCTTCGTCACCCCACAGCGCGCGGACGATCCGGAGCGATTCCTCGAGCCGGTCGCGCCGCTCGGGGTACTCCGGCCAGTCGAAACCCAGCGGCGTCTCGTTCATCGCCTCGCCGGTGCTCAGGCCGAGGACGACGCGTTCGTCGTGCATCGCCTGCAGGGTCGCGAACGACTGAGCGATGACCCCCGGGTGGTAGTGGCCGGTCGCCGGCGTGACGCAGGTTCCGATCGGCACGTCGAGGCGCTCGCAGGCCGCGCCGAGCCAGGACCAGGCGAAGCCGGCCTCGGCGTCCGTGTGGAACCACGGGTGGAAGTGATCGGACGTCCAGACGAACTCGTACCCCGCCTGCGCGGCGAGCGATGAGTACTCGAGGAGCTCGTTCGGATCGTACTGCTCCTGGTGAGCCATGTAGTCTATGCTAACCATGCTATGGGCGTCATTATCTCTACCTCGTTAAAATCGTTATCCTCTCTCGCGTCGGTGGTCGGGTCGAACAAGCCGGACGCACTCCGCCGAACTCCCCAATCTATATGAGACCGTACTCGGTACGAGTTGGCATGGGTATCGGATACACTACGATCCTCTACGACGAGGCGTCACTCGAGGAAGGTATCGCGGATATCGGCGCGTGTCGCTACGACGGCGTCGAGATCGGCCTCGAAAAGATTCGAGCGGCGGGTCCGGAGAACGTCAGCGCGTGGTTCGAGACGCACGACCTCGAGCTGTACTGCGTGATGAGCGGCTGGTTCGAGTCCGACGAGGACGTCGAAGGGTTCGCGGACGACGCGGAGACGGTCGCCGAGCTGGGGGCGCAGTACTACGGCCTGCTTCCGCCCCAGCGCGGCGGAACCGACGACGAGACGTTCGCCGCGTGGCTCGAGACGTTCTGTTCGGCGGCGACCGACGCGGGACTCGTCCCCGTCATGCACCACCACGGCGCGACCCACGTCGAACAGCCCGACGAGATTCGCCGGTGGCTGGACGAGGGACCCGACTCCCTCGAGTTGCTGTACGACACGGCCCACTACTACCCCTACGGCGACGAACTCGAGGGGATCGAACGGTTCGCGGACGACATCGCGTACGTTCACCTGAAAGACGTCGACCCCGGGGCTGACTTCGCCGAGCACACGGCCGCGCTGACGTCCGGTGAGTTCCACCTCGACAACGTGATCAACTACTTCCGGACGTTCACCGACCTGGGCGAGGGCGAGATCGACTTCGACGCGGTCGCTCGAACGCTCGAGGACGTCGGCTACGACGGTCACGTCACGATCGAGATCGAAAACGAGACGGAGCGTCCGCTCGTCCACGCGAAACTGAACGTCGATCGGTGGCGCGAGAGCCTCGCCGCGCAGTAACCGGCCTCGGACGCTTTTCTAGCCGGGTGACGATTGCAGCGATCTCGAGAGCGAAGTCGACGTCGTCTGCGAGTCGATCGACCCTCGCCGGTGACACTAGTGGCGTCCCAAGCCTGAACTGCTGAGCGAAATCGAACCACACCGAATGATTTGGCTCAGCAGTCGACGCGTGGAACTGGACTAGCGGATCGAGATCCGGCGTCCCGTCTCGTCGCTCCGGCGGATCGCGTCGACGACGCGGGCGACAGCGAGGCCCGTCTCGAACCCGGGATCGAACGGTTCGTCGTCCCGAATCGAACCGAGGAACTCGTAGTTCTCGTGGACGACCGAGTGCTCCCAGCCGAGGCCGTGACCCGGCGGCCACCAGCGGTCGACGTAGGGATCGTCGGGATCCGTGACGCTGATCGACTGGAAGCCGCGGTCGCCCTCGCGCATCACCTCGAGTTCGTTGAGTCGCTCGCAGTGAAATCGAGCCGTTCCTTTCGAGCCGACGACCTCGATCGTATTCGTGTTCGTGTGGCCGGTCGCGACGCGCGAACCGTCGAAGACGCCGCGAGCACCGGACGAGAAACGGACGAGTGCGCTATAGGCGTCGTCGGTCGTGACCGTGCGGCGCTCGTCGGTCCCGGCTACCGGACGCTCGTCGACGGTCGTCGTGAGCTGGCCGCTCACCGACTCGATCGGTCCGGCGAGCCACCGGGCGAGGTCGATCGAGTGCGAACCGGCGTCGGCGACCCGTCCAGCGCCGGCGACGTCGGCGTCGTTTCGCCACGTCCACGGATCGCTCGGCTCGGCCTGCCAGTTCTGCAGGAACTGCCCGCGAACGTGACGGATCGTGCCGAGCTCGCCCTCCTGAACCAGGCGCTCGAGCAGCTGAACCGCCGGGAGAAATCTGTAGTTGAACCCACAGCCAGCGACGGCGTCCGAATCGGCGGCCGCCTCGGCCATCCGATCTGCGTCGCGAACGGAGACTGCGAGCGGTTTCTCACAGAGTACGTGAACCCCCGACTCGAGTGCAGCGACGGTCGGTTCGCGGTGGGCGGTCGGCGGCGTGAGGACGTAGAGGACGTCGACCGCCTGGACGACGTCCCGCCAGTGGGTCGTCCACCGCCGGAAGCCGAGCCGTTCGGCCGCGTCGGCGACGCCGTCCGGATCGCGGCCGGCGACGATCGTCCGTTCGGTCTCCGGAGTCTCCGGAAAGAACAGCGGAAGTCGGTTCAACGCGTGTGCGTGCGCCCGTGCCATCATGCCGTAGCCGAGAAAACCGATTCTGAGAGTCATGCGGTGGATCGAGTCGTAGCGGGAATCATCGTTCGCCTCACGGTTCGACGAGGATTTTTACGTGATCGGTTCCGTCCTCGAGGAGGCGTTCGAAGCCGTCCTCGACGAGGTTCTCGAGAGAAATCGTCCCGGTGACGAACGCGTCGGGGTCGACGTCGCCATCAGCCAGCGAACGGATCGCCGCGTCGAACTCGGTCCGAAAGGACCGCGGCGGGAACCCGTAACAGTTCGTTCCGCGGATTTCGCGTTCGGCCCCGACGACGTCGTTCAGATCGACGCGAGTCGGCCGGTTCCAGACGCTGCCGACGACGACCGTTCCGCCGCGTCTCGTCGAGCGAATCGCGGCGTCGACCGTCTCGGGTATCCCGGCGAACTCGAACGCGACGTCCACTCCGTCGACCGTCCTGGTGCGGACGTCCTCGACGGGGTCCGTCTCGAACGGATCGATCGCGTCGTCGGCGCCGACGGCGATGGCTGCGCTCCGGCGGTGTCGGGACGGCTCGGAGACGAGCAGCGACGTCGCACCGGCCCGGTCGGCGGCCCACGCGACCGACAGGCCGATCGGTCCCGCGCCGAAGACCGCGACGGTGTCGCCAGTTTGGAGCGGCGAGCGCCTGACCGCGTGAAGACCGACGGCGAGCGGTTCGACCAGCGCCGCGCTCGAGAGCGAAACGTCGTCCGGGAGACGGTGGACCTGCTGTTCGGGAACGACGGCGTGCTCGCCGAATCCGCCGGTCGCCGTCTGTAGGCCGATCGCGACCGCGTTCGGACACCGCCGATAGGAACCCGCCTCGCAGTACGTGCAGTCGTGACACGGAACGTTCGGGTGGACCACGACTCGGTCGCCCGACTCGAGTCGCGAAACGTCCCGACCGGTCTCGGAGACGATCCCGGAGAACTCGTGGCCGAGTACGGGAACGCGCACGCCGGTGATCGGATGCGCGTCGTCCGGCGTGAAAATCGGACCGTCGCGGTACTCGTGCAGATCGGTCCCGCAGATGCCACACGAGTCGACGTCGACGCGGACCTCGAGCGGACCGACCGGTGGCGTCTCTACCTCTTCGATACGGACGTCCTGGGGTCCGTAATACCGTGCGCTTTTCACGCGTGGGAGACGGTAGCGCACGTACAAAAAACTATGCGAGAACCAGGTTTAGCGCGACGAAAAACCGTCCGAATGCCGTCGATCGGCGACGAGCCGACGGAGCCTACACGACGAAGTAGACGGCGAGGCCGACGATCCCGACGACGGCCATCGGGAGCATGGCCTTCAATCGCATCTGGCCGTTGATGATCTCGACCAGCACGATCTTCGAGGAGAGGCTGGCCATGATCCCCAGCATCACCATGCCGCCGGCCGCCTCGACGCTCGCCGCACCGGAGTTGTAGACGGTGGCCGCCGACACCGCGACCGCGGCCGACGAGATGAGGCCGCCGGTGTACGCGGTTGCGAGCAGACCCACATCGCCGAGCATCTCCTGGGAGACGACGGCGACGATCGTGATCGCGACGTAGATCGCCGAGAACTTCGCGGCCGACTTGAACGAGAACGGCGAGTCGATGTCGACGTCGATATCGTCGTGATCGTCGCTGGTCTTGAGCAGGTAGTACGCGATCGCGACGGTGATCGCGATCATCGCGACCGCAGGGATCCAGATCGCCCAGAAGATCGCAAACGCGATGATCGAGGCGAGACCGACGTTGCGGACGATCATCGAGATCACCGAGAGCATGATTCCGGACGACGCGGCCTCGAGCGCCTCGCGGGACTTGTTCGCCATCCGCGCCATAACGGCCGCCGTCGCGAAGGAGTTCGCCATCCCGGCGAGGAGACCGGTCACCTGCAGCCCCTTCGAGCCGCCGAAGACGCGCATCGAGACGTACGCGGAGAACTCGATCATCAACACGAATATCGCGAAGACGAGCACCTCGCGGAGGTTGACGACGCCGTAGGGGTCGACGGGTTCGGCAGGGAGGATCGGATACAGGATGAAGACGAGCGCGCCGACTTTCATCGCATCGGAGAGTTCGTCGTACGTGAGGCTGTCGACGAAGCTGACCATCTGCTCTTTCTCGGCCAGCAAGAACGCGACGATGATCGTGATCGCCGCCGCCTCGACGTACCGGCCGTATCCGACGATCACGCCGAGCAGCGCGACGAAAAACACCGTGACGGACGTGGTGAATCCGATTTCGCCACCCGACAGCGTAAATCGGATGTACGCGATCGTAAACGCAAGAACCGCGGCGAGAATCAGATAGAGTAACACCGCGCCGTCGTACCCGGAAATGTTCGCGTAGTACACCATCACCGGTCCAGCGCCGCACAGAAGTGCCAGCGTACGTAGCCCCGCGAACTTGTCCGACGGCTCTTTCTCCCGCTCGATCCCGATCAGACCGCCGATCGCGATCGCGATCACGACCTGCTGCAACAGTTCGGGCACCTCGAATACCGCGATTACGTCTTCAATCATTACGTGAGTCCTCGTTCTGTCGTGCTAGAGAACGGCCGCGCACTTAGGCGTTTTGATAGTAGTATGTATGACTATATATGACACATGAACGCTCGAGAGTTGGTTCTGAGGGAAGCTGACGTACGTTCGGTATGTGCGTCAACGTTTGGCACAGTAATCGGCCGGCGAATTAGGTTCACATTCCGCTCCGACCGTCGTGCGCTCGAAGACCCGCGGCGACACCTACCTTTAGGTCGTCGAGCATCAATTGTTCGAGAAGGGCCATGAGAGTAGCAGAACTAGCCGCCACCGAAACCGTCGAGATACGAGAGCGGGATCGACCCGAGCCCGGACCGTCTGAGGTCCTCGTCCGGGTCGACGCCTGCGGAGTCTGTACGACGGACCTCCACGCGTACCGCGGCGCGTTAGACGTCGAGCACCCGCGCGTGCTGGGACACGAGAGCGCGGGTGAGATCGTTGCGATCGGCGCCGAGGTGGATCGTCTCGAGAACGGGGACCGCGTCGCGATCAATCCGTCGGTCCCGTGTTACGAGTGTCGGCGGTGTAGGCATGGCCGGGAAAACCTCTGTCCCGATCTGACGTCGATCGGCGGAGCCGCACCGACCACCGTCGACGGCGCGTTCGCGGAGTACGTCGCCGCTCCGTCGACGAACGTCGAACCGATCGACGACCTCCCGGCGACGGTCGCCGCGTTCGCCGAGCCGCTCGGCTGCTGCGTACACGCCGTCGATCGACTCGGCGTGGCCGCCGGCGACGCCGTCGCGGTGATCGGCGCGGGACCGATCGGATTGTTGCTCGTTCAGACGCTACGCGTCCACGGCGTCGGCCCGATCGTCGTCTCCGAGCCGGTCGACGACCGCCGGGAACTCGCGCTCGATCTCGGAGCCGACGTCGCGATCGATCCCACGCGCGACGAGCCCTCCGCGGCGATCGCGGAGTCAGTCGGACGCGTCAACGCCGCCATCGAAGCCGTCGGTCGCCGTCGAACGATTCAACAGGCTCACGAGCTGACGTGCCGGGGTGGAACGACGCTCGTCTTCGGCGTCCCCCCGCACGACGCGACGATCGAACTCTCGCCGTTCGACCTCTTTTACGACGAGCGGCGACTCGAGGGAACCTACTCGCTGACGCCCGAGTCGTTCTCGCGTGCAGTGGCGCTCCTGTGTCACCACCGCATCGACGTCGATCGACTCGTCACCGACGAGTATCGACTCGAGGAACTCGACCGGGCGTTCGATCGACTGGCGGACGGCGACGGGCTGAAAGCGATGGTCTACCCGCAGCGGTGAGGGGAATCGGATCGGGCGCTGAACAGCGTCTCGTATCAGGTATCGAGCGCAGATCGAGCCGATCGAATAGCAGAGGAGCGCGGTCGGCGCGCGCGTTATCCGTCCACTCGGTGTTCGGCGACGACGTCCCAGTCGAGTTCGATTCCGAGTCCCGGTCCGTCCGGAATCTCGAGCCGGCCGTTTCGGATCAACGGGTCGTCTCGTGCCACGAGGTCCTCCCACCACGGAACTTCGCGCGCGTGGTACTCGAGGGCGACGAAGTTGGGGACGGTCGCCCCGACGTGTGCGGTCGCGACCGTCGCGACCGGACTGCCGATGTTGTGGGGGACGAGCGCCTGGTAGTACGTTTCAGCTACGTCGGCGATCTTTTTCGTCTCCGCGATTCCGCCGACTTTTGGAACGTCGGGCGCGAGGAAGTCGACGGCCTGAGTTTCGATCAGGTCGCGAAAGCCGTGCCGACCGTAGCGATTTTCGCCGGTCAGCAGCGTCACGTCGACGCGGCGTTTGAGCTCGCGCATGGCGTCGGTATTCTCCGGCGGGAGCGGGTCCTCGACCCACGCGAGGTCGTACGGTTCGATCGCGCGACAGAGCCGTCCGGCGGTCTCGGGGCTGAAGTTCCAGTGTAAGTCCACGGCGACCTCGGCGTCGGATCCGATCTCGTCGGTGACGGCCTCGACGATCGATCGTTTGTGTTCGATCTCGACGGGATCGAAGTGTCGCGAAAGCGTATCGACGTCACGACCGGACGGCACGTCGAGATCGAACTTGATCATGTCGAACCCGTCGTCGACGGCCATTCGCGCGGCCTGTGCGTAGGCTTCGGGCTGGTACGTCTCCTCCTCCTGGCCCTCCTGTGCCGAGGAAACCATCGCCTCGCCGGCGTGACAATCGGCGTAGACTTTGACCTCCTCGCGCAACTTGCCACCCAGGAGCTGGTACACCGGCTGGTCGAGAATCTTCCCGGCGGCGTCCCACAGCGCGATCTCGACGCCGCTGATTCCGATCGTCCCGATCCCCCACTGCGAGCCGCGACCGGAGAGGCTCTCGCGCATCAGGTAGTACAGTCGCTCGACGTCGAGGGGATTCTCCCCGACGAGTACGGGTCGCAGGTAGTCGGTGATGACCTCGTGGACGCCCGGCGACGGGTAGGCTTCGCCGATGCCCGTCACGCCCTGGTCGGTTTCGACCGTGACGATCGTCCACGGGAAGTTACCGTCGATGACGATGGTGTTCAGGTCGGTTATTTCGGGGGTCGGTTCGTCTCGTGCGGGCGTCTCGTCGAACTCGGCCCACATCGTTACGGCCAGATCGGATGCGAAGTCTTCGTACATGGTCAGTGGCTGGATTGATACTCGCGGAGCGGTTCGACGCCGTCGTAGACGCGAAACAGGTCGGCGATCAGGTAGACGTCGTCGCGCGCCTCCGCGAAGGTGGTTTCGACCGACGCTTCTCCCGCGGCCGCGCGCGTAAAGTGTCTAATTTCACACTTGAAGCTCTCGTCGTAGGACGGCGTGTGCGTCGTCTCCGAGAGCGTTTCGATACCCTGCTTGACGGTTATTTCGGTCGGGCTGTTCTTGATGAACGGATTCGAGTACTCGACCGTCACGGCGCGGTCGGGCGCGTCCACTCTGATCCACTCCTCGAACCAGTTGCGATTCGAGAGCCCCGAGTCGAGGACGCACCGGTGACCGCCCTCGTAGACCAGGTGTGCCGTCGCGTACCGACCGTCCGCGAAGACGTCGACGTGGTCGATTCGCTCGACGTCGCCGAACAGTCCGCGTAGCGCGTTCACGTCGTGGCAGATGTGCTCGAGATGCCAGTCGTAGTCGGCCGCGAGGTCGTCGACACCGTCGGCCTCGTCGACGGGCGCGCCGATCGCCTCGAGCGCGTCCCGGCGACGTTTGCGCGTGCTCGCCTCGACGAACGAGTCGGGGACTTCCCCGCCGACGGTGTCGTAGACCTCCTCGAGGATTCGACCGTGGTTCGGATCGACGTCGTAGGCCGTGATCAGATCGATCTCGTCGATGGCGTCGATCTCCTCGCGGGCGCGTTCGTACGCGGGGTCGTAGCGCTTCATGTACGCCACCATCGCGGTCGCGTCGCTCTCCGCGGCGGCTTCGACCATCCGATCGGCGTCGGTCGGCGAGATTGCAAGCGGCTTCTCGACGAGTACGTCGACGTCGTTGGCCAGAAGCGGAATCACCGCGTCCGCGTGAGCCTGCGGCGGCGTCAGCACGATCGCCGCGTCGAGTTCGGTTCCGACCTCGGTGAGTAGTTCGTCCGTTGATTCGAAGTGGTGTGGAACGCCGTTGCGCGCAGCGAGCGTCCGTGCGCGGTCGACGGCCGGATCGACGAGGGCGTGAACCTCGAGTTCCGGGAGCTCGGCCGCGTACGGGATGTGCATCACCTGCGCGATGGTCCCACAACCGACAATCGCGATTCGCATCACGACAACGATGGTGCAGACGAGTGTTATAGTTTCCGGTCACGGGGATGGGGAATCACGGAACGTGCTCGTCGCAGCGGGGGGATCGAGACGGTTCCGGCGAACGACTCGTCCAATACGCAGTATTATTAGGAGTCGTCCGCAATTCGGCTCCGATGAGCGAATCATCAGGCGAACTAACGGGCCCACTAGCCGAGGCGACGATTCCGTCGCAGGCGGCGATTCCCTCGAATCCCCGGCCGGGAAACTACGTCGTGATCGACGTGGCGAGTTTCTCGACGACGGTCGTAGAGCTGTTGACGAACGGTGCGACGCGGATTCACGTCACCGACAAGCGCGGCGACGAGTTCGCGTATCAGGAGGACCATCCCGACGCCAGAATCGGCGGCGGGAAGACCGACGAGTACGAACCCACCGAGGGATACGACTTCTTCAACTCGCCGAGCTACGTCCAGTCCGTCGACGTCGACGGGAAGCCGGTTGCGATGACCTCGACGAACGGCGGGGCGGCGGTGACCGACCTCCGAACGCGAGGGGGAGACGACGTCACCGTGTACGTCGCCTCCACGACGAACGCGAAGGCCGTCGCCGATCACCTGCGGAAACGGGAGGAGCCGACGTTCGCGGTCGCCGCCGGCTCGAACGGGAACGCGTCCCCCGAGGACAACGTCGGTGCGATCCTGCTTCACCGGTATCTCGCGGGCGATCCGCCGTCCGAGTCGGAGCTCGAGGCGTACCGGACGGTCGTCGAATCCGGAAAAGCGCCCTCGTGGGTCGATCGGCCGGCGGTCAAACACCGAGACATGCTCGAGTACTGTACGGCGGTGAACGTCAGATCGGCGGTGCCGAAACTCGTCGATCGGGCCCTCGTCGACGTCTCCGGATCGGCCGCAGAACGTGGGGAGGGGGCGGGAACGTGACGCGGTCCGCCGCGCTTTCTCGACGACGTCGAGTATCACTCACATGCGTGATAGCTACCAATATTTTTATACCGCTTGCCGATAGAGTACGCACCACCAGGGGAACTATGAGTGGGTATACACTTACTGTCTCGTCGACACCTCACTCCGGTTTCGGTTCGGATGGAGGGCAGAACGCACCCCACACGAATACATGACGAACCTAATCAAACAGAAGATCGAAGCGAGGGAGTACCCGGTCGGTAACTGGGTTTCGATTGGTCATCCGACCGTCGTCGAAGTGAACGCGATGCTCGGATTCGACTTCGTGTTGATCGACACGGAACACACGACGATGAGCCTCGAGACGGTCGAACATCTCGTTCGGGCGGTCGAGGCCAGAAACGAACGGACCGGCGGAATCGTCAGGGTACCGGACAGCGATCCGACTCGGATCAAACGCGTCCTCGACATCGGCGTCGACGGCGTCATGATTCCGATGGTCGAAACCGCGGAGGAAGCCAGATCGATCGTCGAAGCGACCCTCTACCCGCCGGACGGAACCAGGGGGATCGCGGGTGGACGGGCAGCGAAGTACGGACTCGACTTTCCCGGGTATATCAACTCAGCGAACGGATCGATTCTCAAGATCGCTCAGATCGAGACGATGACCGGCCTCGAGAACGTCGAAGAGATCGCGGCCGTCGACGGGATCGACGCGCTGTTCGTCGGACCCGCCGACCTGACGGGATCGCTCGACATGCTCGCGGAGTACGACGCGACCGAAGTCCACGACGCCATCGGCGAGGTCCTGGAGGCCGGACGAACGCAGGAAACACCCATCGGGACGCTGACGGTCGATCCGGATCGGATAGAGGATCGGGTCGAACGCGGCTTCGACTTCCAGATCGTCGGCAAAGACGCCGCGCACCTCTCGACCTCGAGCAAGGACGCGAAAGAGCGTTACGAACAGGCCGTCGCCGACCGAACCGAACTACCGCGGCAAAACGAGTAGTCCGCGGACGCGATTCGATTTCTCCTCGCGGATTCCCGGCCAGGGTTCGACGAGCGACGGGACGCGCCGACCGTCGAATACGGACCGTTCCGGCGTGATCGTTCGTCGACGATGCGCCGCGACGGCTGTCGCCGATTCACCGTAATCCAACGTCGCCACCCCCGACGAAAAACGCGACGATACCGCGTTACTGGTGCCAACGCTCGATGCAGATCGTCTTCTCCGTGTAGAAGTTCACCGCGTCCTCGCCCTGGGCGTGGAGATCTCCGAAGAACGACTCCTTCCGGCCGCCGAAGTGGAAAAAGCCCATCGGCGCGCAGACGCCGACGTTGACGCCGACGTTCCCCGCGTCCACCTCGTACCGATACTTGCGGGCCTCGCCGCCGCGCTCGGTGTAGATCGACGACGCGTTCCCGTACCGGGTCGAGTTCACCATCTCGATCGCCTCGTCGAGGTCGTCCGCTTCGGCGAGACAGAGAACTGGCCCGAAGATCTCGGTCTGGGTGATCTCCATGTCGGTCGTGACGCCCTCGAGGAGCGTCGGACCGAGGAAGTGTCCGTCGAGATCGGGGTGGTCGAAGTCGCGACCGTCGAGGACGAGTTCGGCCCCCTCGTCGATGGCGTCGTCGATCAGGTCGAGGACTCGCTCTCGCGAGTCGCCCGTGATGAGCGGGCCGACGTCGGTCCCTTCGTCGAGGCCGGAGCCCACCGTCAGCTCCGTCGCCTGTTCGATCAGCTTCTCGCGGAGGTCGCCGTAGACGTCTCCGACGCCGACGACGACGTCGTTGGCGAGACAGCGCTGTCCCGCGTTTCCGTACACCGATCCGATGACGTTGGGGACGACCTCGGGGAGCGACGCGCTCTCAGTGACGACAGCGTAGTTCTTCGCGCCGCCCTGGGCCTGAACGCGCTTTCCCTCCCGGGCGGCCGACTCGTAGACGTGTCTCGCGACCGGGGACGAGCCGACGAACGAGACGCCGACCACCTCCGGATGCTCGATGAGCGCATTGACGGACTCGGCGTCGCCGTTGACGAGATTCACGACGCCCTCGGGGAAATCGACCGCGTCGACGGCTTCGAAGATGAGCTGAGAGCTCAGCGGCACTCGCTCGCTCGGTTTGAGGACGAACGTGTTCCCCGTCGCGAGCGCGTACGGGAGGAACCAGAGGGGAATCATCGCCGGGAAGTTGAACGGCGTGATCGCGGCAAACACGCCCAGCGGCTGGCGAATCGACTGCTCGTCGATGTCGCTCGCGACGTCCTCGACGACCCCGCTTCCCTCCCGAAACATGTTCGGCATTCCGGCGGCGACCTCGACGTTCTCGATGCCGCGGCGGATCTCGCCGCGAGCTTCCGCGAGCGTCTTGCCGTGTTCGCGCGTCAGCGCCTGTGCGATGTCCTCCTGTCGCTCCTCGAGTTCGTGTTTCAGGTCGAAGAGGTACTGAATGCGCTCGACGGGCGGTGTTCGCCGCCATTCGTCGAACGCCTCGGCAGCCGTGTCGACGACGTCGCCGACGTCGCTCGCGCTCGAGTAATGGATCGTCGCGAACGATTCTCCGGTCGCCGGGTTTTCGATCGGGTGTGCTTCACCGCCCGTCGGTTCGGTCCAGTCGCCGCCGACGTAGTTTCGTGCAGTATCGGGAATCGACTCACTCAGTGGTGCCTGCTCTTGGCTGGCCATACGAGTAGACGAACTAACCGAACCATCAAAGATGTTGCGTTCAGCCGATGGAGCTCCGATCCCGGCGCGAGTTCGACCGTCACGAACGCCCACCCCCCTCGGCCAGTCGATACCTCACACCAATCGGATGCGTGACTCGGTCGATCGCGATCTCCGTTCGTCTGGACCGGTCGAACGCCACCCCGAGTCGCGATATCACGTATCACGGCGACTGAAACTCCGTTCGGTCCTCGCGAACGCACTTCGCTATCTTGACGGCATACCTCGAACGTGAAGTCGGGGACACATTACATCTGTACTACTGTAATCTACTGCGAGACGTGGTTTCGAGTAATGCAGAATTCGTTACAGTTGTATGATCGTAAACGTCGGCCGGCGGGCACGCTACTGCGCCCGTACCCGCTCTCTCACAACAGCGTTCGGAAGGGGCGAACGGAACTCGTCCGTGCGTCGAGGGCCTTCGGCCGAACCCGAAGGTCGGCGGTCGTCGCCAACGGAATACACACGCCGTCATGCGTCGTGAAACCGAGAAACCCGACTGTGATCTGTCTCGCCGTTCGGTATCAGTTACGTGAGTCGTGTCTCGTCCGTCTCGTGTGACCGTCGAGGAGGGCCAACGCAGGCGACGCACGTCGACTGGGCGGGGCTGGGACACCCGACGGACGAACGGGAGACGACGCGAACGAACCGAAACGGTTCGAAACCGTCCGACGAGCCCCGGAGCGGAACAGATCCTCGAGACGGCGTCGAGTAGTCTCGTGTTCGGGACTCGACGGAATCCGGTGAGGTCTGGCGACGAAAGCACGCCTACCTAGAGGACAACGGTACGGTCCGATGCGCTAAATCGTCTCTTGCTGACGTCAGTAGGCCTCGAGGGCCTCGGTGACGGCGATTCCGTCCTCGTACGCGAGGGAGTCGAGTCCCTGATCCGCCTCGAAACCGGTCAGGTACTCGACTCGGTCGCGGAGCTCCGCGGGCGTGTGTGCGTCCGTTCCGAGGACGAACCGGATTCCGGCGTCGAGAAACCGATCGAGCACCTTCGGGTTCGGGTGGACGGCACCGTAATCGTCGAAGACGCGACCGGCGTTGATCTCCGGGACCGACCGGGATCGGCCGAGCGCCTCGACGAACGCGTCGTACTGGTCGTCCGTGATTCGCCCCCGAAGTTCGCTCGAACGCTCGCACAGGTCCAGATGACCCACGATGTCGAACAGTTCGGACTCGATGAGTTGTAGCTGCCAGTCGACGTAGTGGTCCACGGCGGCGGCTCGGTCCGCCTCGCCGACGCTCGCGAACCAGCCGGTCTTGGCGATGTGGTACTCGTCGGCGTAGTGGACGCTCCCGATCGTGTAGTCGAATCCCGCGCGCTCGAGGAACGATCGGATCTCGTCGTGATAGTCGGGGTCGTAGTTCATCTCGACGCCGTCCAGTATCGTGACGTCGAACGTCGACTGCAGCCGGTCGATTTCGCGTCGGCGCTCGAGGTACGTCTCGTCGAAATTCGTTCGGTCGCAGCGACGAAAGTCGTCCTCGTGGAGGATGCAGTGATCGGCGAGGCCGATGGCGTCGAGTCCCGCCTCGTCGGCCGCCGCGACCATCTCGCGAATGTCCGATCCGTCCGAGTGCGTCGTGTGAACGTGCAAATCCAGCGAAATCATGGTGAGTGGTAGGTCAACGTCTCGTGGCCTCGGATATAATTGTTGCCACCGTCGGCTAGTCGCCGGTGGACTCGAAGTCGACGATACCCGTTTCGTCGACCGCTATGCGGAATCCGGCGTACGAAAACAGGGTGGTCAGCCGTGTCGAGTGAGTGCGAGTGGATTCGACGAGCGCCTCGAGGGCGTCGGGATCGATCACATCGTACAGCGGCGGGAGTTGCGTCACGGACCGATCGGAAGCCGCCGCGACCCGTTCGACGACACTCGTGGTCACGGTGTTCGGTGGGCTACTCGAGAGAGCGTCGGCACTACGTACCATGTGCTACCGAGTGACGTTACCAGTGATAAAGGTTTTCAAGCAACGCTACCAGCCCGATTCCATCGTCCCGAGAGTGACGAACTGGTGTGACCGTCGTCGAAAACGTCGTTTGGGTAGACCGAACAATTAAAGGGGTGTGATTCACATTCCCACGTATGGGTGAACAACACAAGCAAGTGTCGGAAGCCGAACCGAGAACCGTCGGTGCGGTACAAACGACGCTCGATATCATCGACCTCCTTCACCAGCGCGACGGTGCCGGCGTAACCGAACTCTCCGAGGAACTCGATCTCTCCAAGGGGACCGTTCACAGCCACCTCGCAACCCTCTACAAAAACGAGTACCTGATCAAAAACGGCGACGAGTACAACCTCAGCCTGCGCTACCTCCACCTCGCGGAGACGGTCAGGGACCGTCTCGGCTTCTACGACGTCGTCAGAGAAGAAGTAGACGAGCTCGCGGCCGAGAGTGGCGAACTCTCGCAGTTCGCGACCGAAGAGCACGGACGAGCCGTCTACATCTACAAGGCGAAAGGCGACAAAGCCGTCGAAACGGCCTCTTCCGTGGGCAAACGCGAGTTCCTCCACTGCATCTCGCTGGGCAAAGCGATGCTCGCACACTATTCGGAGTCGTACGTCGACGAGATCATCGACGA
The DNA here is from genome assembly GCF_003841465.1 of Natrarchaeobius oligotrophus. Classification (GTDB taxonomy): domain Archaea; phylum Halobacteriota; class Halobacteria; order Halobacteriales; family Natrialbaceae; genus Natrarchaeobius; species Natrarchaeobius oligotrophus. Next base: position 478,419 of record NZ_REFZ01000002.1, read on the forward strand.
GTACGGACTGCCGGGATTCACCGACACGACGGTCACGTCGCGAGACGACCTCTTCGAAAACCTCGCGGAGATCAGAGAGCGCGGGTACGCGATCGACAACGAGGAGCGGATCGACGGCCTCCGATGCGTGGCCGCGCCCGTCCTCCATAACGACGGCACCGTCCTCGGTGCGGTGAGCCTCTCCGGTCCCTCGAGTCGGATGATCGGCGAGCGGTTCGACGAGGAACTGCCCTCGATGGTCGTCCGAGCGGCGAACGTCATCGAGATCAACAGTCAGTACTCGTAGGTGTTACGACGATCTGTTTTCTGACCGGAGTTCGACTCGAATCGAGCGGCCTCTCGAAGCGAAAATTTACCGATCGGAGTCGTCGATCGCCGTCTCGAGCGACCCCTTCGCGTCCCAGATCGTCGTCATCATGTCCGCGAAAAAGGCCGTTCTGTGCGGGTAGCCGTCGTCGTCTTCGTCGTCGACCGGCACCCGTGCCAGATTGGTCACAAACTCCTCCTCGAACGTGAACTCCGCCAGCGTCTCCCGGACGTCGAACGTGAACGCACCCTCGTCGTCCGTCTCGACCCAGCTCGCCAGCTGTCCGGCCTGATCGTACTCGATCGTGTACGTCTCGCCGCCGACCAGCTCGTAGACGTCGTTCAGGGATCCGACCTCGAGCCAGTCGTCGGTCCCTTCCACGTACAGCGTTTCGCCGTCGATCTTCGTCTCGTATCGTTTCACGTTCGCGTATTGCTGCCACCCCACCATATCAGTTTCCCACGCATTCCGGCGGTTCGTCGACCGACGGGCTACTCGCGATCGGTCGGCTGCGTTCCGGTCGACCGTTCCGCAAACGTCTCGGGGATCCCCTCGAGTTCGCCCACGTGTACCTCCCAGAGCGTCGCGTACAGCCCGTTTTCCTCGAGCAGTTCGTCGTGCGTTCCCCGTTCGACCACTTCACCCTCGTCCAGGACGAGAATCGTGTCCGCGTCCCGAACGGTCGACAGCCGATGTGCGATGACGAACGACGTGCGGTCCTCGATCAGGTCCTGGAGGTTGTCCTGAATAATCGCCTCCGTCTCGTTGTCCACGTGGCTCGTCGCCTCGTCGAGGACGATGACGTCCGGATCTTTGAGCACCGCTCGAGCGATGGAGATGCGCTGGCGCTGTCCCCCCGACAGCTTCACGCCGCGCTCGCCGACGACCGTCTCGTACCCGTCGGGAAACGTCTCGATGAACTCGTGGGCACCGGCCGTTCGGGCCGCCCGTTCGACGTCCCGATCGGACGGGGCGCGGCTCGCGTAGGCGATGTTCTCCCTGATGGTTCCGTGAAAGAGGTACGGCTCCTGACTCACGTAACCGATCGACGCGCGCAGGCTCTCGAGCGTGACGTCGCGCACGTCGTGTCCGTCGATCGTGACCGAGCCCGAATCCACGTCGTACATCCGCAAGAGCAGTTTCACGAGCGTCGACTTGCCCGCACCGGTCGATCCGACGAGACCGATCATCTGGCCCGATCGGGCAGTGAACGAGACGTCCCGCAAGACGGTTTCGCCCTCGCCGTCCGCCGTCTCGTATCCAAACCAAACGTCACGGTACTCGACGCCCCCCTCGACGTCCTCGAGTTCTCGAGCGTCGGCGCGATCGGCGATCGCCGGCTCGGAATCCAGCAGTCCGACGATCCGCTCGCCCGCGGCCTCAGCGTACTGATAGTCGTTCAGGACCTCGCCGAAATCCCGCAACGGGTTCATAAACCGCCGGGAGTAGTTGAGGAACATGACGAGCGTCCCCGCCGTGAGCGTCCCCTGGAAGAACGGATGCGGCGAGCCGAACATCACCCACCAGCCGCCGATCACGAACGTCGCGACGTATCCGATCGCGGTGAGGACTTTGATCGTCGGCCGGAAGACGATTCGAATCCTGATAGCCTCCCACTGTTTTCGCAGGTAGTTTTCGGACGAACCCTCGACGCGATCGGCTTCGAACGGTTCGTTCGTGAACGATTTAACCACCTGAATGCCACCGATGCTGTTCTCGAGACGTGAGTTGAGTTCGCCCACGGCGGCCCGGACGGCGCGGTACTTCGGGTGGATGACGACGACGAACTTGTAGCTCGCGTACGCGATCGCCGGAATCACGATCGTCGGGACGATTCCGAGCCGCCAGTTGACGATCAACATCACCGACGCCATCCCGCCGGTCCGAACCACGATTCGGATCGCCCGGTTGAGCGTGTGCGTGAGAAACTGCTCGAGCTGGTTGACGTCGTTGTTAAGAATAGACATGATCTCACCGGTCTGTTTGTTGTCGAAAAAGCCCATGTGTCGGTGTTGCATCGCCTCGTAGGTCTCGACCCGGACCTCGTGCTGGAAGTGCTGGGCGAAGTGGTTCCATGCCCAGCTGTTCACCCAGCTCAACAGCGCCCCGCTGACGTGCGCGCCGGCCAGCAACGCAGCCGCGAGGAGGAGCTGTTGTTCCGGCTCCGTCGGCAACCACGCCGTCGGAACGCCGACGATCGCGAACGCCTGTTCGTCGAAAAACAGCGAATCGATCGCGACCGCGAGGACGTACGCCGGCACGAGCTCCATCGCTCGAGCGAAGATCGTCGCGATCGCACCGAGGGCGAAATGGAGCTTGCGCTTTCCGCCGAACTCCCGGAACATCCGGAGCACCGCGCGTTCGCCTTCCGCCCGAATTTCCGAAAACGCGCCGTCGGTATCGGCGATACGCTTCCCTCGCGGCGACATGATCTGCTCGCGGCTTCGAGCTACAGGTAATTAATCGTTGGCTCGGTGGTAATCCGGAACGGATACCGGATGCGGCGAGACCATCGTCTGTTCGGTCCGTTGACGCGGTCGTTCGATGCAGAAATCGACGCGGGATTACGATGCGCTACCGCTTACAGGAGTGGGTGGACTACTCGTCGTCTTCCTCCTCCGGTTCGTCGCCCGGTGCGCCCTCGAGAACGAGCGTGACCTCCTCTTGGTCGCCTTCGTCCACGGACGCCTCCTCCTCGACCGTCTCGAACTCGTCGCCCTCAGCGACGACGACGTACTCGCCGGGTTCGATCCCCTCCGCGGGTTCAGCGACGCCGTCCTGGATATCCCCTTCAACGATGTAGGTGACGCCGTCGCCCCGAAACTCGACGGTCACGCCGTCCGAGACGGGATCACCGTCCTCGTTCTCGAGGTACGCGGTGAGGTTCGTCTCCGCTTCGGGTTCGTCTTCGGGTTCGTCTTCGGGTTCTTCGAGATCGTCCGCCGAGTCGTCGTCTGCGTCGTCGGTATCGTCCGTCGGGTCGTCGGCGGGTTCACCGCCGTCGTCGGCCGGGTCGGCATCGGATTCGCCCTCGTCGAGACACCCAGCGAGCGAAACGCCGGCCAGCGTCGCGATTCCGATGCTAAACGTTCGTCTGTCGACAGACTGTCGCACCATACGATCGCTCCCACAGCCATTCTTAAAAGTATTGGTATATCTGATTCGTTACTAATCGCCAGCTCGAGCTCGAGATTAGCGTATCGCTCGCACAGAACGAAATGCACCTCGAGAGCCGAGCGAATCGGTTCACAAGCGCGTGTGGGGGACGGGGGCCAGTCCAGCATCGAGCGACAGATCGATTGGGAAGGTATTAATGAGATTGCAGCTTACGTCGCGGTGATGAACGGACTCATCTGGTACGGCGTAGTGTTGCTGTTCGGATTGCTGTTTCTGTACGCCGGAGCGGAGCTTCTCGTCGCCGGTGCGAGCAGGCTCGCGCTGAACTTCGGGCTCCGGATCGCGACCGTCGGGGTCACCGTCATCGCGTTCGCGACGACGGCCCCCGAACTGTTCGTGGTTACCGCGGGCGCGCTCACCGTCTCGACCGACATCGGTCTGGGGACGATCATCGGCTCGAACGTGGCCAACATCGGTCTCGTCCTCGGGCTTACCGCGGTGATTCGGCCGCTGTCGGTCAGCGAGACGGTGCTCCGACGGCACGTTCCGTTCATGATCTTCGCAGCGGTGTTGCTCCTGTTGTTCAGCCTCGACGGCCGAATCGACCGACTCGAGGGCGTGGTCTTTCTCGTCGTACTGGCCGGGTTCACCGTCTACCTGCTCTACTACATCAGAACGGATCCGCCGATGCTCTCTGAGAACCCGATCAACCGGACGGGGAGCACCGCTCGCAACGTCGGCCTCGTCGTCGCCGGCATGGTCGCGCTCGTCATCGGTTCGCGCTGGCTCATCGACGGCGGTCGCGGTCTCCTTTCGACGATGGGCTTTTCGGACCTCTTCATCGGAGTTACGGTGATCGCCATCGGCACGTGTCTGCCGGAACTGGCCGCCTCCGTCGTCGGTGCGATTCGCGGGGAGACCGGCTTCTCGATCGGAAACGTGATCGGATCGAACATCTACAACATCCTCGCCGTGATCGGGATCACCGCGCTCATTATTCCCATCTCCGTCTCACCAGAGACCCTGCGATTCGAACTGGTCGCGCTCGTCGTCTTCACCCTCGTGCTCGTCGGGATGATGCTTCGCAACGGGAAACTCTCTCGAGTCGACGGCGTAGTTTTGATCACCGGCTACACGGCGTTCATCTACCTCCTGTTTCCCTGAGACCGTCGTTCGGTGTGTCTCGGTGGTATCGTCCGTCGTTATCGACGGATCTCGTGCGATACCGTCGTTCGTCGGCGGCATCGGGAGCCGCAAGCCCGCCCGCGTGCGACGGAACCCACGAGGCGACGACCGCCGACTCCGCGTAGTGAACCGTCCGTGAGTGACGCAGAGACTGGTCCAAGAGCCGAACGAAGGGACGGTCGGGACGACGCGAAAGCGGCTCGGAGACGGGAAAATACAGGAGATCGCGAACGGGAGCCGGAACCGATGGACGAAAATTGGAGCCATCGAACGTCGACCGAACGAGACCGGGAGGCGTCCGAGGACTCGAAACCGACGTCAGCGTTCGCGGCTCCCGACAGTCCGTATCTCGACTGGATTTCGGAGTCGGTGAAATCGGCTCACATCATGCCGCCCATACCGCCGCCCATGCCGCCGCCGGCGTCCATCGGTTCCTCGTCGTCGCCTTTGTCGGTCGAGAGGTCGCCCGCCGAGACGATGTCGTCGATCTTGAGCACCAGGTTGGCGGCCTCCGTGGCGGCGGTGACGGCCTGTTCTTTGACGTGTGCGGGCTCGACGATGCCGGCTTCGAACGTGTCTTCGACGTCGCCGGTCCACGCGTTCAGTCCGGCGCGGACGTCGCCGCCGTCGTGAGCCCCACGAAGGTCGACGAGCGTGTCGATGGAGTCGAGACCGGCGTTCTCCGCGAGCACGCGCGGAACGAGTTCGAGCGAGTCGGCGAAGGCTTCGACGGCGAGCTGTTCGCGACCGGAGACCGAGTCGGCGTAGTCGCGCAGTCGAGAGGCGACCTCGATCTCGACCCCGCCGCCTCCCGCGAGGACGCGGCCGTCGGTGACGGTCCGTGCGACGACGTCGAGGGCGTCTTCGACGCCGCGTTCGAGTTCGTCGACGACGTGGTCAGTCGAGCCGCGAAGCAGGACGGTCGCGACCGGAGCGTCGTCGCCCTCGACGTAGAACAGTTCGTCGTCCTCGTCGCGGACGACGTCGCCGTGGCCGAGATCAGCCTCCTCCGCGCTCTCTAGGTGGTTGACGATCGTCGCGTCGACGACGTCGCTGAGCGACTCGAGATCGGCCTTTTTCGCGCGGCGGACGGCAAGGATGCCCTCCTGGGCCAGGTAGTGCTGTGCCAGTTTGTCGATCCCGCGCTGGCAGAAGACGACGTCGGCCCCGAGATCAGCGATCTTCTCGACTTTCTCCTTGAGCTCTTGCTCGTCCCGATCGACGAACTCCTGCAGCGCTTCCCGGTTGTCGACGGCGATTTCGGGATCGGCGGTCGCGCTCGTGACCTCGATCCGGGCGTCGAGCAACAGGACGTTCGCGTCCTCGACGGAACGCGGCATCTCGTCGTGGACAGGATCCTTGTCGACGACCGCACCCGCGACGATCTCCGAATCGGCCGGACGCCGACCCGTCTGGGTTTCGACGAACAGTCTCGATCGGTCGACAGTCGGCTTCCCGTCGTCGTACGTGCGCGTTACGGCCGAGACGGCGTCGACGACCAGCGGAGCGAGCACTCCCTTGTCGACTTCGCTTCGTTTTCCGGTCATCGACGTCTCCGCTAACTTCCGCAGTCGCGACTCGTCATCCGGATCGATCGCGACCGCGATGTCGTCGATCTCGGCTCGCGCCCGCTCGGCCGCGAGGTGAAAGCCCTGCATGATCGGCGTCGGGTGAACGTCGTCCTCGAGAAGCTCGCCGGCGTTTTTCAGCAGTTCGCCCGCGATCGAGACTGCCGTCGTCGTCCCGTCGCCGGCCTCGTCCTCCTGCGATTCGGCCACCTCGACGATCATCTCGGCCGTCGGATTGTCGATGTCCATCTCTTCGAGGATCGTGACGCCGTCGTTGGTGATCGTGATCGACCCCATCGAATCGACGAGCATTTTGTCCATTCCCTTGGGGCCGAGGGTCGAACGAACGGCTTGCGACACCGCTCGAGCCGCCTGGATGTTGTAGTCCTGAGCATCGCGGTCCGAAACCCGCTGCGAATCTTCGCTCATTACGATCATCGGACGTCCCTGTTGCATTCGTCGACTCATTGTCGAACGATTCTATGATTGTGCGTCTATAAATAAGTTCGTTCATCGCTAACAGTGAAACCGGGGAATTCCAACGGAAAATCGAGGAACCGCAACCGAAAGTTTTTGTATCCGTTCCGGGAACCATCACTCGCTATCGGGAAGCACCATCTACCATGACAGACAACGACACAACCGCTCGAGACGACGAATCGCCGTCACGAGACGTAACGCGAGTACCGATCGTCGGAGACCTCGAACCGAAACCCGATCCCGTCTTCGACAACTTCGAGAAAGCCGTCGACGCGATCAATCGAATCGACGGCGACCGGCCGGTCGATTTCGTCGCCGGCATCGGCGACGTCGCGCACGAGGGAAAGCGCGTTCAGTACGAGGCGGCGACGGAGATACTTCAGGGACTCGAGGCTCCGTTTTACCCGATCCTCGGGAACGAAGAACTCGAAGAGAGCACCGATCGGTTTTTCGAGTACGCCGAGTCGTGGAACGACGATCCGTCTGCGATTCCGGATATCAGCTACGTCAAGACGGTAAACGACGTTCTGTTCGTCTTCGCGACGGCCACGGAGAACGGAAAGGACTTCGACGAGCAAGAACTGGAGTGGATCGAAACGCAGCTAAAAAACCACGAGGAGCTGCCCGCAGTTCTCTTCGTTCACGCGGCACCTCAGAACGTCTTCCCGGAGGGACGAACCATGTTGGTCGACAACTTCGACCGGATCCTGTCGATTCCGAACGTCAGCGCCGTCTTCTCTGGTCACTCACACATGAGCGTTCACGAGACGACGACGTACGCGCGAGACGACTGGGGGAACCATCACGTCCACATTCCGGGAATCGAACGGACGAAGGTGGGCGACGAACACGTGCCGCGGTTTCGGCTCGCAACGATCGGGTCCGACGGACGGGTTACCGTCGAAACGTACAACGTCGACGAAGACCGATTCGAGGACGAACACGAAGTTTCGTTCGACATCTCGAGCGCGCCAGCGCAAACGCACGTCGAATAATCGGTCCGTATCGGTCCAATACCGCAGTGTCGTCGATCGAACCGTCGAATTACCCGACACTTTCAAACATCCTTCGGTCACGTACAGACGTCGTTCTGTCTCCTTACAGACGCCGTTCTAGCGCACACATGGCCGTTCGTTCGACTCGGACGGTCGTTTACCCGGTTGAGCGATCGAAACTGTTTAGACGATTGGGCCTGATAGTTCAACATAGTGATTATTTTGTTCCCCGTCGAGGTGGTGATTGCCGCGTACGAGGTTCCGGTGGTGGGCCTCCAGGTCGAGGAGTCGACGGTGACGATCTTCGGCGCGCTCGCGGTGGTGGTCCTGATCGCGCTGTCGGGATTTTTCTC